>NZ_JAVAJJ010000002.1:0-567504 GCF_052112305.1 Pseudomonas sp. QLc11A
GCAATCGTTGGTTACATCTTTGATTTCTCGCGGAGTAACTTGTGATGCTGATAATCTGTTGACTAGCAGTCTGACTCCACAAGCACCCACACGAATTGCTTGATTCAGTTGTTAAAGAGCGGTTGGTTAAGATCTTTCGTCTCAACCGAGGCGCGCATTCTACAGCAGCCTCATTTGCTGTCAAGTGATTTTTTTAAGAAGCTTTCAAGGAATCCTTAGCAACTTCAACCACTTGCGCTTTCGATCTCTCGTCAGCGGGAGGCGAATTCTACAGCGTTACTCGCTGCTGTCAACACCTCTTTTTCAACTTCCCTAGCGCTTCGATGACCTGAAGCAACCCGCTGCCGAAAACTGCGTAACTCTTTGTTTATCAAGGAGTTTTCCGTTTCGACTGCGCCGGAAGTGGGGCGAATTATAGGCCTCCAGAATCTGCCGTCAACACCTGTTTTCACAAATCTGTCATTTAGCCCCAAAAAGCCCCTAAACCAAAAAGGCCGACCCAATGGGTCGGCCTTCTACGCCCTTCTACTTACAAGCTAGGGAACGCGAACTGCGAAGCTTCATGGCTCGCACGCTGCGGCCAGCGCTGGGTGATGGCCTTGCGGCGAGTGTAGAAACGCACGCCATCCGGGCCGTAGGCGTGCAGGTCGCCGAACAGCGAACGCTTCCACCCGCCGAAGCTGTGATAGGCGACCGGCACCGGCAACGGTACGTTGACGCCGACCATGCCGACTTCGATCTCGTCGCAGAACAACCGCGCCGCTTCGCCGTCACGGGTGAAGATGCAGGTGCCGTTGCCATACTCGTGATCGTTGATCAGCTGCATGGCCTCTTCCAGGCTGTTGACCCGAACAACGCATAACACCGGCCCGAAGATCTCTTCTTTATAGATACGCATCTCTGGCGTGACGTTGTCGAACAGGCAACCACCCAGGAAGAAGCCTTCTTCATGACCGGCCACGGTCAGGCCACGACCATCCACCACCAGCGTCGCGCCAGCGGCTACGCCGTCTTCTACATAACCGCTGACTTTGTCACGAGCCTGACCAGTCACCAGTGGGCCCATGTCCAGACCGCAGGAAGTACCGGCACCGATTTTCAGCGCCTGGATTTGCGGAACCAGTTTGGCCACCAGAGCGTCGGCGACCTGGTCACCAACACACACGGCCACAGAGATTGCCATGCAGCGCTCACCGCAAGAACCGTAAGCAGCGCCCATCAGTGCGCTGACAGCGTTGTCCAGGTCGGCATCCGGCATCAGCACGGCGTGGTTCTTTGCACCACCCAGGGCCTGAACGCGTTTGCCGCGCTTGGTGCCTTCGGAGTAGATGTATTCGGCAATCGGCGTCGAACCGACGAAGCTCAGCGCCTTGACTTCCGGCGCTTCGATCAACGCATCCACCGCAGTCTTGTCGCCGTGCACCACGCTCAGTACGCCTTTAGGCAAACCGGCTTCCAGCAGCAACTGGGCAATCAGCAGCGTCGAGCTCGGGTCACGCTCGGACGGCTTGAGAATGAAGCAGTTGCCGCAGACGATCGCCAGCGGGTACATCCACAGGGGCACCATGGCCGGGAAGTTGAACGGCGTGATACCGGCGACAACGCCCAACGGCTGGAAGTCAGACCAGGCATCGATGTTCGGGCCGACGTTGCGGCTGTACTCGCCCTTGAGGATTTCCGGAGCCGCGCAAGCGAACTCGACGTTCTCGATGCCGCGCTTCAGTTCACCGGCAGCATCTTCCAGGGTCTTGCCGTGCTCTTCGCTGATCAATTGCGAGATGCGAGCCTCATTCTGCTCCAGCAGTTGCTTGAAGCGGAACATCACCTGAGCACGCTTGGCCGGTGGCGTGTTGCGCCAGGCCGGGAATGCAGCCTTGGCCGCGTCGATGGCGCTCTGGATGGTTTCGCGGGTCGCCAGCGGCAACTTGTGAATAGCCTGACCGGTAGACGGGTTGAACACATCAACCGCGCGACCGTTCTCGGTCACCAGTTCGCCATTGATCAAATGCGGAATAACGCTCATGGAAGCTCCTGAAAAGTTGTCCACAGGCGCCTACGAAATGGCGCCTGCTATATATAGATGCTTTGTGTAGGAGCGAGCTTGCTCGCGAAGATAGTGAGGGCGCCGCGTTCATCCAGGCAGCCCGCATCATCGTTAACGTCCATCGCGAGCAAGCTCGCTCCTACAGGTGTGTTGTCAAATCAGTCGATCTTGCCCAGCACTTCGCCGACCGCGTCGAACAGACGATCCAGGTCCTGCGGCTTGCTGTTGAAGGTTGGGCCGAACTGCAGGGTGTCGCCGCCGAAGCGGACATAGAACCCGGCTTTCCACAGCGCCATGCCGGCTTCGAACGGACGCACGATCGCATCGCCGTCACGTGGAGCGATCTGGATCGCACCGGCCAGGCCGAAGTTGCGGATGTCGATAATGTTCTTGGTGCCTTTGAGGCCGTGCAGCGCATTTTCGAAATGCGGTGCGACTTCGGCCACGCTCTGTACCAGGTTTTCCTTTTGCAGCAGGTCGAGTGCTGCCAGGCCTGCCGCGCACGCCACCGGGTGTGCCGAATAGGTGTAGCCATGGGGGAACTCAACCGCGTACTCAGGCGTCGGCTGATTCATGAAGGTCTGGTAGATCTCGGAGCTGGCAATCACCGCGCCCATCGGGATCGCGCCATTGGTGACTTGTTTGGCAATGCACATCAGGTCCGGAGTCACGCCGAAGGTGGTGGCGCCGAACATGGTGCCGGTACGGCCGAAACCGGTGATCACTTCGTCGAACACCAGCAGGATGTTGTGCTGGTCGCAGATTTCACGCAGACGCTTGAGGTAACCCTGCGGCGGAACCAGCACGCCAGCGGAACCGGCCAATGGTTCGACGAATACCGCCGCGATGTTCGATGCATCGTGCAGTTCGATCAGCTTGAGCAGTTCGTCAGCCAGGGCGATGCCACCCTGCTCCGGCATGCCACGGGAGTAGGCGTTGCTTGCCAGCAGAGTGTGCGGCAGGTGGTCGACGTCCATCATCGCCTGACCGAACAATTTGCGGTTGCCGTTCACGCCGCCGAGGCTGGTGCCCGCGATGTTCACACCGTGGTAGCCACGGGCACGGCCGATCATCTTGGTTTTGGTCGACTGGCCCTTCAAGCGCCAGTAGGCACGGACCATCTTCACCGCGGTGTCAGCACACTCGGAACCCGAGTCGGTGAAGAACACGTGGTTCAGGTTGCCCGGGGTCAGGTCGGTGATTTTCTCGGCCAGCTGGAACGACAGCGGATGACCGTACTGGAAGCCTGGCGAGTAATCGAGCGTGCCCAGTTGCCTGGCGACCGCTTCCTGGATTTCCTTGCGGGTGTGCCCGGCGCCACAGGTCCACAGACCCGACAGCGAGTCATACACCTTGCGCCCCTTGTCGTCGATCAGCCAGCTGCCTTCGGCGCCAACGATCAGGCGCGGGTCGCGCTGGAAGTTGCGGTTGGCGGTGTAAGGCATCCAGTGAGCATCGAGCTTGAGCTGGCTGGCCAGCGAAGTCGGGGCGTTTTCAGGCAAGTTCATGGGCAAAACCTCGCAAGGCAGTAAGCGGCGTAAGGATTGAAAACCGTTGTTGCAGCTAAATTGCCACGGGGATAAAGTCTGTGAAATGCAACTCTTCTAATGTTCAGTCAGCCAATCACTAAACTTTGAGTAACCCGCATGAGCGCTCGCCGTCCCGATCCGCTGGCCCAGGTCAGCGACTTTGATATTCGCCTGCTGAGGATCTTTCGCAGCGTGGTGGAATGCGGCGGCTTCTCCGCGGCGGAAACCGTGCTGGGCATTGGTCGTTCAGCGATCAGCCAGCAGATGAGCGATCTGGAGCAACGCCTCGGCCTGCGCCTGTGCCAACGTGGACGCGCCGGTTTTTCCCTGACCGAGGAAGGTCGCGAGGTCTATCAATCGGCGTTGCAACTGTTGAGTGCGCTGGAAAGCTTCCGCACCGAGGTCAACGGCCTGCACCAGCACTTGCGTGGTGAATTGATCATTGGTCTGACGGACAACCTGGTCACCCTGCCCCACATGCGCATCACCCATGCCCTCGCGCAGTTGAAAGAGCGCGGCCCGGACGTGCAGATCCAGATCCGCATGATCGCGCCCAATGAGGTCGAACAAGGCGTACTCGACGGCCGTCTGCACGTCGGCGTGGTGCCGCAGGCAAGCGCACTGTCGGGGCTGGAGTACCAACCGTTGTATAGCGAACGCTCGCTGCTGTATTGCGCGGTCGGCCATCCGCTGTTTTACGTCGACGACAAACAACTGGACGACGAGCGCCTGAATAGTCAGGACGCCATCGCACCCACCTTTCGATTGCCAGCGGAGATCCAGGCCCACTACCAGGCGCTCAATTGCACCGCCAGCGCCTCGGACCGCGAAGGCATGGCATTCCTGATCCTGACCGGACGCTATATCGGTTACCTGCCGGATCACTATGCGAGTCTTTGGGTACAGCAGGGCCGGTTGCGAGCGTTGAAAGCCAAAACGCGCTTCTATGACCTGAGCCTGGCCTCGGTCACACGCAAGGGGCGTCGCCCGCATCTGGTACTGGAGAGCTTTCTCGAGAGCCTGGCCGCGACGCGTTGAAATTTTGGATTACAGAAACCTGTGGGAGCGGGCTTGCTCGCGAAGAGGCCGGTACATCCAGCAGCAATGTTGTTTGACACACCGTCTTCGCGAGCAAGCCCGCTCCCACATTAGATTGCGGGGCAGGGTTTTATTGTGTGAGGACTTGTCTGAAGCCGATGGGTACGTTATCAACGCACTGGCCGTCCCACCCACCAGTTCGGAAGTGCTTATGACCTTTGAAGTCCCAGCCCACGGCGGAAAACCCGTCAGCCGCATTCGTCAGAAGAACGAAGAGACCATCATCAAAGCCGCCGAAGACGAGTTCGCCCGTCACGGGTACAAAGGCACGAGCATGAACACCATCGCCCAGAATGCCGGGCTGCCCAAGGCAAACCTGCATTACTACTTCACCAACAAGCTCGGTTTGTACGTGGCGGTGCTGAGCAACATCATCGAGTTGTGGGACAGCACCTTCAACACCCTCACCGCCGAGGATGATCCGACCGAGGCCTTGACCCGTTACATTCGCGCCAAAATGGAGTTCTCCCGCCGCCAGCCGCAAGCGTCGCGAATATTCGCCATGGAAGTCATCAGTGGCGGTGAGTGCCTGACCGAGTATTTCAACCAGGACTATCGCGCCTGGTTCCAGGGCCGTGCGGGCGTGTTCCAGGCCTGGATCGACGCCGGTAAAATGGACCCGGTCGATCCGGTGCACCTGATCTTCCTGTTGTGGGGCAGCACCCAGCATTACGCCGACTTCGCCACGCAGATCTGCCGCGTCACCGGGCGCACCCGGTTGACCAAACAGGACATGGAAGACGCCGGGGACAACCTGATCCGCATCATTCTCAAGGGCTGCGGCCTGAAACCTGCCATTTAATTAGCCATTCAGGTACGTATGCCTTTTACCCTCAGCGGTTTTTGCGAATACCGCGAAGAGATTCGCAAGAGCCGCTTCATCACCTTCGCCGCGCCGATATCCAGCCCGACCGAGGCCCAGGCGTTCATTGAACAGCACAGTGACTTGAATGCCTCGCACAACTGTTGGGCGTGGAAGCTCGGCGATCAATATCGCAGCACCGATGATGGCGAACCCGGCGGCACCGCAGGTCGGCCGATTCTGGCGGCGATAGAGGCACAGGACTGTGATCAGGTCGCGGTGCTGGTGATTCGCTGGTACGGCGGCATCCAACTGGGCACCGGTGGTCTCGCCCGGGCCTATGGCGGCGGTGCGAACAAATGCCTGCAAGCGGCGCCAAAGGTTGAGTTGATCAGCCGGGTGCCGTTGCGATGCGCTTGCGGGTTTGCCGAGTTGGCGTTGGTCAAGCTGCGGGTGGCGGAGGCAGGTGGACTGGTTGTGGATGAAAGCTTCACCGCCAATGGTGTCGAGTTGCAGTTGGCGGTAGGCGATGCGCAGATCGATACCTTGCAGTCACAGCTGGCCGATTTGAGTCGTGGACGTATTCTCTTGCAGCGCTGAAAACAAGCGCAAAAGATCGCAGCCTTCGGCAGCTCCTACACGGAATCGTGCTGCGATCTTTTGGGGCACGCCGCTTTTCCACTTATTCCATATTTGCCCACATCTGCTGTGCACCCGGCTGTGGATAACCTGAGCACATACCGCTGTAACCCTTCTGTCATGCGGCTTTGCGGACTTTGCTCAATTTTCGTCCAATCTGCCATCAAGCGCTTCAAATTCAAGCAAAAACAAACAGTTACGGCGATTTATCACCTTTAGAAGAAAGCCACCCAGTGCTTATGCCCATGCCTTGAGCTTGCGCACAAATACTGTGGAGCAATCTGTGGATAACCCGTTCATGGCCGTCTCGGCACCCTGCAGGGTATGGCTTGTGGTCGATTGATCATTTTTTGAGCAAAAGCCCACGAGCAAAATCGGGGCTTGATTTGCACCATTGCCCCCATGTGGTGCCGGGCTCTGCGTGGCTCATTTGAAAGCTGCGGACTCAACGCCTCGGCTCACAGGACCTGAATATTTTCCTGACCTGATGGCCAGAAAATTGCTTTATCCACAGGCACAAGTCCAACAGCACCGAGCCTGTCATGCCCAATCACGCTCCAATCCCGGATCCGGTTCCGCGCCTGCAACTGCGCGGAATCAGCAAACGCTACCCCGGTTGCCAGGCCAACGATGCCATCGACCTGACCATTGCCCCTGGCGAGATCCATGCCCTGCTTGGGGAAAACGGCGCGGGCAAAAGCACGCTGATGAAAATCATCTACGGCGTCACCCAGGCCGATTCGGGCGAGGTGATCTGGCAAGGTCAGCGGGTAACCCTGCGCAACCCGGCCCAGGCCCGGAGCTTGGGAATCGGCATGGTGTTCCAGCACTTCTCGCTGTTCGAAACCTTGAGCGTGGCGCAGAACATCGCCCTGGCCATGGGTGCGGCGGCAGGCACACCCAGACAACTTGAGCCGAAGATTCGCGAGGTGTCGCGACGCTATGGCATGGCGCTGGAACCGGAGCGACTTGTCCACAGCCTGTCGATCGGAGAACGGCAACGGGTGGAAATCATTCGCTGCCTGATGCAGGACATCCGCCTGTTGATTCTCGATGAACCGACTTCGGTGCTGACGCCGCAAGAAGCCGACGACTTGTTCGTCACCCTGCGCCAGCTCGCCGCCGAGGGCTGCAGCATTTTGTTCATCAGCCACAAGCTCGGGGAAGTCCGCGCGCTGTGCCAGAGCGCGACGGTACTGCGCGGCGGACGCGTGACCGGACATTGCGTGCCAGCCGACTGTACGGATCAGCAACTGGCGCGCCTGATGGTCGGTGAGGCGGCGCAGCTAAACGCAAACTATCCGAAGGTGACCGGGGGTGATGCGTTCCTTGAGGTACGTGGATTGTCCTGGCACAACCCGGACCCGTTCGGATGCTCGCTCAAGGACATCAATCTTGAAGTGCGCAGCGGCGAAATCGTCGGCATCGCCGGTGTCGCGGGCAATGGCCAGGACGAGCTGCTGGCCTTGCTCAGCGGCGAACAACGCCTCAATCGCAACGAAGGCGCAACCCTGCGCTTTGGCCAGGAACCGGTTGCCCATTTACACCCCGACGCACGTCGCAGACTTGGCCTGAGCTTCGTCCCAGCAGAACGCCTGGGCCATGGCGCGGTGCCAGAGTTGAGCCTGGCAGACAACGCGCTATTGACCGCTTTCCAGCAAGGACTGGTGAATAAGGGTCTGATCCGGCGCAGTAGAGTCGAAGTGTTGGCCGAGGAAATCATCCGCCGTTTCGGGGTCAAGACACCCGATAGCCAGACCCCGGCCCGCAGCCTGTCCGGCGGCAACCTGCAGAAATTCATCCTCGGCCGGGAAATCCTCCAGCAACCCAGGCTGCTGGTCGCCGCGCACCCGACCTGGGGGGTGGACGTCGGCGCGGCCGCCACCATTCACCGCGCCTTGATTGCCTTGCGCGATGCCGGCGCGGCGATCCTGGTGATTTCCGAAGACCTCGACGAACTGTTCCAGATCAGCGATCGCCTTGGCGCCTTGTGCGACGGTCGCCTGTCGGCGCTCCACGCCACGGTCGATACGCGCCTGAGCGATGTCGGCGGCTGGATGGCCGGCCAGTTCGCTACCCCTCAATCACTCGCATCCGCCACGCGCTAACGGAGTGTCACATGCTGCTTTCTCTTGAACCCCGTGGCCAGCAATCGCGGCTGATGCTGTGGTGCTCGCCGTTGCTGGCGGCTGCGCTGACCCTGGGCTGTGGATCGTTGTTGTTCATCTCGCTCGGGCATGACCCGCTGCTGACCTTGCACACACTGCTGATCGCTCCGGTCAGCGACCTGTATGGCGTCTCTGAATTGTTGGTCAAAGCCCTGCCGATTCTGCTGTGCGCACTGGGCCTGGCCGTCGCCTACCAGGCGCGCATCTGGAACATCGGTGCCGAAGGTCAACTGCTGCTCGGTGCATTGGCCGGCAGTGCGCTGGCGGTCAACATCATCGATCTGCAAAGCCGCTGGGCGCTGGTGCTGATCCTGCTCACCGGCACCCTGGCCGGTGCAGCCTGGGCCGGCCTGACCGCATGGTTGCGCACGCGCTTCAACGCCAATGAAATCCTGACCAGCATCATGCTCAACTACATCGCGCTGAACCTGTTGCTGTTCTGCGTTCACGGTCCGTTGAAGGATCCCGCCGGGTTCAACTTCCCCGAGTCAGCGATGTTCGGGGATGCCAGCCGCTTGCCGCTCTTGATGGAGGATGGCCGGGTTCACGCCGGGGTGTATTTCGCCCTGCTCGCCTTAGTGACGGTGTGGGTGCTGTTGCAGAAAAGCTTTGTCGGCTTCCAGATCAAGGTGCTCGGGCTGGATAAGCGGGCCGCCGGTTTCGTCGGTTTTCGCGAGAAGCGCCTGATCTGGCTCGCGCTATTGATCAGCGGCGGTCTGGCGGGCCTTGCCGGTGTGTGCGAAGTCACCGGGCCGATCGGTCAGTTGGTGCCGCAGGTCTCGCCGGGCTACGGCTACGCGGCGATCACCGTGGCGTTTCTCGGCCGCCTCAATCCCATCGGCATTCTGTTTTCCAGCCTGTTGATGGCGCTGCTGTACATCGGCGGTGAAAGCGCTCAAATGAGCCTGAATCTGCCGCAAGCGATCACCCAATTGTTCCAGGGCATGATGCTGTTTTTCCTGCTGGCCAGTGACGTGCTGATTCTCTACCGGCCACGCTTGAACCTGCGCTGGAACCGTCGTGCCCAAGCCACCGCCGTACACGCAGGAGCGTTGTGATGGATATCGATCTGCTGAGCAATATTTTCTACGCCATGGTCCGCTGCGGTACACCGTTGCTGCTGGTGGCGCTCGGGGAACTGATCTGCGAGAAAAGCGGCGTCCTCAACCTGGGCCAGGAAGGCATGATGCTGTTTGGCGCGGTGATCGGTTTCATCGTCGCGTTCAACACCGGGCACCTGTGGCTCGGAGTAGTGCTGGCGATGTTCGCCGGGATGCTGCTGTCATCGCTGTTTGCGCTGGTGGCGCTGGTGTTCAATGCCAATCAGGTGGCCAGCGGTCTGGCCCTGACGATTTTCGGCGTGGGCCTGTCGACCTTTGTCGGTGCGGCCTGGGTCGGCAAGCCGCTGGCAGGTTTCGAACCCTTGGCGATTCCCTATCTGAGCCAGATCCCGCTGATCGGGCGGATGCTGTTTGCCCAGGACCTGTTGGTCTATCTGTCGTTCGCACTGTTTGCGCTGGTGGCCTGGGTCATTCTGAAAAGCCGTGTCGGGCTGATCATTCAAGCCGTCGGGGAAAATCCCGCTGCCGCCAGTGCCATGGGTTTGCCGGTGTTGTCAGTGCGTACGTTGGCGGTGTTGTTTGGTGGCGCGATGGCCGGATTGGCCGGGGCCTACCTGTCCCTGGCGTACACGCCGATGTGGGCGGAGAACATGAGCGCCGGGCGCGGCTGGATTGCCTTGGCGCTGGTGGTGTTCGCCAGTTGGCGGGTGTGGCGCCTGCTGCTCGGCGCGTACCTGTTCGGGCTCGCCAGCATCCTGCACCTGGTGGCGCAGGGATTGGGGCTGGCGATTCCGTCGAGCCTGCTGGCGATGCTGCCGTATGTCGCGACCATAGTAGTGCTGGTGCTGTTGTCACGGGATGCGCTGCGGACACGGTTGTATGCGCCGGTGTCATTGGGGCAGCCGTGGCAGGCCGGGCATTAGGCTGTGCCTGTTCGGTCCTCTTCGCGAGCAGGCTCGCTCCCACATTTGACCGAGTTCACACCCATCCCATGTGGGAGCGGGCTTGCCCGCGAAGGGGCCCGAACAGGCAACACCTGAGCCACGCCCCACGCCAATTCAAACACCAGAAAAACCACAAGCAATGAACTCGCCCCCTGGATCAGGGCATAAGCCTGCCAGGCCGAGAACAGGAATCTGGCCACGGCGTCATACCGCCCGAAAACCTGCTGCGGATCACGAATCCGCAGCACCGACCATACGCAGACGATCGAGCCCAACAGATTCGCCATTAACATGTGCACCGGTTCGAACGGTGGCAGCTCACCCGGCAAACTCAACGCCTGGCTCAGCGCAGTCAAAACCCCATGCAACGCCGCAAAACTCCACGGCGTGACAAACGCGACCGTCACGATCAGGTCGTACCAGGCACTGCCTTGCACCAACCGGCGATATTGCGTTGTAGTCCACATCGTCATTGCTCCATCAATTCAGGGAGCAACAAGGCTAAAGCCTGGAGTATGCTCCAGGGTCAAGCCCCTTCGAGACATCATGATGCGCATCGGTGAACTGGCCCGGGCCAGCGCCGTCACGCAACTGCTGCAAGACAAACTCAAACTGATCGAAGCCCGCATGGCCGAACTCGGCGCGCTACGCGAAGAGTTGCAACAACGGCTCGGGCAACAGTGTCCATTGAATCCACGATCCTGAACTTTCAAGGAAGCCACTCATGTCCAAGGCAAAAACCGCACTCATCATCGGCGCCTCCCGGGGGCTTGGTCTCGGGCTGGTGAAAACCCTGCTGGCCGATGGCTGGCAAGTCACCGCCACCGTGCGCGACCCGCAAAAAGCCGAGGCCTTGCAGGCCCTGGGCAAGGTGCGGATCGAACAACTCGACATGGACGATCAGCCAGCAGTGTCCGCCCTGAGCCAGCAACTCAAGGGCGAGGTGTTTGACCTGCTGTTCGTCAATGCCGGGGTCAAGGGGCCGGATATCCAGACACCCAACGGTGGCGCGACGATGGCCGAAGTCGGTCAGCTGTTTTTCACCAACGCCGTGGCGCCGATCAACCTGGCCCAGCGTTTTGTCGAACAGATCCGCCCGGACAGCGGCGTGCTGGCGTTCATGAGTTCGGTGCTGGGCAGCGTGACCATGCCCGATGCACCGGAGCTGGCGCTGTACAAGGCCAGCAAGGCAGCACTCAACTCCATGACCAACAGCTTCGTCACTCAGTTGGGCGATACAACGCTCACTGTCCTGTCGCTGCACCCGGGCTGGGTGAAGACCGACATGGGCGGTGAAGGCGCGGACATCGACGTCGAAACCAGCACGCGCGGCCTGGTCGATCAGGTGAATGCGTATGTCGGCAAGGGCGGACACCACTTCATCAATTACCGGGGTGAGACCATTCCCTGGTAATCACCGCCAACACACTACCCTGTGGGAGCGGGCTTGCCCGCGATGACGACGGCACAACCAACAACGATTTGACTGACACACCGCTATCGCGAGCAAGCTCGCTCCCACAGGGTTTTTTGTTGTCCTGTCGGGCCGGGCTTGCCCATAACGGCATTTTGATCGACACTTCGCACCTCGCCTCCCCGGCGAACCTGGATCAGCAGACAGGGCAACACTGAGCTGGCAACCCTGAACCCAATTTTCAGAGGAGCCGGCCAACATGCCTGCGACCCGTACCTGGTTAAAAAATCCCCTCGCCATTTTCACCTCCAACGGTCTCGATGCCCGTGGCGGCCTGGTGCTGCAAGACGGCTTGATCGTCGAAGTGCTCGGCGCAGGCCAGCAACCGTCCGCACCGTGCAATGAAGTGTTCGATGCCCGCGAGCATGTGATCCTGCCGGGCCTGATCAACACCCATCACCACTTCTATCAAACCCTGACCCGCGCCTGGGCGCCGGTGGTCAATCAGCCGCTGTTTCCGTGGCTGAAAACCCTGTACCCGGTCTGGGCACGCCTGACCCCGGAAAAACTCGCCCTCGCCACCAAGGTCGCACTGGCCGAATTGCTGCTGTCCGGCTGCACCACCGCCGCCGACCATCACTACCTGTTTCCGGAAGGTCTGGAAAATGCCATCGACGTGCAAGTCGAGAGCGTTCGTGAACTGGGCATGCGCGCCATGCTCACCCGCGGCTCCATGAGCCTCGGCGAAAAGGACGGTGGACTGCCGCCGCAACAGACTGTGCAGGAAGGCGAAGTGATCCTCGCCGACAGCCAGAGACTGATTGCCGAGTACCACGAACGTGGCGACGGCGCGCAAATCCAGATCGCCCTGGCACCGTGCTCGCCGTTCTCGGTGACCCCGGAAATCATGTCGGCCAGCGCCGAACTGGCGAACCAACTCGACGTGCGCCTGCACACCCATCTGGCAGAAACCCTCGACGAAGAAGATTTCTGCCTGCAACGCTTCGGCCTGCGCACCGTGGATTATCTGGACAGCGTCGGCTGGCTCGGCCCGCGTACCTGGCTGGCCCATGGAATCCACTTCAACCCGGACGAGATCACCCGCCTCGGCGCCGCCGGCACCGGTATCTGCCATTGCCCGAGCTCGAACATGCGCCTGGCCTCGGGCATCTGCCCGAGCATCGATTTGACTGACGCCGGCGCCCTGCTGGGTCTGGGCGTGGACGGTTCGGCCTCCAACGATGCCTCGAACATGATGCTCGAAGCGCGCCAGGCCCTGTACATCCAGCGCCTGCGCTACGGCGCCGAGAAGATCACCCCGGAACGCGTGCTCGGCTGGGCGACCAAAGGCTCGGCCAGTCTGTTGGGCCGTACCGATATCGGCGAACTGGCCGTTGGCAAGCAGGCCGACCTGGCGCTGTTCAAGCTCGATGAACTGCGCTTCTCCGGCAGCCATGATCCGGTCTCGGCCCTGCTGCTGTGCGGCGCCGATCGCGCGGACCGGGTGATGGTCGGCGGCAAGTGGCGGGTGATTGACGGGCAGGTCGAGGGGCTGGACCTGAAGGGCTTGATTGCCGATCACAGCCAGGCGGCGCGACAGTTGATTGCCGGGACCTGACACAACACCAATTAACACTGTGGGAGCGGGCTTGCTCGCGAAGGCGGCGTGTCAGTCGACATACTTTGTGTATGACACACCGCTATCGCGAGCAGGCTCGCTCCCACATTGGTTTTGTGAGGCCTTCAGAGTCCCAACAGCGACAACATGATAAACGTCGCAAACAACACGAAATGAGTCATGCCTTCGATGGCGTTGGTTAGGCCGCGACGATGAAGGCAATCAACGCCAGCCCGCTGATCAATGCGATGACCTGGCCGCTGTGCAGCATCCAGTGCTCCAGCGGATAGGCCACGCACGCGGCGATCAACGCCAACAGCAGGAAGCCTTCTTGCTTGAGGGTGGTGAGCATGGCGAGCCATTTTGCCGAGTGGTGCCGATGAGCTACGGACTGCGGGGTGACGTTAACGTTTCGTTTTACCTTAGCGCACCAGAGGGTGGCGTGAGGTTGGTCAGATGCACTGCGTTGGTTCTGGCGTTGAAAAAGATCGCAGCCTTCGGCAGCTCCTACAGAGCTACGCGAAGCCATGCAGGAGCTGCCGAAGGCTGCGATCTTTTGATTTTGTTGTCCGGTTGGTCAGCCATTTGCATTGCCCCTGCCAATCACACAACAAAATGGAGCTCCAGTTCATGCACAACCGTCCGTTGAAGAAGCTGCTTTGCGCCGTTACCGCCGCCATCGGCCTGAGCGCGAGCCTGAGTGCCAGCGCCAACGACCCGCTGAAAGTCGGCTTCGTTTACATCGGCCCGATCGGCGACCACGGCTGGACGTATCAGCATGAACAGGGACGCAAGGAGCTCGCGGAAAAATTCGGCCCGCAGATCACCACCAACTATGTAGAGAACGTGGCCGAAGGGGCCGACGCCGAGCGGGTGATCCGCAACATGGCCAAGGACAAATACGACCTGATCTTCACCACCTCCTTCGGCTACATGAACCCGACCGTGAAAGTCGCCAAACAGTTTCCCCAGGTGACCTTCGAACACGCCACCGGCTACAAGCAGGACAAGAACCTCGGCACCTACCTGGCACGCACCTACGAAGGTCGCTACGTCGGTGGCTTCCTCGCGGCGAAGATGACCAAGACCAGGAAGATCGGCTATGTCGCCTCTTTCCCGATCCCGGAAGTGATCCGCGACATCAACGCCATCCAGCTGGCCCTGAACAAGTACAACCCCGGTACCGAAATCAAGGTGGTGTGGGTCAACTCCTGGTTCGATCCGGGCAAGGAAGCGGATGCCGCCAACGCCCTGATCGACCAGGGCGTGGACGTGGTGTTCCAGCACACCGACAGCCCGGCGCCAATCCAGGCCGCCGAACGTCGTGGCGTGTATGCGGTGGGCTACGCTTCGGACATGGCGCACTTCGGACCGAAGGCGGTGCTGACCTCCATCGTCAACGACTGGGGCCCGCACTACATTCAGGCAGCCCAAAGCCTGCTTGATCATGACTGGAAGTCCCAGGACTACTGGGGCGGCTTGAAAGAGGGCACGGTTGAGCTGCCGATCAGCGACCTGGTGCCGGCTGCGGTGAAAAGCGAAGCCGAACAGCTCATCGCCAATATCAAGAGCGGTACGCTGCAGCCGTTCACCGGGCCGATCAAGGATCAGGCCGGTGTCGAAAAAATCCCGGCAGGCGTGAGCGCGACTACGGCGGAACTGGCGTCGATGAATTACTACGTGGAAGGCATGAAGGCTGAAATACCGAAGTAATGCTTCACCCATCCCCCTGTGGGAGCAAGCCCGCTCCCACATTGGAAATTCATCGCTTTCAAGGATTGCGCATGACCAGCCTCCCCATCATCGACATCGCCCCGCTCTACAGCGACGACCAGAACGCCTGGCCAGCCGTGGCCGCACACATCGACCACGCCTGCCGCGAGTGGGGTTTCTTCTACATCATGGGCCATCCAATCAGTGCCGCCCGCATCGACGCCCTGCTCGACCACGCCAAACGCTTCTTCGCCCAACCCACCGCCGAAAAACTCAAGATCGACATCACCCAGACCCGTCACCATCGCGGCTACGGCGCCATCGCCACCGAACAGTTGGATCCGAGCAAACCCAGCGACCTCAAGGAAACCTTTGACATGGGCCTGCACCTGCCGGCCGGGCACCCTGATGTACTGGCGGAAAAACCCTTGCGCGGCCCCAATCGCCATCCGTCCCTGCCCGGTTGGGAAGAGTTGATGGAGCAACACTACGTCGACATGCAGGCCCTCGCACAAACGCTGTTGCGGGCAATGACCATTGCGCTGGGGATCGAGCGCGATTTCTTCGACACTCGCTTCCATGACCCGGTCAGTGTGTTGCGCCTGATCCACTACCCGCCGCGTCACACGGCCAGCTCCACCGAGCAGCAAGGCGCCGGCGCCCATACCGACTACGGCTGCATCACCCTGCTCTATCAGGACGCCGCCGGTGGCTTACAGGTACGCAACGTCAAAGGTGAATGGATCGACGCGCCCCCCATCGACGGTACGTTCGTGGTCAACCTCGGCGACATGATGGCGCGCTGGAGCAACGACCGTTACCTGTCGACACCGCACCGGGTGATCAGCCCCCTGGGCGTGGATCGTTATTCGATGCCGTTCTTCGCCGAGCCGCACCCGGATACCCGTATCGAATGCCTGCCCGGTTGTCAGGATGCACTACACCCGGCGAAATACCCGGCCACTACCTGCGCCGGGTTCCTGCTCTCGCGCTTCGCCGATACCTACGCTTATCGACGGGAACAGGAAGCGGGGTGATGAACCGCCTGGTCAGGTTTTACCAATTGTTGCGGCAACCCTCTGTAGAATGGCGACCATTGCACCTGATGAGAAAAGAATCATGTATGACTGGCTGAACGCCCTGCCCAAGGCAGAATTGCACCTGCACCTGGAAGGTTCGCTGGAACCCGAGCTGTTGTTCGCCCTGGCCGAGCGCAACAAGATTGCCTTGCCATGGAGCGACGTCGAAACCTTGCGCAAGGCGTATGCCTTCAACAACCTGCAGGAGTTCCTCGACCTGTATTACCGGGGGGCCGATGTGCTGCGCACCTCCCAGGATTTCTATGACCTGACCTGGGCGTACCTGCTGCGCTGCAAAGAGCAGAACGTGATTCACACCGAACCGTTCTTCGACCCGCAGACCCACACCGACCGTGGCATCCCGTTCGAAGTGGTGCTCAACGGCATCGCCGCCGCGCTGAAGGATGGCGAGCAGCAACTGGGCATCACCAGCGGTTTGATCCTGAGCTTCCTGCGCCATCTGAGCGAAGACGAAGCACAGAAAACCCTCGACCAGGCCCTGCCGTTCCGCGATGCGTTCGTCGCCGTCGGCCTGGACAGTTCCGAGATGGGCCACCCGCCAAGCAAGTTCCAGCGCGTGTTCGACCGTGCCCGTCACGAAGGCTTCCTGACCGTCGCCCACGCCGGTGAAGAAGGCCCGCCCGAGTACATCTGGGAAGCCATAGACCTGCTGAAAATCCAGCGCATCGACCATGGCGTGCGCGCCATCGAAGACGAGCGTCTGATGCAGCGGATCATTGACGAGCAGATCCCGCTGACCGTGTGCCCTCTGTCGAACACCAAACTGTGCGTATTCGATCACATGTCGCAGCACAACATTCTCGACATGCTGGAACGCGGTGTGAAAGTGACCGTGAACTCCGATGATCCGGCGTACTTCGGCGGTTATGTCACGGAGAACTTCCATGCCCTGCACACTCACCTCGGCATGACCCAGGACCAGGCCAGACGCCTGGCGCAGAACAGCCTCGATGCGCGGTTGGTGAAAACCTGAAGGCAAACGCAAACCGTGAGCTGGCTTGCCAGCGATGCTGGATGGGAGACCACCATCGCCGGCAAGCCGGCGCCTACAGTGCCATTTCCAGCTCGGTTTCCAGGGCAAAGCGATGAATTTCGCGTTGCCCGGAGGCCGTCACCTGCAAGGCTCGGGAATCGTTGGGCAGGCTCAGCCACCCCGACTGCATGAACAGCTGCAACAAGGCGGCCCCCAGCGAGCCGCCCATGTGCGGGCGTCTTTCGCTCCAGTCAGGGCACGCACAGGCAACCCTGCCGTTGCGATGGGCCAGCGCCTGGATGAACACTCCCCGTGCCGCCAACTCCGTCGCGCCCTTGAGCGTGACCGTGACCCGCTGATCCGAATGTTCGATCCAGCCCGCTTCCAGCAATCGCTGATACAGGTCGGCGGACAGGGTACCCCCCAAGTGATCGTCGCACAGCCGGGCACTCAGCAATGACGAGCGCACTGCCCGGGGTTTGACGAGTGGCGCATTGCGCTTGAACACGTCCGGAATATCCTGGGGCGCGCTGGCGAAGGTCGCGCTGGCCAGCGCTTCGATTGCCGCCCCGATCTCGGGGGCAGCCAGGCGGAAGAAGCGTTTGCGGCCGCGGCTTTCAACCCTTAACAGACCTCCAGCGGACAAACGTCCCAGGTGTGCACTGGCCGAAGACGGTGACAGGCCCGCCAGCAAAGCCAACTCTTCGGTTGCTCGCGCCGAACCATCCATCAAGGCCCACATCATTGCGCTGCGCTTTGGGTCAGCCAGCAATGTGGCGATCTGGCTGATGCAAGGTGCATGTTCCATGTATTCACTCCCTGTTGAATCGTTTCGTCTTCTGACCAGATACATCTTGACCAGTAATGTGTCGTCGGCCAATCCGTGGAAACTGCCATGAGTCCGGCAACGCCTTGCTCACCCATTAGCGCTGCCTGGCCGATGCCGCGAAGGCCAGAAGGATGAACGTGCTGCCGGGCCGACTCGAACGTGGACCCGCCATTGGGGATCGACGCTACTTACATGATGAGAGCGCTAGTATATGCGGGTTGGTCGGCGGATCCTGTCCTCCGCCCGGCATAGGTGGTGATAGTTCCTGAGGGAAATTTCTCTTTTTTTGTACGACTAATGATCGATATCTGAAAAGCCCGGAAATTGACTGCTCAACAGGGCGCATCGGCTGACAAGCATTTCGCGCAGCAGGTTCACCGGCTTACTCAATTGTGCGCGATGGGCGCACAACAGATTCAACGGTGCGCGCTCGCAGATCAGTTCCGGCATCAGCACCTTCAAGCGGCCGGCCAGTACATCGGCGGCGACATCGAACCAGGATTTGTAGGCGATCCCGGCACCGGCCACGGCCCAAAGGCGAACGACATCGGCATCGTCACTGAAGCGGTCGCCGCTGACGGTCAGGCTGACTTCGCGTTTGCCGTCGTGAAAACTCCAGTGATCGTGGACCCTGCTGCCGAGCATGTACAACAGGCAATTGTGCTGTGCCAGTTGCTCCAGATGCCGCGGTTCGCCATGGCGAGCCAGATAGTCGGGTGCGGCGCACAACACCCGGCGGTTCTGCGGGGCGATGGGCAGCGCCACCAGGCTGGAGTCTTCCGGTTCACCGTAGCGCAGGGCAATGTCTACCGGCTGGCGGAACAGGTCGGCGATGCGGTCCCCCAGCAGCAGGCGCACGGTTAGTTTCGGATGCTCGCGCTGAAACTGGTCAAGCCAGGGCAACAGCAGATGGCGGCCAAAGTCCGACGGCGCCGACAGTTGCAGAACCCCGCTGACCTGGTCCTGACCGCTGGCCAGTAATCGCCGGCCCTCGTCGAGATTGCTCAAGGCCGCGCGGGCGTATTCGAGAAAGCCCTCGCCCTCGGCGGTCAAGCGCAAGCTGCGGGTCGAACGGGCCAATAGACGGGCGCCCAGTTGCTGTTCAATGCGCTTGAGCGCTGCACTGGCCACCGCCGCCGACATGTCCATGCCCCGCGCCGCGGCGGACAGACTGCCCAGGTCCGCCGCCCGGACAAACAACTGCAAGTCATCGAAACGCAGCATCAAGTGCACCGATTATCAAAAAAACATTGAAAGAGACTGCTCTTTTAGCCGGTTTTATCTTCCGGAGAAATAGCCAATCATCTACCCCATCGAATCGCTTCTTTATTAGTGTTCAGGAGTCGTCCATGAAAGCCATTGCCTACTACGCCTCGTTACCGATCAGTGATGACAAAGCCCTGCAAGACATCGAACTGCCGGAGCCGGTTGCCGGCCCTCGCGACTTGCTGGTGGAAGTCAAAGCCATCTCGGTCAACCCGGTGGATACCAAGGTGCGCCAGAACGTCCAGCCCGAAGACGGCGCGGCCAAGGTGCTGGGCTGGGACGTGGCTGGCGTGGTCAAGGCCGTGGGCAGTGAGGTGACGCTGTTCTCGGTCGGCGACAAGGTGTTTTACGCCGGCTCCATCGCGCGGGCGGGTGGCAACAGCGAGCTGCATGTGGTGGACGAACGCATCGTCGGCCATATGCCCAAGACCCTTGGTTTCGCCGAGGCCGCCGCCCTGCCGCTCACCTCGATCACGGCCTGGGAACTGTTGTTCGAACGCCTGCAAGTGCACGAAGGCAAAACCGACGAAGGCCAGAGCCTGTTGATCGTCGGCGCGGCAGGTGGCGTGGGCTCGATTCTTACGCAGCTGGCTCACCAGCTGACGGCCCTGAAAGTCATCGGCACCGCTTCGCGCGCGCAGACCCAAAGCTGGGTTAAAGAGCTGGGTGCCGATCTGGTGATCGACCATGGCCAGCCACTGAGCGAAGCACTCAAGCTGGCCGGTGTGGATCAGGTCACCCACGTCGCCAGCCTGACCCAGACCGACCAGCACCTGGACCAACTGGTCGAGGCATTGGCGCCCCAAGGCAAGCTGGCACTGATCGATGACCCCAAGTCGCTGGACGTGAGCAAGCTCAAGCGCAAGAGCCTGTCGCTGCACTGGGAGTTCATGTACACCCGTTCGCTGTTTGAAACCGCGGACATGATCGAGCAGCACAACCTGCTCAATCGCGTCGCCTGGCTGATCGATGCCGGGACACTGAAAACCACGGTGGGTGAACACTTCGGCACAATCAATGCGGCCAATTTGCGCCGTGCCCATGCCCTGCTGGAAAGCGGCAAGGCCAAGGGCAAGATTGTGCTGGAAGGGTTTTGAAACGCTGAAAAAACCCTTTCCGGTTTCATCCTTTCTGCGTTTTTTCGTCTGCGACCGGAACGTCCCGGTCGCAGACAACCCCTTTGGACGCCATCGAAAAGTCGTGTTTTTTTTGGTTACAAACCGTCAGTCCGACAGTTGATCCTTGTCACAATGCTGCTCGTATTCAGGACTACAATCGAATCTCCTGCGAGGCAGTCTTTTGCGTAACGTCTTTTACGAGAGGTGATCCGTTGTGAAGATCCTGATAAAAGAACTGGCAAAATCCCAATGGCAAGTCCGCTTAGACCAGCATGCGGTGACCTTCCGCAGCGAAGCAGAAGCTCGCGCTTTCACGCGTACCCTCGAAGCCCGCATCCAGGCCCCTCACCAGATCCCCATCCTCCACCCGCAGCGTGCTGCCGGCTGATTCCGGCCTCAAACCTGGGCTTGCGCCAGCGCCCGGGCATTTTGCAAACGCCGGGTGAGCACCGCAGCGCTCACCACCAGAACTCCGCACAGGCTGATGACCATGGCCATCGGCGCGGCGCTGCCATCGTGCAAAACGCCCACCAGCGCGGAGGCACCGGCAGCCACGCTGAATTGCAGGCAACCGAGCAGCGCCGACGCGCTGCCGGCCCGTGCGCCCTGCCCGCTCATCGCGCAGGCGGCGGCATTGGGGCTGATGCAACCGAGGCTGGAAATACAGATGAACAATGGAATCAGCAGCGGCCACAGCTGGGCCGTGTGCAAAGCGCTGACAGCGAGCAGGGTCAGACCGGCCGCGAGATAAATCCACACCGCGCGCGCCAGCAAGAACGTCGGGCCACGTTTGGCCAGCAGCCGCGCGTTGACCTGCGCCACCAGAATGAAGCCCGCCGCATTGGTGCCGAACAACCAGCCGAAATGCTCGGCCGGAACGCCGTAGAGCTTGATGATGATGAAGGGTGAACCGGCGATGTAGGCAAACATCCCGGCGATGGCGATGCCCCCGGTCAAGGCATGGCCAAGAAATATCGGGTCGGCCAGCAACCGACCGTACTGGCGCAGTGCGCCCGACAGCGGTTGGCGCGGTATGTGGGCCGGCAAGCTTTCCGGCAATCCCGTGGCCACCGCCAGCCCCGCCAACGCACTGAACCCGGTCAAGGCCAGGAAGATCGACTGCCAGCCTGTGGTGTTGACCAGCAACCCACCCAGCAATGGCGCGAGGATAGGCGCAAGCCCCATCACCAGCATCAACTGTGAAAAGACTTTCGCCGAGCCCACTGCATCACACTTGTCGCTGACCACCGCCCGGGAAATCACCATGCCCGCGCAGCCACCCAACGCCTGGACGAAACGCGCACCGATCAGCCATTCCAGATTCGGCGCATAGGCGCACGCCACCGAGGCCGCGGTGAACAGGCCGACACCGGTGAGCAACGGAATGCGTCGCCCGAAACGATCCGCCACCGGGCCATAGGCCAACTGACCGATGGACAAGCCGAGGAAGTAGGCCGCCAACGTCATCTGGACGTGATTTTCGTCCGTGCCGAAAGCCAGCGCCATGGCCGGGAAGGCCGGCAGGTAGAAATCAATCGCCAGCGGACCGAAAGCGCTCAAGGCGCCGAGAATCAGAATGGTACGGAAGTTCATCAGGCATCCAGTGAGGCAGGAGTCGGCAGCCCGACAGTCTAGCCGCGCATGGACGCCTTGAACATTCCGGTAGCTCGCTAACTATCAAAATCAGGCCAGTTTGACGCCATACCCCTCTTCGCTGATCGCCTCGATCACTTGCTGGGCAGTCAGCGCACTTTCGACACCGACTTCTTTAGCCGCCAGATCGACCCGCACACTGGCTGCCGGGTCCCTGGCCTGCACGGCCTGGGTGATGGCCTTGACGCAGTGGCCACAAGACATGCCTTCAACGTTGAACACTTGCATGGGATGACTCCTTTTCCGAGGGTTGAGTCCAGTTTCGAGCTTGCCACCATGGCAAGGTCAAGTTCTGAAGATTGCTGCCGGGCTGGCAATCGGCGCTACGCTCGGCCAAGCTGCGTCCATCAATGACTCGAACTCAGGAGATTCAGCCATGCGCTGGTCGGTTTTCAGCCTGTTTGGCTTTCTCAGCCTTTTCTCCGCCGTGCCTTCGGTCAATGCTGCAGGTCAGGATTATGGCGTGCTGATCATTTCCCGCGAGCGCCTGGAAGTCGCGACCAGCTGCGAGATCGGTGTGTACATCCAGGACCAATTGGCGGCGCGGCTGTTTCAGGAGCAGAGCACCTCGTTCAACCTGCCGCCCGGCATCGTCTCACTGCGCCTCAAGTTACTCCCGGGGCAGATGCCGGGTTGCAATCCGGGCATGCTCGCGCCGGGCTCTCAGGATATCCAGCTCAAGGCCGGGGATGTGCTCAAGTACCGGATCGCGATGACGCAGGAAGGGATGTACCTGAAACGCGCCGGTCTCGGCTACTGACACACCGTCCCTGTAGGAGCGAGCTTGCTCGCGAAAAACGTCCAGACAACGCGTACATTCAGAACCCAGCGTTACCGTTTGCGTTCATCGCGAGCAAGCTCGCTCCTACAGGGGATCAGCGGTGGGTATAAGATTGGCACTTGACCTTGCCAGCATGGCAAGGTTGATCCTGTGGTCATCTACTACAGGGAGTGCGACCGATGTCCGAATCCACCACGTTCGACTTGCCGATCGCCGGCATGACCTGCGCCAGTTGCGCCGGGCGTGTCGAGCGCGCCTTGAGCAAAGTCATTGGCGCCAGTGCCGTCAGCGTCAACCTCGCCACGGAACAGGCCCGGGTCCAGGCACCCAGCGACAGCCTGCCAGCCCTGATGGATGCCGTGGCCAAGGCCGGCTACAGCGTGCCGCAGCAAAGCCTGGAACTGAGCATCGACGGCATGACCTGCGCGTCCTGCGTCGGTCGGGTCGAGCGGGCGCTGGGCAAGGTGGCGGGCGTGAAAAGCGTCAGCGTCAACCTGGCCAACGAACGCGCCCACCTTGAACTGCTCGGCCAGGTCGATCCGCAAACCTTGATCGCGGCCGTGACCAAGGCCGGTTACACCGCCAGCGTATGGGAAGTCGAACACCCGCCGGCCGACAACCAGCAACAGCGCCTGCATCGCGAACGCCTGGCCTTGATCATGGCCATCGCCCTCGCCTTGCCGCTGGTCTTGCCGATGCTGCTGCAACCGTTCGGCGTGCACTGGATGCTCCCGGCCTGGGTGCAATTCGCCTTGGCCACGCCAGTGCAATTCATCTTCGGTGCACGGTTTTACGTCGCTGCCTGGAAAGCCGTACGCGCCGGGGCCGGCAACATGGATTTGCTGGTGGCCCTGGGCACCAGCGCCGGTTATGGCTTGAGTGTGTATGAATGGGCCACCGCCGCCGGGCGCATGCCGCACCTGTATTTCGAAGCCTCGGCGGTGGTGATCGCCCTGGTATTGCTGGGCAAGTACCTGGAAAGCCGCGCCAAGCGCCAGACCGCCAGCGCCATCCGCGCCCTCGAAGCCTTGCGCCCGGAACGGGCGATTCAGGTGCTCGATGGCCGTGAGCAGGAAGTCGCCATCAGCGCCCTGCGCCTCAATGACCTGGTAATGGTCAAACCCGGCGAACGTTTCCCGGTGGACGGCGAAGTGGTCGAAGGCCAGAGCCACGCCGACGAAGCCCTGATCAGTGGCGAGAGCCTGCCCGTGCCCAAGCAGCCCGGCGACAAAGTCACTGGCGGCGCGATCAACGGTGAAGGCCGGTTGCTGGTGCGTACCCAGGCCCTCGGTGCGGAAACCGTTCTTGCACGGATCATCCGCCTGGTGGAAGACGCCCAGGCCGCAAAGGCGCCGATCCAGAAACTGGTGGATAAAGTCAGCCAGGTATTTGTACCCACCGTGCTGGTGATTGCCTTGGCGACTTTAATCGGGTGGCTGCTGTATGGCGCGCCGATGGAAACTGCGCTGATCAACGCCGTGGCGGTGCTGGTGATCGCCTGCCCTTGCGCACTGGGCCTGGCCACGCCGACGGCGATCATGGCCGGCACCGGCGTGGCGGCACGCTACGGGATTCTGATCAAGGACGCCGAAGCCCTGGAGCGTGCCCATGAAGTCAGCGCGGTGGTATTCGACAAGACCGGCACCCTGACCTCCGGCGCCCCGCGCATTGCTCATCTGAGTGCCATCGACGGCAATGAAGCGAGCCTGCTGCAACTGGCCGGCGCCCTGCAACGCGGCAGCGAGCATCCGCTGGCCAAGGCTGTTCTGGATGCCTGCGCCGAACGCCGCTTGAAGGTGGCCGACGTCAGCGACAGCCAGTCCCTGACCGGCCGCGGCATTGCCGGCACACTGGAAGGTCGTCGCCTGGCCCTGGGCAATCGTCGCCTGCTGGAGGACAGCGGCTTGAACGCCGGACCGTTGGCCGACTCGGCAATCGCGTGGGAACAAGAAGGCCGGACCTTGTCTTGGCTGATCGAACAATCCCCCGCCTCTCAGGTGCTGGGCCTGTTCGCCTTCGGTGACACCCTCAAGCCCGGCGCGCTGCAAGCGGTGCAGCAACTGAGCACACGGAACATCAGCAGCCACCTGCTGACGGGCGATAATCGCGGTAGCGCCAAGGTGGTGGCCGAGGCGCTGGGCATCCAGGACGTGCATGCCGAAGTGCTGCCGGCGGACAAAGCCGCGACGGTCGCTGCACTGAAAGAAACCGGCGTAGTGGCGATGGTCGGCGACGGCATCAATGACGCCCCGGCACTGGCCGCCGCCGATATCGGCATCGCCATGGGTGGCGGCACCGACGTCGCCATGCACGCGGCCGGCATCACCCTGATGCGCGGCGATCCGCGACTGGTGCCGGCTGCATTGGAGATCAGCCGCAAGACCTACGCCAAGATTCGGCAGAACCTGTTCTGGGCCTTTGTCTATAACTTGATCGGCATTCCGCTGGCGGCGTTTGGCTTCCTCAATCCAGTGCTGGCCGGTGCAGCCATGGCGTTGTCGAGCGTCAGCGTGGTGAGCAATGCGCTACTGTTGAAAACCTGGAAACCCAAGGACCTGGAGGACAACCGATGAACATCGGCCAAGCGGCCCGCCACAGCGGCCTGAGCGCAAAGATGATCCGTTATTACGAATCCATCGGCCTGCTCAAGGCGGCCCATCGCACCGACAGCGGTTACCGGGTGTATGGCGATGACGATCTGCACACGCTGGCGTTCATCAAGCGCTCGCGGGACCTGGGGTTTTCCCTGGAGGAAGTCGGCAAGTTGCTGACCCTCTGGCAAGACCGCCAGCGCGCCAGCGCCGATGTGAAGGCTTTGGCCCGTCAACATATCGATGAGCTGAACCGGAAGATCCGTGAACTGGGGCAGTTGCGCGATACGTTGCAGGATCTGGTTGAACACTGCCATGGCGACCATCGGCCGGATTGCCCGATCCTGAAAAACCTGGAATCGGGGTGTTGTGCCACTCCGACCCGCGCGTGATTGCAAGGCACCGCAAAACCCTGTGGGAGCGAGCTTGCTCGCGATAGCGGTGTATCTGATACATCAATGTTGGATGTGCCGACGTCATCGCGAGCAAGCTCGCTCCCACAGGTTTGGTGTCTGTCACATTGAATCTGTAACCCACAAAAAACCCGGCCGAAGCCGGGTTTTTCTTTAGCCGATCACTGCATCCACGGCGGAGGCGGCTCTTCGGTCTTGCCCGGCGGCGCATCGTCCGCCGCGCGTACGGCTTGCTTGCGCTCTTCATCCAGGCGTGCGGCCTCGATTTCGCGCATGATGCCGCCCACATCGGCCAGCTCTTCCGTGTCGGCGAACTCGCCGGTCAGGACACTAGCCGGGTGCAAGGTGCCAGCCTCGTACAAGGCCCACATTTCCTTGGCGTATTTGGTCTTTTTCAACTCCGGCGCAAATCGCCCGAAGTAGGAGGCCATGTTGCCCACGTCGCGCTCCAGCATGCTGAACGCGTGGTTGTTGCCCGCCGCATCAACCGCTTGCGGCAGGTCGATGATCACCGGGCCGGTCGGCGTCAGCAGCACGTTGAACTCGGACAGGTCGCCATGCACCAGACCGGTACACAGCATCAGCACGATCTGCGAAATCAGGAACGCGTGATATTCGCGGGCCTGGTCCGGTTCCAGCACCACATCGTTCAGGCGCGGCGCAGCATCACCGTACTCGTCGGCCACCAGTTCCATGAGCAGCACGCCTTCAAGGAAGTCGAACGGCTTGGGTACCCGCACACCGGCATTGGCCAGGCGGAACAGCGCCGCCACTTCAGCGTTCTGCCAAGCGTCTTCGGTTTCCTTGCGGCCAAACTTGGAGCCCTTGGCCATCGCCCGGGCCTGACGGCTGTTGCGCACCTTGCGGCCTTCCTGATACTCGGCCGCCTGACGAAAACTGCGTTTGTTCGCCTCCTTGTAGACCTTCGCGCAACGTAACTGGTTACCGCAGCGCACCACATAAACAGCTGCTTCTTTACCACTCATGAGTGGGCGCAGCACCTCGTCGACCAGACCGTCCTCGATCAGGGGTTCAATGCGTTTTGGAGTCTTCATCAGCTTTTATTGTGGGTCCTTTATTACCAAACACGCGAAAGTCATTCGTTATACGGCAATCCACTCACGGGGGGGAGGGGTTGCCGACTTATGAACATTGCACAAGCACACAATGTGCCGATTTCAACGGGCAAAACCGACGACCGCCACGGGTCACTCCGGATCATAGCCGAGCCTGCGTCACTTGTTGTGCAAGGACATTGAGGGCAATTGCGACAGAAGCCGACACCACTTCTGAATCCTTCCGTAGGATTTTTCCCAACAGGCCTCAATTTCCTCCGACAACAGCCGAAGTCCTTAGTGACAAAGTGATTTGTCCGACAATCGCAGCCACAACAAAAGCGATGCCGCACTCAAGGACCCGGGTTGACCAAGAACGATTACGGCTGCCAATAAACCGCGAGTCATCTGCACTGCGTGGGCCTACAAGAAAATCTGGAGCGCGGATGAACATCAAACAGAAGTTGACCTGGGCGTTTGCAATCATCGCCTGCCTGCCCGTGGTGCTGGTCGCCACCCTCGTTGTGCTGAACCTGCGCAGTGATGCCAGGGACGAATTTATCGACGGCAGTGCCCGCGAGATCCGTCAGGTCAGCAACGCCATGCAATTGTTCTTTGACGGCATCAGCCAGAACGTCGATTACCTGGCCAGGCAGCCGCTGATCCGAAACTCCGACGACAGCCTCAAGACTTACATGGCCGCCAACGCCGAGAGCGTTCCCCAGGGCGAGATGGACAAGAAGGTCTTCACCCTGCTCCAGGACCTGGGCAACAGCCACCCGTCCTACGCCTATGCCATCCTCGGCACGGCGGCGGGCGGCTACGTGTCGTGGCCGGATGATCCGAAGCTGAACAACTACGACCCGCGCCAGCGCCCCTGGTACAAGGCCGCCCAGGCCAAGCCGGGCAAGCCGTTTCGCACCGAGGCCTACTACTGGGCCCAGGACGACGCGACCTACGTCAGCACCGTGCGCACCATCGACAACAAGCTGGGCACCAACGGTGGCGTGGTCAGCATCGACGTGACGCTAAAGCAGCTCACCGAAATCGTCAAACAGATCAAGCTCGGCGAAACCGGCTACCTGATGCTGCTGGAAAACACCGGCACGGTCCTGGTGGATCCGAAACAACCGGAACACAACTTCAAACCGCTGAACAGCCTGGGCGACGGCTACGCGCAACTGGCCAAGGCCGGCAAGGGCCTGGTGGAAGTGGAGTTGAACGGCGAGCGCTACATGGCCAACGTCTGGCCGTCGGAGCAACTGGGCTGGACCTTCATCGGCCTGATCAAACAGAACGACGTGATGAGCTCCGCGACCCGGTTGACCTGGTTGATCGCCATCATCGCCGCCGTCCTGGCCGTCATCTTCGCCATCGTCGGCGCCAGTTTTGCCAGCCTCATCGTGCGTCCGATCCGCAGCGTGGCCAGCGGCCTGGAAGGCATCGCCCAAGGCGAAGGCGACCTGACCCAGAACCTGCAAATCCGTGGCAACGACGAAACCGCGCAGTTGGCCAACTGGTTCAACCAGTTCCTGACCGCGATTCGCAACCTGATCCAGAACATCGGCGGCGCGGCGGGCAAGATCCTCGCCACCTCCAAGAGTTCGACCCAGGTCTCCAGCGACATGGCCGAAGCCGCCGGACGCCAGCGTGAAGCGGTGGACATGGTGTCCACGGCATTCCACGAAATGGTCGCCACCGCCAACGAAGTTGCGCGCTCTTGCAGCCAGGCGGCGGAATCCGCCGACAGTGGCCAGCGCCAGGCGCGCGAAGGTCAGCAACAGATCGATGCGGCGGTGAACAGCGTTGATCGCCTGAGCCAGGAAATCGAACAGTCAGCCCAGTCGATGCAACAACTGGAGCGCGACAGCAACGACATTCAGTCGATCCTGGGGACCATCCGTTCGATCGCCGAACAGACCAACCTGCTGGCGCTGAACGCCGCGATCGAAGCGGCCCGGGCCGGTGAACAAGGCCGCGGCTTTGCCGTGGTGGCCGACGAAGTACGAGCCCTGGCCAAGCGTACGGCCGACTCCACGGCGGAAATCGACGGGCTGCTGGGCAACCTGGCCAAACGCACCAGCCAGGTGACCCAACAAATGCATGCCAGCCTGGAAGTGTCCCAACAATCGGTGACGCGCATCGGTGAGGCGCGCAACAGCTTCGGGCAGATTCGCGAGTCGGTGGACGTGATCCGCGACATGAACACCCAGATCGCCACGGCGGCGGAACAACAGCATCAAGTGGCCGAAGACATCAACCGGCACATCAGCCAGATCCATGGTGATGCGCAACTGGTGGCGGAACTGGCCAACTCGGCACGCCTGGATTCCCAGAGCCTGGCCGGGCTGTCCAATGAGCTGGACGGGCTGGTGCGCAGGTTCCGTACCTGATTTGCAAACTCACCACTAAACCCTGTGGGAGCGAGCTTGCTCGCGATGAGGATGGTTAATCCAACATAGATGTTGGCTGACACTCCGCCATCGCGAGCAAGCTCGCTCCCACAGTTGTTTTAACTCAGCGTTCGATGATCGCGGTCACACCCTGCCCACCCGCCGCGCAAATCGAAATCAGCCCCCGCCCCTTGCCCGCCGCATCCAGCAACTTCGCCAGGTTGGCGACGATGCGCCCGCCCGTGGCGGCAAACGGATGCCCTGCCGCCAATGAACTGCCCTTGACGTTGAGCTGACTGCGGTCAATCGAGCCCAACGGCGCATCAAGCCCCAGACGGGTTTTGCAGTACTGCGGATCCTCCCAGGCTTTCAATGTGCACAGCACCTGCGCGGCGAAAGCTTCGTGGATTTCGTAGTAGTCGAAGTCCTGCAAGGTCAGGCCATTGCGCGCGAGCAAGCGCGGCACGGCGTAGACCGGCGCCATCAACAACCCTTCGGCACCGTTGACGAAATCCACCGCAGCCGCCTCGCCGTCACGCCAATACGCGAGAATCGGCAGACCTCGCTCCTTCGCCCATTCCTCGCTGCCCAGCAGCACCAGTGACGCCCCATCGGTCAGCGGCGTGGAGTTGCCCGCCGTCAGGGTGCCCTTGGCGCTTTTCTCATAGGCCGGCTTGAGTGCGGCGAGCTTTTCCAGGGTCGAATCCGGGCGCAGATTGTTGTCACGGGTGAGCCCCAGGAACGGCGTCATCAGGTCGTTGTGCCAGCCTTCGGCATAGGACGCCGCGAGTTTCTGATGGCTTTCGAGCGCCAATTGATCCTGGGCTTCGCGCGGGATGTTCCAGGTCTGGGCCATCAGCTCGCAATGCTGGCCCATGGACAACCCGGTGCGTGGCTCGCCGTTGCGCGGGAACTCGGGGATCAGATGTTTGGGGCGCAATTGCAGGAAGGTCTTCAGTTTGTCGCCGGTGGTTTTCGCGCGATTGGCTTGCAGGAGGATTTTGCGCAGACCTTCGCTGACGCTGATCGGTGCATCCGAGGTGGTGTCCACGCCACCGGCGATACCGCAATCGATCTGGCCCAGGGCAATCTTGTTCGCCACCAGCAACGCCGCTTCCAGCCCAGTGCCGCACGCCTGCTGGATGTCATAGGCCGGGGTGGCGGGCGACAACCGCGAGCCGAGTACGCACTCGCGTGTGAGGTTCATGTCCCGCGCCAACTTGAGCACGGCGCCGGAGACCACTTCGCCGATGCACTGGCCATGCAGGTTGTAGCGCTCGATCAGACCCTCGAGGGCAGCGGTGAGCATCACCTGGTTACTGGCCGTGGCGTAGGGGCCGTTGGAGCGGGCGAAAGGAATCCGGTTACCGCCGATGATCGCGACGCGGCGCAGCTGGGTCATGAGGAACTCCTGATGAATTATCTGAACTGAACACTGCCCCTTGTGGGAGCGGGCTTGCTCGCGAAGGCGTCGTGTCAGTCGACATCAATGTTGCATGACACTCCGCTTTCGCGAGCAAGCCCGCTCCCACAGGGACTGCGTGCACCATAAATCCTGCGACAAACTAATCTGCTGTAACCAAGCGTAGGCCTTATCTCGTGGATCGAACGACTGATCGCCATTCATGGTCCACACTTTGAACCTCAGCTTTCGGAGCGCGTTCCATGTCTGACCGCTATATCGACTTCGCCAATTCGTCCATCGGCCATCGCCTGGTCGGTGCCCTGGGGTTGCCGACACCGACTCGACTGGAGCGCTGGCAGGCAGGCCGGCTGCGGCCCGTGGAAGGTGCGCTGCTGATCGGCGGCGGGCCATTGGCGGAACACGTCAGTGCCTTCGCCAACCGCCTGACCGACGCGATCTACAGTTACGGCACCGAGCCTTCGATGGCCACGGCCTGGATTCCCGGCCACGGACCGAAACTCAAGGCCGTGGTGTTCGACGCCAGTGACCTGCTGCACACCGATCAGCTCAAGCAACTGCGCGAGTTTTTCCAGCCGTTGATGAAGAACCTCGATCACTGTGCGCACCTGGTGATTCTCGGACGCGATCCGCAAACCCTGCGTGACCCGTTCGCCGCCAGTGCCCAGCGTGCCCTGGAGGGATTCAGCCGTTCCCTGGCCAAGGAGTTGCGCAGCGGCGGCACCCTGCAATTGATCTACGTCGGCGAAGGGGCCGAGGCGCAACTGGAAGGCCCGCTACGGTTTTTCCTCTCGCCCAAAAGCGCCTTCGTGTCCGGGCAGGTCATTCGCCTGAATCCGTGCTCGACGCCCGTCAGCGACTGGACGCGCCCGCTCGCCGGGCGCAAGGCACTGGTTACCGGCGCGGCGCGCGGCATTGGCGCCGCCATCGCCGAAACCCTGGCCCGTGATGGTGCCGACGTCATCCTGCTCGATGTGCCGGCGGCCAAAACCGATCTCGATGCCCTCGCCGCACGCCTTGGCGGGCGAAGCATCAGCCTCGACATCTGCGCCGAAGATGCAGCCGCGCAGTTGATCGAACAATTGCCCGACGGCCTCGACATCGTGGTGCACAACGCCGGCATCACCCGCGATAAAACCCTGGCCAACATGACCCCGGACTTCTGGGACGCCGTACTGGCAGTCAACCTCAACGCACCGCAAGTGCTGACCAAAGCCCTGCTCGATAGCGGCACCCTGCACGACAACGCTCGGGTGATTCTGCTGGCATCCATCAGCGGCATCGCCGGCAATCGCGGGCAAACCAACTACGCAGCGAGCAAGGCCGGGCTCATTGGCCTGGCGCAAGCCTGGGCGCCGCTGCTCACCGAACGCGGCATCAGCATCAACGCCGTGGCACCCGGATTCATCGAAACGCAAATGACCGCGCACATCCCCTTCGGCCTGCGCGAAGCCGGACGGCGCATGAGTGCCCTCGGCCAGGGCGGCCTGCCACAGGACGTCGCCGAAGCCGTGGCCTGGCTCGCGCAACCGGGCACCGGCGCATTCACCGGGCAAGCGTTGCGCGTATGCGGGCAAAGCGTTCTGGGGGCTTGAGGATGATCACCGACTGGCACACTCTCAACCGCGAACCGAGCCTCCCGGGGCTGTACGCACGAGCGGCGACACGGCGAAAAATCACCGGCACCACCCTGCCCGATTCGGGTTTGCGCTGCTGGGTCGACGTCGATCCCAAACGCCTGGCGGCCTATCGCAAGGTCTGTGGCTTCGCCGACAACGGCCTGCTGCCGCCGACCTATGCGCATATCCTCGGCTTTGCCTTGCAAATGCAATTGCTCACCGCCAGGGACTTCCCGTTCCCGCTGCTGGGCCTGATTCACCTGAGCAATCGAATTCGTCTGCTGCGCCCCATGGGCGGGGTAAGTCGGGCGCGTGTCAGCGTTCAGGTGCAGAACCTGCAACCCCATGCAAAAGGCGCGACGTTCGATTTGCTGACCACCCTCGACGATCAACTGGGGCCGTTGTGGGAGGCACAAAGCCGGATGCTCTGTCGCGGCGTCAAACTCGAGGGCGAACCGCTTGAGGAAAACCTGGTAACGAGTCTGGACATGAACGAAGTCGAACACTGGAAAGCGCCCTCGGACATCGGTCGGCAATACGCCAAGGTGTCCGGCGACTACAACCCGATCCACCTGAGCGCGGCCAGCGCCCGACTCTTCGGTTTCCCGACCGCCATCGCCCATGGCCTGTGGAACAAGGCGCGCACACTGGCGGCACTGGCCGGGCACCTGCCAGTGGCGAACGTCGAGATCGCCGTGCAGTTCAAGAAGCCGGTACGGTTGCCCGGTGAGGTGACGCTGCTGGCCAGCGAGCCGGGGGCGAGCGGGGACTTTCAGTTGGTGGGTGTCGGAGAGTTGGAGCACATGGTCGGGCATTGGCGGCCGGTGGCCTGACAAGGCCGATGCCTGTGGCGAGGAAGCTTGTCGGGCGGGCGCTACGCACCCGAGCGGGAGGACTCCCTCGCCACAAAGCTCCGTGGTCAGTCTTGCGGATCGAGATTATCCAACGCCCGGTTCACCGCCAGCTCACCCAGCATGATCACCTGCGCAATCCCCAGCAGCGTATTGCGCTGCGAGCCCTGCAGAAAACCCGCGAAATCACTCGCCATCACACTCGCCGACGCCAGTGATTCACAGGCGTGGGCCAGCAGGGTTTCGGTGTCGATGTTCGGGGCGATGACGAACATCGTGCTGGGTTTGTGCTCGGCGGGTTGTTTGGGTGGATTGGGGGTGGGTTTAATCATCGTTGCACCTCTGGGATGAAATGGAGCCACGTCCAAATTGCCGCGAAGCAAATTGGGGTGGCAGCTGTACGCGGGTTCGCGGACCGATCCCAGAGGCAGCTCGGCATACCCGAAGGTATCCCGCGCACAGTCGCCATGACACAGAACGACAGACACAAGAAAGTGTTGTCGTCAGGTGGAGCGATTATGCCTTAGGAATCGAGCCGCGACGCCCGGACGCTGAATTTTCAGCGACCGACAAAGGCTAGAGATCGCGCTTCCGACGGACAACCTGAAAAGCGTGTCAGAGGTTTCCTCGGGACTTGAGGAAAACTACACAGGATTGGTTGACTGTAAGACCGCCTTCGCGGGCAAGCCCGCTCCCACAATGGGCCGGGGTAAACCCACGCTTCTCACCACTCATCAGGCCGAGCGTTAGCTCTCCTGCAGCTCTTGATCTTGATCCAACCTATATCGGGAGGCCTCGTGAGTCGCCGTCAGGGCGAAACCATAAGTGGCCGCTACCGCAGAAACGGATATGTACACAAAATCAGTGCGCCGCAAACCACTGCCGCATCCCGGAATTACTGGGCGACAAGGCCAACGCCAACTGCGTCCGCTTATGCATATGCGTCAACCTCAACACCTGCGATACATACAACTTCACCGTGTTCTTGATAATCCCCAACTCATACGTAATCTGATAATTGGTCTGCCCCTTGCCCACCTGCCTGAAAAGTAGACGTAGCTTCCGGCTGTGAACATATAGGGGCCGACTAGTGGAGCCAGGTGAATGTCAGCATCAGCCCCCTCGCACGAACGGTGCAAATGGCTGCTTCTTTGACATTTCAGGCGCCATATAAAAAAACAGGTTCTAAGCCCCTGACTCATAGCAGCCAGAAAACACTGGCCAATCCAGCACCCGTAAACGTGCCGGGCACGTGCATACCGTCCGTCGCAAGACCCGGGGCGGCCATGAGTTTAAAGCTCTGCACTCGGTAAAAACCTCCGTTTTGGCGGAATGATTCTATGCTGACATTACTCAGTGATAGTCAGGGTAGACGCACTCATGAAAGCCAGACTCCCCCACAAACAAAAAGGTGCCGCCGCGATTGAGTTCACCTTGGGATTGCTGACCGTCGCCATTCATTACCCCACCAATAAAATCAGCGCCGTCATTCCGTTCCTGAACCTGCCCGGCATCGGTCGGGTACCCAATCTGCCGGCGACCCTCACGGCTAGTGCGAGCCTGCAATTTTGAGTGCCGGGAATAAATTGTTTGGGCGCCTGCTCCACCGCCACCCGCCGCCCCCACCGGAGCCGCTGGAAGCACTGCGGGTGCACAGCTTCGGATTGCAGATACAGCTCAATGCCGATGGGCGTGTCGTTCAATTGAGCGGTCCGCTGCGGCATTTGCTGGCCCAGCATCCCCCCGGCGCACAGGAACCGCACCTGCTCGACTTCCTGTTGCCCCACAGCGGCCTCGTCATCGAAGGCGCGCCGGCGCACTGGCAGGGACAAACCCTGGACCTGGACTTCTACAGCCTCAACGGTCCACCCCTGCATTTGCGCGGCTGGGTGCAACCCTTGGCCGACGCCTGGCTGTTGCAGATGCTCGACATCGGCGACTTGTTGCTCGAGCGCCGGCAATCGCGCAACCGCGAGCAATGCCAGGTGCTGGCGCTGCAAATCGCCGAACAGTTGCGCCTGTGCAGTCTGACACGCCTGCCCGAGATGCTGGGCGAACAACTGCAAAGCCTGGCCCAGCGTTTTCAGGTCCCCTGCATTGCCCTGGCCTTGCTCGATGAGCAGGAGCAGGGTTGGCAGATTCACCAGCACTACACGGCTTTCGATGCACCGCAGCTATGGCAAAACGACCAGCGCCTGGGCACGGGACTGGACAGTTTGAGCGGCTCGGCACCCCAGTACCTGATCCCGCGCGAACATCCGCGCCTGCAAGGCACGTTCGGCAATACCGATGGCTTCGCCGTGCCCTACCACGATGCGCAAGGGGTGGTCGCCTGGTTGCTGTGCGGTTTCTACACGCCGCAACAACGCGCCCCCGATGTCACCGAACGCGACTGGCTGCAAATCACCGCCGCGCTCGCCAGCCCCTTGCTCGAACGCTTGCGCGAGCACCGGCATCACCTGCAACTGGAACGCCTGGAATCGCTGCAAGCGTTGCTGGGCACAGGCTGGTGGGAAGTTTTCAGCGACAGCGAAGAAGTACAGTTGGCACCTTCGCTGGCGACGACCCTGAACCTTGGAACGTCGCGTTTATCCGTACAAGACTGGCTCGACCAGGTGTATCCCGCCGACCGCGAAGAGCTGCGCATCCGTCTGCAGGACTTGCAGGTGTCAGGCATGCCACTGCTGTTGTGCGTGCGCCTGTATCGCCCCGACGATGCACTCGAACCCGTCTGGTATCGTCTGCAAGGCCAGGCGCTGGGCGTGGGCAAAAACCGTCGGCTGGTGGGTTTCATGCACGACATCAGCGACATCAAGAATCAGCAGCAGAGCGCCGCCGCCGCCCATGCACGCCTGGACAATCTGATCGCCAGTTCACCGGCGGTGATTTATGTACAGCGCTATGAAGAAGGCGCACTGCGACCGGTGTTCTTCAGCGACAGCCTGTTCCCGTTGCTTGGCTGGACCCTGGCCGACTGCGCACCCGGGGCGCTGGTGGAGCGGGTGCACCCCGACGACCGCCTGCAGTACTTCGAACGCACGCGACTGTTGCTGCGTGAAGGCTCGGTGCGCGCCCGCTATCGGCTGCGCGACAGTCAGGGTGACTATCACTGGCTGCTCGATGAAGCGAAGTTGTTGCGCGACGACCTCGGCTTGCCGGTGGAAGCCGTGGGCTTGTGGCTGGACGTCACCGAAGCGACCCTGGCGGCCGAGCAGGTCAGGCAGAGTGAAGAACGCTACCGGATTCTGGTGGAAGACTCGCCGGCGATGATCTGCCGCTACCAGCCGGACCTGACCCTGACCTTCGGCAATCGTCCGCTGGCCACCTATCTGGAATTGGCTCCCGAGCAATTGCCGGGGGTGAATCTGGGCAACTGGATGTCCGGGGAACAGCGCGAGGCATTCACCCGGCGGCTGAACCAGTTGAGCCCGGAGTTTCCGGTAAGCACCGCCGAGATCAACCTGCAACTGCCCGGGCGCGAACACGCCTGGTGGGTCTGGTCCGATCGCGGGGTGTTCGACGAACAGGGACGCTTGCTCGAGGTCCAGGCCGTAGGGCGCGACAACACCGAGGTACGACGCTCGCAGCAGCAGCTCACACAAAGCGCGAAAATGGCCACCCTCGGTGAAATGGCCACCGGCCTGGCCCATGAGCTCAACCAGCCGTTGAACGTGATACGCATGGCCATCGTCAATGTCCTCAAGCGCCTCAGCAACGGCGACGTACAGGTCGACTACCTGATCGACAAGCTCACCCGCATCGACAGCCAGGTGCAACGCGCCGCGCGGGTGGTGGACCACATGCGGGTGTTCGGCCGCCGCTCGGAAATCGAGCAGCAACCGTTCAACCCGGCCCAGGCCATCGAAGGCACACTGGCGCTGTTGTCCGAAGGGATGCGCGGCAAAGGTGTCGATCTGCGCATCAGCGAGACCGGTTTTGAAGTGCTGGTGCGCGGCTACGTCGATCAGCTTGAGCAGGTGCTGATCAACCTGATGGTCAACGCCCGGGATGCATTGCTCGGCAAGCGCGAGGCCAACCCCGATTTCAAACCGTGGATTTCGGTGTACGCCGAACGGGATACACACGCGGTACGCCTGTGGATCGAGGACAACGGCGGCGGTATCGACCCGCGTTTGCTGGAGCGGATTTTCGAGCCGTTCTTCACCACCAAACCGGTGGGTGTCGGCACCGGCCTGGGACTCTCGGTGAGCTACGGCATCGTCGAGAACATGGGTGGAAAACTGAGCGTGCAAAACGCCACCGAGGGTGCGCGTTTCTGCATTGAACTGCCGATAGTGAATCCGGACTAGTTCACCAGCGTCGCTCGACCCGAGTGACAACTGAGGTTGGCACCCACCTCGACTTTGTTCAGGTCGATCCCCAGGCTCGCCAGCAACGTATTGATCAGCGTATCCAGTAAAGGACTGAGTACCGTATTGATCGCATTGACCAACGCAGTCGTGACCTCACTCAAAATACTGCCCAGGCCACCGACGATACTGCCCGACGGCCCGTACATGTTCACGCCAAGGTCGCTCACGGTGGTGCTCAGGCTGTTGACGATGTTGGTCGTGGTGTAGGCGTAGTAAAACGGTGGCTGATTGATCTCTGGCAAGTTGGTGGCCGCCGGCGCGGAATAGACGTGAGGCATGTTGGCATTCTGGGCAACCGCGGTGTTGACCATGATATCGACGCTACCGCCAACGCCAGGCTGATGGTTGTGACAGGTTGGCGGCAAGATCAGCAGCCGCTGGCAGGTCTTCACACCGATATCGATGACCTTCAAGGGATTGACGTTGTTGCTGGGGGGAACAGTGGGCGAGCCAAACACATCGACAGGGTTGATCTGCCCGATCTTCAAGCCGATCAGTGTGGTGGTGGTGTTGGTCGTCAGGCTTTTGTTCGTCGCACTCACACAACTGTAAGCCGTGACATGACTCCAGCCACCGGCCGCCTCCAGCGCCACGTCGATGCGTATCGGAGATGGCAAGAGCTTGATGTCCGGCGTGTCACACGGCACGAGCAACGCGCAGGTCAGTGAGTTGACGACGCCTACCAGGTCCAGATGCAGCAATGAATTCAGGGTGTTGGTCAGTGGCGCAGCGAGATCGATGACGGCGTTGACCAGAGGCGTGATAGCGTCCAGCACGGGCAGGTTGATCGACAACAATGTCTTGACCTGAGCCGTGCGTACATAGATGCGGTTGGGGCCAAGAGGGGCCAATGCCGCGTTTTTCGGATTGCCGATGGCCGATAGTTGCGGTGGCTCCATCACCTGCACCCGTACGGTGATTATCGCCAGGCCGATGTCGATCGGAAAGGACGCGACCAAGGCATTCGTCTTGTTGGCCAGTTGCACAAACCCTTCGATCAAATCGAAAGCTTTGAAATTCACGGCAAGGGTCGAGATGTCGGTGCCACTTTCAACATGCAACATGTTACCCAGCACAACGGACGTCGTACCCGCGGCCACCTTCAACGCTTGCAGGCCGACAATGGCTTGGGATGCTGCAAGTGTGCCGTTGGTGCCCAGTACGTTGATCGCGGTCTGGATCAACTGGCTGACATTGACCGTGCTACCCAGTACCTGATCGTAGCCGCCAGCAGTCAGGCCGAGGTCAACTTTCAACCGATTGAGGTAGCTGAGCAGGCTGATGTCGGTATTGACCAAACCGTTCCAGCCCACCGCACTGATACTGACATTGCCTCCCAGCAATCCCCCGAACAGCAGACTGGTAATGGCCGCCTTGCTGTCATCGAAGGTCAGGGCCGCACTGCGGATCGTCAATGAAGCCACAGGGGGCGGCAGCGCAGCGACCGCCGTAGCGCTCAGCGTCAACGTCGAGCCAGCCGGTGCACCGCCGGCCAGCGCGCCGATACCACCGGCAATGCTCTGTTGCACGACATGACTGGCGATAACCCGGATAGCTTCGCTTTTGCTTGGGTCTGCACCGAATACCCGAAGGTTGTTGGCATCCAGGGTCAGCACGCCACACGCCACTGCCAGTGCGCGTCCAGTGGAGGGAATGGCGAAACCATTTCGTTGCGCGCTGGCCGTGGCATAGGTGTTCGCGGTTGAGCCGGCGGAACAGTCTCCTCCCCTTGTGGCGGCCTCAAGGGCGGCCATGTCAGCCACGCGCTGCAAACTGCGTTTTTCCAGGTACAGCCTACCGGTGTCGACCACCAACAACATGAATGCCAAAGCCAAAGTCAGGGTCAAAGCGGCCATCAAGCCGATCGCCCCCCGTTGCCGGGCCGGGCCGCGAAACTGCAGGCGGGGAGACATGGCGCACTCCTTTGCCGGCGCACTGCCGGGCGCGACCTCCGTTGGTGAAAAGCAGTGTAGACAAGGGTGGCCGAGACTGCTGGCAACTCGCCAGCGCAGACAATAAAAAACCCCTGTGAGGCACAGGGGTTGAGAGACTGGCGCTGATCCTAGGAGGCGTGCGGTGGATAGTTGGCCAATATCCGCGTGACTGTTTCCAGGATGGCATCACGACGATCCGACGGGTTCGGTGTGCGGCTGAGTATCTGTTCGTCACTGCCACGCCACACCAGCTTGCCGTCCTTGCCATCGAGCAGGTCGATCTGGATGGTCGCTACCTTGTAGCTGACATTACGGGTTTCGTTATACATGGGCGCGCCGTAGTAGCCATACCACGGGTACCCCCACCCGCCGCCGTAGTTGGTGGTCACCTGCTGTTGCCGCTCTTCGACAATCAGGTAGGTCTGCACATTCAAGTCACCCTTGGCACCCGCAGCGGCCGGGCGCAGACCGCGCTGGTCCAGTTGATCGGCAACCGCCTGACGGATGCGCTGGTCGGTCAGGTCGCTCTTGATCCGTGGATCATCGGGACGATATTGCACGGCGGGTTCTTTCCACGTCCAGCTGCGATAAGCAGCAAAGTCACGGCTGGCGTCGAAGTCATGATTGACCTGGTTGGCGGCGCAGGCACTGAGCAGCGCGACCATGGCCAGTAGAATGAAACGGCGGAACATGATGATTCTCCTGCGAAATGCTTCTTATCTACAGAAGCTAACTGGGAGGATACGCCGACATCGCCTTTTCCACAGCCTCCCGTATGGCATCGGCGCGCTCGCTTTCGCTGCCCCGGTTGCCGGTTTCAGCGCTGGAACTCCATATCGGCTGACCGCTTTTGGCGTCATACATATCCACCTGAACCACCACGACCTGTTCCTGATAGGTCCGGATGATCGGCACGGTGGCGTATGCGCCATATCCAGGGCCGTAGCCGTTGTAGCCGCCATAACCGCCGCCGTAATAGTCGTCCTGAACCTGACGCAAGCGGGTTTCCATCCGCAGGTCTGCGCTGACAAACAGGTCCGCTGGACGATTGTCGTGCAACGGGCGCAAGCCGCGCTGGTCCAGCGCATTGCTGACCGCTTCGGCAATCTGTGCGGAATCAGCCCAGGCCGTGCCCGGTGGCAGGTGCCCGTCGAGCCAGGCCCAACTGCGGTAGCGCCCATAGTCACGGGGGGGTGCCGGGTAAGCGCTGCGGTCGAAGGTCTTGGCGGCCTGGGGCGGTGCCGGAGGCAAGGGGTTGGACGTAGCGACATAAGGGTTGCTGCCCTGACAGGCCGCCAGCCCCAGGCAGAACAGCAGTACACCTGAATGACTTTTCATGGCGTGCTCCGATCAAACAGGCCGACAGATCCAGTGCAAGTAACGCCCAAGCCCGGCATAGGCTGGATGGCGGCGGTGGGCCAGTTCCATTTCCAGCAGGTCCACCAGCTCGGCGCGAGCCTGGAATTCCACCGGCATGTAATCGTGAAAAACCCGCACGCCACTCTGGGTTTCGACCCGCCATAGCCCCTCAAGTTGCGCCGCCAGCTCCCGCGGATCAAGGGGCTGCTGCGGGGTCAGGCTCTGCTTTTCACCGGCCATGTCGTTCTTGCGCATCTTGCGGAAATGACCCTTGAGCAAGTTGCGGTAAATCAGCGCATCGCGGTTGTAGAACGCCAGGGACAGCCAGCCGTCCGCCTTGGTCAGTTGATGCAACACCGGCAGGATGGCGTGGGGTTCGGCCAGCCATTCCAGCACGGCGTGGCACAGCACCAGGTCGTAGGGCTCGGTGAGCTGCCCGAGCAGTTCCTGCCAGGGTGCCTGAATGAAGGTGGCGCTCTGTCCGGCATCGGCGAAGCGTTGGCGGGCGCCTTCGAGCATCGGTTCGGCAGGTTCGGCGAGGGTCACCTGATGTCCGCGCTGGGCCAGCCACAACGACATGTGGCCAAGGCCCGCGCCGATGTCCAGTACGCGCAGCGGGCGGTCGGGCAAGGTTTCGGCCAGATCGGCCTGCAACACCGCCAGACGGATCGCACCTTTGGCACCGCCGTAGATTTTTTCGGCGAAACGGGTCGCCAGTTGATCGAAATGACGGTCGCTCATCAGCTGAACCTCCGCTCGCTGTCCGCCAGTTTGCTGCGCACCACGGCCTCCATGTCCAGCCCCAGCTCGCTGCACAACAGCAACAGGTAAAGCACGATGTCACCGACTTCCTGCCCGGCATGGGCGAGTTTGTCCGCCGGCAACTGGCGTGACTGGTCTTCGCTCAGCCACTGGAAAATCTCCACCAGCTCGGACATTTCCACGCTCGCGGCCATGGCCAGGTTTTTCGGGCTGTGAAATTGCCGCCAGTCATTGCGGTCACGGATGGCGTGCAGGCGTTCGGTCAGTTCAACAAGGTTCATCGGGCTCTCCTGAAGGCGTATAGCTTCGGGGGGATGACGAGTGAAGGCAAGTGACAAAGATTGAGCGGTTGGCATTGTCTTTTTGTGGGAGCGGGCTTGCTCGCGAAAGCGGTTGTCCAGTTAATAATGATTCGACTGACACGCCGCCTTCGCGAGCAAGCCCGCTCCCACAGTTGCGGTGCAACGCTCTATGCTTGTGGGAACTCGGCGCATGATCGACAGCCCAAGGCTCAATTCTCTTTGATCAGGACGTTCACTCAATGCAGGTAGAAGGTTTTTCCGAATGGCTCGGCCAGGTACTCGGCTCGATCATCCGCTTCATCGTTGATGGCCTCAGTGGGCTGTTCAATCTGTTGAGCAACGCCAGCAGCAATTTTATCGAAGGCTTGTCCCAGGCGCTGGGCATGGAGACCTCGGTCGTCAGCATCGTGACCTTGATCCTCGGCCTGATCCTGCTGTGGACGGCGATCCGCGCCTTTCTCAATGCGTCGTTCATCATGGGGATCATCTGGTTGATGCTGGGGCTTTGGCTGCTCAGCTGGATCATCCACTGACCCCACCGGACACTGTGGGAGCGAGCCTGCTCGCGAAGACGGAGTATCAGTCGGATCATTATTAACTGGACGACCGCTTTCGCGAGCAAGTCGGATCGCCGCACCGCCGCTCCCACAATTGATCACGGCATGCTCTTGATGTGCCGCTACAATGCCGACTCCCCAAGGAGCCTGCATGTCCAACCTGACCGCCGACTGGCGCGACCGCCCTACCCATCGCCGGGTCTGGGCGCTCGCCGCGCCGATGATTCTTTCGAACATTTCCGTACCGCTGGTGGCACTGGTCGACAGCACCGTCATCGGTCACCTGCCCCACGCCCATCAACTCGGCGCCGTCGCGGTCGGGGCCAGTCTGTATACCTTCCTTGCCTGGGCCATGGGTTTTCTGCGCATGGGCTCCACCGGGTTCGCCGCCCAGGCGGCTGGGCGCGGGGATGGTGCGGCCTTGCGGCAGATTCTGTTGCAAGGCCTGTTGCTCGCCTTCGGCCTGGCCTTGGTCCTGGGGGCTGTGGGCGTGCCGTTGAGCACAGCGGCGCTGCACTTCATGCAACCGTCGGCGGAGCTCGATCAACTGACCCGCGAGTTTTTCCACACCCGCCTGTTCGGACTGCCCGCCGCGCTGGCCAGTTATGCACTGGTCGGCTGGTTTCTCGGCACCCAGAATGCCCGGGCACCGCTGGTGATTTTGCTGAGTACCAACCTGGTCAATATCGCCCTGAACCTGTGGTTCGTCCTCGGCCTCGAATGGGGCGTGGTCGGTGCCGCCCGGGCCTCGGTGATTGCCGAATGGACGGGGGCGCTGATCGGCTTGCTGATGACCCGCAAGGCCCTGCGTGCCTATCCCGGGCATATCGTCTGGGCGGCATTGGCGCTGTGGCAGAGTTGGCGGCCATTGCTGGCGGTCAACCGCGACATCTTCATCCGCAGCCTGGCGCTGCAATCGGTGTTTTTCCTGATCACGGTGCAGGGCGCGCGGCTGGGCGACGCCACGGTCGCGGCCAATGCCCTGCTGCTCAACGGTTTGCTGCTGACCGCCCACGCCCTCGATGGCCTGGCCCACGCCGTGGAAGCGTTGTGCGGGCATGCCCTCGGCGCCCGCGACCGCGATGCCCTGCGCCGATCATTGGTGGTGGCGGGCGGCTGGTCGTTGTTGGCGAGCCTGGGCTTTGCCGCGCTGTTTCTGCTCGCCGGGCATTTGTTCATCGAGATGCAGACCGACATTCAAAGTGTGCGCGACACCGCGTTCATCTACCTGCCCTACCTCGCCGTACTGCCGCTGATTGCCGTCTGGAGTTACCTGCTCGATGGCCTTTTCATCGGCGCCACCCGCGCCAGGGAAATGCGCAACGGCATGCTGCTGACCGTGGTGCTGGTGCTGCCTTTCGGCTGGGCACTGCAAGGCTGGGGCAACCATGGCCTGTGGATAACCTTTTTGCTGTTCATGCTGCTGCGCAGCCTGACCCTCGGCGTGATCGCCTGGCGCCTGCGCCGTCACGATGGCTGGTTTGCCGGCAGCACTCACTGAGTGGCTCGAGCTCATGGCCAGGGTCGGTCGCTCTGCCACCGGTGGCGCAGGCTATCGAGGCGCTCCTGCTGAGTCCTGCCCGGCAATGGCTGCACGGGCACGGCGTCGGGATACTGCAAACGTAGCCATATCCAGCCATCCAGTACCGGGCGCTCGCTGAAACCCAGCGCCAGTCCTTCCTGCACTTGGGCCCACAGGCGGGAGAAATCTGCCCCGGTGGATCGGTTCCAGCGCCAGGCATGTTGTTCGAGCAGGCAGGTTTGCAGTTTTCCCTGTTGCCGGGCACTGAGGCTCTCCTCGACGGCCAACGGGCTGACCACCAGCCCGGGGTTGGACAAGCGCTGCCACCCCTCACATCCCGCTGCGCGATCTGCCCAGCTGCCGCCGAACCAACGCAACTGCTGGATGGGCCCTAGCCAGCGACTCAGTTCAGCGGCATCGCAAGCATCGAAAAAATAGCTGGCCGTGATCGGGTTGTAATAGTTCAAAAGGGCCCGGTGCAAGCCAAGCGTAACCGTAAGCATGCGCCGTAAATGCGCCAGCAACGACGCAGCGCCGGCCTCGCTGACCATCAGCAATCCGGGCCAGCGTTGGCCGTCGACGATGCACAGATCGGCCAGTGCCGGGCAGGTGCGCAGATCGACCAGGACCGGCCCCTGCTCTCGCAGCGCATGCCACTCCGTCCCTTCGAACAACCCATACCACCGGGCTTGTGCAAACATCTGCCGAAGCGTGACACCCGCCTGCGGCGTGCCCGGCACATCCAGCAACAACCACTGCAGGGGTGCCTCGGTCGTGCGTGTGACGATCATGCTCCAGAGCTCTGGCCAAGCTGCGTCGCCAGACGACAGGTGCACAACGCCTGTGCGCAATGATTGAAACTGCCACCGCCGGGCAGCAGGCACAGCATCAGCAGCGGTTCTGCCGAGTGCAACCATTGCTCCAGGCCCTCATCAGGGGTACAGATGACCTGGGGAGTGTCCGCGCTCATCTCCTCGATCGTTGCCGGCGCATGCAACACCCCGGTTATCTGCGGCTGATCGGGATCACCTTCGACAAAACTCACGACCAGCTCGGTTCCTTCGCGCAATGGCGAGTACGTCTCGGCCTGCAACGGCCCGGCCAATGGCAGCCAACAGTGACTGGGCGCTGCCCCTTCGCCCTGGTAAAGCCAGTCGAATTGCACCGGTACCGGCCTTGCCGGGTCGGGGCCTTGCTCATCGACCTCGACGACCCACGCCCGCTGCAGGCTGTGCATCTGGGGTTTGCTCGTCGCGCAGGGCGGCTCGAAGCGGGCCGGCCATTGCAGGGCGCGGGCCTGGTTGTAGTACGGCGTCGCCGTATCCTGGCTTCCCCAATGTTCAACGTGGGTCACCAGCCAGAGCCGATTGTAATCGGCAACCGGATGACCGGACAGCGGCATCACCCGACCGCTGCGCAAAGTCGCCAGGTCTGTCCGGCATTCGACACATTGCGCCGCTGTCGCAGCGCTACGCTGGCGTTCGAGCTGCCGCACTGCCGGCCGATCACCCTCACTGCGCATTACCGCAGGCTCACCGGTTCGAAAATGCTGGTGATCGTCGCTGAAGACCACGCAGCCCCCCCCGACCCGGTTTTCGAAGTGGTAATGCAGGCCTTCCTGGGCGCACAGTCGCTGGAGAAACTGCAGGTCCGACTCTCGATATTGCGTGCAGAAATCCCGGGGCGGGTGGTCGCCGCTCAGCGCCAGGCGCCGATCTTTACCGGTAATGCCGTGCTCCTTGAGCACCTGATCGAGGATTTGCGGCACCGAACGGGCACTGAAGATTCGTTGGCTGAAGCGCTGGGCCAGACAAGCCAGTCCTGGTCCCAGGCGCACCTGGCAGAGTCGGGGCCCCGAGGCATGATCACGCTGGACGAGTTCATGCAATTGTCCATGCACATGGTTTCCGGCTGGCCCGAAATGCAAAGAGGCCGGGCGGTACAGCAAACTGGCAAGGTCAAGCACCGGGTCATCGATCAGCAGTTCCAGTTCGAACACGAACGGCTCGCTGATGGCTTCTCTACCGGTAAAGGCCAGGACCTCAAGGGAGTCGGGCAAACCTGCAACATCCAGACGAAATAACGGTTCGCTGACTGGATTGAACATCGGCGTTTCTCTACGGGAGGGGCGGCCGGGGATTCTCGCTGAGAGACATGGCCGAGTAGAGTGCCGAAATACAACTTAGGAAATAACCTACGCGAAAAGAAGACCAAATGCGCTAAGTAGTCGAAACGCAGGTAATTTCCCATGGAATCGGAGAATTGCCGCACCAGGTCATCTGAAATTTCCGAGGCAAAAGGAAAATTTTCAGACAACCTGATGAGCGTGGAACTTACCTCAGGAAGACAGGTAAGACGAACGGGTCAGCCCCAGACGCAAGGCATCGAGGAACTGCGTGCGCTCGGTTGCGCTGATGCGGGCACTGGCGCACTTGTCGCGGTAGTGAGTCATCAACTCCTCCGGCGACAAGTGCACGTAACGCAGCATGTCTTCGATGGTGTCGTGAGTTTCGATACCGGCGTGGTACACGCTGCCGTCGGCGTTCTGGTAGATGTTCACCGAGTCGGTGTCACCGAACAGGTTGTGCATGTCGCCAAGAATTTCCTGGTAGGCACCGACCAGGAACACACCCAGCAAGTAGTCCTCACCTTCCTTCAGCGCGTGCACCGGCAAACTGGTTTCGATGCTTTGCTCGTCGACGTACTGGTTGATCTTGCCGTCGGAGTCACAGGTCAGGTCTTGCAGCACCGCACGACGCAACGGCTCTTCGTCGAGGCGGTGCAGCGGGATGATCGGCAGGACCTGATCGATGGCCCAGGTGTCCGGCAGGCTCTGGAACACCGAGAAGTTGCAGATGTACTTGTCGGCCAGTTTGTCGTTGAGTTCGTCCAGCACCTGACGGTGGGAACGCTGGCGCGCCTTCAGCGAGTTGTGCAGGCGACGGCACACGGCGAAGTAGCATTGCTCGGCCAGGGCTTTCTCGGCCAGGGTCAGCTTGCCGTCGGCGTACTGGGAGGCAACATCGCTCATGTAGTGCGTGGCGCGCCAGTAGGTTTCGGTGACCATCTCGATGTCGGTCGGACCCAGCAGGTCCACCAGCCACTGCACGGTTTCCGGCAGCGCTTCCTTGTTCTCGATCTGTGGCACGTCGTCGTTGTGTTTTTCGACGTCGGTCACCTGGATCACCAGCATGGCGTGGTGCGCGGTCAGGGAACGGCCGCTTTCGGAGAAGATATTCGGGTGCGGCAGGCTCTGCGCATCGCAGAACTCCTTGAGCATCCCGACCACGACGCCAGCGTAATCGTCCATGTCGTAGTTGATCGAACTGGCGTTTCGCGAGTGCGTGCCATCGTAGTCCACGCCCAGGCCGCCACCGACATCGATGTGGTCAACCGGCAGGCCGAGGTTGCGCAACTCGCCGTAGTAGCGGATCGCTTCCTTGAAGCCGTGCTGGTAGTCCGCCAGGTTGGCGATCTGCGAGCCCATGTGGAAGTGCAGCAGGCGAATGCCCTGGTCCAGGCCGGCCGCGCGGAAACGCTCGACCACCGAAAGCAGTTGCGCCGCCGACAGGCCGAACTTGGATTTCTCGCCGCCAGTGTCTGCCCACTTGCTCGACGCCAGGGACGACAGGCGCACGCGCAGGCCGACCTGAGGCTTGACCTTGAGCGAGGCCGCTTCTTCGATCACCAGGCCGACTTCGGATTCTTTCTCGATCACGATGAACACATTGTGGCCGAGCTTCTGGCCCATCAGCGCCAAGCGGATGAACTCACGGTCCTTGTAACCGTTGCAGACGATGGTCCCGCCCTTCGGCGCCAGTGCCAGCACGGCCAGAAGTTCAGGCTTGGAACCGGCTTCCAGACCGATGGAAACGTTCTGGGTGGCGATGATGTTTTCAATCACCGCTTCCTGCTGGTTCACCTTGATCGGATACAGCGCGGTGTACTTGCTCTGGTATTCCAGACGCTCGATGTTGGCATCGAACGCGCCGGTCAGCTGACGCACGCGGTCTTGCAGAATGTCCGGGAAACGGACCAGCAACGGCAAGGACAGGCCGCTTTTGCGCAGCTGGTCGACTTGCTCGAACAGGTCGATAGGCGAGCTGCTCGGACCGTTCGGACGAACTTCGACGCGACCGGCGTCATTGATCGCGAAATACCCGGCCCCCCAATGGCGAATCCCGTAAACACTGCGGCTGTCCGCAACTGTCCATTGGCTGCCATCGTCTTTGCGTGTGCGTCGTACGGACATCGAAGTCCCCTATAAAGAAGTCATAGTGCGTCGCCTGGATTCAGGCCGGCGCAGTCTAAAGAATGAAAATGACGGTTCGTCAACGAGGCAATAGACCCCGCCGACCGCAGTGAGTTTAGAAACCGGTCATGAACAGGCTCTGTGAAAACCATGTGGACGGCGCCAGGCCTGAATGCCATCAGGACCGGATCAAGCCGAGGGTGGTTTTCACAGAGGCTGCTAGCCGCCGGATTTCTTCGCCTTGAAACCGAGCTTGATCAGTTCTGCCAAGAGTAGCTCGACATGATCGCCCTGGATTTCGATGACACCGTCTTTCAACGCCCCACCGGTACCGCAACGCTTCTTCAACGTCGTGGCCAGTTCCTTGAGCGCCTCTTCAGCCAATGGCACGCCGGTGATGGTGGTCACCGTCTTGCCGCCACGGCCCTTGCTTTCGCGACGCACGCGCGCAATGCCGTCGCCGGCCGGGATAACGGTCTGTTTGCAGATGCAGGCGTCCACCGGTTTACTGCATTCCGGGCAATGACGACCTGCGTCGGTGGAAAATACCAGGCCGCCCAAGGCGGCGAAGGATGCGGCTTTTTTGGCCACCGGCAATCCTCTTCGGAGGACAAAGACTGGTCGCAGCACTTGGGAAGGCTATCGACCGCGAAGCCCCACTCAGGCAGGGGCAGCGCTACTGAAACGGTACAATATTCACTTCACTGTGGGAGCGAGCTTGCTCGCGATGAACTCAAAGGCGACGCGTTCATTCTGGATGCCCGCGTAATCGTTGACGTCCATCGCGAGCAGGCTCGCTCCTACAGCAACAACCAGCAATACCGGTTCAGTTTAAAAAGGTCGCGCAGTGTAACGGCAAAAACGCCGATTGCTAAGAGCCAATCGGCGCCAATTTATAGCTGTTTTGCGACGTTGCTTTGTTGAGCCTTCAGATAGCGCTTCAACGCCGCCAGAGAGTCCGGGCAGTAAGGCTTTTGCTCGATCTCCAGCATGACCTGATCGATGGGGATAAAGCGTGCTTCGAGCACCTCTTCCGGTTGCAGGGTCAACGGGCCGTCCCACACCGCCGAGAACGCCGAGCACCACAGGCGATTGCCAGTGTCCTCGAAGAAGAAATGGTCATGGGCGGTCAGCTCCACGCCACTCACGCCCAGTTCTTCTTCCAGTTCCCGGGCCGCCGATTCGGCGTAGGTCTCAGTGGCGAGCACCATGCCCCCCGCTGCCACGTCCCAGTAACCGGGATAGATCGCCTTGCTCAGGGTACGGCGATGCACGCACAACTCGCCAGCGGAGTTGAACAACATGATGTAGGTACCGCGCCCGATCAGCCCGCGCTCGCGCAAATCGGAACGGACCAGGGCGCCGAGCAGGTTGTCCTGCTCGTCGACCCAGGCGATCTGTTCGGCATCGGAAGCCGCACGGTGCGCGGCTTCCCTGGTGTTTTCGACCATGACTCAGCCCTGATTGAGCAGTTGACGCAAATCGATCACCGCGGCGTTGGCCCGGGAAATGTAGTTGGCCATGACCAGCGAGTGGTTGGCCAGCACGCCGAAGCCGCTGCCATTGAGGATCATCGGGCTCCACACCGGCTCCTGCGAGGCCTCCAGCTCACGAATGATCTGGCGCACGCTGACCGTGGCGTTTTTCTTGGCCAGCACATCGGCGAAGTCGACTTCGATGGCGCGCAGCAAGTGCGACAAGGCCCAGGCCTGACCGCGAGCTTCGTAGAACACGTTGTCGATCTGCAGCCATGGAGTTTCGACGATTTCTTCATCGACTTGCGGCGCCACACCTGGTGTCACTACCTCGGTCTTCAGCGCAGTGTTGAGCTTGACCCGACCCACACTGGCCGACAGCCGTTGCGACAGCGAACCCAGGCGGGTACCGACATCACCCAGCCAGTTGTTCAGGTTGTCGGCACGGGCATAGAACAGCGCGCTCTTCTGGTTCGGATCGGACAGGCGCGCCTGATAGCGGCTCAGGGAGTTGATGCCTTCCTGGTACTCGGACTCACTGGACGGCAGCACCCAACTCTTGTTGTCGAAGTTGAAACGCGGCTCGGCCTTGGCCAGGTCGGCGTCTTCGGCGGACTGCGACTGCGAACGGGCGAAATCTTTGCGCAACGCCCGGCTCAGGTCGCGGACCTGCACCAGCACGCCATATTCCCAGCTCGGCATGTTGTCCATCCACAGGCCTGGCGGGAAACGGTCGTTGGATATATAGCCGCCTGGCTTGGTCAGCAAGGTGCCGGCGACAGTCTTGAGGGTTTCCACCGTGGTGTAGCCGACGACCATCTGCTTGCCTTCTTTCTCGGCCGCCAGTTGTGCGGTTTGCTGGACCGGGAAGAGCGCCGGCTCCTGGCTCCAGTACCAGCCCAGGACACACGCCACCAACAGGTAGATGCCCAGCAGAGTGGCCAGCGCCCGGCTGAACAACAGACCGCCCAGGTAACTGCGGGCCTCCGACTTCGGTTCAGCAGTACGTTCAGGCGCACTGCCTGTGCGGTTCTTCCAGTCCAGCATGGCGATATCCTTTCAATCTCTTGAGTTCAACGGTTCGACCACAACCATACAACAACGTGCCTTGGCCCGGCACCCGCCAATGCACCGATGCGGAAAATTACCGGGCTTGTGGATGAAAAGTGCTCCTGGTCTCCCGACGACGCTACGACCTTCAAAATCCGGCTAATGCCCTGAACTACCGCCTAAGGGAATCCCCTACCCCCCGAAACCGAAAAAAGGGCCACTGCGCAGAGGCTGGAAAATCATGAATCTCCAAATGCCAGTCACACTTCAATTGCCGCCCCACGTCCACCAAGTGCCCTGAATAAAGCGCTTCACCCCCGCACACCGCGACTTTAAAGGCGCAAACCAGACTGATCGGTCACAAACTGAATGAGGTTGCATTGCAGATTATTGACGTACAGCACTCATGTAATGGAAAAGTGATGCTAGCATAGAGCCACCAGTCGACCTCAGTGTGCACCCTAACTAGTAGTCAGGATATGACCGAGCCAGAAGACCCCAGCCGCGAGCGCCTCAAGCACCACTTTGCCCAGCGGGTAATTCATCAGGCTCGTCAGATTCTTGAGATATGGCAGCGCCTGCAACGTAGCGAGTGGTCCACCGCCGACCTGTCGGAACTGAGCGAGGCCAATCTGCGCCTACTACGTTTCGCCGAGCGCTTCGAGCAACCGGAACACACGCAACTGGCGCGTCATATCGGTCAATCCCTGGAGGCGGTCGACGCCAACCGCGGACGCCTGAGCAGCGGCCTGATCACCGACCTCAATCGCTTGATGCAGCGCCTGTCACGCACCGGCCTGCGCCATGGCGACCAACTCGATCAAACCTTCCTGCCGCCACTGCGCAAGCCCATCTATGTGATGCTGCAGGATCACGACCGCGCCGAGCGCCTGGCCAAACAACTGGAATTCTTCGGGCTCAGCGCCCAGTCGCTGGACAGCGTAGACGCGTTTCGCTCGTCGATGGTCGAGCGCTTGCCGGCGGCGATTGTCATGGACGTGGACTTCAGCGGCCCCGGCGTCGGCCTGAAGCTGGCCGCCGAAGCCCAGGAAGGCCTGGACCATCGCTTGCCGCTGCTGTTCTTCAGCCTGCACGAAACCGACACACCGACCCGCCTCGCCGCCGTGCGTGCCGGCGGCCAGGAATTCCTCACCGGCACTCTCGAAGCGTCGAGCCTGCTGGAGAAAATCGAAGTCCTGACCTGCGTCGCCCAGTACGAACCTTATAAAGTGTTGATCATCGACGACTCCCGCGCCCAGGCCCTGCACACCGAGCGCCTGCTCAACAGTGCCGGAATCGTCACCCGGACGTTGATCGAGCCGATCCAGGCCATGGCCGAACTGGCGGACTTCCAGCCAGACCTGATCATCCTCGACATGTACATGCCGGCCTGCACCGGTACGGAACTGGCCAAGGTGATCCGTCACAACGACCGTTATGTCAGCGTGCCGATCATTTACCTGTCGGCCGAAGACGACCTGGACAAGCAACTCGACGCCATGAGCGAGGGCGGCGATGACTTCCTGACCAAACCGATCAAGCCCCGGCACCTGATCACCACCGTGCGCAACCGCGCAGCAAGGGCCCGCAACCTCAAGGCACGGATGGTCCGCGACAGCCTCACCGGCCTGTACAACCACACGCACATCCTGCAATTGCTCGAAGACTGCTCGTTCCGCGCCCGTCGCGAGAACAAGCCACTGAGCTTTGCCATGCTCGACATCGACCATTTCAAACGGGTGAACGACAGCCACGGCCACCCCATGGGCGACCGGGTGATCAAGAGCCTGGCGCTGTTTCTCAAGCAACGCCTGCGCAAAACCGACTTCATCGGCCGCTACGGTGGCGAAGAATTCGCCATCGTTATGCCGGACACCGATATCGAAGCGGCCTACAACGTGCTCGATGAAATCCGCCAGCGTTTTGCCGAGATTCACTACCCCGCTCAACCCCAGGACCTGTGGTGCACCTTCAGCGCCGGGGTGGTGGAATTATGCGAAAGCTCCGACAGCCTGATGATGGCCAGCCTGGCAGACGAGGCGCTGTACCGTGCCAAGGGCGGCGGACGCAATCGCGTGCAGGCCGCCCGCACATCAAAGCAAAGTGCCACTTTTTCATCGGAATCGACCGATACGGTCATAACCCTGTAACAGAAACGCAATAACTTCAGGCGCTTACCATTTCTGCCGTTGGTAGTCCTTAATGCGCCTGAAGCTGCTGACCAATCTCAATACCCTCCTTTTGGTGGCCGTGTGCGTGGCCCTCGGCGCCACGCTGTGGTGGTCGCAAAAAGCCCTTGAGCGTCCGTATCTATTAATGGAGCGCTACCTGGGCCTGTCGCAGCAGTTTCAGAATGAAGTCGCCCGCAGCGTCGAGGATTACCTTGGCAGCGGCGATGCCCTGCGCCTGAGCAGTGCCGCCCAAGGCATCGACAGCCTGCAAAAACAACTCGGCGAATTGCCACCCGCCCTGGCCGAGACCTTGCGCCCGAGCCTGTCGACCCTTGAAGAGTTCAGCAAAACCGACCTGCTGGCAGCCGGCAAACTGGCCGGCGATCCGCAGGCCCTGCTGCTGCAGGCCGAACGGGAGCTGGGTGCCAGTCTCGATCAGCTCAGCCATTACGCCAGTGGCAATGCCGCCTATCTGACGCCGCTGCTCATCGCATCGCAGCACCTGGGCAAGTTGTCCCTGGCGCGGGACAAACTGGTCAGTAGCGGCCGCAGCGAACTGGCCGCCGACGTCGAACGCGAAGTGACCAACATCCGCACCCAGGCAGAAAAACTCGATGCCCTGCCCTTGCTGGGGGTGACCTCCAGCAGCGAATCGAACACCGATGATTTCGCCGCGATGATGGGCCTTGAGAACCAGGAAAAAACCGTCGCCGAAGATGCCGGCGTCGGCCTAAAGCGTGAACTCAACAGCCTGCTTGCCCGCTACCCGGCCGAGCTCGCACGTACCCGCGATCAAATCGGCAAACGCGCTGACCTCAGTACCGCGACTCACCTGAAAATCGCCGACGTGCAACAGGCCATCGCCGGACTGGAACCGGTGGTACGCGCCCAGCACGGGCAGATCCAGGGTGAAGTACGGCTGATGCAAGGCGTGATGATCGGCTTGATTCTGTTGATCGCGCTGCTGATCGACACCTTGCAACGCAAACTGGCCCGGACCCTGACCAACCTCGCCCCGGCCCTGTCGACCTGGGCCGAAGGTGACTTCAGCCGCGACATTCAACTGGGCAACACCAACCGCGAACTGCATGACATTGAAGCCTCGCTCAACCGCCTGCGCGCTTATCTGGTGGACCTGGTAGGGACCATCCGCCTCAATGCAGAGCAAGTGGCCGGCAGCAGCCGCACCCTGGCGGACCTGAGCAATGATTTGCATGACGGAGCAGAACATCAGGCCGGCGACACGGCGCTGATCCGCGACTCTCTGAGCGAACTGGAAGCGACCATTCAGCAAGTCGCCGGTGACGCCAGCCAGGCCGCCGACGCCAGCCGCCACGCCGGCCTGGCCGTGGAGCACGGACAGAAAGTCATCGGACTGAGCCTTACCGGCCTGCATGCGCTGGTGAATGAAGTGCAAGGCAATGCGCAAATGATCGAACACCTGGCCGAGGAGTCGGCCACCATCGGCGGCGTGTTGACGGTGATCCGCTCGATCGCCGACCAGACCAACCTGCTGGCCTTGAACGCTGCCATCGAGGCGGCCCGGGCCGGGGAAATGGGCCGCGGCTTTGCCGTAGTGGCGGAAGAGGTGCGCTCACTGGCGCAACGTACCGCCGGGGCCACGGCAGAAATCCAGACGCTGATCGCCGGGCTGCAAACCGCCGCACGGCAGTCGGTAGAGGGCATGCGTGCCCAGGTCGAACACGCCGAAGCCACGGCCAGCCAGGCCCAGGCCGCCGATGGCGCGCTGGATAAAATCGTCGGGGCGATCCAGACCATTTCCGACACGGCGGTGCGCATCGCCGATGTCACCGCCCAGCAAAGCGGCGCGGTCAGCGAGATTCGTGATCACAGCGAGCGGATTCATCAGTTGGGTGGGGATAACTTGCTGCGCATTGGCGAAGGCCGTGAGCAAGGGGAGAACCTGCTGGTGCTGGGTGGGCGATTGCACACCGCCGTTCAAGCCTTCCGCGTCTGACCGACCGCCTTCGCGAGCAAGCCCGCACATTTGATTCGTGTACGACGCAAATCCCCTGTGGGAGCGGGCTTGCTCGCGAAGACGCCAGATCAATCACCACAGATTCCCAGCCTGCACACCACGCCGCTGTCCGCTATCATCCCCCCTATTCCGATACGCGAGATTGTCATGCGCCGTTTGCTCTGCCTGCTGCTTTTAGTATTCGCCCTGCCGGCCAGCGCCACCGGCTTGCTGGAAAATCGTCCAAGCTCGACCCTGGGCTCGATTAACAACAGCGCCGACTTCCTGCCCGTGCGCGAAGCTTTCCAGTTGAGCCTGGTAGAAAGCACGCCGCAATCGATCAAGCTGCGCTTCGTCGCCACTGAAGGCTATTACCTCTACCGTCACCGCTTCCAGTTTCGCGCCGATCCGGCCGAAGTCGTGCTCGGCGCGGCGAAACTGCCCGATGGCCAGAAAAAGCACGACGAGTACTTCGGCGACGTCGAGGTGTACCACGGCATTCTCGACGTCGAACTACCGCGCACCGATCAGCGGGCCTTCACCCTGGCCGTGACGTATCAGGGTTGCGCCGACAAAGGCCTGTGCTATCCGCCGGAGACCGAGCGCCTGAGCATCGACGGCAGCGGCGGCGCGACGACGACGACGGCATCTCAATGGAGCTGGCGCGAACTGGCATTGTTTTTCCTCGCGGGCCTGGGCCTGACGTTCACACCCTGCGTGCTGCCCATGCTGCCGATCCTGTCCGGGGTGGTGCTGCGCGGCCAGGTCGGCGGCTGGCGTGGTTTCAATCTGTCACTGGCCTACGTGCTGCCGATGGCCGCGTGCTTTGCCCTGCTCGGCGCGCTGATGGGCCTGTTCGGTGCCCAGCTCAATCTGCAGGCGCGGCTGCAATCGGCCTGGGTGCTAGTGCCTTTTGCGATGTTTTTTGCGCTGTTCGCGCTGGCGATGTTCGGCGTCTTCGAACTTAAGCTGCCGCAGGCCATCAGCAGTCGCCTGGACCGCATCGCCGGTCGCACCGAAGGCGGGTCACTGTGGGGCGCCGCGGTGTTGGGCGTGGTCTCCAGCTTGCTGGTTTCACCCTGTGTTTCGGCACCACTGGCCGGCGCGTTGCTGTACATCAGCGCCAGTGGCGATGCGTTGGGCGGCAGCCTGAAACTGTTCATGCTCGGCCTCGGCATGGGGGCACCGCTGTTGCTGGTGGCCACCGGTGGCGCAGCCTGGTTGCCAAAAAGCGGTCCTTGGCTGGTCTACGTGAAAAACGCGATTGGCGTGCTATTGCTCGGGTTGGCCGTCGGCCTGCTCAGTCGCGTCCTGCCGGGCCAGGTCACCTTGCTGCTGATCGGTTTGCTGGCCGGCGGTGTCGGCCTGTTCATGGGGGCGCTGGAGTTCGTCTATAAACCACCACGCAAACGCCTCGGACAGTTGCTCGGCATGTTCCTGGTGTTTTACGCGCTGGCCTGCTGGTACGGCGCGTTCAGCGGCCAGACCGACCCGTTCAACCCGATAGGCCAGCCTCGCATCGTCGACAACCGCGGCCAGGAGCAAACCACCAGCGCCTGGCAAACCGTCAGCACGCCGGCCGATCTGGACCGCGCACTCACCGACGCACGCTCCTCCGGCACACCGCTGCTGCTCGACTGGTATGCCGACTGGTGCATCAGTTGCAAAGTCATCGAGCGTGAGGTGCTGGACGACCCTGTCGTCATCGAACGTCTCAAGGGTTACCGGCTGATCCGCTTCGACATCACCGCCAGCAACGCCGAGCAACGCGCCTTGCTCGACCGCTACCAGTTGTTCGGCCCCCCGGCCCTGATGTTTTTCGGCAAGGACGGCGTCGAACGCGCCGATGTGCGGGTGATCGGCGAGATCAACGCCAGGGACTTCGCCGAACGTGTTACCAGGGCGAATGACCGCATTTAATCAAGCAGTCATATATTTCGCGCAAACATCGGTCATCGTGCTGCCTATTGCAGAGAACTGGACAGTCACAAAGGCTTTGCGGCATAGTCGCCGGGTTCTGACAATTGCTCACAGAAAATAAAGGAACAGCCGATGGCGACCCTACTGGTTCTGCACGGACCCAACCTGAACTTGCTCGGCACTCGTGAACCGGGCACCTACGGAGCCACGACGCTGGCGCAGATCAACCAGGACCTGGAACGCCGTGCCCGCGAAGCCGGTCACCATTTGCTGCACCTGCAAAGCAATGCCGAGTACGAATTGATCGACCGTATTCACGCTGCCCGCAGCGAAGGCGTGGACTTCATTTTGATCAACCCGGCAGCTTTTACACATACAAGTGTCGCATTACGTGACGCGCTGCTGGCGGTGAGCATCCCATTCATCGAAGTGCATTTGTCTAACGTGCACAAACGCGAACCTTTCCGCCATCACTCTTACTTCTCCGACGTAGCGGTGGGAGTGATCTGCGGCCTTGGCGCCAGCGGTTATCGACTGGCCCTGGAGGCCGCCCTGGAACAGCTTGAACAACAAGTTAACCGCCCCTGACCGACCCTTGGGAGTTGATGATTCATGGATATCCGTAAAGTTAAGAAACTGATCGAATTGCTGGAAGAGTCCGGCATCGACGAGCTTGAGATCAAGGAAGGCGAAGAGTCCGTACGCATCAGCCGTCATAGCAAGACCCCGGCTCAACAGTACTACGCACCGGCTCCAATGCATGCTCCGGTTGCTGCGCCTGTCGCTGCCGCCGCTCCGGCTGCCGCTGCCGCACCTGCTGCTGCCGCCGCACCAGCGCTGAACGGCACCGTTGCCCGTTCGCCGATGGTCGGTACGTTCTACCGCAAGTCTTCGCCAACCTCGCCGTCCTTCGTTGAAGTCGGCCAGACCGTGAAGAAAGGCGACACCCTGTGCATCGTTGAAGCCATGAAGATGATGAACCACATCGAAGCTGAAACCAGCGGTGTGATCGAATCCATCCTCGTCGAAGACGGCCAGCCGGTTGAGTACGACCAACCGCTGTTCACCATCGTTTGAACCGCGGAGAGCCTTTGATGACTGCGAAGTTGGAAAAAGTTCTGATCGCCAACCGCGGTGAGATCGCCCTGCGGATCCTGCGCGCCTGCAAAGAGATGGGCATCAAAACCGTCGCCGTTTACTCCAAGGCTGACAAGGAACTGATGCACCTGGGCCTGGCAGACGAATCCGTCTGCATCGGTCCGGCATCGGCGGCCCACTCCTACCTGCACATTCCGGCAATCATTGCCGCAGCCGAAGTGACTGGCGCCACCGCCATTCACCCGGGCTACGGCTTCCTTGCGGAAAACGCCGACTTCGCCGAACAGGTCGAGAAGTCCGGCTTCGCGTTCATTGGCCCGAAAGCCGAAACCATTCGCCTGATGGGCGACAAGGTATCGGCCAAGCACGCCATGATCGCAGCTGGCGTACCGACCGTTCCGGGTTCTGACGGCCCGCTGCCGGAAGACGAAGAAACCGCTCTGCGCATTGGTCGCGAAGTGGGTTACCCGGTGATCATCAAGGCCGCTGGCGGCGGCGGTGGTCGCGGCATGCGCGTTGTGCACAAGGAAGAAGACCTGATTTCCTCGGCGAAACTGACCCGCTCCGAAGCAGGCGCGGCGTTCGGCAACCCGATGGTCTATCTGGAAAAATTCCTGACCAACCCACGCCACGTGGAAGTCCAGGTTCTTTCCGATGGCCAGGGCCAGGCTATCCATCTGGGCGACCGCGATTGCTCGCTGCAACGTCGTCACCAGAAGGTTCTTGAAGAAGCGCCGGCACCGGGCATTGACGAGAACGCACGTCAGGAAGTCCTCGCACGCTGCGTCAAGGCGTGCATCGACATCGGCTACCGTGGCGCAGGCACTTTCGAGTTCCTGTACGAAAACGGTCGTTTCTACTTCATCGAGATGAACACTCGTGTCCAGGTAGAGCACCCGGTTTCGGAAATGGTCACCGGCATCGACATCGTCAAGGAGATGCTCAGCATCGCCGCCGGCAACAAGCTGTCGTTCACCCAGGATGACGTGGTCATCCGCGGTCACGCGCTGGAATGCCGGATCAACGCCGAAGACCCGAAAACCTTCATGCCGAGCCCTGGCACGGTCAAGCATTTCCACGCTCCAGGCGGCAACGGCGTTCGCGTCGACTCGCACCTGTACAGTGGTTATGCCGTTCCGCCGAACTACGATTCGTTGATCGGCAAGCTGATCACCTACGGCGCAACCCGTGACGAAGCCATGGCGCGCATGCGCAATGCGCTGGACGAGATCGTGGTTGACGGGATCAAGACCAACATCCCGCTGCACCGCGACCTGACCCGCGATGAAGGCTTCTGCAAAGGGGGCGTGAACATTCACTACCTCGAGCACAAGCTGGCTGGCGAGAAGCACTAAGCTTTAGCTGGCACATGACAAGGCCGCCTCCGGGCGGCTTTGTTGTATCTAAAGGTTTCGCATTTCCCCTGTGGGAGCGAGCTTGCTCGCGATGAGGCAGGTACATCCAGCATCGGCGTTGACTGATACACCGCTATCGCGAGCAAGCTCGCTCCCACAGAGTTCCGGGTTAACCGGGAGTCGCGACAGCCCCAGGTCAACCCACTCCCACAAAAGCCCCGCGCTCGCGTAAACTTGCGCGCTTCTCGCAGCCCGCTAGGCTGCAATCAACATTTTTCAAAGGTGCCCGCCATGCCTTGGCTGCAAGTACGTCTCGCCATCAGCCCAGAACAAGCCGAAACCTATGAAGACGCTTTCCTTGAAGTGGGCGCCGTGTCGGTGACCTTCATGGACGCCGAAGACCAGCCGATCTTCGAGCCGGAACTCAATACCACGCCGCTGTGGTCGCACACGCACCTGCTGGCCCTGTTCGAAGGTGGCACCGAGCCCGGCCCGGTACTGGCCCACCTGGAGCTGCTGACCGGCAGCCCGCTGCCTGAACACCACAGCGAAGTCATCGAAGACCAGGATTGGGAACGCAGCTGGATGGACGGATTCCAGCCAATGCGTTTCGGCCAGCGCCTGTGGATCGTGCCGAGCTGGCACGCCGCGCCGGAACCTGACGCAGTGAACCTGTTGCTTGATCCAGGCCTGGCGTTCGGTACCGGCACCCACCCGACCACCGCACTGTGCCTGGAATGGCTCGACGGTCAGGACCTGAAAGACTGCAACGTGCTGGACTTCGGCTGCGGTTCGGGGATTCTGGCGATCGCCGCGCTGTTACTGGGCGCCAGGAAAGCCGTGGGCACCGACATCGACGTGCAGGCACTGGAAGCCTCCCGCGACAACGCCGGGCGCAACAACATCGCCGAACACCTGTTCCCGCTGTACCTGCCGCAGGACCTGCCGCAGGTGCAGGCCGACGTGCTGGTGGCCAACATTCTCGCCGGCCCGCTGGTTTCCCTGGCGCCGCAGCTGTCCGGCCTGGTCAAGTCGGGCGGTCGCCTGGCGCTGTCGGGCATCCTCGCCGAACAGGGTGACGAAGTCGCTGCCGCCTACGCCAAGGACTTCGATCTGGATCCGATCGCCAATCGCGATGGCTGGGTGCGCATCACTGGCCGTCGGCGCTAGAATGTCCGCCTGCATAATCCGGAATGCCGCATGACCGATAGCTTCGTCACTCAATGCCCGCATTGCCAAACCAGCTTCCGCGTCAGCCATGCCCAATTGAGCGTGGCTCGCGGCGTGGTTCGCTGCGGCTCCTGCCTGCAGGTGTTCAATGCCGCCAGACAATTGCTTGAGCAGGCCGGCAAGGAACCACCGGTAGCGGCGCCGCTACCGCCTGTGCAGCCTGCCGAACCGCTCGAGCCATCGGCACCGCGCGCCATCAGCCAAAAGCAATGGAGCGCGACTGAACTGGACCTGGACAGTCTCGACCTCGACGAAGAACTCGCCCGGCTCGAACAGCGGGAAATCCAGCCGGCCACCGAGCTCGGCCGCCATCGCGGCGACTCGCTGAGCGCCCGTCGCGACAGCACCGGGCAGGATGACGAGGAGCCCTGGTCCGACAGCCTGTTCAGTGAGTCGGCGGCCGATCGCGCGCAAGTCGACGAACCGTTAGACCACCCTGAATTGCCAGAGCCGACGGTTGAACCGGGCAAAGTCTCGCGCACCGAACCTTCGCTGTCCCTGGAACCGGTCGATCTCGACGACGAACTGCAGCCACCCCAGTTGCGCTTGCATGACCCACTCGATGCGCCACTGCACCACGAACGCCTGTCGGCCGCCGACGAGAACGAAATCGACGACAACCTGCCCTCGATCGAACCGTTGCGCAAGCGACGCGAACGCAGCGAGACAGGCCCACGTGCCGAAGTGCTGCAAGACCTGACCGACGACCCGCTGCAACTGGACTGGCAAAAACGCCGCTCACCCTGGGGCCGACGGCTGTTGTGGTTGCTGCTGGTGCTGATTGCCGCTGGCGCGCTCGCCGGCCAGTACATCGCCTACCATTTCGACGAACTGGCGAGACAGGATCAATATCGCCCGTGGTTCCAGCAACTGTGCCCGCAAATCGGCTGCACGGTGCCCTCCAAAGTCGACATTGCAAAAATCAAAAGCAGCAACCTGGTGGTGCGCAGCCATCCTGAATTCAATGGCGCGCTGGTGGTCGATGCGATCATCTATAACCGCGCAACCTTTTCCCAGCCCTTCCCGCTGCTGGAACTGCGCTTCGCCGACCTCAATGGCCACCTGATCGCCAGTCGCCGCTTCAAACCCGGCGAGTACCTCAATGGCGATCTCGAAGGCATGGCGGAAATGCCTCCGCAGACGCCGATCCACATCGCCCTGGACATTCTCGACCCCGGCGCCAAGGCCGTGAACTACAGTCTGAGCTTCCACTCTCCGGAGTGAAACGCTTCATCGCTCCCCGATTGAAGTCGGCTTTCTGACTCCCCCTGGCCAACCAAACCACGGGTAATAACAGAATAACTGTTCAGATTTTGTTCAATTCAGCCTTTATCCAGTCATCGAGAGCGGGTATCATGCCCACCCTTTTTCGAACTCTCATGATCCGGCCCCACAACAGGGAAGTCCTATGTCGGCGGTACGCATCGGCCCATATACATTGCATAACAGCTTGATTCTCGCCCCCATGGCGGGTGTCACCGACCAGCCCTTTCGTCAGCTGTGCAAGCGCTTGGGCGCGGGACTGGTCGTCTCGGAAATGGTCACCAGCGACATGAGCTTGTGGAACACCCGCAAATCGCGCATGCGCATGATCCACACAGGTGATCCCGAGCCACGCTCGGTACAGATCGCTGGTGGGGACGCGCAGATGCTGGCGGACGCTGCACGTGCCAATGTTGAAATGGGCGCACAGATTATTGATATCAACATGGGCTGCCCGGCCAAGAAAGTCTGCAACAAAGCTGCCGGTTCTGCACTGCTGAAGGATGAAACCCTGGTAACCGAGATCCTGCAGGCCGTCGTGGCTGCGGTCGATGTGCCGGTTACCCTGAAGATCCGGACCGGCTGGGACCGGGACAACAAGAACGGCCTGACGGTGGCGAAGATCGCCGAGCAGGCAGGCATTACGGCGCTGGCAGTGCATGGCCGCACCCGTGCCGACCTGTACACCGGTGAAGCCGAGTACGACACCATTGCCGCAATCAAGCAGGCGGTGTCGATTCCGGTCTTCGCCAACGGCGATATCGATTCACCGGAAAAAGCCCGGTACGTGCTCGACGCGACCGGTGCCGATGGTTTGTTGATTGGCCGGGCTGCCCAGGGGCGGCCATGGATTTTTCGCGAGATCGACCACTTCCTGCGTACCGGCGAGAAACTCCCGGCGCTGGAACTGATCGAGGTGGAACGCATCCTGCTAGAGCATCTGGCTGCCCTGCACGCCTTCTATGGCGATGTCATGGGTGTACGCATTGCTCGAAAGCATGTGGGCTGGTATCTCGCAACCCTGCCGGGCGCCAGGGAGTTTCGCGCCCACTTCAATCGTTTGGATGGTACGGATACACAATGCGCCAACGTTCGGGCGTTTTTCGCCGAGCGTTACAAGAGCCTGACAGGGGACGGAGAGTGGGTGGCCGCATGACGATGATGACCGAGACTTTAGTGAGTGGAACAACACCCGTGAGCGACAACGTGAATTTGAAACAGCACCTCAATACACCGAGCGAAGAGGGCCAGACCCTTCGCGGGAGTGTCGAGAAGGCGCTGCACAATTATTTCGCCCACCTTGAGGGCGCTGCCGTCACTGATGTGTACAACCTGGTGCTCTCCGAAGTCGAGGCTCCCCTGCTCGAATGCGTGATGAACTACGTCAAGGGCAACCAGACCAAGGCCAGCGAGATGCTCGGACTGAACCGGGGCACGCTGCGCAAGAAACTCAAGCAGTACGATTTGCTGTAAGCATTCAATCAAACCAGAAAGGCGCCCGCGTAAAACCGGTCGCCTTTTTTGCTGACTTCCTTTGCTTTTGATGGAAATTGAGATGACCGACCAGACTACCCGCCTGCCGATCCGCCGCGCCTTGATCAGCGTTTCCGACAAGACCGGGATCCTCGAATTCGCCAAGGAGCTTGAAGCCCTGGGCGTCGAGATCCTCTCCACCGGCGGGACGTTCAAGCTGCTGCAGGACAACGGCGTTGCCGCAGTGGAAGTCGCGGATTACACCGGTTTCGCCGAAATGATGGACGGCCGGGTGAAAACCCTGCACCCGAAAATCCACGGCGGGATCCTCGGTCGTCGCGGTATCGACGACGCGATCATGAACGAACACGGCATCAAGCCGATCGACCTGGTCGCAGTCAACCTGTACCCGTTCGAAGCCACCATCAACAAGCCAGGCTGCGACCTGCCGACCGCCATCGAGAACATCGACATCGGCGGCCCGACCATGGTTCGTTCGGCCGCGAAAAACCATAAAGACGTAGCGATCGTGGTCAATGCCAGCGATTACGCCAGCGTCCTTGAAAACCTCAAGGCCGGCGGCCTGACCTACGCTCAGCGCTTCGACCTGATGCTCAAGGCGTTCGAACACACCGCCGCCTACGACGGCATGATCGCCAACTACATGGGCACCGTGAACCAGGCGGCCGACACCCTGAGCACAGAAGGCCGCAGCGAATTCCCGCGCACCTTCAACAGCCAGTTCATCAAGGCCCAGGAAATGCGCTACGGCGAGAACCCGCACCAGAGCGCGGCGTTCTACGTGGAAGCCAAGCCTGCCGAAGTCGGCATCGCCACCGCGACCCAGCTGCAAGGCAAGGAACTGTCGTACAACAACGTGGCCGACACCGACGCCGCGCTGGAATGCGTGAAGAGCTTCGTCAAGCCGGCTTGCGTGATCGTCAAGCACGCCAACCCGTGCGGCGTGGCTGTCAGCCCTGACGCCGAAGGCGGCATCCGCAAGGCCTACGACCTGGCCTACGCCACCGACACCGAATCCGCTTTCGGCGGCATCATCGCCTTCAACCGCGAACTGGACGCCGAGACCGCCAAGGCCATCGTCGAACGCCAGTTCGTCGAAGTGATCATTGCCCCGAGCGTCAGCGAAGAAGCCCGCGCCATTGTCGCCGCCAAAGCCAACGTACGCCTGCTGGCCTGTGGCGAGTGGTCGACTGACCGCGCCGCTGCCTGGGACTACAAACGCGTCAACGGCGGCCTGCTGGTGCAGAGCCGCGACATCGGCATGATCGGCGCCGACGACCTGAAAGTGGTGACCAAGCGCGCACCGACCGAACAGGAAATCAACGACCTGATCTTCGCCTGGAAAGTCGCCAAGTACGTGAAGTCCAACGCCATCGTCTACGCCAAGAATCGCCAGACCATCGGTGTCGGCGCCGGCCAGATGAGCCGCGTGAACTCGGCGCGCATTGCTGCCATCAAGGCAGAACATGCCGGCTTGCAGGTAGCCGGTTCGGTGATGGCTTCCGACGCATTCTTCCCGTTCCGCGACGGTCTGGACAATGCGGCCAAGGCGGGCGTGACTGCCGTGATCCAGCCAGGCGGCTCGATGCGTGATGCTGAAGTGATTGCAGCGGCCGACGAAGCCGGCATCGCGATGGTATTCACCGGCATGCGCCACTTCCGTCACTAATACGGCAACGGTCGCACTGACGCCGGCATCTGCTGCGTTGGAGCCCACCTCGATGATGCTCATTGCCAAAAGGCAACTCCGCTCATCGAGGTGGGCTCCGCCTTGCATCTACCGGCGTCATTGCAACCTCCTAGGGCGTGAAGCGCTTTAGGTTCCAAAACAGAATTAGCGTCATCCGAGGTTTTTGAAATGAATGTTTTGATCATTGGCAGCGGCGGCCGTGAACACGCCCTGGCCTGGAAAGTGGCTCAGGATCCGCGCGTGCAGAAGGTGTTCGTGGCGCCGGGCAACGCTGGTACCGCCATCGAAGCCAAGTGCGAGAACGTTGCCATCGACGTACTGGCGCTTGAGCAACTGGCAGACTTTGCCGAGAAAAACGTTTCCCTGACCATCGTCGGCCCTGAAGTGCCGCTGGTTGCCGGTGTTGTGGACCTGTTCCGCAGCCGCGGCCTGGATTGCTTCGGCCCGACCGCTGGCGCTGCGCAGCTGGAAGGTTCGAAAGCCTTCACCAAGGACTTCCTGGCTCGCCACAAGATCCCGACTGCCGACTACCAGAACTTCACCGAAATCGAGCCTGCCCTCGCCTACCTGCGTGAAAAAGGCGCTCCGATCGTGATCAAGGCCGACGGCCTGGCCGCCGGTAAAGGCGTGATCGTCGCCATGACCCTGGCCGAAGCCGAAGACGCCGTGCGCGACATGCTGGCGGGCAATGCCTTTGGCGATGCCGGTTCGCGCGTGGTCATCGAAGAGTTCCTGGACGGCGAAGAAGCAAGCTTCATCGTCATGGTCGACGGCAAGAACGTGCTGCCGATGGCCACCAGCCAGGACCACAAACGCGTCGGCGACGGCGACTCCGGTCCGAACACCGGCGGCATGGGTGCTTACTCCCCGGCGCCAGTGGTCACCGCCGACGTGCACAAGCGCGTCATGGACCTGGTGATCTGGCCGACCGTGCGCGGCATGGCCGAAGAAGGCAACGTCTACACTGGCTTCCTGTACGCCGGCCTGATGATCGACAAGGCTGGTAACCCAAAAGTCATCGAATTCAACTGCCGTTTCGGCGACCCTGAAACCCAACCGGTGATGCTGCGCCTGCAGTCGAGTCTGGTGTTGCTGGTTGAAGCCGCCCTGGCCCAGGCGCTGGATAAAGTGGAAGCGCAATGGGATCCACGTCCGAGCGTCGGCATCGTTCTGGCCGCTGGCGGCTATCCTGGTGACTACGCCAAGGGCACAGCCATCAAGGGGCTGGATGCTGCCGCCGCACTGGAAGGCAAGGTTTTCCACGCCGGTACGGCGCTCAAGGACGGTCAGGTAGTGACCGCCGGTGGTCGTGTGTTGTGCGCCACAGCCATGGGTGCCAGCGTCGACGCTGCACAGCAGCAGGCCTACAAGCTGGCGGCAACGATTGACTGGGAAGGCTGCTTCTATCGCAAGGACATTGGCTACCGCGCCATTGCCCGCGAGCGCGGCGAAAGCCAGGAATAAGGTAGACACCGCGCCAGGCAATGAACACGGTTCATTGCCTGGCTATTCCGGCGCCGCGCATCGTTATATTCTGGCATCAACCTATCGAAGGGATTTCGCCGTGCGCTGGCTCAGGATTGCCATAAGCTTAACCGTCACATTGCTGACCCTGCTCTGCATGCTACCGGCCCAGGCCGCGCAAGGCAGTGGCTGGGCGGTATTGCTCGACGAACAGGGCGACCTGCAACTGAGCGACATCCGTTCCGCACGCTACACCAATCAATTCAGCCCCATCGAGCTCGATCGCATTACCGCGGCTGAACCCGATGGAGCGCTATGGTTGCGATTCAAGCTTGCACCGGGCAAGCACGAACAGGTGCTGCGATTGTTCGCGCCTGACCTGCGCCAGTTCAACATGTACGTACTGGACGGCGACAAGCTGATCGACCAATCCAGCACGGGCAACGAACAACCCCAATCCGAGCGTCCATTGCCCAGCAGCGACTTCATGCTGCCCCTGCCGCAAAGCGACAGCCCGCTGGACGTCTACCTTCGACTGGCCTCCGACCACCAGTTACGACCCTACTTCACCCTGCAATCGGCGGTCATCGCGGCTGCCAACCAGAACCAGACGCTGATCTATGGCCTGCTGTTCGGTTGCATCGCCATGCTGATCCTGCACAACCTCATCCGCTACGCCTACACCCGCTCGCACAGTGCCCTCTGGCTGGCAGCGTGTGAAGGGCTGTTGATGCTCAGCCTGCTGCTGTTGCTGAACCTCGCCGGCCCCTGGCTACCGGACTGGCACGCACTGCAGACGCCGGGGGCTTACCTGACATTGCTGCTGACGGCACCCTGCGGCCTGATGCTTGCCTATCGCTTCTTCTCCCCGCTCGGACCGCACCCGCTGAACCGGTTGCTGCTCGGCGAGGTCCTGCTGATCACCGCCTGCGGCCTGATGCTGCTGTTCGTCAATACCTTGCCGCTGAACTTCATTACCTACGGCCTGGTAGCCCTGGCTGGCCTGACCATGCTGTTCATCAGCGCCTATCACTGGCAAAAAGGCTATCGCCCGGCCCGTCTCTTCGTGGCGGCCATGGTGGTGTTCAACCTCGCCACCCTGGTCATCCTGCCTGCGCTGTTGGGGCTGACCCTGGTCGAACCCCATGGCCTGATCACGACATTGCTGGTATTCATCTGCATCAGCGGCCTGCTGATGAGCATCGCGTTGAGCGAGCGCCAGCGCCGCATCACCGAAGACCGTTTCAGCATCAGCCGCGACCTGGCGGCCAGCAATGCCGAGGTCAACGCCAAGGCCGAGTTCCTGGCGAAGATCAGCCATGAAATCCGCACCCCGATGAACGGCGTTCTCGGCATGACCGAGCTGCTGTTGGGCACCCCGCTATCGGTCAAGCAACGCGACTATGTGCAGACGATCCACAGCGCCGGGAACGAGCTGCTGACACTGATCAACGAAATTCTCGACATTTCCAAACTCGAGTCCGGGCAGATCGAACTGGACGATGTGCAGTTCGACCTCAACGCGCTGATCGAAGACTGCCTGAGCATCTTCCGCGCCAAGGCCGAGCAGCAAAACGTCGAGTTGATCAGCTTCATCCAGCCGCAAGTGCCTCGAGTGATCAGCGGTGACCCGACACGCCTGCGCCAGACCCTGTTGAGCCTGCTCGAAAACGCCCTGAAAAAAACCGACGAAGGCGAAATCCTGATCGTCGTGGCGCTCGACGAGCGCAACACCAAACCGCGCCTGCGTATCGCCGTGCAGGACAGCGGCGAGCCGATGGACGCCGATGAACGCGACGCCCTGATGCACGCCGAACTGCACAGCCGGCATTTTCTGTCGGCCACCCACCTGGGCGGCAACCTGGGCCTGGTGATTGCCCGGCAACTGATACGCTTGATGCAAGGGGAGTTCGGAATCAAGAGTGGCAGCAACCAGGGCAGCACCCTGTGGCTGACCCTGCCGCTGGATCCGGATCGCCTCGAGCACCCGACCTCCGACCTCGATGGCCCGCTGCAAGGTGCACGGGTATTGGTGGTAGACGACAACGACACCTGTCGCAAGGTGCTGGTGCAGCAATGCAGCGCCTGGGGCCTCAACGTCAGCGCCGCGCCTTCCGGCAAGGAAGCGCTGGCACTGCTGCGCACCAAGGCGCATTTGCGCGATTACTTCGATGTGGTCCTGCTGGACCAGAACATGCCCGGCATGACCGGCATGCAACTGGCGGCCAAGATCAAGGAAGACCCGAGCCTGAACCATGACATCCTGCTGATCATGCTCACCGGCATCAGCAATGCGCCGAGCAAGATCATTGCGCGCAACTCCGGCATCAAGCGCATCCTCGCCAAACCGGTGGCCGGCTACACCCTCAAGACCACCCTGGCCGACGAACTGACCCAACGCAACAAAGGCCTGGTCGTCACGCAATCACTGCCAAGCGGCCCGCCCCCGCCGGTCAAGGTCCCCAGCGATTTCCGCATTCTGGTGGCCGAAGACAACAGCATTTCGACCAAGGTGATCCGCGGCATGCTGAGCAAGCTCAACCTGCAACCGGATACCGCCTGCAACGGCGAAGAAGCCTTGCAGGCGATGAAAGCCCAGCGTTACGACCTGGTCCTGATGGACTGCGAAATGCCGATCCTCGACGGTTTCTCGGCCACCCAGCAATTGCGCGCCTGGGAAGTCGGCAACCAGCGGGTCCGTACCCCCGTGGTGGCATTGACCGCCCACATCCTGGCCGAACACAAAGAGCGTGCGCGCCAGGCCGGCATGGACGGACACATGGCCAAACCGGTCGAACTGTCACAACTGCGTGAATTGATCGAACACTGGGTCGCCCAGCGTGACCAGCAGAATCGCGCAACGACCCAAACGTCCTGAGCCGACAGACTGCGCAACCCCTGATAGACTCCCCCCTCGACTTCCCTCGCCAGTGAGCCCGGCACCATGCTCCATGTGTTGTTCAGCGTTTACCTGAAGATGCTGGTGCTCTACAGCCCATTCTTCGTGTTGTCCTGCTTCATCAGCCTGACCCGTGGTTATTCGCGCAAGGAACAGCGACGGCTGGCCTGGAAAGTTGCAGTCGCCACACTGGTCTCCAGTGTGCTGCTGTACTTGTTCGGCCGAGTGATTTTCAGTGTTTTCGGCATTACCGTGGATGCGTTCCGCATCGGTGCCGGTAGCGTCCTGTTCATCTCGGCACTCGGGATGGCACAAGGCAAATCGGCGGTACAGACCGACAACGTGCAGCAGGATGTGACCATCGTCCCGCTGACCATTCCACTGACCGTCGGCCCGGGCACCATCGGTGCATTACTGGTGATGGGCGTGAGTCAGCCGCACTGGGACGACAAACTCACCGCCATTGTCGGCATTGCCATGGCCAGTTTTACTGTGGGCGTGGTGCTGTTTTTGTCCAGTCGAATCGAGCGCATTCTCGGTGATCAGGGATTACAGATCGTCAGCCGTTTGATGGGGCTATTCGTATGCGCATTGGCGGCGCAGATTATCTTCACCGGGGTGAGGGGGTATCTGGTGCCTTAGCCCCCCCCTAAGCAAGCTGCACCGCGTGTTCGCCGACCTTGATGCACAGTGCCTGCCGTTGCGGCCCTAGCCACCGCACTGTGTCTTCTCGGAATGCCGTGTATTCGTTGACAGCAAATCGGGCGTGAAGAAATGAAGTCGTCACACCTCCCTCTACGCGATTCAAAGCGAAGTCTTGCCCGATAAACTGGCCTTCAATCGGCTGATCTGTTTCAAAGAACACGGTGGCCAATGTTAAAAAACCATCAGCCTCGACTACGCCTGCCAGCACTCTCACACGATGAGTACGCTTGAGATTGTCTTCGATACCGACTGAATGAGTCCCACTCTCCAATATCGATTGCTCACGGAAAACCCCAGCCCCCAGCGACTGTACTGGCAGTTGCGCAATCATGCGCAGAGCACTTCCCATCAGGAGGACTTGCTGAGCGGACAGCCTTGATTGAAAGGCTGCATGCACAGCGTCATACACGGAAAAAATCGTAACGCCTGATCGAGGGAACATTCCTGAGGTTGCCCCCTGGTCATGGAACTGCCAGCCACAAGCGGCCAGCGTCTCCACGAATACTTCGGCCCATTTGGCGTGGGCGTGACCATTCGGAAAATCTTCCTCGGCGGTGAGTTGCGCAAACAAGACAGTGTCAAGGCTGTCCTGCAGGGCCGCAGGCGACAACGCCTTCGACATCAGCAAAATGCTGCCTGAATTTATTACTACGGAGTACGTCATTCGCTTTCCTTGATTCAGAAAGGCCAAAGGCCTGAAGCCTCTGGCCTCGTTCCTTCACTTGCGCCGGCTGAACCGCCTGACCAACACATCTTTTCGGTGTTCGCCGAGGTACTCTTCGATGTCCGACTTGATTTCCGCATAACGGGCAGGGTTGAACGTTACAAACGACTTTCCGTGAAAGATTTCCAGGGAAGAAGTCTTCCAGTCGACAAACAGCGCACCGCCATCATCACTACCACCCTGATGATCAACCGCGCCTACCGCGATCAGGATAATTCCGTTGGCCATTTGCTCGCAGGGAATAGTGGTCAGGCGTACGCCTTCCGTATTCTTCGCTTCAAGGTTGAACAGATTTAGTGCATCAGGCTCTTTCTTCAATGCATCCAGCGTGGAGTTGGTGATTGCACTGAGCACAGTTGCGCCAGGAATTGCGGCCTTTGCAGCCTCGACGGCAGCCTGGATAATATCGACCATGACATTATCCATCGTGATCTTCAGCGAAGTGGCACTGTACTTTGAGTAACCTTTATCTGGAACGAAACACCCCAACTCTTCCAGGCACTTGGTAAAGGCGTGATACCAAGCCTTGGGATCTTTATTCCCGGGCACTTCGTAATTAGCTTCCATCTTCGACATGGTAATCAGGTTTTCAATGATCGCCATGTTCTCGATGCTGATCTTGTCACCGTAGCCAATCAGACTGTTGCCCAACACCAGCGCGTCCAATTCCTTGGTAGGACTCGAAGCGACCGACGACATCAACGACATTGTGCGCGGCCGCTTGGCCATGGCACTTTTACGCATCTTAATGCATGCTCTTACGAAATCAGCACTTTTCGAAAAACTTACAGAACTTTCAAAGTCATCCACAAGCAATACTCCTTTATTTATTAACAAGCGCTCCATCCAGAAGCGCCTTAAAACTAACGCAGCTCACTCCAACCATCAACCGCAACTAAATACAACATGTGTATATCAATCATTACAAACTAGCGAGACACGCATTCAACAACAAACAAACAGACACCGCCCACCAGGCCATTACTAATTAATAATGGCCTGGAGTTATTCAGCAGTCCGGAACAGTAACTATTGAATCGGGGTAAGCTTGTCGCCATAACTGCGTGGTGTGTACACCCAGGTACTACCGTCCAGGCGAGGGAACACACGAGTTGTCGAAGACCCGATGAGTACCATTGTCCGCATGTCCACCTGATCGACACCCAGTTGACCCAGCGTGGTCACCCGTAACGTCTGACCCGGACGGCCAATATCCCGCCCCAATACGACGGGAGTTCCCGGCTCACGGTGCTGGCTGACAATCTCCAGCGCCCGGCCCAATTGCCATGGGCGTGAACGAGAGATCGGATTGTAGAAAGCCAGCGCAAGATCGGCTTGCGCGGCCAGGTCCAGACGTTTTTCAATGATCGACCAGGGCTTGAGGTTGTCTGACAGCGACAGCACACAGAAGTCATGACCCAACGGCGCACCGGCCTGGGCGGCCGTCGCCAGCGAGGCTGAGACACCTGGCAGGATTTCGAGATCGACGTTGTGCCAGGCGGCATCGCTGGACTCGTGAAGCGCCTCCAGCACAGCCGCGGCCATGGCAAAGACCCCCGGATCACCGGACGACACCACCACCACAGAACGCCCTTGAGCCGCCAGTTCGAAGGCGTGACGGGCACGCTGCATTTCTTCGCGGTTATCCGTGCAGTGCAGCACCTGGTCAGCCCGGAATGGCCCGGCCATGCGTACGTAGGTTTCGTAGCCGAGCACATCGTTGGCGCGAGCCAGTTCTGCCTTCACCGCCGGCACCATCAAGTCGGCAGCGCCTGGCCCGAGGCCAATCACCGCCAGCCGTCCGCGCGGTCGGCCGATCTGCGATGGCTCCAACGGCTGCTCGGCGACTGCAATGGCAACCACGTCATCGCCGACGATGGATACAGGCCTGATGGCATGATGCACCAGCTCAGTCGCCGCACCTGCAGCGCTGACAAAACGCAACGGCACACTCAGCTCAAGCGCCGCTTCGCGCAACGTGGAGCCGGCCATTTCACTATCGGCTGCCAACAGGCAAGCCACCGATTGCACTGCGATTCCGGCCTGACGCAAAGCCTGGCGAATGGCGGCCGATGCATCGGCCACTTCACCCGCCACGGCAACCAGCACGTTGCGTGGATAGATCCGCAATTCGTGGGCCGCAGGCGCTCGCTCGGCATGACCGACGTGAACGGTCAGTCGCGCGTGTTCATTCTCAGGCAATTGCGCTTGCGCCAACCACGGTGCAGAACCTTCGATACGCACCGTTTCACCCGCCAGCAAATCGGACACGAAACGCTTGCCCAATTCCAGATCGCCCAAGACATACCCACTGGGCGGATTGAGCAGGCAGGTGCCGAAACGCAGTTCACCGCTGGTGGTGATCGCCGCCGAGACTTCCAGTGCGGCGGCAATCTCGCGCGCCATCACATTCACGCCGCCAAGACCACCAAGCAGAGGCACCACCGCGCTGCCGTCTTCGGCCACGGCCAGCACTGGCGGCTCTGCGCCTTTTTCCAGCAGCAATGGCGCCAGCGTTCGGATCACGATCCCGGCTGCGCACAAGGCTATGATCGGCGTGTCCTGTTGATAAAGCTCACGCAGGGTCGCACCGAATTCACGGTAGACGCGGTCAGCGCCCTCAACCCGCCCGGTCAGGCCGTGGATCAACGCCCCCGGATAAAACTGCTGAATTTTCTGTGCGGTCGCGAGGCTGCCATTGCCGAGAATGACAATCGCCGGAACTGGACGGGTCATCAGCCTTGCCACCTTTCACCGGGAACGATGATCAACGAGAAGTACGGCGAAGACATCGGCTCGACCTGATCCAGCGGCACGATCTTCTGATTGGCCATGGTTGCGCGTTCGACGTACAGCGCACGCTCGGCCAGGCCGAGCTCTCCGAGCACCTGGCGGACCTTGGGAAAGTTGCGTCCCAGCTTCATGATCACCGCCGCATCGGCATCGGCCAGGCGACGCTTGAGTTCGTCGTGCGGCAGCACACCGGACAACACCGACAGACTCTGATTGCGATACACCAGCGGCGCACCGAGCACCGAGGCTCCGCCGAGCATCGAACACACGCCAGGCACGACTTCAGCCTGATAACGCTGGGCGAGCCGGTCGTGCAGGTACATGTAGGAGCCGTAGAAGAACGGATCGCCCTCGCAGATCACTGCCACATCGCGGCCTGCGTCGAGATGCGCGGCCAGCTCTGCGGCAGCGTCATCATAGAAGTCGCTGATCACTTGCTCGTAGGACAACGGCGCCGGCAAGGCTTCAGTGGTCACCGGGTACACCAGTGGCAACAAATTCTGTGCGTCCTGCAGGTGCGCTTCGATGATACCGAAGGCGTTGCCCTTCTTGCCCTTGGCGACGAAGTACGCCACTACAGGCGACTCGCGCAGCAGTCGCAACGCCTTGACGGTAATCAGTTCCGGATCACCGGGACCGACGCCAAGGCCGATCAAACGTCCAGGTTGCTGCATCATTCGATCTCCGTGGCGAGGGCATTGACGGCGGCGGCAGCCATGGCGCTACCGCCCAGGCGACCCTGCATGATGACAAATGGCACGCCACGGCTGTCAGCCGCCAGCGCTGCCTTGGATTCGGCGGCGCCGACGAAACCTACAGGGAACCCGAGGATCAGCGCCGGTTTCGGCGCACCGGCGTCGAGCATTTCCAGCAAATAAAACAATGCCGTCGGGGCGTTGCCGATGACCACCACGCTACCTTCCAGATGGGGACGCCACAGTTCCAGGGCAGCGGCTGAGCGGGTGTTGCCCAATTCACGGGCCAGCTGCGGAACGCTTTCGTCACGCAAGGTGCAGATCACCGGATTGTTCGCTGGCAACCGCGCGCGGGTCACGCCTTCGGAGACCATTCGCGCATCGCACAAAATCGGCGCGCCGGCCGCCAGCGCATCACGCCCGGCCTTGCCCGCCCCGTCGGAAAACTGCAAACCGTCGATGGCCTCGACCATGCCGCAGGCGTGAATCACACGGACCGCGAGTTTCTCCAGATCGGCAGGAATTCGGTCGAGGTTGGCCTCGGCGCGAATGATCGCGAAGGAGTTGCGATAGATCTCCTGACCGTCGCGGATGTAATCAAGCATCAAGGGGGCTCCGTGAGCGAGCGTCGAGCAAGGCCGCGACCGCTTCAATAGTAAGGTTGTGTGCGTGCAGCGCGCCGAAACCCGGCTGCGCTGCGTCGCGAAAATATAGATCGTAGTGACCGGGGGCGACGGCCAGCAACGTGACGGGCGCGATATGCGCGGCGGCGCAGGAACGCGGGCAACCGCTCAGGTGTATGTTCAGCGCCGGTCCATGGCGACGCAGCAACGCGGCCAATTGCAGGGCATCGCCCTTGGTATCGGCCAGGCCTTTGGCGCAACCGTTTGAGCCGGTGCAGGCGATCAGCCGGGACAATGGCTGATCGGCTTCACACTGCAGACCCAGACACTGCAGTCGCCGAATGACCTCAGCGGCATTTTCCGCGCGAACATTGGGCACCAGCAGACTTTGCCAGGGTGTGAAACGCAGACTCGAATCACCGAGTTCGCATGCCACTTGCGCCACGCCTCGCAGCATCGTCGGATCGAGCCGTCCCAGTGGCGGGACAGCCCCCACATAGACAACGCCGGAGTCGGCCTGGGGATGGGCGCCGATGTGCAAATCGCTGCCAGCCGAAACCCGCTGCCAATCGACAACCGCTTGCATCGATACACACTCAGCCAACCGAAGCAGAACGTGCCCGATCGAGTACTCGGCCAGCAAATGACGCATCCGCGTCTGCTCGGGGCGCGCCCGTTCAAGGAACAACTCAAGCACCGCGACTACCAGGGCATGGCCATCGTCGAGCGCGACCGAACCGACCGGTTGGTCCGTCGGGCATCCAGCCAACCCAAACGCCAGCCGTCGCACACCGTTTCGCTCGAAGGCCGCGAGCCACAGGTCGTGGGGATGCTCAAGCATCGCCAGAGCCTCGCCGCCATCGAGTTGCACAGCGAACTTGGCACTGAGATCGTGAAAGCGTTCCTGCTGTTGCACCGTGGCCAAAATCCGATCGGCAAGTGCACGGGTATCGAACAGCATCTGCTGATCGAACCCGGCGGCAGGGCTGAGCATCAGATTGCGAACATCGTCACCCGCCGCATGGCTCGGGCCCAATCCTGCGGCAAGCAGGCAGTCGATCAAAGCGGCCTGTTCGTTGCCGATGCCACGAATCTGCAAGTTGCCGCGATTGGTCGCCTCGATCACGCCACCGGCATATCGCTCGGCTGCATCGGCCACCGCGAAGGCCTGCTGTGCACGGATGGAACCACTGCTGAGTTTGATTCGGCAAATGCCGCCGTCCAACGCCTGGACGATACGCAGCAACCCGGGACAGGCCGAAGGGCGTAAAGGGTTGGATTTCTGACGAGGATTCACTGGATGACCGGTACGAGGCGAAGGGCAGCATTATGCCTGCTTTGTCAGGCGGGATGAAAAGTCCAGGCAAATGGACGACGAAAAGCGCCCGGCTCCGGCGTCAGAATATTTGTTCTGGCACACGAGTTGTACTGGCTCATGTCAGGCATAAACGCCGCAAAAAATACTGACAACAAAAATCAACTTCACAACCCGCTCTTATTTCAACCCCATATCGACTCCTGTACTTTTAATTCGCAAACAACAATAGCAAACATATCAAATAGCTAACTATCAGGAGCAACCCATGAGCAAAAACAGCCTGTCTGGAGCATTAACCGGACACAGCCTTACTTCATGCATAGACGAACTTTCACTGCAAGATCACAAAGACCTTACCGATTGCACACAAATAGCCACAAAATCCGCTGACATGCTTTGTAGTCGCTTCACTGATTCGTCAACGTGGCTGCATGAGTATGTAAATACGCTGGATTTCCTGGGTTGGTCTGTCTTTGAAAACGCGATTTTCACCCGCACCCGTAGCGTCATTTCACAAAGCGTTGCGCACTTTCTGGTGCAAAGCGCTGAAGGCATGCGGGACTCCCGACAAGGCAATGCCATGATAGACACGCTCGACGCGCTGAAGCCCGACAAATCGGCGCTGTTTTCACTGGATAAAGAGAGTCTTATGGGAGAAGGTTTTCAGGTAATACCTGCACGCTACGATTCAAGGGGGTTCCTTGAAATAGCCGTCTTTAATCTTGAATTGGTAGTAACCACAAGAAAAAGTGGTTTTTTGTTCTGGAACTGGGAAGATCAGGATGCACAAATCACCCAGCGCCGGGCCAGCCTTAAACTGGACAGATATAAACTCGAAAATAAAAAACCGCTGATTGAAAAAAAGCTTCGCGAGATCACCATGAAGAGATTCGAACTGCGCAAGCCATCATAAGATTGAATATCCTGACACTTGAATGGTGTCATCACGGTCAAAAGCACGCCTTCACCCGATGACAACAGGCGAATGCCGCGCCGCGGTATGATGCGCAACCGCCAGCCCGGCACGGACCGGCTCCGTGATTTGGCTTCGATTGATAGATGAGGAACAGCATGACCCCCTGGCTGACAGTAGTAGGCATCGGAGAGGAAGGCTTCAAGGGGCTTGGAAAAAATGCCCGACATGCTCTGCTGAAGGCTTCGCGGATCATTGGCGGTCAACGACAACTGGATCTGCTGCCAACCTGCATCCGTGGCGAACGGCAACTGTGGCCAAGTCCTTTTTCCCTTGAACCGGTCCTGGCCAGACGTGGCGAGCCCGTCTGCGTCCTGGCCAGCGGCGATCCAATGTTCTATGGCGTCGGCGCCAGCCTTGCCCGACAACTCCCTGCCAGCGAAGTGCTGACGCTTCCCGCGCCCTCCTCCTGCTCACTGGCAGCAGCGCGAATGGGTTGGCCCTTGCAGGACGTGGTCACCCTTTCGGTAGTGGCCCGGCCGCTCGCCACACTCAACGCCCACCTGTCCAGCGGCGTGCGCTTGCTGGTATTGAGCAACGACGGCCGCAGCCCCGCGGCCATCGCTGCACTGTTGCGCGAACGAGGCTTCGGCCCCAGCCGCCTCACCGTGCTGGAACACCTGGGCGGCGAAGCCGAGCGGCGTATCGACAGCATTGCCAGCGAATGGAACGCCCCGCTGATCGCCGACCTGAACCTGGTCGCCATCGAATGTGTCGCTGAACCGAATACACCGCGCCTGTCCCGACTGGCCGGACTGCCGGACTCCGCCTTCAGGCACGACGGTCAATTGACCAAACGCGATGTGCGCGCCATCACCCTCGCACGTCTGGCCCCGATCCCCGGCGAACTGTTGTGGGATGTCGGTGCCGGCAGTGGCTCGATCGGCATCGAATGGATGCGCACCCACCCCGGTTGTCGCGCACTGGCCATCGAGGCGGATGACGGCCGCCAGGCGTTGATCGAGCACAACCGCGATGCCCTCGGCGTTCCCGGCCTGCAGCTGGTTCGTGGCAATGCGCCGCAGGCCTTGGCCGGCCTGGAGCGACCGGACGCGATTTTCATCGGCGGCGGTGTCACCCGTGAAGGCGTGCTGGATACGTGCTGGGCCGAACTCAAGCCCGGTGGCCGGCTGATTGCCAACGCAGTCACCCTGCAAAGTGAAATGACCCTGATGGCCTGGCGCGAGCAACACGGCGGAGAGTTGACGCGAATTCATATCGCGCAAGCACAACCGCTGGGCAACTTTGACACCTGGCGCCAGGCCCTGCCGATTACCTTGCTGGACGTGACGAAGCCTTTCGATGCGTGACGAGACCGCCGAACAACCTGCACCGCTGCGCAGTGGCTTGACCACCGGCAGTTGCGCCACCGCTACCAGCCTCGCTGCCGCTCGCTTGCTGTTGGCCGGTGTAACGGCCGATGCGGTGGACATCGTGCTGCCCAAAGGCAAGCACGTGCAGATGCGTCTGGAGTTCTGCCGCCTCACCGAGGACGGTGCCGAAGCGGGAACCCTCAAGGACGCCGGCGACGATCCCGACGTGACCCATGGCGCCCTGCTGTACTCCCAGGTGCGCCTGAGCGCCGAGCCGGGGATTCGCTTCCATGCCGGCCGCGGCGTCGGCACCGTGACCCGGCCCGGGCTGGTGCTGGGTGTCGGCGAACCGGCGATCAACCCGGTGCCACGCAAAATGATCGGCGATCACCTGGCGGGACTGGCCGACGAACTCGGTTATGCCGGCGGTTTCGACGTGACGGTCAATGTCGAGAATGGCGAGGCACTGGCACTGAAAACCATGAACCCACGCCTGGGCATTCTTGGTGGACTGTCGATCCTCGGCACCAGCGGCATCGTCCGGCCGTTTTCATGCGCGGCCTACATTGCCTCGATCCACCAGGGCATCGACGTGGCAAAAACCAACGGTTACCTGCACATCGCCGCCTGTACCGGCAACGCCAGCGAAGACACCATGCGCCAGGTCTACAACCTGCCGGAAATTGCCCTGATCGAAATGGGCGACTTCGTCGGTGCCGTACTCAAACACCTGCGCAAAGTGCCCGTGGACAAGCTCAGCCTGTGCGGTGGTTTCGGCAAGATCAGCAAACTGGCGGCCGGGCATATGGATTTGCACAGTCGTCATTCGAGCATCGACCTGCCGCAACTGGCGCAATGGGCCGCACAGGTCGGTGCCGATACGGCATTGCAGCAAAGCATCCGCGAGGCCAACACCAGCCAGCAGGCACTGGCCATGGCCGCCGCAGCCGGGGTTGCCCTGGGCGACGCAGTCTGCCAGCACGCCCTGGATTTTGCCCGCAGCGTGGTGCCGGCACAGGTTCAGGTGGAAGTCTTTGCCATCGATCGCCAGGGCGGGATTGTCGGCCATGCAGGCGCGTTTCAATGAAGCGCATCCTGTTGCTCGGCGGTGTGACCGAAGCCCTGGCCATTGCCCGCACGCTGGGGCCGCAGCACATTTACAGCCTGGCCGGTATCGGTCGGGTGCCGACGGACCTGCAATGTCAGATCCGCGTGGGAGGTTACGGCGGTGCCGAGGGTCTGGCGCAATTCATTCGCGATGAAGGTATCGAACTGCTGGTCGATGCCACTCACCCCTACGCCGCCCAAATCAGCCAGAACGCTGCGACCGCCGCGCAATTGAGCGGCGTTCCCTGCTGGGCGCTGCGACGTCCGGCCTGGCAAGCCCGGGTGGGTGATGACTGGCGGGAAGTTGCCGATTGGGCCGAACTGATCGAAGCCCTGAAACCCTTCCGCCGACCGCTGTTCACCCTCGGCCGCGAGCCCCTGCAACACCTGGACGAAATTCCTGCGGAGCAATTCTGGACTCTGCGCGCGCTGGAGGTCTATCCGGGTAACGAGCGCTGCGAAGTGATCGGCGCACGAGGCCCCTTCCTGATTGAGGATGAACGAGCCTTGTTCGAACGCCGACAGATCGACGTATTGATCAGCAAGAACAGCGGCAGCGCAGCGACCGAGCCGAAGCTGGAAGTGGCGCGTGAGCGTGGGGTGCCGGTAATTGTTTTGAAGCGGCCGGTGTTGCCTTGGGTTGAGCGAGAGTTTGCGGCGGTGGCCGAGATACTGCAGGTAATGGTAGAGCAGCAATTGATCTGATTTTTGCGAACACGTCAGGGCGCCTTCGCGGGCAAGCCCGCTCCCACAGTGGACCTCACTGAGCACAAATCCAGGGCTAGACAAAGAAACCTGTGGGAGCGGGCTTGCCCGCGAAGCGCCACCAGGGATTACGCAAAGGCTGGAACCTGCCAGTCACTCAGACTTTACGTACAAACTTTTAATGAACGACTGACTCTCTTGAGATTCTGAACAATGTTTAAGCGGTGCTGGCATTCTGGAATTCGCAGCTATGATGAAATCAATGAACGCAACGCACTGCGACACCAAACCGCACGCCGCATTTTTACTTATCGGCCCTGATCAGGCTAAATAGCCCGCGCCTGATCGCCCACCCAAACGGATTTTGTCCCATGTCCCGACAACGGCTCGCAATTGCCTGGATAGCCTGCTTCGCAGTGCTGTTCAATTTGCTCGCCATGCCGATGTCCGGAGCGATGGCGCAAACGTCGAAGTCACCTGCCGAACAGTTGTTGTGGGGCAGCTTCTGCAGCGCCAGCGGCACCAGGATGGTGGCGATTTCCATCGGCGACCTTGAACAGAAAGCCCCGCAAAACGACGATCATTCCAACATGCAGCATTGCTGGTGCTGCTCGGGTTCTGCGCCATTGGTGGCGTTGCCGGGACATTCGCCACAGCTGTATTTCGCGCACTTCGAATCCAACCGAAGCCTGCCTGCCACCTCGCTCGACAGCCCGTCACCACGCCAGCAATGGCCGAGTCTCAACCCCCGCGCTTCACCTCTGGTGTGATTTTTTCTCGCAATTGACCTGCGTTTAAATCGTCCCGGAGAACTGCCATGTTGAACAAACTCATCGTTCTGGCCGCGTTGTTGCTGCCTGCCTGCTTTGCCAATGCCCACGAATACAAGGTCGGCACGCTGGAAATCGCCCACCCGTGGTCCCAGGAGTTGCCACCCAGTGCGCCCACCGTTGCGGCGTATTTCGTGATCGACAACGAAGGCAAGACCGCCGACCGCCTGCTCAGCGTCGACACCCCCATTGCCGGCGAAGCGCAATTGCATGAGCACGTGATGCAAGGCGACATGATGAAAATGCAGCACGTACCGAGCGTGGAAGTGCCCGCCGGTGGCGAGGTCACTTTCGCACCGATGGCCTATCACGTGATGTTGCTGGGTCTCAAGGACCGCAGCCTGCTGGTTGACGGCAAGCGCTTCCCCATGACACTGCACTTCGAAAAAGCCGGTGACGTGACGGTCGAAGTCGCGGTGCAGAAGCAGGCGCCGGACGGCATGCAAGCGCACATGCACAATCCGTAATCGCCTGAGCTGAAAACGCCCATGCGCCCGCTTAGCGCCAGGTCATCCAGGCCACGCAGTCAGGCATTGAGCCTGACACGCGGCAGCTGGATCAGCCTGTTCGCCATGCTGATGATCTTTATCGGTCCGCTGATTTCCCAGTCGATGCCGATGGATTCGCGCGCCATGTCGATGAGCATGCCTGCGGGTATGAGCATGGACATGTCTGCGATGGAGCATGCCGACCACGGCAAGCAAACCTCCGCCGAGCATTGCCCGCCAGCCCCGGGGCACCATGTGCTGTGGGAAAAGTGCGGCTATTGCAGCCTGCTGTTCAATTGCCCGGCGCTGACCGGTGGCGTGTCCTTCGCCAACTTCGTCACTCCACCTGTCAACACCTTCACCACGCCCTCTCCGCGCCTGGGCCATGCCCGGCTAACCGTCTTCCCCGGCGCCCGCACCCGCGCCCCGCCTGCCGTCGCGTAAACACCCACCTCCGATCTCACACGGCCCGCAAGACAACCCAAGCAACCGGTGGGAGCGGGCTTGCTCGCGAAGAGAGAGTGTCAGTCAACGTAGATGTCGCCTGGCACACCGCTTTCGCGAGCAAGCCCGCTCCCACAGGGACAGCTTCAGGCTGCCGGCCGTGTCGTTTACGACTGTTCGATGGAAATTTCATGTCCAGGTTTTCTGCTGACACAGGCTTGAGCCCAGCCCAAGTCTCCATGGCCCAAAACGAATCCGGCATTCGTTTCAGGCACGCCACTGCGATTTTGTGCAGTGCATTGCTGGCGCCTTCCGCGCTGGCCGATGAACACGCCGGTCACACTGAAGAACTGAGCCCGACGGTGATTACCGCCGTTGCTCCCAGCTCGCCATTGACCATCGTCACCAACCCCAAGGACCCGCGCCAACCGGTGCCGGCCAGCGACGGCTCGGATTATCTCAAAACCATTCCGGGCTTCGCCCAAGTGCGCAACGGCGGCACCAACGGCGACCCGGTGCTGCGCGGCATGTTCGGCTCGCGCCTGAACATCCTCACCAACGGCGGCATGATGCTTGGCGCCTGTCCTGGGCGGATGGACGCGCCGACCTCCTACATTTCGCCGGAAACCTACGACAGGCTGACCGTGATCAAAGGCCCGCAAACCGTGCTCTGGGGGCCGGGCGCTTCGGCCGGCACCATCCTGTTCGACCGCGAGCCGGAAAGCTTCGGCGAGCTCGGCACACGGGTCAACGCCAGTGTGCTGGCCGGCTCCAACGGGCGCTTCGACAAACTGGTGGATGCCGCTGCCGGCGGGCCACTGGGCTACGTGCGGGTAATCGGCAACACCGCACATGCAGACGACTATCAGGATGGCAACAACGACACCGTCCCATCGCGCTACGACAAATGGAACGGCGACGTCGCACTCGGCTGGACCCCGGATGCCGATACCCTGCTGGAGCTGACCGCCGGCAAGGGTGACGGTGAAGCGCGCTACGCCGGGCGCAGCATGGACGGTTCGCAGTTCCTGCGCGAAAGCCTCGGCCTGCGCTTCGAGAAATCCAGCATCGGCGATGTGCTGGATACGGTCGAGGCGCAGGTCTACTACAACTACGCCGACCACGTGATGGACAACTACACCCTGCGCACGCCGTCCGGTACCGGCATGATGGCCGGCCCCATGGCCTCCAACGTCGACCGACGCACCCTCGGCGCGCGGATAAAGGCCACCTGGCGCTGGGCTGATGTGCAACTGATCAGTGGCATCGACGCACAGACCAACGAACATCGCCAGCGCAGCGCCATGGGCATCGACACCTACAAGGACCTGCCCTACACCAAGGATGCCGACTTCCATAACTACGGTGCGTTCGGCGAACTGACCTGGTACGCCACCGACCGTGACCGCTTGATCAGCGGCGCACGCCTGGACCGCGCCTCGGCCAAGGACTATCGGCAGACCGTCGGCTCGGGAATGATGACCCGCCCGAATCCGACCGCCGACGACACCCGCGCCGACACCCTGCCAAGCGGCTTCATCCGCTACGAGCATGACCTGGCCGACAGCCCGACCACCTTGTACGCGGGCCTCGGTCACACCCAGCGGTTCCCGGATTACTGGGAGCTGTTTTCACCCAAGTCCGGCCCCGCCGGTTCGGTGAATGCCTTCGATTCAATCAAACCGGAAAAAACCACCCAGCTCGATTTCGGCCTGCAATACAAGACCGAAACACTCCAAGCCTGGGCCTCGGGCTACGTCGGGCAGGTGCGCGATTACATCCTGTTCAACTACACCCCGACAATGATGGGCACGACCTCGCAAGCCGAGAACATCGACGCACGAATCATGGGCGGCGAACTGGGCGCCGCGTACAGCCTCACTGAACACTGGAAAGCCGACGCGACCCTGGCCTACGCCTGGGGCAAGAACAGCAGCGATGGCTCTGCATTGCCGCAGATGCCGCCGCTGGATGCCCGTTTCGGCCTGACCTACAGCGAAGACAACTGGAGTGCCGGCGCACTGTGGAGAGTGGTCGCCGCACAAAACCGTATCGACCAGAACAAGGGCAACGTGGTCGGCAAGGACTTCGGCAAGACGCCGGGGTTCGGCGTGTTCTCCCTCAACGGTGCCTATCGGATCAACAGCAACTGGAAGGTCAGCAGCGGCGTCGACAACCTGTTCGGCAAGGCTTACGCCGAGCATTTGAACCTGGCAGGCAACGCTGGTTTCGGCTACCCCGCCAACGACCCGCAAGCCATCAAGGAGCCGGGGCGCACGCTCTGGACCAAGGTGGATATGAGCTTTTAAGAGCATCGCGGGCAAGCCCGCTCCCACATGGACAATGTGGAACCTGTGGGAGCGGGCTTGCCCGCGATCGGTTGCGCAGCAACCGCAAAACAAACAACTAAAAGATCCAGCCAAGCGGAGCACACGTGATGAAACAGCCCAAAGTGAATTTCTACAACCTGGCCTGGCGCTGGCATTTCTATGCCGGATTGTTCGTTGCGCCATTCATGGTGATGCTGGCCCTGACCGGCACCATTTACCTGTTCAAGCCGCAACTCGATTCGCTGATGTACAGCAGCCTGCTCAACGTGCCGGCCGGTCATCACACTGTCCCGGCCGACGACCTGCTCAAGCGGGTAAAAGATGCGTATCCCCAGGCAACGATCAAACAGTACCTGCCACCGGTCAATACCGAACGCAGCGCCCAGTTCGTCGTGCTCAACGACGGCAACGAGCTGAACGTTTTTGTCGATCCGTACCACGGCGACATCCTCGGCGAGCAAGACGCCAAGAAGAACCTGCAAGCCATTGCGCGCGCGATTCACGGCGAGCTGATGATCGGCACCGTCGGCGATCGGCTGATCGAACTGGCCGCCGGTTGGGGTGTGGTGCTGGTGGTTTCCGGGGTATTCCTGTGGTGGCCGCGCGGTCAGGCCGCCGGCATTCTGTGGCCACGCCTGAGCAGTCGCGGGCGGGTGCTTTGGCGTGACTTGCATGCCGTCACCGGATTCTGGGGCGCCTCCCTGCTGTTGGTGATGCTGCTCAGCGGCATGACCTGGACCGGCTTCTGGGGCCAGCAATACGCGGCCGTGTGGAACGTCTTTCCGGCGGCAATGTGGGACAACGTACCGAAGTCCGACGTCGAGGCGCGCAGCCTCAACAGCGCCACCCGCCAGACCGTGCCCTGGGCCATGGAAAACACGCCGATGCCAATGTCCGGCGACCACGCCGAGCACATGGCCCACGATGGCGCGCAAGCCGGCCCGGCCGCACCGACCATCAGCCTGCAGGACGTGCAGAACATCGCCACCCAAAGCAAGGTCGAGCCGGGCTACAGCATCACCTTGCCAACGACCGCCACGGGTGTGTTCACCATCGCCGTGTTCGCCGATGACCCGCGCAATGACGCCACGTTGCACATCGACCAGTACACCGGCAAGGTCCTTGCCGATGTGCGTTTCGAGCACTACGGCGCCGTCGCCCGCGCCACGGAAATCGGCGTGATGCTGCACGAAGGCAAGATGTTCGGCACACTCAATCAGCTCATCGTTTTGCTGATCTGCCTGATGATCCTGCTCAGTGCGGTCAGCGGCGTGGTGATCTGGTGGAAGCGTCGTCCGCAAGGAAAACTCGGCGTACCGCCGCTGCGCCACGACCTGCCGAAATGGAAAACCGCCATGGTGATCATGTTCGCCCTCGCGGTGGCCTTCCCGTTGGTGGGCGCTTCGCTGGTGGTGGTGTGGGTGCTGGATCGCGTGCTGCTGTCGCGTTTTACCCGGCAGACTGAGAACGCCTCATCTTCATCATGAAACAGCTGAGATGCGCGGGGCTCAAGGGGCTGTAAACTGCCCCGCGCGTCACCCTCTCGCATTGAGGGTGTCCTTTCGGGCCTCTTCGCGAGCAAGCCCGCTCCCACAGGTTTCACGCAACTCCTGTGGGAGCGGGCTTGCTCGCGAAGAGGCCATCAGCTTCACCTCAAGAGTAACGGCATGACCTCGCTGCACCTCACCAACCTCACCTGGTCCCCACTGGGCCACGGCCATTGCCACCATCAATTCCAGCTGCGTGATGCCTCCGTGCACGTGGCCGCGGGTGAGTTCGTCGGGCTGATCGGCCCCAACGGCAGTGGCAAGACCAGCCTGTTGCGTTGTGCCTGGCGCTTCAGTAAACCGGAGCACGGCGAAGTCAGGCTCGATCATCAGAATGTCTGGAAGCAATCCTCGCGCTGGTGTGCACAACGCATCGCCGTGGTCTTGCAGGAGTTCCCCGACGCCTTCGGCCTGACCGTCGAGGAAGTGGTCGCCATGGGCCGCACGCCGCACAAAGGACTGTTCGATGGCGACACGCTCGAGGACTCGACACTCATTCATCAGGCGCTGGAGTCCGTCGGCCTCAAGGGCTTCGATGACCATGAGTTCGCCACCCTCTCTGGCGGTGAAAAACAGCGGGTAATCCTCGCCCGCGCCCTGGCCCAGCAACCGCAACTGCTGATCCTCGACGAGCCGACCAACCACCTCGACCCACGCTATCAGCTTGAGCTGTTGAAGTTGGTCAAGCACCTGAACATCGGCACCCTGGCGAGCATCCACGACCTCAACCTGGCGGCGGCTTTTTGTGATCGGTTGTACGTGATCAACCATGGCCGCATCGTCGCCAGCGGCACGCCGCAAGAGGTGCTCACCGCCGCCCTGCTGCGCAACGTGTTTGGCGTCGAAGCGCTTATCGATGACCATCCGCTGCACGGCTACCCACGAATCACCTGGATAACCCAACCATGAATTTGCGTTCCCTGCTGAGCTTCGGCCTCTGCCTCGTGATGCTGTCGGGCAGCGCCCAGGCCTTGGCCGAAGCCACCCATTACCCGCTGACAGTCAAAAGCTGCAACCGCGAAGTGACCTTCACGCAAGCACCGCAACACGCCCTCAGCCACGACATCAACATGACCCAGATGATGCTCGCCCTCGGCCTCAAATCACGAATGGCCGGCTACAGCGGCGTCAGTGGCTGGAAGGCCGTGACACCCGACATGCAGTCGCTGCTCGACGGTCTGCCGGAGCTGGCGGCCAAGTACCCGTCGGTGGAAACCCTGCTCGATGCCAACGTCGATTTCCTCTTCGCCGGCTGGGACTACGGCATGCGCGTGGGCGGCGATCTCACTCCGCAAACCCTGCAGCCGCTGGGCATCAATGTGTATGAGCTGAGCGAATCCTGCGCCTTCGTGATGAAGCGCCCACCGGCCAGCCTCGAAGACACCTACAACGACCTGCGCAACCTCGGCAGGATCTTCGACGTGCAGGACCGCGCCAACGCCCTGGTCGCCCACATGCAGGCGCAAGTGGCCAACATTCGCGAAACCTTGCCCGCGCAAAGACCGCGGGTCTTCCTGTACGACAGCGGCGAAGACCGGGCCATGACCTCAGGCCGCCTGGGCATGCCGCAAGCACTGATCGACGCCGCTGGCGGGCGCAACATCCTGGAGGATGTCGACGCAAGCTGGACCCGGGTCAACTGGGAAAGCGTGGTCGAACACAATCCGCAGGTGATCGTGATCGTCGACTACAGCGAAATCACTGCCGAACAGAAGATTCAGTTCCTGCTGGCCAACAAGGCCCTGCAATCGGTGGACGCGATCAAGCACCGGCGCTTCATCGTCATCCCGTACGTGCAGGCCACACCGGGCATTGATAACGTGCTGGCGGTCGCCACCCTGGCCAAGGGCTTCCACAGCGAATGATCAACCGTCGCTACGCCCTGTTGCTGATCGCCCTCGGTGCCCTGTTGCTGGTGTCGTGCGTGGTGTCCCTGGGTTTCGGCCCGGCGCGGGTACCGCTGGACGTGGTGTGGCGCATTCTGTTGCACAAACTGTTCGGCTTCGGTGTACCGGACTGGAACCCCGGGCAGGAACATATCGTCTGGCTGATCCGCGTGCCGCGCATGCTGCTCGGCGCACTCGTGGGCGCCGGGCTGGCTTTGATCGGCGCCGTGCTGCAAGCGGTGACGCGCAATCCGCTGGCTGACCCGCATTTACTCGGCGTCACGTCCGGCGCGACGTTGGGCGCGGTGATCGTTGTGTTGCATGTCGGAGAAATCGTTGGCCTGCTGACCTTGCCGATCGCAGCCTTCATCGGTGCATTGCTGAGCATGCTGGTGGTGCTGATGATCGCTAGCCGCCACGGTCGCCTCGACAGTGATCGTCTGTTGTTGTGCGGCGTGGCGGTGTCGTTCGTGATGATGGCGATCGCCAATTTGTTGCTGTTCCTGGGCGACCATCGAGCCAGTTCGGCGGTGATGTTCTGGATGCTCGGCGGACTCGGGCTGGCGCGCTGGGAATTGCTGGCGGTACCGACCGCCAGTGTGTTGTTCGGGCTGGTGTTGCTGCTGGGCATGGCGCGACCGTTGAATGCACTGATGGCCGGTGAGCAGACGGCAGTGACCTTGGGCCTGAATGCGCGCACCGTGCGCCTGCGGGTATTTCTGATTGCATCGCTGATGACCGGGGTTCTGGTGTCGATCAGCGGCTCGATCGGTTTTGTCGGACTGATGGTGCCGCACATCGCGCGGCGACTGGTCGGGGCTGAACACCGAAGAGTGCTGCCGGTGTGCGTGTTGCTCGGCAGCGTGTTTCTGGTCTGGGTCGACGTTGCTGCACGGACGATGATCGCGCCCGAAGACTTGCCCATCGGGGTGGCCACGGCGGCGATTGGCGGGTTGTTCTTCATCGGCTTGATGCGACGTCGTTAACGCCATGTTTAATTAAAACAAACTTCAAAACTGCATCTATGCCTGGAAAAACCTCGTATTGAGTTAGCACTTAACAAATCCATTACCACGCTCATACTCCGCCCCCGCGAGTTGAATAATAAAAACACTCGCGCACTTCAATGACGATTATTCCTACACCTCAATCGTCACAACTCTTACAAGAGCGGAAAGAGGTAAACATGTTCAAAAAACTCATCATATCCATCGCACTTGTTTCAACGCCTGCATGGGCAGCCAAGCCCCCCTTTACTGGCGTTGACTACAGCGGCCGATATCAATGCACCGGGATGGACAGCCATATCGGTGCGTTTGAAGGTGTTGTCGACATGAAACTCAATGCCGAACAAAGTACCGGCGAACATGGCGCCTACGGTATTACCCTGACGTTGCCCGACAACTCCCGGTATGACGGCTTTGCCGCCGCCAACTCGAGTTCCCTGGCGATTTACTTTGCTCATACGGACCCGTCGCTCAAGGATTACGGTGTCGGGATTGCGAACTTCGCTTCCATGCCCGACGGGAAAACTTCATTCACCAAGTACTACTACGGCCCGGAGTACAAAGGTGGCGGACATGGTTTTGAAACCTGCGTCAAAAGCTGATCTGATGCGCCGCTGACTTTGTGGGAGCGGGCTTGCTCGCGAAGAGGGTGTGTCAGACAACATCAATGGCATCTGAAACACCGCATTCGCGAGCAAGCCCACTCCCACAATCGATTGTTGTTGCTCACACAATCTGCGCCCCAATCTGGCGCAACGCTTCGCACCAACACGCCTGCCGCGATCCTTCCTGGTGCGTCATCAATCCGCATAACCGCTCTAAAACGCTATTCCCCTACCTTTCCCCGACCGGGCACAGCCCTTGCTAAAGACCCTTCAGTAGTCCGCATCTGCCAACCAAGAAAACTCATAAGTTCATGGAGATCGCACAATGAAGCGTCGCAGTTTGATCAAGGCTTTCACTCTCTCGGCATCCATTGCCGCAATGGGCATGACCTGGACCGTCCAGGCCGCCGAGACCATCAAGGTCGGTATTCTGCATTCGTTGTCCGGGACCATGGCGATCTCCGAAACGTCATTGAAAGACATGGCGCTGATGACCATCGACGAGATCAACGCCAAGGGCGGCGTGAACGGCAAGATGCTGGAGCCGGTGGTGGTCGACCCGGCGTCGAACTGGCCGCTGTTCGCCGAAAAGGGTCGTCAGTTGCTAACCCAGGACAAGGTCGCCGTGGTGTTCGGTTGCTGGACTTCGGTGTCGCGCAAATCGGTACTGCCGGTGTTCGAAGAGCTCAATGGCCTGCTGTTCTACCCGGTGCAGTACGAAGGCGAAGAAATGTCGCCGAACGTGTTCTACACCGGCGCCGCGCCGAACCAGCAGGCGATCCCCGCCGTTGAATACCTGATGAGCGAAGAAGGCGGCAGCGCCAAACGCTACTTCCTGCTCGGTACCGACTACGTCTACCCGCGCACCACCAACAAGATCCTGCGCTCGTTCCTGCACTCCAAAGGTGTGGCCGACAAGGACATCGAAGAGGTCTACACCCCCTTCGGTCACAGCGATTACCAGACCATCGTCGCCAACATCAAGAAGTTCTCGGCGGGCGGCAAGACCGCCGTCATCTCCACCGTCAACGGCGACTCCAACGTGCCGTTCTACAAAGAACTGGCCAACCAGGGCCTGAAAGCCACCGACGTTCCGGTTGTGGCGTTCTCGGTCGGCGAAGAAGAACTGCGCGGCATCGACACCAAGCCACTGGTGGGCAACCTCGCCGCGTGGAACTACTTCGAATCGGTCGAGAACCCGGTGAACAAGAAGTTCGTCGACGACTGGAAAGCCTACGCCAAGAAACACAACCTGCCGGGCGCCGACAAAGCGGTGACCAACGACCCGATGGAAGCCACCTATGTCGGCATTCACATGTGGGCGCAAGCCGCCGAAAAAGCCAAATCCACCGACGTCGACAAAGTCCGCGAAGCCCTGGCCGGCCAGACCTTTGCTGCGCCATCCGGTTACACGCTGACCATGGACAAGACCAATCACCACCTGCACAAGCCGGTGATGATTGGTGAGATCCAGTCTGACGGTCAGTTCAACGTGGTGTGGCAGACCGAAGGACCGATCCGCGCCCAACCGTGGAGCCCGTTCATCCAGGGCAACGACAAGAAGCCGGAGTATGCGGTGAAGAGCAACTAAGCCACAGGATGTCGGGCCCGGGCACTTTGTCTCAGGCCGACACAAATCCCTGTGGGAGCTGGCTTGCCTGCGATGGCATCGCCTCGGTGCAGCAAATACATCGAGTCGCCTGCATCGCTGGCAAGCCAGCTCCCACAATGTCCGCGTCAAGGCGACTTACTATGCCCACCGCCCTTTACCGCCTCATCCTCGCCATCGCACTCTTGCTGCCGATGGCCACCCACGCCGGCGACGCCGAAGACTTCGTCGCCGCCAATCCCGTGCAGCAAGCCAAACTTCTGGAAGCCTGGGCCGCGCAGCCCGATCCGGCCCGTATCGAGTTGATCAATGCCCTGCAACAAGGCGAACTGACCATCGACGGGCAACCGAAAACCCTGCGCCTGAACAACCGCCTGCGGGGTCTGATCGACTCGGCCCTGGCCAGTCATCAGTTGCTCGCCGCCGACGCAAAAATCCGTCTGGCCGCCGCGCAGCAATTGCAGAAGAGCGCCAAACCGGCGCAGTTGAAATTCCTCGACCAGCAACTGGCGGGAGAAAAGGATGAAGGCGTCCACGCCGCCCTCAGCCTGGCCCTGGCCAATCTGCAACTGGTCGACAGCGATCCAGCCGTGCGCCTCGCTGCCGTGCGCCTGCTCGGCGAAACCGGCGATCCGCTGGCCCGCACCCGCCTCGAAAGCCTGCTTGAGCCGGGCGTTGAAACCGATGCGATGGTGCGTACCGCCGCTGAAACCAGCCTCGCCCAGGTCAAGCGCAAGCTGCTGGTCGGCGAGATGCTGGGCCAGGCGTTCAGCGGCATGTCCCTTGGTTCGATCCTGCTGCTCGCGGCACTGGGCCTTGCGATCACCTTCGGCCTGCTCGGCGTGATCAACATGGCTCACGGCGAGATGCTGATGCTCGGCGCCTACTCGACCTATGTGGTGCAACTGATGTTCCAACGCTTCGCCCCGCAGGCCATCGAGTTCTATCCGCTGATTGCGTTGCCCGTGGCATTTTTCGTCACCGCCGCCATCGGCATGGCGCTGGAGCGCACGGTGATTCGCCACCTCTATGGCCGCCCGCTGGAAACCCTGCTCGCCACCTGGGGCATCAGCCTGATGCTGATTCAGCTCGTTCGGTTGCTGTTCGGCGCGCAGAACGTCGAAGTGGCCAACCCGGCCTGGCTGTCGGGCGGGATTCAGGTGCTGCCCAATCTCGTACTGCCCTACAACCGCATCGTCATCATTGTCTTTGCACTGTTTGTGGTGGTGCTGACCTGGCTGCTGCTGAACAAGACACGCCTGGGCCTGAACGTGCGAGCGGTCACCCAGAATCGCAACATGGCCGCCTGCTGCGGCGTGCCCACCGGACGCGTGGACATGCTCGCCTTCGGTCTTGGCTCGGGCATCGCCGGCCTCGGTGGCGTGGCCCTGAGCCAGATCGGCAACGTCGGCCCGGACCTCGGCCAGAGCTACATCATCGACTCGTTCCTGGTGGTGGTGCTCGGTGGTGTCGGCCAGTTGGCCGGTAGCGTGCTGGCGGCATTCGGCTTAGGGATAGCCAACAAGATTCTCGAACCGCAGATCGGTGCGGTGCTCGGCAAGATCCTCATCCTCGCGCTGATCATTCTGTTCATCCAGAAACGTCCGCAAGGCCTCTTCGCACTCAAAGGACGGGTGATCGACTGATGAACCAGCCCCTGCTCGTTACCGCGACCCAAAAAGCCGGCCCCAAAGTCTCGATTGCCATCGGCGCAGTGATCCTCATTGTGTTGCTGGCGTTACCGCTGCTGTCGTTGTTACCGGTGGACAGCACGCTGCATGTTTCAGCCTATACGCTGACGTTGGTGGGCAAGATTCTCTGCTACGCCATCGTCGCCCTGGCGCTCGATCTGGTCTGGGGCTACGCCGGCCTGCTGTCCCTGGGGCACGGCCTGTTCTTCGCCCTCGGCGGCTATGCCATGGGCATGTACCTGATGCGCCAGGCTTCGGGTGATGGTTTGCCAGCGTTCATGACGTTCCTGTCGTGGACTGAAATGCCGTGGTTCTGGACCGGTACCAGCAGCTTCCTCTGGACCCTGTGCCTGGTGGTATTGGCGCCGGGGTTGCTGGCGTTGGTATTCGGCTTCTTCGCCTTCCGTTCGCGAATCAAGGGCGTGTATTTCTCGATCATGACCCAGGCCCTGACCTTTGCCGGCATGTTGCTGTTCTTCCGCAACGAAACCGGTTTTGGCGGCAACAACGGCTTCACCAACTTCCGCACCATTCTCGGCTTTGGCATCACCGAACCGGGCACCCGCGCGGTGCTGTTTTTCGCCACGGTGCTGTTGCTGGTGGCGAGCCTGTACATCGGCTGGCGCCTGGCGCAGAGCAAGTTCGGTCGGGTACTGACCGCGTTGCGCGATGCGGAGAACCGCCTGATGTTCTGCGGCTACGATCCGCGCGGGTTCAAGTTGTTTGTCTGGGTGCTGAGCGCGGTGTTGTGTGGCCTGGCCGGTGCGCTGTACGTGCCGCAAGTCGGCATCATCAACCCGAGCGAGATGTCGCCGACCAACTCGATCGAAGCGGCCGTATGGGTCGCCCTCGGCGGGCGCGGCACCTTGATCGGTCCGTTGCTCGGTGCCGGTGTGGTCAACGGCATGAAGAGCTGGTTCACCGTGGCGTTCCCCGAGTACTGGCTGTTCTTCCTCGGCGCGCTGTTCATCGTCGTGACCCTGTACCTGCCCAAAGGCGTGATCGGTCTGCTGAAGAAAAGAGGTGAATCATGAGAGTCACGGCAACCGCTGAGTTCATGCTCGAACCGGCGTTTTTCCCCGTAGAACCCAACAAGGACGCTGGCAGCAGCCGTGACGCCATCGGTCTTGGCCAGCGCGCCGGCAAAGGCCTGAATACACGCCACGGCACCATCCTGACCCTGGAAGACATCAGCGTCAGCTTCGACGGCTTCAAGGCGCTGAACGATTTGAACCTGTACATCGGCGTCGGCGAACTGCGCTGCATCATCGGCCCCAATGGCGCAGGCAAGACCACGCTGATGGACGTAATCACCGGCAAGACCCGCCCCAGCCACGGCAAAGCCTGGTTCGGCGAAACCCTGGACCTGACGCAGATGGGCGAAGTGCAGATCGCCCAGGCCGGCATCGGGCGCAAGTTCCAGAAGCCGACGGTGTTCGAAGCCTTGAGCGTGTTCGAAAACCTGGAACTGGCGCAGAAAACCGACAAGTCAGTGTGGGCCAGCCTGCGGGCGCGCTTGAGCGGCGAGCAGAAAGACCGCATCGCCGAAGTGCTGGACACCATTCGCTTGACCAGCTCGGTCAATCGCCCGGCCGGCTTGCTGTCCCACGGCCAGAAACAGTTCCTCGAAATCGGCATGCTGCTGATGCAGGACCCGCAATTGCTGCTGCTCGATGAACCGGTGGCGGGCATGACCGACGCCGAAACCGAATTCACCGCCGAGCTGTTCAAGCGCCTGGCCGGCAAGCATTCGCTGATGGTGGTGGAACACGACATGGGCTTCGTCGGCTCGATTGCCGACCACGTCACCGTGTTGCATCAGGGCAGCGTGCTGGCCGAGGGCTCACTGGAGCAGGTGCAGGACAACGAACGGGTGATCGAGGTCTATCTCGGTCGCTGAGGTTGCGAATGCAAACCCTGTGGGAGCTGGCTTGCCAGCTCCCACAGGGTTCTGTGTGAAATACAAGGAATTTGAACATGCTGCAAGTCGAAAAACTGCACCAGTACTACGGCGGAAGCCACATCCTGCGCGGCCTGACGTTTGACGTGAAGGTCGGCGAAGTCACCTGTCTGCTCGGGCGCAACGGCGTGGGCAAGACCACCCTGCTCAAATGCCTGATGGGCCTGCTGCCGGCCAGGGAAGGCGCGGTGAACTGGGAAGGCAAACCCATCACTGCGTTCAAGCCGCACCAGCGAGTGCATGCCGGCATTGCCTACGTACCCCAGGGCCGGGAGATCTTCGGCCGCCTGACCGTCGAGGAAAACCTGCTGATGGGCCTGTCGCGTTTTCCCGGTAGCGAAGCGAAGGAAGTGCCAGCGTTCATTTACGAGCTGTTCCCGGTACTGTTGCAAATGAAACAACGCCGGGGGGGCGATCTGTCCGGCGGCCAGCAACAGCAACTGGCCATCGGCCGCGCGCTGGCCAGCCGCCCTCGCCTGCTGATCCTCGACGAGCCCACCGAAGGCATCCAGCCGTCAGTGATCAAGGAGATCGGTGCCGTGATCAAAAAACTCGCGGCCCGGGGCGACATGGCCATTCTGCTGGTGGAGCAGTTCTACGATTTCGCCGCCGAACTGGCCGACCAATACCTGGTGATGTCCCGGGGCGAGATCGTGCAACAGGGGCGTGGTGAAAATATGGAAGCTGAGGGCGTGCGTGGGCTCGTTACCATCTGAGGCGTCACGGTCCGCTTCTTTTGCCACGGCACCAATTTGTCGCGACGAATTTGCGACTGCGCACGCTATTGGTGCATCACGACACTAAACAGCCACCTCCTGCCTGCAATGCCTTGCGGCACAGCCTTTGCAAACATCCTGATGACCTCTCGACAAGCATTGACTATGACTCTTCCGGCTTCAGGCGTTTTGTTTACCCCCAGTTGGCATGCCGAACTGGAACTGGGCTACGCCCGATTCGACAACACCACGCGCCCGGTCCAGCGTCGGCACAAAGGCCCGCTGCGGGTACAAAAGCACCTGTATGCCGAAGGGCCGGAAGTCTGCCAGCACATCATCGTCCACCCACCCGGCGGCATTGCCGGCGGTGATCGACTGGACATTTCGGCCAGCGTCGAGGGCAATGCCTGGGCGCAAATCACCAGCCCCGGCGCGGCCAAGTGGTATCGCGCCGCTGGTCCCGCCTATCAGCAGCTGAATCTGAAGGTGGCGGCCGGTGCGACACTGGAATGGCTGCCCCAGGAGACGATCATTTTCAGTGCGGCCCAGGCTGAACTCAGCACCTCCATCGACCTTGAAGGCGATGCGCGCCTGTTCTACTGGGACGTCGTGGCCCTGGGCCGTCCGGCCAGTGGCGAGCGCTTCGACCTTGGGCATTTCCAGGCACGACTGGGTGTGCGCCGCGACGGCCAGTTGCTCTGGCATGAACGTCAGCGCATTGTCGGAGCGGACGGTTTACTTGATTCGCCCATAGGGCTCGACGGGCAACCGGTGTTTGCCACGTTGTTGGTGACGGGTGAGATCGATAGCGAACTGCTGGAGAAATGCCGCTCGCTGCCCAACGACGTGCGCGGGGATTTGACCCAGTTGCCGGGGTTGCTGGTTGCACGGTGTCTGGCCAGTGAAGCGTTGTTGGCGCGGGGATGGTTGATTGAACTTTGGAAGTTGTTACGCCCCGCCCTTCTGGGTCGCGAGGCCGTATCACCCAGAATATGGAGCACCTGAAATGCGATCGAATGTGGGAGCGGGCTTGCTCGCGAATGCGGTGGGCCAGTCAGCATTGATGTTGAATGACACTCCGCATTCGCGAGCAAGCCCGCTCCCACAGGGTTTGTATTCACAGATCCGAACTTTTTAATCTGCCCAGATGGATGTCTACGATGGACCTGACCCCACGCGAAAAAGACAAGCTGCTGATCTTCACCGCGGGCCTGGTGGCCGAGCGGCGTTTGGCGCGCGGCGTGAAACTCAATTACCCGGAAACCATGGCCTATATCTCCGCGGCCCTGCTCGAAGGCGCCCGTGACGGCCAGACCGTGGCCGACCTGATGCACTTGGGCACCACCCTGCTGACTCGCGAACAAGTGATGGAAGGCATCCCGGAAATGATCCCGGAAATCCAGGTCGAGGCCACCTTTCCCGATGGCACCAAACTGGTCACCGTCCACCAACCCATCGCCTGAGGCCGCGCCATGACTTACCACATCCGCGATGCCGTGCCTGCCGACTTGCCGGCCATCTGTGACATCTACAACGACGCCGTGCTCAACACCACAGCGATCTGGAATGAACAGGCGGTCGACCTCGGCAACCGTCAGGCCTGGTTCAGCGCCCGGCAATCCCAGGCTTACCCGATTCTGGTGATCGTCGATGGTGAAAATTCGGTACTGGGCTATGCCTCATTCGGTGACTGGCGACCTTTCGACGGTTTCCGCCACACCGTCGAGCACTCGGTCTACGTGCGCAGCGACCAGCGCGGCAACGGCCTCGGCCCACAGCTGATGGAAGCGCTGGTCGAGCGCGCCAAAGGCTGCGGCAAGCACGTGATGGTCGCCGCCATCGAAAGCGGTAACGCCGCGTCCATTCGTTTGCATGAGCGCATCGGCTTCATCACCACCGGGCAAATGCCTCAGGTCGGCACCAAATTCGGCCGCTGGCTGGACCTGACGTTCATGCAACTGACCCTCAACCCCGGCGCGCAGCCGCCAGGCATCAACCAGGAGTAATACCCGATGAACGCCGCCCAACTGCGACGCGTAAACGTTGAAAGCTTTGCGCACTATCGTCAGGGCCTGATCGACCTGCTGCTCGACGCCGTCGGCTATGGGGCCAGTGTCGGCTTCATGGCCGGCCTCGATGCGACCCAGGCACACGCCTATTTTGATGAGGTCCAGGACAACCTGAACAAGGGCAATCTGTTGCTGTGGGTGGTGGTCAAGGACGAACAGGTGCAGGCCAGCGTGCAGTTGGGCTTGTGCCAGAAAGCCAACGGCCTGAACCGCGCCGAAGTGCAAAAGCTGCTGGTGCGCGAACATGCCCGGCGTCGCGGTCTGGGCCAGCAACTGATGAGCGCGCTGGAGGCGGCCGCCCTGCAACACAAGCGCGGCATGCTGTACCTCGACACCGAGGCCGGTTCGCCCGCCGAAGCCTTCTACCAATCGCTGGGCTATACCCGCGCCGGTGAAATCCCCGACTACGCCTGCGACCCGAGCGGCCGCTACAAACCGACCGCCCTTTATTACAAGATTCTCCAAGGAGCCCAATGATGATTCCCGGTGAATACCAGATCCAGCCCGGTGACATCGAACTCAACGTCGGCCGCCGCACGATCAGCCTGAAGGTGGCCAACAGTGGTGACCGGCCGATCCAGGTCGGCTCGCATTATCACTTTTTCGAAACCAACGACGCCCTGGCGTTCGACCGTGCCGCCAGTCGCGGCATGCGCCTGAATATCCCGGCCGGCACGGCGGTGCGTTTCGAACCGGGGCAGAGTCGCGAGGTGGAGTTGGTGGATCTGGCGGGGCATCGTCGGGTGTTCGGGTTTGCCGGCAGGATCATGGGTGATCTTTAAGTAACGCTGCGGCCGCACTGGCGTCATCGCGAGCAAGCTCGCTCCCACAGTTGATCGCGTTCCTCTGTGGGAGTGAGCTTGCTCGCGATAGTGAGCGCAGCGAACGATCTCAAATCCAATTAAACCCCCAAGGCAAGCGCATGAAAATCTCAAGACAAGCCTACGCCGACATGTTCGGTCCCACCGTCGGTGACAAGGTGCGCCTGGCCGATACCGAATTGTGGATCGAAGTGGAACAGGACTTCACCACCTACGGCGAAGAAGTGAAATTCGGTGGCGGTAAAGTCATTCGTGACGGCCAGGGTCAGAGCCAGCTGCTGGCCGCCGACGTGGTCGACACCCTGATCACCAACGCGCTGATCATCGATCACTGGGGTATCGTCAAGGCCGACGTCGGTCTCAAGGACGGGCGCATCGCGGCGATCGGCAAGGCCGGCAACCCGGACATCCAGCCCAACGTCAACATCGCCATTGGCGCCAGCACCGAAGTCATCGCCGGCGAAGGCATGATCCTCACCGCCGGCGGCATCGACACCCACATCCACTTCATCTGCCCGCAGCAGATCGAAGAGGCATTGATGAGCGGTGTCACTACCATGATCGGTGGCGGCACCGGACCGGCTACCGGCACCAATGCGACCACCTGCACCTCCGGGCCGTGGCACCTGGCGCGCATGCTTCAGGCCGCCGACGCATTCCCGATGAACATCGGCCTCACCGGCAAGGGCAACGCCAGCTTGCCGGAGCCGTTGATCGAACAGGTCAAGGCCGGTGCCATCGGCCTCAAGCTGCATGAGGACTGGGGCACCACACCCGCGAGCATCGACAACTGCCTGAGCGTGGCCGACCGGTTCGACGTGCAGGTGGCGATCCACACCGACACCCTCAACGAATCCGGTTTCGTCGAGACCACCCTCGCCGCCTTCAAGGGCCGCACCATTCACACCTATCACACCGAAGGTGCCGGTGGCGGTCACGCGCCGGACATCATCAAGGCCTGCGGTTTTGCCAACGTGCTGCCGAGTTCGACCAACCCGACCCGGCCGTTCACCCGCAACACCATCGACGAACACCTCGACATGCTGATGGTCTGCCATCACCTCGACCCAAGCATTGCCGAGGATGTGGCCTTCGCCGAAAGCCGCATTCGCCGCGAGACGATTGCCGCCGAGGACATCCTCCACGACCTCGGTGCGTTCTCGATGATCAGCTCCGACAGCCAGGCCATGGGGCGGGTCGGTGAAGTCATCACCCGCACCTGGCAGACCGCCGACAAGATGAAAAAACAACGCGGGCCGCTGCCCGGTGATGGTGAGGGCAACGACAACTTCCGCGCCAAACGCTACATCGCCAAGTACACCATCAACCCGGCGATCACCCACGGCATCAGCCATGAAGTGGGTTCGGTCGAAGTGGGCAAATGGGCGGACCTGGTGCTCTGGCGTCCGGCGTTTTTCGGCGTGAAACCGACGCTGATTCTCAAGGGCGGTGCCATCGCGGCCAGCCTGATGGGCGACGCCAATGCCTCGATCCCGACACCGCAACCGGTGCACTACCGCCCGATGTTCGCCAGCTTCGGCGGTTCGCTGCACGCCACCAGCATGACCTTTATCAGTCAGGCGGCACAGGAGGCAGGCTTGCCTGAAGCGCTGGGTTTGAAGAAGAAAATCGCAGTGGTCAAAGGTTGCCGCGACGTGCAGAAAACCGACCTGATCCACAACGACTACCTGCCGAAAATCGACGTCGATCCGCAGACCTATCAGGTCAAGGCCGATGGGGTTTTGCTGTGGTGTGAACCGGCGGATACGTTACCAATGGCGCAACGGTACTTTCTGTTCTGACTCGAAGAAAAACCGAATGCCGCTCCTTGCGACATTCGGGGCTCGGTTGAACCAGTGCGCATCGTCACGCGTGGTTATCGCCATCTTCCAGGTCGAGAATTTCCTGCGGAGTCAACAGATCGGTCAGCTTGCGCTCGGCCTCCCCTGCCTCATCAGCCAAAGCCCTGGACTGAGTGTTATAGGCATCGCTGGTCAGCGATTCTCTATCAATGTCCAGTTTTTCCAGGCGCTGCTCGATAGGTGCATAAGCCAGATCGAACCTGGAGCGGTACTTTTCTTTCAGGTATTCGCCCCAGAAATCACGGCGCGCAATCGAATCAATCTCTGCCTTCGAATCTTTCAGGCTGTTTACATGCTGCTCTGCTGCCTCCAGTTTCGCGGCAGGCACGTACTGCGAACCGGTGTAATCGGCCTGAGTAGGCTGCCCCGGCAAATCGAGCTTTTCCCGGAGGTTCACCCGGTAGGAAAGCCGTACTTCAATTTGATCCATTAATAACAGTTGCTGGCCCTTCTCTCTTACCGTGGCATTGGAGCGGGCAATCGCTTCAATACGTTCTTTTATATCTTTGAGCGCAAATGTTTCAACCTGATCCAGACGGAACAATCCTTTGGCCAGCTTGAGCAGTTCAGCGCCCGCGCCTTTGTCGCCAACACGTGCCAAGGCTTTATGAACCTGCACCTTGATTTCCAGGTCGCTGAACATCAGGGCAGCACGATCGCTGCAGGTTTGCGGCTCTCCCGCCGCCTGGAACAGCTCGTCACGCAACTGCGCATTCTCTCCAGCCGCTTCCAGGACTGCCCAGACCCGAGCTTCGAGATCGGGATAAGCCTTCTTGTACTCCGCCGTTTTACTCAGTTTTTCCAATAATCGGAAAAATTCCTCGCTTTCACTGACTGCGCCACCCATCTCATCTCCGGCCGCTTCCCGATCGAGGGACTCTGTGTCGAGGCGCGTCCATAGCTGTTTTTTTGCTGTGTGTTCAGCAGCAGGAATATTGCTCAGCCATCGATCGACCCTCTGCTCCGATGGCGCCAACGTACCCCCTTCGGCCCCCCGATTAGCCGGTGCCTCGGCGGGAACCGGCATCAAACCCGCGCCATCCTCATCCAGGTAAATACGCGCCAGAATGTCCGCGTACTGCTGTATGCCACGCTCTGAAAGAGGATTGCCGTTCAACTCGGTGATCCTCAATACTCGATTGATTGCCCTCGCCTGGTCCGGTGGTGGATTCACCGCCCAATCGGGAAACGAAGTGAGCTGGTTATCACGCAGATCGACCATTTGCAGATGGCGTGGCCAAAAAAGACCTTCCGGCCATTGACTGATCCCGGTGGCCTGCAAGCGAACTTCGGTCAACTCGGTCATCTGACTGAAGTCAGGAGTACGCTCCAGCGGATTATGGCTGAGGTACAGCTTTTCAAGATTACGCCTGCCAGCCAGTAAAGCTGCGTCATCGGGGGTTAGCCTGATGTTGTTTCTGGAAAGGTCCAACCTGACCAGATTCTCCATCTCATCCAGCTGCGCGGGTATGTCTACCAGTCGGTTTGCCTGGAGATTCAACTGTCGAACGTTGTAAAAGGATTCGAGAAACTCGTTGGGAGTCGCCACGAGCCCCATTTCACTCAGGTTCACAAATTCCACATGGGGAAAGGTCGCGTCCAGAGCAGGAAGCGCCCCGACGGTCCGACCTCGCAGAGTCAATTCGCCTCCACGAGGATAACCACTGGCAGAAAGCCTGTTTGTCTTTCTTTGCCAGCAACGCTTGAGGAACTCAACGACCACTTGTTTATCATACTGCTCGACCGCCACGACACTGCCATCTGGCAAAATACGCGTAGAAGGGGTCGCCAGCCATTGCTCCGACCAATTCAGCAAACCTTGAAACTCGGCCTCCAGGTTAGACAGAATCAGTTCGGGATTCTCTGCTTCAATAAACGCCAGATAGCGCTCGGCTTGACCATCGGTGAAACCTGGGAAAAGCCTGAGTATTCGCTCCTTGTTCGACACCTGCCGCGGGTTCATACCAGCCCCACGCCCGGACAGCGGATAGCCCAAGCGACCATCGGCCCAGCGCTGAGGCGCCCTGAAACCGGGCCTGATCGGTTGCATGCCCAACCGTGAGCGCAATTCACCGCGAGTCAATACATGCCGCCTGATCAATGCCTGCAGCTCCGGTCCTTGCCCCACATCGGGCAAACCTATTGCATTGCGCGCCCCATCGGGCAAGGCATGCTGAAGCGCGGCGTAGAAATTATCCGCGCCGTGCAAATGACCATCGTTCTGGTCACGGGCCTCGTACAGCCCCTCTGCACCGCGCACCAGAACCTTTCGGCTGACGGCCGTTTCCGCACCGACACTGGCCCTTAGATCACCATTGAACGAGCCGTCTCGAACTTCCAGGCGCAGATCGTTCGACCAGCCTGGCAGCTTCTCGAGTGAGTTGAGCACAAGCGTCTCGGCATCCTGATTGATCACCGCCTCCAGATACAGCCCCTCGTAAGCTCGCGACAGACGCACTTCGCGCTGGATCCAGCGCAGTTCCTCCGCCAAACGCAAAGGTATGGGTTTGGTTTGAAACCTGTCGTCGAAGTCCCATTTAGCCATTTGCTGTCGTTCAGTGTTGCTGGCTTCAGCCAGCAACTGTTCGATCACTTTCACGGGCACACTGGAAAAGCGCGATTTGATCAAATTGAGCCGTGGATCGCTGCTCCCGCTCCTGGCGTTGTAGACATCATTGAAGAACTCGACTTTATGGTGTTCGGCAAACTTGGCGAGACTTGCGCACAGCGTCTCGACACGCTTATCCAGAGTATCGCGGGGGGTTCCAGGCCGCTGACCAAGCACAACATTGGTTTCACTTTCATCAAGGCTCTCCAGGAACGTTCTCAACAGACGCCCGTCACGTATCTGCGCATCATGTATCTGCACGACCCGTATCTTGTCCGGTGCGCCCCGTGGATTGACGTATTCCCAGAGCGTATTTGCCTGCCCATCGAGAATCCGTATCGACACCGTGTCCGGCCACCTGCCATAACGCGTCATGACATGCAGTTGATTGATCGAATGATCCACTGTCGGCCCGGCGGGTAAGTCGCTCTTCATGTCGGCGATAAAGCTCTCGACCTGCTTGTATGCGTCAAATCGACTGATGGTATCGATCAGCATCGGCGCCGGTGACTCGTTCTCGACGTACATCTTGCGCAAGACGCTTTCATCGGTGCCGCTGGCTTCGCGAATCTGCACCAGCTCGGTATCGCTGAACCCGCTGACGCTATGCCCCAGGCGCCTCATGAGTTCTGGCCCCTCCCAGGTCCTCGGCTGTTCCACTTCATGACTCCAGGCGCCGGAGCCGTTATGGCTCAACTCAGGTGCATAGGCATTCGCCCGGTCAGGATGCGCGATTCTGTATTTGCCGCTAACCGGGTCCTTTTTCACGGCATAGCGCTTATCTCCCAAGGGCAAAAACTCCTGACCATCGTGCCGCAGCAGGCCCAGTTCATTCGGCTTCAGACCTTCTGACAATGCCCCCGTGTGCTCATAGGGTTTTAGATCGGGTTTCCACAAACGGGCTTCCCCATTCGGTAGGGTGACCTGCTTCATACTGTCGAAGAAAGGTGAGCGCTTAAGCGGCGCAACGGGCTCAGCGCTCTCGGCGCCAAGCGCCGCCAGAAGGGCAAGCTGAGCAACGTTTTGCGTGACATCCATCAGATACGCAAATCCCTCATCCGAATCGCTCTGCGCCAATGACTCGATGCCCTCTACCAACTCATCAGTCAATTGAACGGCCATGACCGCCATCATCGCCACCCCCAGGGGCGGGACAAATAATGCAACCACGTTGAAGACAGACAGCGCGATCCCCAAATAGCCGAGCATTTTTTCATGGCGGGCCTGTGCATCGGCATCTGCCGTGGACACCGCAACATACTTCGCATCGTTGAGGAGTTTGTTCAAATGCTGGTCGAAGAGAAATACCCAAAGCGCCCCTCCGACCGGCGTTTCCTCCATATGGATCCTGGCGGCAGGATCAGGGGCTCGTACATATACACGGCTGTTCGGTTCCTGCTTAAGGGGTGTCAGGCGATCATTCAACCGCTTGAAAAAACGCGCTTTATCCTCCTGTTTGACAAACCGGCTGAAAAAATCCTGATACTTGCGATCACGCAGCCGCTCACGCAATTCGTTATGGAATTGCTGCGCGGATGCGTACTCTTTGATCGGGCTGACGGGGTCATGGGGAATATAGACAACCAGGCGCTGCACCCGATCACTGCTGAGGCGATCAGGACCGATCAGCACAACTCCGATCAACTCGGTGTCCCCAAGCAGTTTCAACCCATTGAACTGAACGGGCTTGCCATCCAGCATCAAGTCGTTCGAGTGCTCCTTGACCTTCATCAGGACGTTATAAACACTCGAATCATTACCGGACTTGTCAATATCACCCTGCATTCGCGCGAGATCGATCGCCGCGTGGAACGCATCTTGTTGACTGAGCACGACCCTGGCTTTCAAGACCCCTTCGGCCACAGTTTCCCCCAACCCCAGCGCCGAATTGATATGCGCCTGATACTTGCCCCCCAAGTCCAACTGTCGACACAGTGCTGCAAACTGTTCAACGGTGAAAGGTAACCGTCCCTGCGACGAAAGAAGGCGCACCGAGTCACCAGTTCGCGTTGCACCATAAGTATCCGTTTCGTCATCCTCGGAAAAATTATGCAAGGCCGCGTCCAACAGGCTACTGCTCAATGAAATAGCATCGGCAAATGGCTCGGGGCTGGGAACCGAGTGTCGCAACTGCGTACGATCGACATCAACCGAGACCTTGAATTGCTCCAGGATTGCCCCGCTCAAGAGGGGGCGTGCGAATGCCTTGACGTCCTCCAGATTAACCAGCAGTTGATCGACCGCGCTCTGCGAAGAGAAACTCTGCTGACTACTGTGTTTGAACGCATCCTGGTGAGCTTGCGATGCAGCTATATACCAAGCCGGAAGGGTGAGACCAACATCGCGCAAGGCCTTTCGTCGTTGTCGCGTGGCGCTCAAAAGCCAGGCTGGAAGTTTATCTTTGACAAACTCATAGTGGCGCCCATTATCTTCAGCTGACATAACTTCGCGATTACTTGCAAGAGGTACATTTAATTCAGACATAATTTTAAACGCTCATGGCATTTTATCGAGCATAGAACTTACTAAAAGCCCACCCAAATAAAAAACCAAATAACCACGGAAAAACCACGAAGATGAATACCATAGCCATCGAACATTCGAATACTAAAATATACTTATATACCACCCGCACAGATTATCCACGCCGCGACACTAAAAACATTACATCTCTATGAATTACTTTGACCTCGCGTACTGTTCAACACCGCTATTGCTCGATTAGTTCAATACACTCTTACAGTAACTGGGTGCCGAAGTCGCCGCGCCGACCCTGACCGGCAAGATCAACCTCAAGGTGCCGGTCGGCAGCCAGAATGGCCAGCGCATGCGTACCAAGGGCCATGGCCTGATGAACAAGGCCGGTGAGCGCGGTTACCTGTTCGTGCAGCTGAAAGCCGTCATGCCGAAGAAGTCGGACGATAACATCAAGGCCCTGTAGCAGGACCTGGCAGAATAAGGCTACCGCGACACGAGCAAAGGCCTCGCACACCCTGTGTCGAGGCCTTTGTTTTTTCCGTGATTACTGAACGGAGTCAATCCGCAGCCGATCCAGCTTGGCCCGAATCATCGCTTCCCGTGTCAGTTTTTTCAGCAACTGCGTAATCTGCAGATCGATGTCATCCAAGGCTTGAACATATTCCTCGTCAGTCATCAGCTTGCCGTTCGCAAAGTCAGTTTCACTTTTGCCCAACTCACTGCACAACCCCTTGATTTCCGCCTCCACCGCCGCCTTTCCCTCGGCGGTGAGCCGCGTACCTTCGGCCCTGCGCTGCAACGCATCCTGCAAATCGGTGGTGGCGTCGATCCTGCGCTTCAAGCCGTTCAATTCCTCGCGGTAAGTAGACTCCAGCCAGGTTCGCCAGAGCGGTTGCTCGAAGAGGCGATCAATCAGCAGATCACCTTCCTCCAGCGCCTTGATCCGCTGGAACGCTGCTTCGATCATCTCCTTGCTCACACCGGCGATGTTGCGAAACTGCATGCCCCGCGCCTGCCACGGCAGATCCAGACGTTCCGCCAGATCGGTCATGTAGGCCAGGTGCACTTCCACTTCATCGATAGTGCCGATCACATCGCCATTGGCGTCGTAGCGACGGAACCGTTCGCCGTTAGCCAACCGCGCAGACACCCGCTGACGGGCGATGGCACCGAGTTCATCGAGCCGGGACTTGCCCAGGGCCAGTTCCAGCAATTGCGCCTCGATCAGGTCCGCACGCACCAGTGCGTAGGCTTCATGCACCATCACCTGCACGCCCATGGCATTGAACAGTTGCGTACCGCCATCCACGCACTCGGTGGGCGTTGCCGCCTCGTTGAACAGCTTGCTTCGCAGTTCACTGTCGCTGGCCATGGCTTCGAGCATGCGCCAGACCTTGGTCGTCAGTTCCGTCTGATAGTCACCGCCGGCCTTGAAGTCGGCGGACTGGGTGAGCTTGCGCAGTTCATTGAAAAACGGCACCGAACCAAACTCGTCTTCGACCTCGTTCCAGACTTCCTGCTTTTCCTGCCATTGCCGCTCGGTCATGCCCATCCACCATTCCGCGCTGTCGAGCAGACCTCGGGGTGGGTATGGGCGGTCCGGGTCCATACCGACCGACTCGATGTACAACCTGAGGGTGTCGAGATTTTCCGGAGAAATCCAGTGCGGCTCCCGGCTGATCACCGTGCGTGCCAGCAGCTCGGCGCGAAACGATCCGGGCGCGACTTGCGGTATCCGGCTGATCGGATTGCGGCTCAATTCAATGAAAATACTGCGTGGCCGCGATTGGGAAAACAGACCGACAGGCCAACTGTCCAGTCCGGCATCGCTCAACACCAATACCTGCAAATGCGGCATCCGGCTGACATCAGGAATGAGCTTCAGTGGGTTGCCGCGCAGCGCCAACGACCTCAGGCGTGTCAGATTCTTCAGGCGATCAACTGCCACTAGATCCAGCTCGATGCGGTTGTCGTTGAGGTACAGGTCGGTGAGATGACGCATGTCCTTCAGTACCGGCGGGAAAGCGGTCAGCAGATTGTCTTGCAGATTGAGGTAGCGCACCTGATGGAACGGGTCGAGGAACGACAGGTTCCCGGAACGCAACTGCCCACCGCGCAGGCTCAGGCTGGTGACATGATCGAAGTTGGCCTCCAGTTTCGGCAGGGTTTCCAGCAGTCGGTTCAGTCTGGGAATGTTATCCAGACTCAACGCCTGCGGCCGCACTACCCCGAAAGCCTCGATGCCCTCCGGCCCGGTGCGCTGCCAGCATTGCCTGAGCGTTTTATAGATGTTGTTTCGCGCATGCCATTCCGCCACGCCCGCCGGGGTAAAACGAGCGGATTGCGTCGGCGAATTCATCCAGCGTTGCAGGGCACGGTTCAATTGGTTGAACTCGGCCTCCAGCACGGTCAGCCGTTCATGCACCGCCCCTTCGCCCTGACCGAAACCCGCCAGCAGTGCCTCGACTTCCTCCGAAGTAAAATCCGGATACAGTGCATGAGCCCGTTGTCGCAGCCCCACGCCTTGCGGTGCTTGTCGGGCATAGCCACGCATGCCGCCACGCAAGCGCATGACGCTCGGGTCGTAAGCCGGCCTGGTGATCGGGTGGTCCCGCAGAATCGGCTCAAACCGGGATCGATCCAGCGGCTGCGCCCTGACCGCTTGCTCAAGGCGTGAAGACTCATGGATTTCAAAGCCAAGCGCTGTGCGCTCAGAGTCGGGCAAGGCATGCAGCACCGCCGCGTACAGATTGTCCGCACCGTGCAGCTGTTGATCACTGCCGTCCCGTGCCTCGTATTGGCCATCCTCACCCAGGACCAGCACTTTGCGGGTCGTCGCGTCGACGGGGCCGAGACTGTCGGTCAGTGATCCCGTGAATGAATACTCACGGATTTCCAGACGCAGATCCGCCGGCCAGCCCGGCAATGCGGCCAGCGAGTGCAGCTCCAGGCGTGCGGTATCGCGATTGTGCAGTGCGTCGAGGTACAGGCTTTCATAAGCCCGTGTCACACGCAGTTGTTCCGCTGCCTCCCGAGCTTGTTGAGCCAGTCTCAACGGGACACGTTTTTTTTCGTTCAAATGCTGCACATCCGAGGGATGCGCGTCACTCAGCAACTCCTGCGCCTGACTGACAGAGATATCAGCCCCATCATCCTTGAGCATGTTCACCAACGGATCGTCCGACCGGGTACGGCGCTTGTACAACAGGTCGAACAACTGACTTTTGCGCTGACGCGCCAGCGCCGCCCATTGATCACAAAGTGCCTGGGCACGTTTCGCCTGGTCACCGAAATACCCTTCTCCAAGCAGTTCGCGTAGCGCTGTTTCGTCAAGGAAACCGACCACCCGTTCCGGCAACTCACCCGCAAGCAGTTCAGACCAGGTCATCTGCAAGGTATTGGTCGCTGACGCATTGGCGTAGCCTTCCTTGATCGATACACCGGTCAGGCCCGGTCCCTGGAAGACTTCAATGGCCTTGTCGCCGGGCCAGCCGCGCAATTCCGTCATGAGTCGAAGCGAGTAATCCGCCCAATCGTTACTGATCCGATGGGCCAGAATCTGTTGCGCACCGGCTTCGGCATCGGCATGGGCCTTGAAGCGCTTGAGGGTATCGACCAATGACGCGGGCGGAGTTTCATGTTCGACATGGAGCCGGCGCAAGGTGTTTTCATGCACACCGCTGGCAGTCAAAATCTGCTCCAGGGTCTCATCGGATAGCCCATCCACCGAAGCGCCCAGACGCCTGAGCACTACACGCCGATCCCATTCGAGCGGTTGATCGAGCTCGGTCTTCCAGCTGCCGGCACCGTTGTGCTCCAACAGCGGCTGATAGGCTTCGGCGCGAGTCAGGTGTTGCAGCCGATGCTGGCCGGTTTCCGGGTCTTGCCTGACGGCATAGCATTTGTCATCGAGGCGTAGCAGGTCTTGCTCCTGATAACGGTACAGCCCAGTGTCACCAGCCTTCGCCCCATCGGGCAATGCGATCGTTTGCTCATAAGGGGCGAGATCAGGGTTCCACAACCGCTCCTTGCCGCCGACTTCCACTGGCTTGAGCCCCTCGACAAACGGCGACACCTTGATCGGTGCGACAGCGGGGCCGGGCAACACATGGCCGGCGCCCATCAGTGCCAGTTGCGCGAAGTTGATCAAGACCCCGTTGAAGTACGCCGAAGCCTGTTCCTTGTCACCCTTGCTCCAGTCCTCGACGCCTTCGGCAACCTCGGCGAGCATTTGCGCGACCATGATGCCGAGCATGGCTTCCCCCAGCCCCGGCACCAGCATTGCGGCGAAATTGAAAACATTCCAGCCGATCGACAGGTAACCGGTCAGGCGCTTGAAGCGTGCGTTGGCATCCTCGTCACCGGTCGGTACCGCGATCAGCCGGGCATCGGCGATGGCCTTGTTACGCCGCTCCACAAACAGGGTGATCCACAGATCATCCGCGATCTGGTTGGTCACCGGTTCCGCATCGGGATTTTCGACCGCCGTTTCACGCCACCACGGGCCCATGTCCAGCGGTTCGCGCTCATGCCAGGTGTAGGTCGTGAGACGCTCTTTGACCCGGGTGAAAAACAGCCCCTTGTCCTTCTGCGCCACAAAGCGGCTGAAAAAGGCCTGGTAATCGGTACTTCTCAACTGACCCAGGAGCGCCTTCATGAACGCGGTCAGCGAGGGATACTCCTTCAATGGATGGTCAGGATCATCGGGCACATAGGCGATCAACGGACCGCTTATACGACTCTGTTGATAGATATCGTCGCGGCGCAACAGTTCATCGCTCAACCCCTGCGGCCCATTGGCGAAGAAGGCTTGCAGCAGTTTGAACTGCTCGTATTCCCGACCCGGCAGAACAGGAATGCGGCGCGACCAGTCGATCCAGAATCTCAACAGCGCCGGCGTCAACGCTTCAACTTCGCGCTTTATCTGCGATGGCTCGCTGACCGCGCTGAACAACACGATGCCGGTCAACCGAAAGCCCATCAGCGACAAGCGATGAGCATGCAATGGCCGGTCGTACAGCCTGATGTTTGCCTGCCCCTCACGCACCTGGCCCAGTTTGGCGTAGGCATGGTCACTGATATCACCCTTTAATCGGGCAATCAGTGCGGCCACATGAAAGGCCGCCTGTTCACTGGCCACCGAGTCTTGTTGCAAGGTTCGCTGTGCTTGCGGGGTATCGGGCAACAGGACGGACTTGATGTGCCGCTGGTACTGCCCGCCGATGTCCAGGCAGCGGCACAAGGCGGCAAAATCCGGCAGGGCAATGGCCGGCTCCAGGCTGAGACCGCCCCGACCGTCCTTGCGGTAAATACCGGAACTGTCTCGGAGCGCCCCTTCGACGGTTTCAGCTTCCTCGAAGTTGTGCAGTGCCGCCTCCAGCAAGGTGGACTGGCGGACGCGACTGGCGCCGGTGTCGATGCCGAAGATGATCGTACTGGGCACCTCGAGCTGCACGCTGAGTTCGTCGGCGCGTTCCACCGAGCTGAAGTTCGCCTGCAACATCTCCCTGAGCAGCGGCTCGGCGAAGGTCTCAATGTCGTGTTGCAAGCTGCCCAGGGTTTTGTCCAGTACACCCTGAAAACGCCAGCGCTCCTCGATCAACTGCTTCAGGTACTGGCGGTCCATGGCCCGTGCGCCGCTGTACCACTCGGGCATCACCGGCTTCAGGGTTTCGAGGGATTTGAGCCTTGCAGGCGGGGCATTTTTCAGGGCGCGCGGTATCCCGTCGAATACGCGACGGTAATGTACACCCTGGTGTTCGACGCCTGTGGTTTCAATGGTTTGCGGTGAATGGCTTCCATGCAATTCAGACACTTTTACAACACCTTGATGGCTGGATTTGAACCCACAGCTTCGCCAACCCGCCCGCCAAACAAAAGCCCAAAAAACCGTTGGGCCGCCCCTGAAAAAAGGCTTCCACCGTTCGAAATTCAAAGAGCCGTCATTACATAAGTACCGCCACAGAGGCCTGGACTTATGCCACCGAACGAGCGGTCGTGTTTTTTCCGGCAAAGGGACTACTATTCGATTCGCTGTCCTCGATTCATGCTCAGGTAACCGCCATGCGTCTTTCCGAATTCATCGTGCTACAGGTTGATCGCATCGTCGATGAGTGGGAGCAGTTCGCCAAAACCATCACCCCGGCCGCCGAGTCCATGGACAGCACCGCCTTGCGCGACCATGCCAGGTCGATCCTGCTGGCCGCGGCCCGGGACATGTGCAAGCCCCAGACACCCGCCGAACAAGCGGCCAAGGCACGCGGCGAAGGCCCGGAGAAAACCCCGAGCCTCGACGAGGCCGGCGCCAGCCATGGCGAGTTGCGCCATACCGTGGGTTTTGACCTGGTGCAGATGACCAGTGAATTCCGTCATTTGCGCGCCTGTGTCATCCGCCTGTGGGTCAACAGCCTGCAGTCACCTGACCTGGCCTACTTCCAGGACATGATCCGTTTCAACGAAGCCATCGACGAAGCCCTGGCCGAATCCACCGCCGCCTATGCCGAAATGGTCAACCGCTCCCGGGACATTTTCCTCGCGATCCTCGGCCATGACCTGCGCGCGCCCCTGCAGGCGGTGAGCATGTCCACCGAAATTCTGCTGCGCAAAGCCGCGCTGGAAGGTGATGCGCTCAAGTGCGCGATCAATATCCAGCGCAGCACCGGACATCTGGCAGTGATGGTCGGGGATTTGCTGGAACTGGTGCGCAGTCGCCTGGGCAAGCACCTGCCGATCGAACCGACGCCCATGGACCTGGCCGAAGCGGCACAGGACGCGATTGCGCGGGCCTGTGCCGGTCAACCGGAGTGCGATCCGACCCTGACGGTACAGGGTGACACCCGCGGTACCTGGGACCCGCGCAGGGTCGATCAGATGCTGCAAAACCTGATCGGCAATGCCTTGCAGCATGGCTCGAGCAAACGTGAAGTGACCTTGACCCTCAAGGGCGAGGCCGACGGCGTTCGGCTGACGGTGCAGAACGATGGAGTCCCCATCCCCTGCGATGCGATCCCGACCATTTTCGACCCGCTGGTGCGCAGTGCCAGCGAAGAACTCGGCGAGCCCACTACCAGCCTTGGGTTGGGGTTGTTTATCGTCAAGGAAGTGGTCGACGCCCACCAGGGGACGATTGAAGTCAGTTCCAGTGAGACGGATGGCACGACCTTTACCGTGGTGTTGCCGAGGACAATATAGGGCCATTGTGGCGAGGGGGCTTGCCCCCGTTGGGCTGCGCAGCAGTCCTGAAACCAGGCACTGCATTTTTGTCAGTTGTACCTGGTCGCTCGATTGGCGGGCGCTTTGCACCCGAACGGGGGCAAGCCCCCTCGCCACAGAGTTAGTGTTGGTTATTACTTGAGGAACTACTCGACCAACAACCGCCCCAACCGCTGCTTGAGCATGCGGTTCTCGGCGCGCAGCTGCTGCACCTCTTCGAGCAGGTCCAGCGCCAGGGCGACGCCTTCCCACTCCAGGTCAAGGTCGCGCCGCAGCTTGGCGGCACGTTTGGCCAGGGTCAGCTCATAGTCGTTGAAAACCCAGTCCTTGGGCTGAGCGCCCTGAGGTTCGAGGATGCCGTGCTCGACGATTTCGATCACGTAGACGTCCGACAGCTCGGTCGCCTCACAGAATTCTGCCATGTCCAGTTGAACGATCAGGGGACTGCTCATTGTCAGTGACTCCTTGGTTCTAAGGGATCAAAAATGCTCTCGCGGGTCGAACGCGGCTTTTTTCGCCAGCTCCTGCCACAGGGCCTTGATGTCATCGTCGGATTTCTTCGGCATCACGGCCTTCAATTGCACAAACAGGTAACCGCGCTCACCGGCCTTGTTCATCAGGCCATGGCCCTTGGCGCGCATGCGCTGGCCGTTCTGGCTGCCGGCCGGCACCTTGAGGTTGATCTTGCCGGTCAGGGTCGGCACGGCGACTTCGGCCCCCAGCGCCAGCTCCCACGGAGCCAGTGGCAAGGTGATGATCAGGTTATCGCCTTCGACGTCGAATTTCGGGTGCGGTGCGAAACGGATCGTCAGGTACAGGTCGCCATTGGCGCCGCCACCCACACCCGGAGCGCCCTGCCCCTTGAGGCGAATGCGTTCGCCGTCGGCCACACCGGCCGGAATCTTCACGTTCAGGCTTTTGCTGGTGTTGCTCACATGCTGGCCGGCCGCGTTGTACTGCGGTACTTGGAAGGTGACCTTCTTCGATTCGGTCGACAGCGTTTCTTCGAGAAAAACCCCAAGCTCCATTTCCACGTCCTGCCCTCGACGTCCGGTGCTGCGACGCGACTGTCCACCGCCATTGAAACCAGGCCCACGGTTGCCGAAGATCGAACTGAAGAAGTCCGAGAAATCGCCCGTGTCCTGACCACCGCCACCGAAACCGCCACGGCTTTGCCAGCCTGGTGGTCCCTGGAACGGTTGGCCGTGCTGGCCATAGCGGCGCAGATCATCGTATTCGGCGCGCTTGTCGGCGCTTTTCAGCGCTTCATAGGCTTCCGAGGCGTCCTTGAACTTGGCCTCGGCGTCCTTTTCCTTGCTGACGTCGGGGTGGTATTTGCGCGCCAGCTTGCGATAGGCGGCCTTGATCGCCTTATCGTCTGCGGTCGGCTCCACACCGAGAATCTTGTAATAGTCTTTGAAGTCCATCGCGGGAATCACCATCCGTTATCAAATCGCGCCACGGGCCACAGCATGCGCTTGTTTGCAGCCGTTGGTTTGACCGATCTCAAATTTGTGACCGGGCGGCGCAGCAGAAGTTTATCGGCAGCCGGCGGGGCTTCTTGCGAGCACGCCCGCCGCTGTCCGGTTGATGCAGGGTAGTTTGGGGGGGATGCCCCATCTTTCAAGGCATTGTTTGCGAAGAATTAGCAGATAACCGGCCTTCGATTCTGGCGCGCACTGGCATACACTGCGCGGCCGTTTTTTAACCGGAACCTGAAAGACATGAACAACGCATCTCCAGCCCGTGCCGTGGGTATCGATTTTGGCACGTCCAACTCCACCGTCGGCTGGCTGCGCCCCGGCGTGGAAACGCTGATCGCGCTGGAGGACGACAAGATCACCCTGCCGTCGGTGGTCTTCTTCAATATCGAAGAACGTCGCCCGGTGTACGGCCGGCTGGCGTTGCACGAGTACCTGGAAGGCTACGAAGGCCGCCTGATGCGCTCGCTCAAGAGCCTGCTGGGTTCCAAGCTGATCAAGCACGACACCAGCGTCCTGGGCACGGCCATGCCGTTCAAGGACCTGCTCGGACTGTTCATTGGCCAGCTCAAGAGCCGTGCCGAAACCGCCGCCGGTCGGGAATTCGAAGAAGTGGTGCTGGGTCGTCCGGTGTTCTTCGTCGACGACGACCCGATGGCCGACAAGGAAGCCGAAGACACCCTGGTCGACGTGGCGCGCAAGATCGGTTTCAAGGAAGTCTCGTTCCAGTTCGAACCGATTGCCGCGGCATTCGACTACGAGTCGACCATCGAGAAAGAAGAGCTGGTACTGATCGTCGACATCGGCGGGGGTACGTCCGACTTCTCCCTGGTGCGCCTGTCGCCAGAGCGGCGTGCTGTGGATAACCGCCAGGACGACATCCTCGCCACCGGCGGCGTGCACATCGGCGGGACCGACTTCGACAAACAACTCTCGCTGGCCGGCCTGATGCCACTGTTCGGCTACGGCAGCCGGATGAAGAGCGGCGCCTACATGCCCACCAGCCATCACATGAACCTGGCGACCTGGCACACGATCAACTCGGTGTACTCACAGAAATCGCAACTGGCCCTGGGCAGCATGCGCTACGACATCGAAGACACCGGCGGCATCGATCGCCTGTTCAAGCTGATCGAACAGCGCGCCGGGCACTGGCTGGCGATGGAAGTGGAAGAAACCAAGATCCAGCTGACCCACGCCGACAACCGCCACGTGCCGCTGGACCGCATTGAAGCGGGCCTGAGCGTGGACTTGAGCCGTGCGCTGTTCGAGTCGGCCATCGACAACCTGCTGGAGCGGGTGCGCAACAGCGTCACCCAATTGCTGACCGACGCCGATGTCCGGGTCGATCAGGTCGACACGGTGTTCTTCACCGGCGGCTCGAGCGGCATTCCGGCGCTGCGCAACAGCGTCTCGGCGATGCTGCCGAAGGCGCGGCATGTGGAAGGGAACATCTTTGGCAGTATCGGCAGTGGTCTGGCGATCGAAGCTGCGAAACGCTACGGCTCGATGGACTGATCCGAAACCGAGGCGCCTCCATCGCGGGCAAGCCCGCTCCCACAGGTCGTGCGCTGTTCCTGTGGGAGCGGGCTTGCCCGCGATGGCGTCAGATCAAGCAACACCAATCTGAATGATCAAACCATCCCCACCTGCTTCAACTCGCTCTTCAGATACGCGTAGTAAATCGGCCCCGCCACCACCCCCGGCAGGCCGAACGCGGCCTCGAACACCAGCATCGCCAGCAGCAACTCCCAGGACTTGGCACTGATCTGCCCGCCGACGATACGCGCGTTGAGGAAGTATTCGAGCTTGTGGATAACAATCAGGTAACCCAGCGCCGCGACGGCGACCCAGATCGACAGCGACAGACCGACGATGGTGATCAGGGTGTTCGACATCAGGTTGCCGATCACCGGCAGCAGGCCGAGCAGGAACGTCAGCACGATCAGGGTTTTGGTCAGCGGCAGCTTGATGCCGAACATCGGCAGGATCACCGCCAGGAAAATACCGGTGAAAATGGTGTTGAGCAGGGAAATCTTGATCTGGGCGAACACGATGTTGCGAAACGCCTGGACCAGCAGGTGCAGACGATCAAACAGCGCCGCCGCCAGCGGTTTGCGCTTGGTCAGATCCGGTACACGCTGCAACGCAATGATCGCGCCCAGCACCATGCCGATCAGCAAGGTCACGAACATGTGCGCCGCATCCTTGCCCACCAGTTGCAACTCGCTCAGGTGCTTGCTGACCCACTCGCCAATGGCCACACGAAACTCGGCGGCACTGGCCGGCAGATAGGCGTCGATGAACGGCGGCAGTTGCCCGCGTGCGCGGTCGACCACCCCCATGAATTTGTCGAGGGAAGCGCCGGGGTTTTCCGCCTCGTGCAGCAGGAAGCTGAAGGCGCCGGCAAAGATCAGCGACAGCACGCTGACAATCAGTGTCCCCAGCAAGGCCACCGCCAGCCAGCGCGCGCGCCGGCCTTCGATCAGCCGTTGCAGTTGCGGGGTGAGCATGTTGACCAGCTCGAACACCAGCAACCCGGCGAGCAGGCTCGGCAGCAACCGCAGCGGCAGGACCAGCAGCAGCCCGCCAAAAATGATGACCCAGCTGATGACCAGCAGAACTTGACGCTGAGAAAACGTTGGCATACAGCCTCAAAAACGAACGGCGTAAAAAGGATTGGCAGTCTGCCAGCGATCCGGTGCGAGCACTAGGATTGTGTGGGTCGACCTTGGTCGGGGGCAGCTCAAGCGACTCGGCGCCCTTGTCGGCCTCTTCGTCGGAACGCCGCCCGGAGCAAGCCCGCTCCCACATGGTTTCTGTGCTGAACAAAAATTGCGCAGGCATCCAGGATCCCTGTGGGAGCGGGCTTGCCCGCGAAGAGGGCGGCCCATTCACCACAAGCGTCCAGGTTTACTTTTTCTTCAGGCAATCACTCATGAACGCCTTGCGCTCATCACCCTTGAGGGCTTTGGTGGTGGCGTCGGCGTTGCAGGTTTTCATTTTCTCTTGCTGCGGCGTCAAGGCCTTGCCGGCATCGTTTGCCGCCGGTGCGGCCTTCAGGCAGGTGCTCATGAAGGCTTTGCGCTCGTCGCCCTTGAGGCTTTTGGCCGTGGCGTCGGCGTTGCAGGTAGTCATCTTTTCCTGTTGGGCTGTGGCGGCGAAACCCTGGGAGCAGAGCAGCAAACCGATCATCAACAACGGGACACGCAACATCATCATGGAGTTTTCTCCTGGTCGCCACACCGAGGGGGCACGGCCTTGTACTGGAGTGTAGACAAGCCCTGTTACACCTTCCTGTTCTCCAGATGGCTGCGCCGGTACTGCTCCGGCGTACACCCGGCCTGGCGCTGGAACATCGCGATAAACGCCGAGCCGGTGCTGTAGCCCATGTCGAAAGCGATTTCCTGAATGCTGCGCTGGCTGTCCAGCGCTTCGATCGCCGCCAGAAAACGCAGGCGCTGGCGCCACTCACCGAAGCTCATGCCTAGCTCCCGCACGAACTGCCGCGCCAGGGTGCGTTCGCTGACATGGATGCGTGCGGCCCATTCCGCCAGCGGCCGGTTATCCCCAGGCTCGGTCTGCAATGCTTCTAGAATCCCCAGCAATCCCGGGCTGCTGGCGTAGGGCAGATAGCACTCGTGCACCGGGGCCTGTTGCAGTTGATCCACCAATACCTGGGCCAGACGCTGGTCCGCATCGCGCTCGGGAATTTGCACGTCCCGGGCGGCGAAGTCCTTGAGGATCGCCTTGAGGATGTCACTGATGGCCAGGGTACAGGCTCGCGACGGCAGTTCGGCGCACACCTTGGGCGCCAGACACACGGCGCGGTAGTTGACCGGTTGGTGGCTATAGAAACTGTGCTCGATCTGTGGCGGTACCCACACTGCGTATTGCGGTGGCGACATGAAGCGGCTGCCCTCGACATCCATGTGCAGCACGCCGTGGGCTGCATATTCCAGCGTCCCCCAGGGATGCCGATGGGGGGCGGCGTATTCGTGGGCGTCAAAATCGGCGTAGCGGAAGTACACCGCCGACGGCAGTTCGCTGAAATCCAGCAGGTCGATGTGTTTACTGCTCATGCTGTCCGTCATCAGGGGCGAGTTGTCCGGATCGAAGTATAGGCTTGTATCCAGACAAGCGGATAATTGCTCTTCATTAACGTTCTGGTTTTTCCCGATGCAATACGCTTACCCCCTGCTGGCCATTTTCATCTGGGCCGGCAACACCGTGATCACCAAAATGTCGGCCGGGGCGATCTTCCCCGCCGAGATCGGTTTCTACCGCTGGCTGCTGGCCGGGTTGCTGTTCACGCCCTTCATGCTCAAACCGGTGCTCGCCCATTGGCCCCTGATCCGCCCGAAACTGGGCAAGATCTTTGTCCTCGGTGTTCTCGGCATGGCGGTCTATCAAAGCCTGGCGTACTTCGCCGCGAGCCTGACCTCGGCCACCAACATGGGCATCATCCTGTCGCTGATGCCGCTGATGTCGCTCGCCATGGCGATCATCAGCCTCGGCCAGCGCCTGACCATGGGGGCCCTGGCCGGAGCGGTGCTGTCGTTCGCCGGTGTCCTGGTGGTGGTGTCGTCCGGCAGCCTGGGCACATTGCTCGAACACGGAGTCAACCTGGGCGACGCGATGATGCTGATCGCCACCCTGGCCTATGCGGTCTACAGCACTCTGTTGAAAAAATGGCAGCTGAAACTGCCGCCGCTGGTGCTCTTGTATCTGCAGGTGCTGGTGGCCGTAGTAGTGCTGTTTCCGCTGTTCCTCGCCTCACCGAAAGTCGGCCCGACCCTGCAGAATATTCCACTGGTGCTGTACGCCTGCCTGCTGGCTTCGATGGTCGCGCCGTTGGCGTGGATGCAGGCGGTGGTACGTTTGGGTCCGAGCCGGACCACGCAGTTCTTCAATTTGCTGCCGTTGATTACCGCATTGATTGCAGCGGTGGTGTTGCATGAGCAGTTGGCGATGTACCACCTGGTGGGCGGAGTGTTGACCCTCGGTGGGGTGATTGTTTCCGAGCGTTGGACCACCGTGCTTGGTCGCAAGATAAGCGTTGCCTGATCCGGCGCTTTCGCGGGCAAGCCCGCTCCCACAGGGGATTGCATTCCATTGTGGGAGCGTGGCTTGGTCCGGGCGGCGTTCCGACGATGAACGATAACGCGGTCTAAAGCCCCGTCGCGCTTAGTCGCGCCGCATGTTCGACAAACAAACGGATCGGCTCTGCCCCCTTGCCCACCAGCCCCAGCGACTGATTGACGATATCGAAGTGATCCAGCGGATACTCATCGCCAATCACCGTGCCCAGGTGCGAGCTGTAGCGCCCGACCATGCCGTCGCAATGCCCGGCTTCACGGACGAAGGTTTTGGCGAATAACCGACAACTGCGGTTGGTACCGTCCAGCAGATTGCGCCCGCGATCGGTGATGCCCGGCTGCAAAGTGCCGGACCAGGAGTAATAGCGCACGCCGTTGACCTCTTCCGGCCCGTGCCCGCCCCAGGTTTCAGGCAAGCCCTGTGGATAACGTTGGTTGAACAGCGCCACGCCAGCGCTGGTGAGGGAGAGATGGGACGCATGGATATCCACCGGCAGCTTCGGCCCACGGTAACCGGTATCCAGCAACCCCATCAGCGCGCTGACCATCCGCAGCAAAAAACAGAGCAGATGACCACGGACGCTGTCATGGGGGTAATGCTTGTGCAGATAATCGGCAAGCTCCGAACCATGGTTCGGCCCCGCCACCGAAGTCACCGATGCCACAAGATCCGGACGCTTGGCGGCGGCGTAACGGGCGGTCAACGAGCCCTGGCTATGGCCGATCAGGTTGACCTTGTCGGCCCCGGTTTCCCGCAGGATTTCGTCGATACGTGCCAGCAATTGCTCGCCGCGCACTTCGTTCGAATTAAGCGGCGAGACCTGCACGGCGAACACCACGGCCCCGCCATGGCGCAGCACCTCGACAATCCCGTACCAGTACGGATAAAGCACCAGCCGGATGAACCCGAGCATTCCCGGGACCAGCACCAGCGGGTAACGCGGGGCAGAACCTTGCGACATGGGCGGACATCCTTGTGGTCGGGGGGGTGACGCAAGGCGCAATGCAAGACATCCGCCAAGCTACGCCTGCGAAGATGACAACTCGACGACAAGTCTATGTCATCCACCCTACTTCAACCCTGCCACGCCCGCCACGATCAGGCCGACCGAGACCAGTTTGATCATGCTCAGGCTTTCCTCCAGCAGCGCGAACCCGAGAAACACCGTGCCCAGCGAACCGATGGCGGTCCAGATCGGGTACGCGATGCTCACGGGTAACTCGCGCATGGCCAGGGTCAGGAAGTAGATCCCGCCCACAGCGGCCACCACCGTGATCAGCGAGGGCCAGAGCCGGGTGAAGCCCTCGGCGTATTTCATGCCCATGGCGAAGGTGACTTCGAACCCGGCGGCGACCAGCAGAAACACCCAGGCCATCTAGAACTCCCAGGCCAGCGCCAACAAGCGCTGCTCAGCCTCGGCGGCAGAGATTTCAAAACTGCGCTCGGCGGACTCCTCGCCCTCGGCAGCGACCACTGTGACATCGGTGATGCCGATGAATCCGAGCACCGTGCGCAGCAGCGTATCGGCATGGTTCATGGCTTCCAGCTCGCCGCCCGGACCAAAACCGAAGCCGCCACGGCTGGTGATGATCAGGGCTTTTTTGCCTTGCACCAACGGTTGGTACTGGGCCACGCCATTGTCCAGGGTGTGATCGAAGGTCACCCCTACCCGCACGATCTGATCGATCCAGGCCTTCAAGCCGCTGGGTACGCTGAAGTTATGCATCGGTGTGGAAATCACCAGCACATCATGACCAAGCAGTTCGCCGATCAGTTCGTCGCTGAACGCCAGATCGGCCTGCATCGACAGCGGCCGAGCAGCGGGTTCGGGGTAAAACGCGGCGGCCACGAATGCCTCGTTGACCGGCGGGATCAGCGCCCGACCGACTTCGCGCCGGGTCAGTTGCGAGTGTGGATGACGGGCCTGCCAGGCCGACAGAAACACTTCGGCCAAACGCCGGGAGTGCGAACGATCGCCGCGGGGGCTGGCATGAACGGCAAGAATTCTACTCATCTGAATCTCCTCAGGGACTAAACTCAAACGGCTTTCGACTTGCAGCTTGAAGCTCACCGTTGCGTCCCTCAAATGAGTAAAAATCAGCCAAGGTGAATCTATTTCATCTATGGAGTTTTCAATGTTCGCCTCATTGCCCTTGACCGCCCTGCGCGCCTTCGAATCCGCCTCACGCCTGTTAAGTTTCAAGGCCGCCGCCGAAGAACTGTCTGTCACCCCGACGGCGGTGTCCCATCAGATCCGCTCCCTGGAAAGCTGGCTCGGCGTGCCGCTGTTCGAACGCCTGCCACGCCAGGTGCGCCTGACCGAATGCGGCGAACGGTTGTTCCAGAGCCTGCACGGAGCTTTCCTCGAAGTGGCGCAAAGTGTCGATACCCTGCGCCCGCAACGCAGTGGCGCCAACCTGACGGTCTCCACCACCGCAGCCTTCGCCGCACTGTGGCTGGTACCTCGGTTGGGACGCTTCTACGCCCGACACCCGAACATCAACGTGCGCCTCGACACCCACTGCGAAGTCATCGATTTGCATCAGGATGCCAGTGTCGATCTGGTGCTGCGCTACAGCCTCGACAATTACCCCAACCTGTACGGCCAGTGCCTGTTCGATGAGTCCTTCGGTGTCTACGGTTCGCCCGAACAAGTGGCACTGGCGGTCAATCGTGCCCCGACGCTGATCAGCGTGCGCTGGCACAACTCGAAACTCTATGCACACGGCTGGGAAGCCTGGTGCGCGCAATCGGGCGAAACCTGGCTGAGCGGTCGGCCAGCGGTGCGCGAATACGACGAAGAGCATTACGCCCTGCAAGCGGCGATTGCCGGGCAGGGCCTGGTGCTGGCGAGCAATATTCTGGTGTCCGAGAGCGTGGCCAGTGGATTATTGGCGCCTTATCGCGGGGACGTTCAGGTGGATGGCGCCGGATACAGTGCGCTGTGCGTGCCGGGGCGCGAACGTCATCCTCCGGTGCGGGCGTTTTTTGGGTGGTTGCGTGAGGAGGCATTGGCATCCGGTCATTCGTTGCGATGAACGTTCATCGTGCGACGAAAATAACGACAATAGTTACCAGACATACTGATCACAAATTTAACCAGACCAACTCCCCACACCAAAACAGCAAGGCACGATATTTATCAAGTTACAACCACACCATGGACTAAACTCTCCCAGCCCTTATATTCAACTGACAGACAAGAAGTCTGCAAAACATATTAAGGACTAAACAACCATGCACTTTGAACAACAACTTGAATTTCTGGACAGCCTGCCCGCCCTTCCTGCTCGACGTGCTCGACGTGCTGCCTATACTCAAACTCAAAGCGTCTCAGACGAGCTTCCAATTGATCCAAACAAGGAAAGTGGCACCGTCGGCCCGGACATGATGAACATCTATGTACCCGGCGTATCGGTGCAAAACCGTGAAGATGTAGACAACTGCAAATTATTGATGCAAAACGCAGCATCGCAAAAATACGACATGATTAAAGAGTTGCATCAGTGGTACAAATTTTACACAGAAGGCCTGCGTAACCTCGGATGGACGATCAACAAGATTTACGATCAGAACATAATCATTGAAAGAACCGGCCTTACCATGGACGCCGTCGCTTTTGACATACTTCAGAAGCTGGTCGGGGTAAACGCTCCTCGCTTGGCAGAACTGACTGGCAAAGCCGTGGAGGGAGTGAAAGGTGAGGACGGCCTGATCCAGATCTACAATCATAACGCTCAAAAAGGTTCTCAAGCGGTATTTGATATTTCCCCAGTCTGGCAAACCCGGGAAGGTTCTCCGATGATGATCCTCAGCTGTACAAGTGTGGATGTCAGGGAAAGTACTCGCGGTATTCTTTGGTGGAAATCGACAACTAAATCCACCACCGTAAAATCGCAAGCAACACCGGTTTACCTCAATACTCAAGTCTATTCCAAAGTACGAAACAAGGTTCTTGAGAAACTGGGAAATGCGGCCGAAGCATATCTCGATGGAATTCCAGGTTTCCAATAACCAAAAGCTTTCAAATTGGCGTTGAGGTCGAATCGAGACCTCAACCCAACCGTCCCAATTGATCCGAGGCCTACATGGAATCTTTCAAATCCGACACTTACATTGTCAATGGCAATATCACGGTTTTTTTTGGTACTCATGCTAAACAATTCAAAAAAGATATTTTACACTCCAGCTTGCTGGGTCAGTTAATTGCGGACCAATCTCCCAACACCTGGCTCTCTTCCTATATAACCACACTGGGCAAATTTTACTGGACAATCAATAAAACCAACCCCCACAATTTTCCCAACGAAACAACCAGCCTGCTAAATATCGTATCCACAGCCTTGCCTGATGCAATACAAAAAGAACGATTACAGCAACTGAGCGATGCATTATCTTCCATCGCACAGTTAGCCGCTGATACACCTGCAGGTGAAACGCTCCTGAACAGGGTTCAAAAGCAAAATGCACCCGTCGACGGTGAAGCACCCACGTTCACCGTGAGCACACTGTTCACTCTGGTTTGCGAGAATAAAAAAATCCTTTCACTCCAAATAAAGCTCGAAACTACTCGCGCAGTAGGACTTGCCGTCTTTGAACAACCAATCTCTGACAAGATCATCCTGGGTGATATCGAATCCGTTTTGTGGACAACCTATTTGTCGGAAGACAACTACGCCAAGATTCGGGATCAGGTCATTAATAAGCTTGGAAGCAAGCCTCACACCTGCCTGTTTCCCATCGAAGCGTAACCGCTCATCACGCTATTGGCTCTCTGGTCCAATAGCGTGCACACAAACTCTTCTATTACTTGACCGTCTTCGGCGCCTTGCCCGACTTCATCTGCTCCAGCAACGGCGCGCATTGATTCGGCTCACCACCGCTCGGTGCCACCAGCGCCAGCAACCCTGCCGCCGGCGCGGCAATCACACCCAGCGCCACCATTCCGGCGCCGCGCAACATCAACGGCACGGCCTTGACCCCGGCATCGGGCTTGATGAACTTGCCGCGCACATACAGCGGCGAACGCAATGAAATCAGGCGCCAGCCCTTGGATTCCGGGGTGATGGTCAGGTCCAGTTGTTCCGTCGCCATGTTAGCGGTGCCGTCGATGTAGACGACGGCGTTCTCAGTGTCGAATACAAACAGCCGGGTGGTTGCCAGGCCCGACTGGATTCCGAAGTCGGCGGCCGCGCAGTTGATCTTCACTTCCTTGTCGCCAAAGATCTTGCCAACCACGTAGTTGCCGACGTTCAGGCCCGCCAACTCCATCAATTCGCGACTGATGGCACCATCGTTGATCAGCATTTTCAGATCGCCATTGGCGCTGCCCAGCAGCCTGGCCACCGAATTGCCGCGCCCGCTGATATCAGCGTCGCCATTGAGTTCGCCAAAACTGGTCTTCATCGGCTCAAAGCCGGGGAACAACTGTTTGAGCTTGAATCCCCGCGCCGTGAGCCTGGCGTGGCCTTCCAGGGGATCGGTGTGGCCGTTCAGGCGAATCTGTGCGTCCAGCTTGCCGCCGGCCACGCCGAAGAGCAGCGGTTCGAGGCTGAGCACACCATCGGTGAGCACCAGATGGGTATAGAGGTCGTTGAATGGCAGTTTTTCGCTGTGCACGATGCGCTTGCCGGTGAACTCGACATCGGCGTCCATATCGCGCCAGCGGTCTGTCTTGAACTCTTCGACCGGCAGCACTTTGTCCGCTGGTTGTTTGCTGTCACCGCCACGGGCCTTCTGTTTGGCGTTGGAATCCGCGCCGATCAGCGGCGCCAGGTCAGCAAACAGCAATTGATTGGACAACAGCGAGCCGCTGAGTTTTGGCCGTGGCTGGCTGGCCACATAGGTCAGACTGCCGTGGATGTCACTCTCGCCGATCTTGCCGTTGAATCCTTCATAGCGGAACACCGCGCCACCCGGCTCGTGCAACTTGGCAATCAGATGGCCGTCGGTGGCATAGGGTGGGGTGTCCGGCAGGATCACGCCGGTCAGTGGGTAGAGGTTGCCCAGGCTGGTGCCGGCCAGTTTCAGGCGCAGGTCCAGGGCGCCGAGATTCAGCGGATCGATCAGGGTGCCAGCCAGGTCGACGCTGGAATCGGCGATTTTCACCTGTGCCTGAAGCGGAAACGGGCGTGCCGCGTCCTGCAGCGCCAACAGCCCGCCAATCTTGCCCTGCCCCGCGAGTTTCTGGCCGTGGTACTGGCCGTTGACCTTGAGGGCGAACGCATAATCCTGGGGTGACGAGCCCTTTTCCTGCACGGCTTTCGCCGCTTTGTCGCCGACGATATCGCTGAACGGAATCGGCTTGCCCAACGGATCGATCAGCACGTCGAGCTGCGTCTTCAGGCTCTGGTCGTCGAGGGTGACGTGGCCCTTGTCAAAACCGATCGCACCGATATCCAAGACCCAACTGGAAGGTTCGGCGTTCGGGTCCTTGGGATCGAATTTGAACGTCCAGTTGGCGCGCCCGTCAGCCAGGCGTTGCAGCTGCGCATTCGGCTCGGCGAGGTCGATACGCGGGATCACCACCCGCTGTGCCAGCAAAGCCAGGGGTGAAATGCGCAACTCGACACGCTTGAGAGTGGCCATCTGCGGTTGCTTGGACCAGTCCGGATTGCCCAGGCTGAGGTCCTCGGCCACCACATGGGGCCACGGCACCCAGGCGCGCCAGCCGCTTTCATCGGGCTCGGTCTGCCAGACCACCGACAGATTGCCGTTGATGGCAAAAGCGCGGTGCAGTTCTTCGGAAACCTTGGCATTGAGCGGCGGTTTGATCCGGTTCCAGTCGAAGAACACGATGATCAGCACCAGCAACGCCAGCAAGGTAAGGAAGGTGGAAAGGGTCCAGACAAACGTCTTTTGGGTGCGCGTCATTGCACAGGGCTCCTGATACGACTGAGCGCCCCGACTGCGACGCACAGGTGAAACGGTGAGCCGGAAGCGGCTCGCCATGAAGTCTACGACTGATAAAGACCCGGCAGGTTTAATCGATAGACCGATTTCGCCGAATTCAGCCAGTCCAATACTGACCAATCAGTCATTCAACGTTACCGACCCCGCACTTTTACACGTCACGAGTGGGTCGAAAATACCCAAACCAGTGCCAGACAACTCGCCGGAAACGCCCGGCCTAGAGCCTCCCCAGCAAACAATCAATTCCGTTGATTATTACCATTGCGTTTATGAACTTTTATATCGACTTATCGAGAGTAGCATTGCCCTCGTACCCACTTTTTCGCACCCCCGAGGAGCACAACAATCATGAAACGCCAATTACTGCTTAGCCTTTCACTCTCGATGCTGGCCAGCACTGCTTTTGCCCTGCCAGCAGCTGACCAGGCCACTCCACAAGTGAAACAAGACCACTCGGTGTTCAGCCAGACCGTCGCCGCCGATGGCTCCGACCGCACCCCACAAGGCCAGACCCTTGCCGAAGGCGGTAATGATCGCCTGAAAGAAAAAGGCCTGATCACTCAGGATGGCTCGGACCGTACTCCACAAGGCCAGACCCTGGCTGCCGATGGTTCCGATCGCACCCCACAAGGCCAGACCCTCGCCGCAGACGGTTCGGATCGCACCCCACAAGGTCAAACCCTCGCTGCCGACGGTTCGGATCGCACTCCACAAGGTCAAACCCTCGCCGCAGACGGTTCGGATCGCACCCCACAAGGTCAAACCCTCGCTGAAGGCGGTGGTGACCGTGTGATCGAACGCAACAGCGCTCTGAGCTAAGCCCCATGGCCGCCCAGAAAAAAAGCCCAATCCCCGGATTGGGCTTTTGACTTTTCAGCACTGCGCTTTATAGATGGCGCACTTCCCCGCTTGATCCCTCACAGTCGTTCGACGCCGGCAAAGCCGATTTGCTAGAGTGCGCCGCGTCCTTGTCCAGAAAACGCCCTTGCGATGCTGCCCCGCGCCGAACAGAAACAACAGACCCGTAATGCCCTGATGGACGCTGCCCGGCGCCTGATGGATGGCGGCCGAGGATTCGGCAGCCTGAGCCTGCGTGAAGTCGCGAAAACCGCCGGCATCGTACCGACCGGTTTCTACCGCCATTTTGCCGATATGGATGAACTGGGCCTGGTGCTGGTCAGCGAAGTCGGCCAGACCTTCCGCGAAACCATTCGCCTGGTACGGCACAACGAATTCGTGATGGGCGGCATCATCGATGCCTCGGTGCGGATCTTTCTCGACGTGGTCAGCGCCAACCGCTCGCAGTTCCTGTTTCTCGCCCGCGAGCAATACGGCGGTTCGCTGCCGGTGCGCCAGGCCATTGGCCGTCTGCGTGAAGGCATCAGTTCGGACCTGGCGGCGGATTTGTCACTGATGCCGAAACTGCAGCACCTGGACATCGCCGACCTGAGCGTCATGGCGGATCTGATCGTCAAAAGCGTGTTCGCCACCCTGCCGGACATCATCGATCCGCCAGCCGAGGCCTTGCCTGAGCACCTGACGCCCCAGGCCAAGATCACCCAGCAACTGCGCTTCATCTTTATCGGTCTCAAGCACTGGCAAGGGCTCGGCAGTACCGAGTAATGCCATCATCTACAGACTGCCCCTGAACCTTGTGGGAGCGAGCCTGCTCGCGATGGCGTCGACACATTCAACATCCATGTAACAGGCACACCGCTATCGCGAGCAGGCTCGCTCCCACAAAAATCAATTCCGCCTTAAATTGGTGCGCAGAAAAAAATCAGCGCACCAACTTCAACCAAAAAACTCACTCAATCGATAACCTTCCTACGTCTCCTTCAGCCATTTCCTACACATCATGTCGATTGGCAAGCCCCTTGCTCTAGCCTGAGCATCGTCCATTGCTGGAAGCCTTCCGATGCTGGTGATTCATCGCAGAATCGACCCTCAACCCGTTTGGGCCGCGGAACTGCACCTGACGTTCGAAGCCCGCAGCAAAAGCCGTTTGCGCTGTTTCAGTGCCGAGGGCGAAGACGTCGGGTTGTTTTTGGAGCGCGGCCAACCGCCCCTGCATGACGGCGAATGCCTGCAAGCCGAAGACGGGCGAATCGTGCGTGTCTGCGCCCGCCCCGAACAACTGCTACACGTCACCTGCGCCAATGCCTTCGAACTGACCCGCGCGGCCTATCACTTGGGCAACCGCCATGTCGCCTTGCAAGTCGGCGACGGCTGGTTGCGCCTGCTCGACGATTACGTGCTCAAGGCCATGCTCGAACAACTCGGTGCCATTGCCTCGAACATCGAAGCGCCATTCCAGCCGGAACATGGCGCCTACGGCGGTGGCCATCATCATTCGCGCCACGGTGATGAAGACTTCAACTACGCGCCGAAACTGCACCAGTTCGGCGTACGCCCATGAACCCGGCCTGGGCGCTGCTGCGCCTGGCCAGTCCGCAATTGCCGATTGGCGGCTACAGCTACTCCCAAGGGCTGGAAATGGCTGTGGATAACGGCCGGGTAAACGACCCCGACAGTGCGCGACGCTGGATCGGCGATCAGTTGCTGTTGAATCTGGCACGTTTTGAAGCGCCGTTGCTGCTCGCCCATTGCGTGGCCGCCAGCGAGGACAACTGGGGCCAATTGCTGCAACGCTGCGAGGAACACCGTGCCAGTCGCGAAACTCGCGAACTGCATCAGGAAAGCCGGCAGATGGGCTACTCGTTGCAGCAGTTGCTCAACGGCTTGCCGGAACTCGACTCAGCCGCCCGCGCCTTCCTCGAACAACGCAGCGAGCCCCATCTGGCCCTGGGATGGGCCTTGGCCGCGCGCGCCTGGCAGATCAGCCCGCAGGACGCCTTGGCTGCGTGGCTATGGAGCTGGCTGGAGAACCAGTTGGCGGTGCTGATGAAGACTTTGCCATTGGGCCAGCAAGCCGCCCAGCGCCTGACCAGCGAACTGTTGCCGCTGCTTCAACAGGCGCAACAGAACGCCACCCGAATCGATCCCGATCACTACGGCAGCGCCGCTTTCGGCCTGTCCCTGGCGTGTATGGCCCATGAGCGCCAGTACAGCCGTCTGTTCCGTTCCTAGGGCCTGTTATTTTGGAGAATCACATGAACACACAACCTCTGCGAGTTGGCATCGGCGGCCCGGTCGGTTCCGGAAAAACCGCCCTGACCCTGGCCCTGTGCCTGGCCCTGCGCGAGCGCTATAACCTAGCCGTGGTGACCAACGACATCTATACCCGCGAAGACGCCGACTTTCTGGTGCGCAACGAAGCCCTGGCGCCGGAACGCATCATCGGCGTGGAAACCGGCGGCTGCCCGCACACCGCCATCCGCGAAGACGCTTCGATCAACCTTGAAGCCGTGGATCAACTCAATCGCCGTTTTCCGGGCCTGGACCTGATTCTCGTGGAGTCCGGTGGCGACAACCTCTCCGCGACCTTCAGCCCGGAACTGTCCGACCTGACGATCTACGTGATCGACGTTTCGGCCGGCGACAAGCTGCCGCGCAAGGGGGGGCCGGGGATCTGCAAATCCGACCTGCTGGTGATCAACAAGATCGACCTGGCGCCACTGGTCGGTGCCTCGCTGGAGATGATGAACAGCGACACCCAGCGCATGCGCAACGGCAAGCCATTTGTCTTCAGCAACCAGAAAACCGGCCAGGGTCTGGAACAGATCATCGCCTTCATCGAACGCCAGGGCTTGCTGACCGCGGCCTGATCACCCCTTCAACAAGGAAACTTTCCATGACACTGAAACGCATTCTCGGCGCCCTGGCCCTGCTGCTGACGCCAGCCCTTGCCCTCGCCCATCCGGGGCACGGCGACAATGGCTTGATCGCCGGTATCAGCCACCCGCTTGGCGGTCTCGATCACCTGCTGGCGATGCTCGCGGTCGGCCTGTGGGCTGCACAACAACACGGTACTGCGCGCTGGGCGCTGCCGTGTACCTTCGTTGGCACCATGCTGATTGGCGGGATGCTGGGTTTTGAAGGGTTGAACCTGCCTGCACTGGAGAGCGGGATTGCCGCTTCCGTTTTGGCCTTGGGGCTGGCGGTGGCGCTGGCTGTACGTCCACCGTTGGTGATGGCGGTAGGTGCGACGGCATTGTTTGCGCTGTTTCATGGTGTGGCGCATGGGCTGGAACTGCCGGACATGTCGAGTCCATGGACCTATGCCGCAGGCTTTGTCGCAGCGACGGCGGTGTTGCATGCGGCGGGTTATGCGCTGGTGCGGACCTTGCCGCTGGCGGCAGCACCGCTGGTTCGACTGGCGGGCGCGGCTTCGGCGGCGACCGGGGTGTGGTTGCTGGCGGGTTGATTCTCTAGCGCCTGATCTGGCCTCATCGCGGGCAAGCCCGCTCCCACAGGGTTCCTGGTGTGAATGCTATCTATGTCACACAGCAAACCAATGTGGGAGCGGGCTTGCCCGCGAAGGCGGCCTGACAGACACAGCCTCTCTCAAGTCAGCCTCTCTGCTAACATGTCGCGCAATCGCCCTTGCCGTGACGACGCCAGCCAATGCCACCTGTTTCCCGCTCCGCCTCCCAGCCTGAATTGACCGCCCTGTTCGCCTCGGTGCAGCAGCATTTCCTGAACGTCATCGTGCCGCTCTGGCTAGGTCCTGGCTGGAATGCCGACATGGCGTTGCCTTATGAGGCGCTGGATGCCGGACACCACCCGCTGCCACCGCAACGCTACCGGGCCATGGCCTGTGCGCGGCAGTTGTATCTGTTTGCCAGCCTGATCGGTCAGGTGCCGGGCGCCGAAGAGCGTGCCGCCGCTTTGTTCCGCTCGTTGCAGCGGCACTTCCACGATGCAGAGCACGGCGGCTGGTTCTACAGCGTCGATGCACATGGTGCGCCGCTGGATCAGCGCAAGGACCTCTATACCCACGCGTTCATCCTGTTCGCCTGCGCCCATTACTGGGACAAGGTCCGCGAGCCGCTGGTCGAGTCGGTACTCAACGCCTCGCTGGAAGTGATCGCGCAGCGTTTCGCCACGGACGACGGTCTGTATGAAGCCACGCTCGACCGCGACTGGGCATCGCTGGGCAGCGGCCCCTTGCAAAACCCGCTGATGCACCTGGCCGAAGCATTCCTCGCCACCCTGTCGGTGCGTGAAGACCTCGACGTGCAACAAGCACTCACCGAGTTATGCACAGCCATGCACGCGCGCTTCATCGATCCGCAGCACGGCGTGTTGATGGAAAAGCCGCTGGGGTCTGTGGATAACTGGTTTGAACCGGGGCATCAGTTCGAGTGGTATTTCCTGCTGGAATCCTCGGCGCTGCTGCGCACTTCAACCCTGCATGCCGATCTGGAAAGGGCCTTCGCCTTTACCGAGCAATTGGGCGTGGATCAACAGACCGGTGCGGTGCGGGCCATGCTCGATCTCGAACCAGATGGCGGCGTCCGGGATGCCACACAGCGTATCTGGGCCCAGGCCGAGTACCTGCGCGCCCTGACGCTGCGACCCGATAGCGAGTCGGATGTTCTGCGCCAGTTGCAGGCGTTGCAGCAGCGCTCGCTACATGCCGGCGGCTGGTATGAGTGTCGTGACGCCCACGGTGAAGTCAGCCGCCGCGACATGCCGTCGACCACGCCTTATCACCTGGCGACCTGTTATCGCGGGCTGGCGGAATATCTCGGCTGAGTGTTTGGTTGCTTTCGCGAGCAGGCTCGCTCCCACAGTTGATCGCATTTCAATGTGGGAGCGAGCCTGCTCGCGAATGACCTCAAAGAGGTCACCTGACTGTCACTCAATCCACTTGCGGTCCCCGGTAAAGCTGATGGTCAGCCATCGTGCGGCATCCGGCTCGCCAAGCTTTGTGGAAATTTCCTCGCGCAAACTGTCCAGTTGCCCCACACCGTCCAGCCAGTAATCCTTCGGCAATACGATGTGGATCTCGATAAAACACGCCCTGCCGTGCTTCTGCACGTAGGAAATGTAGTCGTCGAAACCATGCTCGACCTTCGCCACCTCCATCACCTGACGCACCTTGTCGTCCAGCTGATCCGGGACGATCCCCAACACATCGCGCAAGGCCGGTCCGAGGATTTTGAGCGCCGGGGGGAGCATGCCCAAGGCCAGCAGAATCAGGATCATCGGGTCGACATACACCGCCCACTTGTCGTAACCCTGAGTCTTGAGCAGCAGCGCGATGAGGAAACTCACCAGCAAACCAGCCGACAGCATCGCGTCCACCAGCCAACTGATGTTGTCGAACTGGATCAGCGATGAGTTGAGCGTGCGGTTGCGGTGGCGGACGTAGAAAAAATAAATGAGCTCGACGACGGTAAACACTGCCGCATAGACGATCACCAGTCCGAGCTCGACCTCGCGGCCACCATTGATGATGCCGAACACGCCGTTGAGAAAGGCGTAAATGGCGACCAGAAAAATGAAGCTACCCTCGATGACCAGCACCATGGGTTCCAGGTGCCAGGAACCAAACTGGAAGCGCTGGTTGCTTTCCTTGGCAATCAGCCTGGCGGTGATCAGCATCAGGACCTTGATGAAGGCCGCGATCAACGAAAAGAAGCCATCGAACAGGATGGATTGAGCGCCCGACACAAAACCGGTGATGATCCCGGCGAATGTCACGGCGAGCATCAGGAAGGTCGATTGTTTGAGCAGCGCCTGCTCGCCTCGATTACTCACTGGATCTCCTCTAAGACCTCTAGACCGCCGGGTGCGGCGGCGTTAGTAGGTGAGGAGTCTAGCCGATCTACAGCGGTGGCCGAACTGGCCTCATCGCGGGCAAGCCCGCTCCCACAGGTTCAGCGCGATTCCTGTGGGAGCGGGCTTGCCCGCGATGAACGATGACTCGGTATTAAGCCTTGCCACCGCTTCGATCAATAGCAAACCCGGCCCAGGCCTGGCTCACTGGCATCAGCTCCAGGCTGTTGATGTTGATGTGCGCAGGCGCATTGAGTACCCAGAAGATGGTCTCGGCGATGTCTTGCGGCTGGATCGGCTCGGCACCGGCGTAGGTGGCGTTGTAGCGCTCCTGATCACCGGCAAAACGCACCAGCGAGAACTCGCTCTCGCACAGTCCCGGCTCGATGTTGCTGACCCGTACGCCGGTGCCCTGCAGGTCGCAGCGCAGGTTCAGGGAGAACTGTTTGACGAACGCCTTGGTCGCGCCATACACATGGCTGCCCGGGTACGGATAGTTGCCGGCAATGGACCCCAGGTTGACGATGCCAGCGCCACGACCGTGGGCGATCAGGCGTGGCAACAGCAGACGGGTGCTGTACATCAGGCCTTTGACGTTGGTGTCGACCATGGTGTCCCAATCGTCCAGGTCGCACTTGGGTGCCGGATCGACGCCCAGGGCCAGCCCGGCGTTGTTGATCAACCCACGCAGCTTGGCAAAGGACGGCGGCAGATTGGCAATCGCCTCCTCCATGGCCTTGCGATCACGCACATCGAGCACCAGGCCATGGACTTCGGTCTGCTTCGACAGCTCGGCGCACAGCGCATTGAGGCGCTCTTCACGACGGCCTGTCAGCACCAATTTCCAGCCTGCGTCGGCAAAACGACGGGCACAGGCTTCACCAAAACCGGAGGTCGCGCCGGTAATAAACAGGGTGTTGGACATCGTGTTCTCCTTGCTTCGGCTGATCGCCAGCCATTGGAATGGTAAATCAGCAGGCAGAATGCCCGGCCTTGCCCATAGCGGCAACCGCACTTTCTGTACAAAAAACGAACAACCATCGCAAGCCCTCGGCCAGCCTGGCTTGCAGCCATGTGCGCGCACGTTATCCACAGGCCGGTCCACAGTCTTTGGGGGCAAGTGGAAAAGCTGCAAGCCGCTGTCCACAAGGCTTTTCGCGGATTTTTGAAACTTTTTTGCTTGACCCTCAATAGCCTGCCGTGTAGCCCCTGGGGATTTTCATGACTGACGGGTCAATCCAGCGATGGCGCCAAGCCAGTAACCACGGCCTTCAGCCGGGTCTTTCCAGAGTTTAATCACAGACTTATCCACAGGCTTGTCCACGCTGATTCCACCCACTTTCATCTCGAACAAAAAGGTTGACAAAGCGCTCTTCAAGTTGCGCAAAAACACTTGATCAAAAACTGAACACGCCTCTGCAGGCCACGGTTTAAAAGGCCTGCAGCCAGCTACTCCCACGTTATTCACAGCCGGCTCCACAGCAAACGGGGACAAGTCAAAACCGTGACAAAACAACTATTTGCAGCGGCTTTATGTCGCGCTTCGGGAGCTCTTGAATATTGTTTTCCACAATTTCCCGGAGGCACGCCAAAAACCCTGTGGGAGCGAGCTTGCTCGCGATAGCGGTTCGTCAGTCAACATCAATATTGGCTGATAGATTGCTATCGCGAGCAAGCTCGCTCCCACAGGGTTTAGTGGTGTTTGGGAGATGTAAAAAAGCCCCGGCGATTGCGCGCCGGGGCTTGTGCATAACCCACTGAAACTCAGTGGCCGCCGAGATAAGCGTTACGCACATCCTCGTTGACCAGCAGCTCCTTGCCGGTACCGGTCATGCGGATTTCGCCGTTGACCATCACGTACGCCCGGTCCGACAACCGCAGGGCGTGGTTGGCGTTCTGTTCCACCAGGAAGATGGTCATGCCGGTCTTGGCCAGTTCTCGCAGGGTCGCGAAGATCTGTTTCACCACGATCGGCGCCAGGCCCAGGCTCGGCTCATCCAGCAGCAACAACTTGGGCCGGCTCATCAGGGCGCGGGCGATGGCAAGCATCTGCTGCTCGCCACCGGACATGGTCATCGCCCGCTGGGTACGCCGCTCTTCGAGCCGCGGGAACAGCTCGAACATGCGTTGCATGTCTTCCTTGGCGTACTTGTCACCGATAGGGATGGTACCCATCAGCAGGTTTTCTTCGACTGTCATGTCGGGGAACACCCGCCGCCCTTCCGGCGATTGCGCGATGCCGTTGGAGGCGATGTAGTGGGACGACTTGTGGGTAATGTCCACGCCCTGATAAAGGATCTGCCCGTCGGCGGCCCGTGGCTGGCCGAAGATCGACATCAGCAGGGTTGACTTGCCGGCGCCGTTGGAGCCGATCAGGCTGACGGTCTCCCCTTCGTTGATGTGCAGCGAGACGCCTTTCAGGGCCTGGATCGGGCCGTAGAACACGTCCAGGTCCTTGAGTTCGAGGATGGGTTTGCTCATACCACCTCCTCTTCGTCGGCGCCCAGGTACGCGGCAATCACTTTCGGGTCGTTGCGGATGTCGTCGGGACCACCCTCGGCGATGACGATGCCGTGGTCCAGCACCACGATGTGATCGGAAATGCTCATTACCATGCCCATGTCGTGTTCGATCAGCACCACGGTCAGATCGTGCTCATCGCGCAGCAGCCGGATCATCGCGCTCAGCGCTTCGGTTTCCTGAGGGTTGAGGCCGGCGGCCGGTTCGTCGAGGCAGATGATCTGCGGACGGGTGCACATGGCGCGGGCGATTTCCAGGCGGCGCTGCTGGCCGTAGGACAGTTCACCGGCCAGGCGGTTGGCACAGTCCACCAGGTCCACCACTTCCAGCCAGTAGAAGGCATGGTCCAGCGCATCGCTTTCGGCCTTGCGATAGCCCTTGGTGTTGAGGATGCCGGCCAGCATGTTGCGGTTGACCCACATGTGCTGGGCCACCAGCAGGTTTTCCAGCACCGACATTTCCTTGAACAGGCGAATGTTCTGGAACGTCCGCGCCAGGCCGGCACGGTTCACCAGGTGGGTGCCGCCGAACATCTTGTAGCGCAGCCGGGTGATGAAGCTTTTTGGCGACACGAAATCGGTCGGCTTGAACGATTCGCCCAGCAACTTGATAACGTTGGTCTGTTGCCCGCGCACGTTCAGTTCGATCTTGCCGCCGGAGGCCTTGTAGAACCCGGTCAGGCAGTTGAAGACCGTGGTCTTGCCGGCGCCGTTGGGGCCGATCAGGGCGAAGATCGAGTTGCGATTGACCTTCAGGCTCACATCATTCAATGCCTTGATGCCGCCGAAGTGCATCATCAGCTTCTCTACGGAGAGTACGACTTCGCTCATGGCGCTACTCCTTTGCGCGGGGTCACACCGGTACGACTGATCCGAATCAGACCGCGCGGTCGCCAGATCATCATCAACACCATCAGGATGCCGAACAGCAGCACGCGGTACTCGGCGAAGCCACGCAGCAGTTCCGGGGCGACGGTCAGCACGAAGGCTGCAATCACCACGCCTATGGTCGACCCCATGCCGCCCAGTACCACGATGGCGAGGATCAACGCCGATTCGAAGAAGGTGAACGAGGTCGGGTTGACGAAGCCCTGGTAGGTGGCGAAGAACACCCCGGCCAGACCGGCCGTCGAGGCACCGATGGTGAATGCCGAGAGCTTGACCAATACGTGGTTCAGGCCCATGGAGCGGCAGGCGATTTCGTCTTCGCGCAGGGCTTCCCAGGCGCGGCCGACCGGCATGCGGGTCAGGCGATGCTTGATGTAGAGCACAGCCAGCACCACCAGGAACAACACCGCGTAGATGAAGTAGTACTTCACGTCGGGGTTGTAGGCGATGCCGAAGAACTCATGGAACGGCACGCCGCCGTCCTTGGCTCGTTTGCCGAACTCCAGGCCGAAGAAGGTCGGCAGCGGTGCCGGCATACCGTTCGGGCCGCCAGTGAGCGACAACCAGTTGTTGAGGACCAGGCGGATGATTTCACCGAAGCCCAGGGTCACGATCGCCAGGTAGTCGCCGTGCAGGCGCAGCACCGGGAAACCGAGGATGCAACCGGCCAGGCCCGCGATGATCGCCGCCAGCGGCAACACCGTCCAGAAGCCCAGGCCGAGGTATTGGTAACCGAGTGCCAGGCCGTAGGCGCCAATGGCATAGAACGCCACGTAACCGAGGTCGAGCAGGCCGGCCAGGCCAACCACGATGTTCAATCCCAGCCCCAGCAGTACGTAGATCAACCCGAGGATGACCACGCCCAGCAGGTAGGAGTTGGAGAAAAACGGAAACACCACGGCAATCAAGATCACCAGCGGGATGATCCATCGCAGCCGCGACTTGTAGTCAGGCGCCAGCACATGCACCCCGGAGCCTGTCGTTTCAAAGCCTTCGAGGATTTTCAGGCCCTGGGCTGTCTGCAGGAACATGCTCAGGGCAAAACGTCCGGCCATGACGATCGCCACGATCCACGCCACCCGGGTGGTTTCCAGGTTGAAGCCATAGCCATCGAGAACGACACCGACAATCGGCCCGAACACAATCAGGGCAATGAGACCGGCAAGAATCGCGTCAACCAGGCTTTTTTTGATATCGATTGTTTTATGAGTGGTTGAAGACATCGCTTACACCTTCGACACAAGAGGACGGCCGAGCAGGCCTTGAGGCCGAAAGACCAGAACGAGGACCAACAGCGAGAAGCTGAAAACGTCTTTGTAGTCCGAGTTCACCAGGCCGGAAAACAGCGACTCGGAAATCCCGAGAATGATCCCGCCGAGCATCGCGCCAGGCAGTGAGCCAATCCCGCCGAGCACCGCGGCGGTGAACGCCTTGATCCCGATGATGAAGCCGGCATAGAAGTCGAATGTGCCGTAGTTCATGGTGATCAGCACGCCGGCCAGGGCCGCCATCGCTGCACCGATGATGAACACGTAGGAAATCACCCGATCGGTGTTGATCCCCAGGATCGAAGCCATCTTGCGGTCTTGCTGGGTTGCACGGCACATGCGGCCGAGCTTGGTGTACTTGATGATGTAGGTCAGCGCGGCCATCCCGACAAACGCGGCGACCAGAATGAAGACCTTGGTGTAGGTCAACTGAACGAAACCGGTACCGATATCAACGCGCCAGGCACCCGACAGCAAAGTCGGAACGCCTTGTTGCTTCGCGCCTTGGGAGATCTGTGCGTAGTTTTGCAGGATCAGGGAGATACCGATCGCACTGATCAGCGGTGCGAGTCGAGTGGAGTTGCGCAGGGGCTTGTAGGCGACACGCTCGATGACCCAGCCATACACCGCCGTGACGACGATGGTGAAGATCAGCGTGCCAAGCATCAGCAGCGGGAAGGATTCGATACCGAAGTAAGCCAGCAGAGCCAGACTGATTGCCGCGAGGTAAGCGGAAATCATGTAAACCTCGCCGTGGGCGAAGTTGATCATGCCGATGATGCCATAGACCATTGTGTAGCCGATGGCGATCAGGCCATAGACCGACCCGAGGGTCAGGCCGTTGACCAGTTGCTGCAGGAAAATACCATCCATAACGCAATCTCACGCAATGAGAACCTGCACATGTGGCTGTGCGGTTCTTCTAAGGAAAATACAGATATACGTCGGAGCAATGACAACCACGATCAACCCGGCCACCACCGCCCCCTGTAGGAGCGAGCTTGCTCGCGAAGAACCTGAGGACAACGCGTTGAACCAGCAAGCACGCGTTATCGTTGACGTTTTTCGCGAGCGTGCTCGCTCCTACAGGGAATCAGTGGGGTTCAGGTGATCGAGTCAGCCCTTACTTCTGTTTTTCCAGCTGGTGGTATTTGCCGTCCTTGTCCCACTGGTAAACCACGTAGTCGGAGATTTTCAGGTCGCCCTTGCTGTCCCAGGTCTTCTCGCCCATGACGGTCTTGACCGGGTTCTTCTTCAGCCATGCGGCCGCTTCTTCGCCCTTGTTGGACTTGGCGCCGTTGAAGGCTGCCGCCAGGGCCTGGACCGAAGCGTAGGCGTACAGGGTGTAGCCTTCAGGCTCGGTACCGGCCTTGCGGAAGGCATCTACCACGGTCTTGCTGTCTGGCAGCAGGCGTGGGTCGGCGCCGAAGGTCATCAGCACGCCGTCTACGAATTGCGGACCGCCAGCGGTGGTCACCAGTTCGTCGGTCACGATGCCGTCGTCGGACATGAACTTGACGTCTTTCAGGCCCTGTTCACGCAGTTGACGCACCAGAGGACCGGCTTCCGGGTGCAGGCCACCGAAGTAGACGACGTCAGCGCCAGCGCCGCGGATCTTGGTCACGATGGTGCTGAAGTCTTTCTCGCCACGGGTCAGGCCTTCATACAGCACAGGCTTCACACCACGCTTCTCAAGCTGAGCCTTGGTGGCATCCGCCAGGCCCTGACCGTAGGTGTCCTTGTCGTGCAGCACGACCACTTTCTTGCCCTTGAGCACGTCGACGATGTAGTCGCCGGCCACGATGCCTTGCTGGTCGTCACGCCCGCACATACGGAACATGGCGCTCAGGCCACGCTCGGTCACAGCCGGGTTGGTGGAGCCAGGAGTGATTGCGATGATGCCGGCTTCGTCGTAGATCTCGGAGGCCGGGATGGTCGACGAGGAGCAGAAGTGACCGACCACGCCGGCGACTTTCTGGTTGGTCAGGTCTTTGGCGACCGTCACAGCCTGTTTCGGTTCGCAGGCGTCATCGCCCTTGACCAGTACGATTTTTTCCCCGTTGACCCCGCCCGACGCGTTGACCGCATCGGCCGCCGCTTGTGCACCCTTCATGTACTGTTCGCCAAATGCCGCGTTGGCGCCTGTCATTGGTCCCGCTACGCCGATCTTGATGTCAGCCTGAGCAAACGCAGAAACACCCAGCGCAGTTGCCACTGCGAGGGCCAGAAAGCCTTTCTTGTAAAACGTCTGGGACATGAGGTGGTGCTCCATGGTTTTTTTAATTGGCACTGCGACTTCAATGAATGCTCAGAGCAAGGGCCGTGCCATCGGTTTTTTATTCTGAAAAAAGTCGCTGCTTTCTTGTTATTTCGACTGTTTCGATCCCATTTTCATTGGGCGTGCAACCGTCTAAACCGCGGAAGGTAAAACCATTATTTTTTTGAGGCGCAACCCGCCCGCGCCATCATTGCAACCGCAGCTTTAAACGACGTGCAACCAGCCTGTAACAACGTGCGTCACCGAAGTGCACACTGCTGGTGCGAGACTGCTACAACCCGCACCACTACAGGCTAGCTGCAGATCGAAAAAGCGCCGCTTGCGCCCTGCAAAAATCAACATTCAGATCACGATCCGCAGGCACTGGCCTGCGTGATACAGCGAGAATCCTGCTTCGTACAGACAGCTGCGCAACCCCACTCCGGCCAATGGCTGCATGGGCGCGAAAGGAATCGGTAGCGCTTGAGGATTTCCGTTACACAGATAATCGGCAAAGGCCTTGCCGACCACCGTTCCCGTGGTCACGCCCCGCCCGTTGTAACCGGTGACTGCCACCAAACCGGGCGCTGGCTCGAACAGGCGCATCAGATGATCGGGGGTAAAGGCGATGCGGCCGGTCCAGGTGCATTCCCATTCCACCGGTTTGAGGTACGGGAAATAGTGCTGCTGCACCCGGTCGGCCCAGGCCTTGAGGAACCAGGTCGGCTTCTGATTGCCATTACCCAGGCTGCCAAGCAACAGGCGACCGTCTTTATCCCGACGGATACTGCTGAGCACCTGTCGGGTGTCCCAGGAACCCTGGCCACCGGGCAGAATTTGCCGGGCGGCTTCTTCAGTCAGCGGCACCGAGGCTACCTGATAGTAATAACCGGGGAAGAAATTGCGCCGCAGTTCCGTCCAGTCGCCTTCGGTGTAGGCATTGGAGGCAATCACCACCTTCTCGGCCATCACCGAACCCTGGGCGGTTTGCACCGACCAGCGCTGGCCCTGGCGTTCGAGCCGGGTGACCGGGGAATGATCGAACAATTGCCCGCCCAGGCCGATGGCCGCCTTGGCCAGCCCCGTGGTGTAGGCCATCGGGTTGAGCGTGCCGGCGCGGCGATCGAGCAATGCCGCGGCGATCTTTTTCGTGCCGGTGGCTTGCTCGCAGGCCTGACCGGTGAGCAGCTCTACCGGCGCACCACGACGTTTCCATTGTTCTTCACGACTGCGCAAGTCGGCTTCGCCACGGGCGTTGTGCGCCATGTGCAGCGTGCCTTCGCGGCGCAACTGGCAATCGATGTTGTACTTGTCCACAAGGCTGAACACCAGGGATGGCGCTGCGCCCAGCATGCGGTTGAGCTGGCTGCCGACCTCAGTGCCGAACCCGGCTTCGATCTCGTCCGGGGGAATCCACATCCCGGCATTGACCAGCCCGACGTTGCGCCCAGAGCCACCATGGCCGGCACGATGGGCCTCCAGCACACAAACGGTCTTGCCTTGCTCCAGCAGATGCACCGCCGCCGACAAACCGGTAAACCCGGCGCCGATGACACAGACATCCACCGTGACCTCACCCTTGAGGGCCGAATTGTCCGGCCTCTGTGGCGTCAGTTTTTCCCACAGACACTCTTCGCGTAACGGCATTGCCAGACTCCAACAGAAACCCAACCAACACACAAATCACTGCAGGAGCGAGCTTGCTCGCGAAAAACGTCATGGCAACGCGTTTAAACAGTAAGCCCGCGTTATCGTTGACGATCATCGCGAGCAAGCTCGCTCCTACAATTAATCGAACGTGATGCCCTGCGCCAATGGCAACTCCAGCGAATAGTTCACGGTGTTGGTCTGGCGGCGCATGTAGCCGCGCCATGCATCGGAGCCGGATTCACGACCGCCGCCGGTTTCTTTCTCACCACCAAACGCGCCACCGATTTCCGCGCCGCTCGGGCCGATGTTGACGTTGGCGATGCCGCAGTCGCTGCCCACCGCCGACATGAACTGCTCGGCTTCACGCACGTCGGTGGTGAAGATGCACGAGGACAGGCCCTGTGGCACGGCGTTGTTCAGGCGCAACGCTTCCTGGAAGTCGGTGTAGCCGACCACGTACAGGATTGGTGCAAAGGTTTCGTGGCAGACCACATCGCTCTGCTCCGGCATTTCGACGATGGCCGGCGAAACGTAGTAAGCGTTCGGGAACTGGTCTTCCAGCTGACGCTTGCCGCCGAAGACCTTGCCGCCTTCGCTCAAGGCCTGCTCCAGCGCATCCTGCATGTTGTCGAAGCTTTGCTTGTCGATCAGCGGGCCGACCAGGTTGCCTTCCAGCGGATGGCCGATACGCACTTTCGAGTACGCGGCTTTCAGGCGGGTGACGATTTCTTCTTTCACCGATTCATGAGCGATCAGTCGACGCAAGGTGGTGCAGCGCTGACCGGCGGTGCCGACGGCACTGAACAGAATCGCGCGAACAGCCATGTCCAGGTCGGCGCTCGGACCGAGGATCATGGCATTGTTACCGCCCAGTTCGAGAATGCTGCGGGCAAAGCGCGCGGCCACTTTCGGTGCCACTTCGCGGCCCATGCGGGTGCTGCCGGTGGCGCTGATCAGGGCTACGCGCGGGTCGTCCACCAAGGCTTCGCCGGCATCGCGACCGCCGATCACTACCTGGCACAAATTCGCGGGTGCATCGCTGAAGTTCTTCACGACGCGGTCGAACAGCGCCTGGCAGGCCAGCGCGGTGAGCGGGGTCTTTTCCGAGGGTTTCCACACCACAGGGTTGCCGCACACCAGCGCCAGCGTGGTGTTCCAGGCCCAGACCGCAACCGGGAAGTTGAATGCACTGATCACCCCGACAACGCCCAGCGGGTGCCAGGTTTCACGCATGTGGTGGCCTGGGCGCTCGGAAGCGATGGTCAAACCGTACAGCTGACGGGACAGGCCGACGGCGAAGTCGCAGATGTCGATCATTTCCTGAACTTCACCCAGGCCTTCCTGGGTGATCTTGCCGGCTTCCCAGGACACCAGCTCGCCGAGGTCGGCCTTGTATTCGCGCAGCACTTCACCGAATTGACGCACCAACTCACCACGGCGCGGTGCCGGAACCTTGCGCCACAGTTCGAACGCATGATCTGCGCGACTGATGTGCTGCTCGACTTCAGCCGCGCCTTCCCAGTTCACGGCGGCGATCCTGCTGCCATCGACCGGCGAATGCACCGGCACTTTGCCGTTCTGGTACAGGGCCGGGTTCACACCTAGACGATCAAGCAATGCGGCAACCATGGGTCACTCCTCAAGCAAAAGACAGAACACGTGCAGCCGGAAATTCACGGCTGATCAGACCTGTAGTTTTAGCTGCCCGGAGGTTACTCAACAAACGACCTTTAAGAGAGATATCATTCCGTTTATTCATGCTGTGCATTGCTGGCAATAAGAAACAAGAACCAAGGACCGCCCATGCTGAATAAACGCTACCTGCCATCGATCGCTGCGCTGCAGTGCTTCGAAGCCGTCACCCGGCACTTGAGCTTCACCCGGGCTGCCGAAGAGCTGAACCTGACCCAGAGCGCCGTGAGCAAACAGGTCGCGCAACTCGAGGAGCTGTTGCAGCACCTGCTGTTCCGCCGGGTGCGCCGCCGCCTGCAGATGACGCCGGCCGGCGATCTGTACCTGGTTGAAGTGCGAAAAATCCTCACTCAGGTCGAGATGTCGACCCATTACCTGCGTTCCTACGGTGGCGAAACCGAAGTCCTGCGGGTTTCGACGCCGCCCACCTTCGGCGCCCGCTGGCTGGTACCGCGCCTGAAAGGCTGGCGTCTGCGCCATCCGTCGATCCATCTGGACCTGTGCAGCGAACAGGAAGCCGACGACCTGCTGCAAGGTCGCAGCGACCTGGCGTTCTACTTCGGCCAGGGCTCGCGGCCCGGCACCGAATGCCTGAAGCTGTTCGGTGAAGAGCTGGTGCCAGTGTGTGCCCCGGGCAGCCTGCCGGACACCCCGTTCACCGACCCAACGCAACTGACCGACCTGGTCCTGCTGCAAAACGCCTCCCGCCCCCAGGCCTGGCATGACTGGTTCGACCACCAGGGCTACCACACCGAGCACAGCTACCACGGCCCGCGTTTCGAAACCTTTTACATGTGCATCCGCGCCGCCCAGGTTGGCTGCGGCGTGGCACTGCTACCGCGCTTTCTGGTGGAAGAGGAACTGGCCGACGGCAAGCTGGTCATTCCCTGGCAGCATGCAATGCCCAGCAGTGACGCCTATTACCTTGCGTACCCGGAGCATTCGGCGGAAGTGCCCAAGGTGCGGGATTTTGTGAAATGGATGCTGGAGCAGATTGATAGCCCGGATGCCCCACAACATTGAGCCTTTTCACAATCCCTGTGGGAGCGAGCTTGCTCGCGATGGCGTCATTACATTCAATACTTGAATTGCCTGTCAGTCCGCTATCGCGAGCAAGCTCGCTCCCACAAGGATCTGGGGCAGTCTGAAAAATTGCTGGCAATCCCCACCACCGTTGTGCGCCACTAGCTCTATTCAATGTGGAGAACCCCCGTTATGAGCGAGAGTGTGTTTGCCGATCGCATCGTGCAGAACCTGCTCGACACCGACTTCTACAAGCTGACGATGATGCAGGCGGTGCTGCACAACTACCCCAACGTCGAAGTCGAATGGGAGTTTCGTTGCCGTAACGGCGAGGATTTGCGCCCATACCTGGCGGAAATCCGTTTCCAGATCGAGCGCCTGGCCGAACTGAGCCTGAGCGCCGATCAATTGAGCTTTCTGGAACGCATCAGCTTCCTGAAGCCGGATTTCCTGCGCTTTCTCGGCTTGTTTCGCTTCAACCTGCGCTACCTCCACACCGGTATCGAAAACGGCGAGCTGGTCATCCGCCTACGCGGCCCCTGGCTGCATGTGATCCTGTTCGAAGTGCCGCTGCTGGCGCTGGTCAGCGAGGTACGCAATCGCTATCGCTATCGCGAAGTCGTGCTGGAGCAGGCCCGCGAGCAGCTCTACCGCAAGTTCGACTGGCTGAGCGCCAACGCCAGCAGCGATGAATTGTCCGAGCTGCAGGTGGCCGATTTCGGCACGCGCCGCCGTTTCTCGTATCGCGTACAGGAAGAAGTGGTGAATGTGCTCAAGCACGACTTCCCCGGACGCTTTGTCGGCACCAGCAACGTGCACCTGTCCCGGGAGCTGGACATGAAACCGCTGGGCACCATGGCCCACGAATGGATCATGGCGCACCAGCAGCTCGGCCCGCGGCTGATCGACAGCCAGATCGCCGCACTCGATTGCTGGGTCCGCGAATACCGTGGCCTGCTGGGGATTGCCCTGACCGACTGCATCACCATGGATGCCTTCCTCGGCGATTTCGATCTGTTTTTCGCCAAGCTTTTCGACGGTTTGCGCCACGATTCGGGCGATCCGGTGGTCTGGGCGGAAAAAGCCATCGCCCACTATCACAAGCTCGGTATCGACCCGATGAGCAAGACCCTGACCTTCTCCGACAGCCTGACCCTGCCCAGGGCCCTGGAGATATTCCGGGCGCTGCGCGGTCGGATCAATGTCAGCTTCGGCATCGGCACCAACCTGACCTGTGATATTCCGGGTGTCGAACCGATGAGCATCGTGCTTAAAATGGCCGCCTGCAACGGCCAGCCGGTGGCGAAGATCTCGGACGAGCCCGGCAAGACGCACTGCAAAGACCCGAATTTCGTCGCGTACTTGCGACACGTTTTCCAAGTACCTGCCGCCCTTTCAAGTACATCAAGCAAGGAGTGAATTCATGCAAGCCGTACAGCGTGAGATTGCTGAACAGCTCAAGGTCCAGCCGCCATTCGCCGACGAAGCCGCCCTTGAGGCCGAAGTCGCCCGGCGGGTGACTTTCATTCAGGACTGCCTGGCCAACTCCGGGCTCAAGACCCTGGTCCTGGGCATCAGTGGCGGTGTCGACTCCCTGACCGCCGGCCTGCTGGCCCAGCGAGCCGTGCGTGAACTGCGCCAGCGCAGCGGTGATGCCGCGTACAAATTCATTGCCGTGCGCCTGCCCTACGAAACCCAGTTCGATGAACACGACGCCCAGGCTTCGGTAGATTTCATCAAGCCGGACGAGCGTCACACCGTGAACATCGGTCCGGCGGTCAAGGCCCTGGCCAATGAAGTGGCGGCCTTCGAAGGCAAACATGCGGTGTCGGTGGACTTCGTGCTCGGCAACACCAAGGCGCGCATGCGCATGGTCGCCCAATACACCATCGCCGGCGCGGCCCATGGCCTGGTGATCGGCACCGATCACGCGGCGGAAGCGGTGATGGGGTTCTTCACCAAGTTCGGTGACGGCGCCTGCGACCTGGCGCCACTGAGCGGTCTGGTGAAAAACCAGGTCCGCGCCATCGCCCGCAGCTTCGGCGCGCCGGAATCGCTGGTGGAAAAAGTCCCGACGGCGGACCTTGAAGACCTGTCGCCCGGCAAACCGGACGAAGCCTCCCACGGCGTGACCTATGCCGAGATCGACGCGTTCCTGCACGGCCATCCGGTGCGTGAGGAAGCGTTCAAGATCATTTGCGACACCTACAACAAGACCCATCACAAGCGTGTGATGCCGTTCGCGCCTTGATTGGTGATTGAATGAAAAAGCCCGCTGAAGAGTGATCCTCAGCGGGCTTTTCTTTGGCCAGCACATTTGTTGATGCAGATGGCCCATTCGCGAGCAGGCTCGCTCCCACATTTGATCGCGGTCTAAATGTGGGAGCGGGCTTGCTCGCGAAGAACGATGACGCGGTGTACCTGATTACTTCAGGGTCACGGTGCCTTTCATCATCGAGATGTGGCCCGGGAACGAGCAGAAGAACCCGTACTTTTCACCGGCCGCGAGCTTGGACACGTCGAAGGTCACCGAATCGGTTTCCTTGGCGCCGATGATCTTGGTGTGGGCGATCACACGGGCGTCACCTTCTTTCAGGTAGTTCTTGTCGATACCGGCGCTCAGGCCATCGGTGGCGATCGGCTGCATGTCGGCTTCTTTACTCAGCACCCAGTTATGGCCCATGACGTTCTTCGGCAAGCTGCCGGAGTGCTTGAGTTCCACGGTAAACGTCTTGCAGCTCTTGTCGATTTCAATGGCCTTCGTGTCGAAAGACATCTGGTCGGTGGAGTCGACAGTGACTTTGCACTCGGCAGCCATCAATTGGCTGCTGGCCAGTGTCAACAGGGATACCGCAACAAGTTTGGCAAACATGGTGAATCTCCAAGGCAGGGTTAACGAAATCGCGAATAAACAGAAGACTGCCTGAAAACTTCGCAAGTTCATATGACTTGAATCAAAAATTGTATACAACTTTCGAGCTATGGCACCGATGCGAAATATCTAACGGCCAAGTGTCTGGTCCGGGCCTATCATCAGGCCGTCCCCCTTCAAATGGAATGTCTGTCATGTCGATCAACAGCCTGTTGTGCAGTTTGCTGGCCGCCTACGCCTGCGGCGCCAGCGGTACGTACGAAACGCCAAAACACCAAGTCTAGCCCTTGGAGTGACGCGCGCCTGCCTTTACTCTGTGGCCCTGATCGACCATGGAGCAAGGCATGTCTTTAACATCCGTTTGTGTATTTTGTGGCGCCAGCACCGGCACCCACCCGGCTTACCGCGAAGCCGCCGTGGCCCTTGGCCGGGCTCTGGCCGAACGCAAGCTGACCCTGGTGTATGGCGGTGGCGCCGTGGGGCTGATGGGCATCGTCGCTGATGCGGCCCTGGCGGCCGGCGGTGAAGTGATCGGCATCATCCCGCAAAGCCTCAAGGACAAGGAAATCGGCCACAGCGGCCTGACCCGCCTGGAAGTTGTCGATGGCATGCACGCGCGCAAGGCCCGGATGGCCGAACTCAGCGATGCCTTTATCGCGCTGCCCGGTGGCCTTGGCACCCTCGAAGAACTGTTCGAAGTCTGGACCTGGGGCCAACTCGGCTACCACGGAAAACCGCTGGGATTGCTGGAAGTGAACGGTTTCTACAGCAAATTGACGTCTTTTCTTGATCACATCGTCGGCGAAGGCTTCGTTCGCGGGCAGCACCGTGACATGCTGCAGGTGAGCGAATCGCCGCAAAACCTGCTCGATGCTCTGGATGCCTGGCAACCGTCCGTAGCGCCAAAGTGGGCCGAGCAAAAACCCAGCTAACGGCTCGGCACCGATACAGGGCAGAATATGCGCCGCTCAACCTCACCTTCGACCCCAGAGGATCGCCCATGGCTAAACCTAATTATTCCTTCGCCAAACGTCAGAGAGACTTGGCCAAGGAGCAGAAGAAAGAGGAAAAGCTTCAGCGCAAGAAAGCTACAGCTGAAGAAGCGGCACTGAACCCTGAGGGTGAAGTGGCGGCAGAAGACGATGTTGATGCACCAAAAGACTCGGCGCCCGACGCCTGAGAACCTCCGGGCCGGTTGATCTGATCTGGCCCACCGGATCTGTGTAATGGATTGGCAGCTTGGCTGCCGATCCTCACAGGCCGATCTAAAACCCCACCCCAAAGAGCTGCACATACCGCCCCCTGTAGGAGCGAGCTTGCTCGCGAAAAACTCCAAGACAACGCATTTTTCCTGACAGTACGCGTCATCGTTCACGCCCATCGCGAGCAAGCTCGCTCCTACAGTCGATCGTTGTTATTCCAGTGGCATCACGGTTACCCGAACTTCCGGGTCGTGGTTCCCTCCTCCCAGGATCACCCCCCGCAACGGCGACACATCGGAAAAATCCCGGCCCCAGGCCAGGGTGATGTGCTCCAGCGCCGGCTGCACATTGTTGGTCGGATCGAAATCCACCCACCCCGACACCGGACAAAACACCGAAACCCAGGCGTGGGACGCATCGGCGCCGATCAGCCGTGGCTGACCCGGTGGTGGCTGGGTCAGCAGGTAGCCGCTGATATAGCGCGCCGCCAACCCTCTGGAACGCACGCAAGCGAGCATCAGGTGAGCAAAGTCCTGACAGACCCCGCGTCGGCGCTCCAGCACTTCCACCAGCGGAGTCGCCACCTGGGTAGCTTCAGCATCGAAGGTGAACTCGCTGAAGATTTTCTCCATCAGCGCCTGCACGCCGAGCAACAACGGTCGACCGGGTGGAAAACAGCTTTGCGAGAACTCGACGAAGTTTTTCTTCAAATGCACATACGGCGATTCGAACCGGTATCGGCAGGCTTCGAGCAATTCTGGCGACAACGGTTGGCTGCTGTAGGTCAGTGCGCTTCGTGTGTGTTCCCACGCCGCAGACTTACTGAAGTCCAGCACAGGTCGGGGCAACACTTCGATCGTGAGACTGGCGTTGACCAGCAACTCATCGTGGGGACGCTCGAACGCCAGCCGGGTCAGCGGATTGCCGAATACATCCAGCTCATCGCGACGCGAGGTTGGCTGCGGACTGATCTGCAATTGCCGGTCGGTGCAACGCTGCCAGGCACAAGGGCGCGGCCACAAATGCGCCAACTGCTGGGCCAGGGACACCGGGCTGTCGTAGTGATAATGGGTGTCGTGGAAAATCTGGTAACGGGCGCTCATCAGACAGACACCGTGCGCTGGCTGACATCGTCGACATGGGCGAAATGCCGCAGCGCCAGGCGATCGGAGACTTGCCCGCTGGCGTCGGCGATCTCCTGCAACAGTGCGGCCAACCCTTCGATGGCGGCGCGAACACTGGCATCGCCGAACAGCGGGTTTTCCAGGCAACCCAGATCGAATCGCGCCAGACGCTCGACCAATTGCGGCAGTACTGTTTCACGCGGTACGCCAAAGTCGTCGTTGAGACGCTTGAGGGTGCGTGTCACCAGTTTCAACTGGAACAACACGGCGTGAGGGTTCTGCTCGTCGAGCAACAACAGGTCGAGTACCGGGATCAACTGCGCGACCGCCAGATAGCGCGACCGGTAGGTGATGCTGCTGTTGCCCAGTTCCAGCAACCATTCCAGCCCGGCCTGATCGAAGACCCCGGCGCCCCGCAGGAACGCCGCCAGGCTGCCGCTGAGAAACTGCAAGCGTTCGATCCGCCGGCCAATCATCAGGAAACGCCAGCCTTCGTCCCGGGTCATGTCGTCCAGGGCAAAGCCGGACAGCGCCGCCAGGGACATCACCAGACGGTTGAGGAAATCCAGCAACTCGCCGAAATCCGGTTCTTCGGTTTCCAGCTCCATGGCTTCGCGCTGCAACTCCACCAACGCCTGCCAGTTTTCCCGCGAGAGCTTGCCGCGCACTTGCGAAGCGGCCCACTGCAAGCGTTGCAGGTTGGAACGCAGGCTGAACGGCCAGTCGTCACCGAGCAATGCCGCCAACAGGCGTTCGGGTAATTCGCCCTCTTCGGGCAGCAGCATCAACCGTTCGCCGAGATCGACTGCGGCCTGCAAGGCTTGCGGGTCGTCGCCGTCGACATAGCGCGCGAGCATGACGCGCAGCAAACGGGCACTGTCATCGCAACGTTCGCAGTAACGGCCAAACCAGAACAGGTTTTCCACCACCCGCGATGGCAGATACGGATCGCGCCGCACCAGATCATGCACGCTGATGTTGCGCTGGGCCTTCCATTGCTCGCCACTGGGCGCTCGATCGCCCAACACCCAAGTGTCCTTGCTGGCGCCGCCGCGTTGCATCGACACCACTTCGGCATCGGCTTGCGCGGCGACCCGGGTCAAGCCACCGGGCAACACCCGATATCCCTCACGGCTGGCCACCGCATACACGCGCATGCCGATGGCCCGGGGTTGCAGTTGACCGTCTTCGGCTTGCCAGATCGGCGCCTGGGACAGTTGCGCAAGTTCTTGCGCCACATAAGCATATGGCCGTGCCTGCATGCGCTCGGCGAGCTCCTGGCGCTGTTTTTCACTCAAGTCGCGGCCAAATACCGGTGCAAAGCTCTGGGACGGAAACGCCGGTTTGATCAGCAGCTCCGGCAGTTTTTCCAAAGCCTGGGCCAATACCGGCGCTTCGCCGCACCACCAGGTGGCGATGGACGGCAGGATCAGCTCTTCGCCGAACAGGAACTGATTGATCTTCGGCAGGAAACCCAGCAAGCCCGGCGATTCCAGCACACCACTGCCAAGCGCGTTGGCTACCAGCACCCGCCCCTGCCGCACCGCTTCCAGCAGGCCCGGCACACCGAGGGCCGAATCAGTGCGCAGTTCCAGCGGGTCGCAGAAGTCATCGTCGAGCCGACGCATGATCGCGTGCACCCGGCGCAGTCCACTCAGGGTCTTCAGGTAGACCGTGGCGTCGCGCACCGTCAGGTCGCCGCCCTCCACCAGCGGATAGCCGAGCTGACGCGCCAGGTACAGATGTTCGAAGTAACTTTCGTTGAAACGCCCGGGTGTCAGCAGCACCACCAAGGGTGCGTCCTCGTCACTCGGGGCCTGACGCGCCAGTGTTTCCTGCAAGGTACGGAAGAACCCGGCCAGGTGTTGCACCTTCAAATCACGGTACAACTCGGGAAAGGCCCGGGACACAATCGTGCGGTTTTCCAGCGCATACCCGGCACCGGAGGGCGCCTGGGTGCGGTCCGCCGTGACCCACCAGCGGCCATCGGGTGTGCGCGCCAGATCCACGGCATACAGATGCAGAAAGGCTCCGTCAGGCGGGTTGATCCCCTGACAGGGCCAAAGGAAGTTGTTGTGACCGAACACCAGTTCGGCGGGCAGCAGGCCTTCGGCAATCAGCTGTTGCGGACCGTAAAGGTCAGCCAGTACGGCATTGAGCAAACGCGCCCGCTGCGCGATGCCGGCCGACAACTGTTGCCATTCATCGGCAGCGATGACGTGGGGCAGCAGGTCCAGCTCCCACGGCCGGTCAGCGCCCTTGGGGTCGGCATAGACGTTATAGGTAACGCCGTTTTCCTGAATCTGCCGGGTCAACAGGGCCTGACGCTGCACCAGTTGTGCCGGCGTGCTGCGTTGCAACTGCTCGAACAGCCGACGCCAGTGCGGGCGCACGGCGCCACTGGCGTCGAGCAGTTCGTGATAGGTGCCCGCCGTCAGCGGGTAGCGGTCTAGCAGGTCAGGCATGGAAAGCTCGGCAGACAGCAATGATCGGTCAGACTAGCGCAGGCTCGTGACGCCCGGATAGACGAAAAATCCGAGCGTCGCGGACGGTTTAGAAACGTCGCAAATCGAGCGTCATCGGTAGCTCATCGTTAATGTCCAGATGGGGTACAGGCAGTTTCCCCGGCGTGTGCCCGATGCGGAAGAAGCGCGCCATCCGCCGGCTCTCGGCCTCATTGGCATTGACCGGCAAGCTGTCGTAATTGCGCCCGCCCGGGTGGGCGACGTGGTACTGGCAGCCGCCCAGCGAACGCTGCATCCAGGTATCGAGCAGGTCAAATACCAGCGGCGCGTGGACCGGGATGGTCGGCTGCAGGCAATTGGCCGGTTGCCAGGCACGAAAACGCACGCCCGCGACGAATTCGCCGACTCGCCCGGTGGGCTGCAATGGAACAGGAATACCATTGCAGGTCAGCAGATAACGCTGGGGCGGCAAGCCGCTGAGTTTGACCTGCAAACGCTCCAGCGACGAATCCACGTAACGCACCGTGCCGCCCATGGCGCCCTCTTCACCCAGTACGTGCCAGGGCTCGAGCGCCTGACGCAGCTCCAGTGCAATACCGCTGACGGCGTAATCGCCCACCTTGGGAAAACGGAACTCCAGATGCGCGGCGAACCATTCAGCCCGCACCGGATAACCGGCGGCGTTGAGGTCGACGATGACATCGGCAAAATCCTGCTCGATAAAGTGCGGCAGCAGGAAGCGATCGTGCAGCTCCGTGCCCCAGCGCGCGAGTTTTTGCGGTGCATAGGGCTCGCGCCAGAACCGCGCCACCAGCGCCCGCAGCAACAATTGTTGTGCCAGGCTCATGCGGGCATGGGGCGGCATCTCGAACGCGCGCAGCTCCAGCAATCCGAGGCGGCCGGTGGCACCGTCCGGCGAATAGAGCTTGTCGATGCAGAACTCGGCGCGGTGGGTGTTGCCGGTGACATCGATCAGCAGGTTGCGCAGCAGTCGATCCACCAACCATGGCGGACACTCCTCACCCGGTGAGGGCATTTGCGCAAATGCGATTTCCAGTTCGTACAAGGCATCGTTGCGCGCTTCGTCGACGCGGGGCGCCTGGGACGTCGGGCCGATGAACAATCCGGAAAACAGGTAGGACAAGGACGGGTGGTTGTGCCAGTAGCTGATCAGGCTGCGCAGCAGATCCGGGCGACGCAGAAACGGCGAGTCCCCCGGGGTCGCGCCACCCAGCACGAAATGGTTACCGCCGCCCGTACCGGTGTGCCGGCCGTCGATCATGAATTTCTCGGTGGTCAGGCGGGTCTGGCGCGCTTCTTCATAGAGGAACTCGGTGCGCTCGACCAATTCATCCCAGGTGGCGGACGGCTGCACGTTGACTTCGATCACCCCCGGGTCCGGGGTGATGCGGAAGTTGCTCAGGCGTGGATCGCTCGGCGGCTCATAGCCCTCCAGCAATACCGGGCACATCAGTTCTTCAGCGGTGGCTTCGATGGCCGCGACCAGTTCAAGGTAATCCTCGACCCGCTCCAGCGGCGGCATGAACAGGTACAACCGGCCTTCCCGCGCCTCGGCACAGAAGGCCGTACGGGTCAGCCAGTCGGCGGACTCGTCGATTTTGGGTGCGCGCTCTTCTGTGACGGCTGCGCCTTGGCTCTGAAGCTGACCGGTGTCAGGCAGCGGCGGGAACGCCTGATTCGGGTCTTGGGCATGAATGAATGGATATTCCGCCGCTTTCACCCAGGGTTGCGACCCCAGCGGCAAGCGATAGCCCAGCGGCGAGTCCCCCGGCACCAGACGGCAGTGCTCTTCGCGCAGATACCAGCGGCCGCTCTGCCACTGATCGCCCTTGGCGGTGCGCGCCAGCGGAAGGACCTGGCCAATCACCTTGTCCAACCCCTGGCTGAACACCTTGCGCAGACGCGCCCGCTCCAACGGCTCCTCCAGACGCGAATCTTCGGCGCTGACGTTTTGCGGCAGCATTCCTTCGCGCCAGAGGTAATAGAAATTGTCTTCGTAGGCTGGAAAAACGAAGCGGGTCGGAATTTTCAGGCGTTCGGCGACACTCGCCAGAAAACGTCCGGCCAGCGCGCCATCGGCGCCGTAGTCTTGTTGTTCGTCGGCGATCAGCGCGCTGTTGTGCCAGATCGGCACGCCGTCGCGGCGCCAATAACAATTGAGCGACCAGCGCGGCAGTTGCTCGCCGGGGTACCACTTGCCTTGCCCGAAATGCACCAGTCCATTGGGCGCGTAGTGTTTACGCATGCGCTGGAACAGTTCGGCGGACAACCGCCGCTTGTCCGGCCCCAGTGCCGCGGTATTCCACTCGGCACCGTCCGGGTCATCGATGGACACAAAGGTCGGCTCGCCGCCCATGGTCAGGCGCACATCGCCCTCCAGCAAGTCGGCATCGATCTGTCGGCCCAGGGCCTGGATCGCCATCCACTGGTCGTCGGTGTAGGGCCTGGTAACCCGCGGCGCTTCCCAAATCCGCTCCACGGACATTTCGTGGCTGAATTCGCACTCGCAGGGTTCCACGAGGCCACTGATCGGTGCCGCAGAAGACGGATCGGGACTACAGGCCAACGGAATATGTCCTTCACCGGCAAACAGCCCGGAGGTTGCGTCCAGACCGATCCAGCCGGCACCGGGCAAGTACACCTCGCACCAGGCGTGCAGATCGGTGAAATCCACTTCGGTGCCGGACGGACCGTCGAGACTTTTCACGTCGGCGGTCAGCTGGATCAGGTAGCCCGACACGAAACGCGCCGCCAGTCCCAGGTTGCGCAGCAGTTGCACCAGCAACCAGGCGGAATCGCGGCACGAACCGGAAGCCTGTTCGAGGGTATGTTCAGGCGTTTGTACGCCGGGCTCCATGCGAATCAGGTAGTTGATTTCTTCGCTCAGGCGCTGGTTGAGCGCGACGAGGAAGTCCACGGCAGGCAACGGTGTGCGGTCGATGCCGTCCAGATAGGCCTTGAATTTCGGCGTCAGCGGCAGGGTTTCCAGATACGGCGTCAGTTCCTTGCGCTCATCTGCTGCATAGGTGAAGGGGATCTTTTCCGCGTAGGGTTCGAGGAAGAAGTCGAACGGATTGAAGATCGCCATCTCCGCCAGCAGATCGACCTCGATCCGCAGTTCTTCGGTTTTCTCCGGGAACACCAACCGCGCCAGGTAATTGCCCTGGGGGTCCTGCTGCCAGTTGATGAAGTGCTGCTCGGGCGAGACTTTCAGCGCATAAGACAGAATCCGCGTGCGGCTGTGGGCGGCGGGACGCAGGCGAACAATCTGCGGACCCAGCTCGACAGCGCGGTCATAGCGGTAATGCGTGACGTGGTGCAATGCGACATGAATCGACACGGCGTGCCTCCTGCGAGCCTTGAGCGTATTGGAAAGCGCGCAAGACTTATGCCATCGCGCATTGCTGGCGCTTTCTTCGGTTGCCTGAGGCAGTACAGCACCAAAAACGGGCGATGCGGATAATTGGATTGCAAGAGTTGCACGTATTTGTGGCGTCAGTTGCATAGACGCCGCCAAAACCGGCCTCTTCGCGGGCAAGCCCGCTCCCACAGGTTTAGAGGCGTTCGCAAAATTTGTGTTTGACTCGGACACTGTGGGAGCGGGCTTGCCCGCGAAGAGGCCAGCAGCCCTGCACACCCTCCAAGCCCGGAATGCAAAACGCCAACCCGAAGGTTGGCGTTCTGTTCAGCGCAGGCGAGGCTTAGCGCGGTACGACGGGTTTGCGAGCCGGCTTCGGCCCCTTGCCCTTGGCCGCGTCCTTGCGTTCCTTGGCCGCCTGCTGGTTGCGGGCGAACGCCGCCGCCTTGGCCTGTTCGCGCTTGTCCCACGGGTTGCCGCCATCGCTGGCACGCGGTGGCAGGCCTGTGTGCTGGGTGAGGATCTTGGTGGTCTTTTCCTTGGCCACCTTATGGCTGCCGGCCGGCGTCGAGTTCTTGCGACGGGCGCTCTGGTAGCTGTCAGTCGACGGCTGGTGCAAAGGAATCAACTGGTTCTTGCCCGGCCCGATCAGGTCGGCGCGACCCATGCGGGTCAGTGCTTCACGCAGCATTGGCCAGCCTTTCGGGTCGTGATAACGCAAGAACGCCTTGTGCAGACGACGCTGCTCCTCGCTCTTGACGATGGTCACCGCGTCACTCTTGTAGGTGACCTTGCGCAGCGGGTTCTTGCCCGAGTGGTACATCGCGGTGGCGGTGGCCATCGGCGACGGGTAGAACGCCTGCACCTGGTCGGCACGGAAACCGTTGCCCTTGAGCCACAGGGCCAGGTTCATCATGTCTTCATCGGTGGTGCCCGGGTGGGCGGCGATGAAGTACGGGATCAGGTACTGCTCCTTGCCCGCTTCCTTGGAGTACTTCTCGAACATGCGCTTGAACTTGTCATAGCTGCCGATGCCCGGTTTCATCATCTGGTTGAGCGGACCTTCCTCGGTGTGTTCCGGGGCGATCTTCAGGTAACCACCGACGTGGTGGGTCACCAGCTCTTTAACGTATTCCGGCGACTCGACCGCGAGGTCATAACGCAGGCCGGAAGCGATCAGGATCTTCTTCACACCCGGCAATTCACGGGCACTGCGATACAGCTTGATCAGCGCCGAGTGGTCGGTGTTCAGGTTCGGGCAGATACCCGGGAACACGCAGGATGGCTTGCGGCACGCGGATTCGATTTCCGGGCTCTTGCAGGCGATGCGGTACATGTTCGCGGTCGGGCCACCGAGGTCGGAGATCACGCCGGTAAAACCGGGAACCTTGTCGCGAATTTCTTCGATTTCGCGAATGATCGACTCGTGGGAACGGTTCTGGATGATCCGCCCTTCGTGCTCGGTGATCGAGCAGAAGGTGCAGCCGCCGAAGCAGCCACGCATGATGTTCACTGAGAAGCGGATCATGTCATAGGCCGGGATCTTCTCCTTGCCGTACGCCGGGTGCGGAATGCGCGCATAAGGCATGCCGAACACGTAGTCCATTTCTTCGGTGGTCATCGGAATCGGTGGCGGGTTGAACCAAACGTCCACTTCGCCGTGCTTCTGCACCAGCGCGCGGGCATTACCCGGGTTGGTTTCCAGGTGCAGCACGCGGTTAGCGTGGGCGTAGAGCACCGCGTCGTTGCGGACCTTTTCCACCGACGGCAGACGGATCACGGTCTTGTCGCGGGTCATGCGCGGGCTGGCCAAAATCTGCACGACCTTGGCTTCTTGCGGATCGTCAACCGGACCTTTTTCCTGCTCGATGGCGCAGGCCTGGGTGTCCTGGGTGTTGACGTACGGGTTGATGATCTTGTCGATCTTGCCCGGACGGTCGATGCGCGTGGAGTCGACTTCGTACCAGCCTTGCGGCGTATCACGACGGATGAACGCGGTCCCGCGCACGTCGGTAATGTCTTCGATCTTGTGACCGTAGGACAGACGCTGGGCGACCTCGACGATCGCGCGCTCGGCGTTGCCGTAGAGCAGGATGTCGGCGCTGGCGTCGATCAGGATCGAGTTGCGCACGCGGTCCTGCCAGTAGTCATAATGCGCGATGCGGCGCAGCGACGCTTCGATGCCGCCGAGCACGATTGGCACGTGCTTGTAGGCTTCCTTGCAGCGCTGGCTGTAGACCAGGCTTGCGCGATCCGGACGCTTGCCCGCCAGGCCACCCGGGGTGTAGGCATCGTCGGAGCGGATTTTCTTGTCGGCGGTGTAACGGTTGATCATCGAGTCCATGTTGCCGGCCGCGACACCGAAGAACAGGTTCGGCTCGCCGAGCTTCATGAAGTCGTCTTTGGACTGCCAGTTCGGCTGGGCAATGATCCCGACGCGGAAGCCCTGGGACTCCAGCAGCCGGCCAATGATCGCCATGCCGAACGACGGGTGGTCGACGTAGGCATCACCGGTGACGATGATGATGTCGCAGGAATCCCAGCCGAGCTGATCCATCTCCTCCCTGCTCATGGGCAGGAACGGCGCTGGCCCGAAACATTCGGCCCAGTACTTGGGATAGTCAAATAACGGCTTGGCTGCTTGCATGTCGATAACCGGTGTTGGCTTTCATTGAATTTCGCGGGCGCGGAATATAGCACAAATTTTGACCAATTCCGACGGCTGTGGTCGGAAATTGGTGGGAGATGCTATAGCGCAATACCTTGGAGCAACACACAACCCTTGTGGCGAGGGGGCTTGCCCCCGTTGGGTTGCGAAGCAACCCCAAAACCCGAGCCCCCATTCTCCAGATGAAATGGGTTGGCTGGTTTTACGACTGCTTCACAGCCGGACGGGGGCAAGCCCCCTCGCCACAGGGGCCCTGCATCAACAGTTATTCGTCGTCGTCGAAGTTATAGCTACCCGGCGCCAGGTTCTCGAATCGGGTGTACTTACCGATAAAGGCCAGGCGGATAAAGCCGATCGGCCCGTTCCGCTGCTTGCCGATGATGATCTCGGCAATGCCCTTGTGCTCGGTTTCCGGGTGATACACCTCGTCGCGATACACGAACATGATCACGTCGGCGTCCTGCTCGATCGCTCCGGATTCCCGCAAGTCGGAGTTCACCGGGCGCTTGTTCGGCCGCTGTTCCAGGGAACGGTTGAGCTGCGAGAGCGCCACCACCGGGCAGTTGAATTCCTTGGCCAGGGCTTTCAGGGATCGGGAGATCTCGGAAATCTCGTTGGTCCGGTTGTCACCGCTGGAACCCGGGATCTGCATCAGCTGCAGGTAGTCGATCATGATCAGGCCGACATCGCCGTGTTCGCGCACCAGACGGCGGGTCCGGGCGCGCATTTCCGACGGGCTGATGCCCGCGGTATCGTCGATGAACAGCTTGCGGTCGTTGAGCAGGTTGACCGCCGAGGTCAGGCGCGGCCAGTCGTCGTCTTCCAACTGACCGGAACGCACCTTGGTCTGGTCGATGCGGCCGAGGGAAGACAGCATACGCATGATCAGCGATTCGCCTGGCATCTCGAGGGAGTACACCAGGACGGCCTTCTCGCTGCGCAACACGGCGTTTTCCACCAGGTTCATCGCAAAGGTGGTTTTACCCATGGACGGACGGCCGGCGACGATGATCAGGTCGGCCGGTTGCAGGCCGCTGGTTTTCTCGTCGAGGTCGGTATAGCCGGTGGACAGCCCGGTGATGGCGTTGTCGGTGTTGAACAGGGTGTCGATGCGGTCGATGGCTTTGGTCAGCAGGTCGTTGACGCCCACCGGGCCACCGGTTTTTGGCCGCGCTTCGGCAATCTGAAAGATCTGGCGCTCGGCTTCGTCGAGAATCTCGGCGGCGGTACGGCCTTCCGGATTGAAAGCGCTATCGGCGATTTCGGTGCTGATGCCGATCAATTGACGCAATGTCGCCCGTTCGCGAACGATCTGCGCATAGGCCTTGATGTTGGCGACGGACGGGGTGTTTTTCGCCAGCTCGCCCAAGTAACCGAGGCCGCCGACCTGTGAAGTCTGACCTTCCTTGTCCAGTTGCTCGGACAGGGTCACGACGTCGATCGGCATGTTCTGATCGGCCAGTTTGGCGATCGCGCGGAAAATCAGGCGGTGGTCATGCCGATAGAAATCGCCGTCGGAGACCTGATCGAGCACGCGTTCCCAGGCGTTGTTGTCCAGCATCAGACCACCGAGCACAGCCTGTTCGGCCTCGATGGAATGCGGCGGCACCTTCAGCGCGGCGGTTTGCAGGTCGTATTGCTCGGGAGCTAAGATTTCGTTCATGGCCACTTGGTTTTTTTTTGGAAAGCAGGAATGTAAAAACTGGGATGCCAGAAAGACAAAGGGCACGACCTGTAAACAGGATCGTGCCCGATGTTACCGGCAAGCACCCGAGGGTGCCAGCCGACAAGTGCTGCTTAAGCTGCTACCACGACAACGCGTACGGTGGCTTCAACTTCGGCGTGCAGGTGCACGGCTACGTCGAATTCGCCTACGTTGCGGATGGTGCCGTTCGGCAGACGAACTTCGCTCTTCTGCACTTCAACGCCGGAGGCGGTCAGTGCGTCAGCGATGTCGTGAGTACCGATCGAACCGAACAGCTTGCCTTCGTCGCCAGCGGTGGCAGTGATGGTCACTTCCAGCTCGGCCAGTTGGGCAGCGCGGCTTTCAGCCGATGCTTTGCGATCTGCTGCAGCTTTTTCCAGCTCAGCGCGACGCTCTTCGAACGCAGCCAGGTTGGCTGGGGTCGCAGCGGTAGCTTTGCCGTAAGGCAGCAGGTAGTTACGACCGTAACCAGCCTTAACGTTCACTTTGTCACCCAGGTTGCCCAGGTTGGTGACTTTTTCCAGAAGGATCAGTTGCATGTGAAAATCCTCTTAACTTTTAACCTTCACCGTTCGCGTTATCGGCATCTTTCGGTGCCGAACGACCGCGAAAATCAATCAGGCTGTCGACGATGGCCAGGACCACCAGCAACGGATAGATCAGTTGCATGAACAGCAACAGCGTCACGTACAACCCCACAAGCCAGAACCTGGCCAGTCGCTTCTGCGCCACCAGCCCGTGAATCAGGGCCAGCCCGGCGAACACCAGCGGTACGCTGCACAACGGCGTCAACATGGCCATCTGCGGACCGATGTTCGGCCCCAGAAGCATGCACGCCAGCAGCAACATCGCCGGCAACAGCGGGAGGCGGATGGCGCGAAACTCGCGACCAAAACCGCCCGGGTTGTACAACAACGCCTGCCAGTAACGCCCGACAAGCAGGCTCAGCAAGCTGACGATTTGCAACAACGCCGCAATCAGGCCGGTCAGGACCGGTGCAATCAGGGACGCGAAACGCGCTTGTTCGTCTACCGACAACTTCTGGTAGACATCACCGAGTAGCGACGGCATGACTTTGATCAAAGCCTGCGCCAGCATCTCGATCTGGGGAGCAAAAGCTGTCCCCAACACCACTGAAAACACCACTCCCATCGCTATGCTGACCAGCAGCACGCGGTTCCAGGACTCGCTTGCGCGCAAAACCAACGCAAGGCTCGCAGACCCCAGCAGCACCAGAAGTGCCCGTGGGTCGTCGGAGTAAAGCCACCAGGCCAATGCCGGCAGCAGTCCCAGAGCAAGAACGCCCAGGGCGTCCCTCAATCCGCGCCGCAGGAGCACAAGGCATCCGGCGGCAGCACCCAACCAATACAACAGCGGCAATGCCGCGCATCCAGCCACTACCAGAGTGGCCTGCATACGGCCGCGCATGATGAACTCAGCTATGGCCCGCATGCATTCAATCCTTTGCTACGTGTCGACTGCCCGGTCTCAGCGGCCGTGGCTGTCGGTGTAGGCCAGCAGGGCCAGGAAGCGGGCGCGCTTGATAGCGGTGGCCAGCTGACGCTGATAACGAGCTTTGGTACCGGTGATGCGGCTTGGAACAATTTTGCCGGTCTCGGATACGTAGGCTTTCAGAGTGTTGAGATCTTTGTAATCGATCTCTTTCACGTCTTCAGCGGTGAAGCGGCAGAATTTACGACGACGGAAGAAACGTGCCATTTGATAGGCTCCTTAAAAGGTCCGTGGATTACTCGTCAGCGTTATCGCTGTTGTCGCTGTCATCACTGTCAGCGCTTTCAACGCCTTCGTGCTCAGGACGGTCGCGACGCTCACGGCGCTCACTGCGGTTTTCTTCAGCCTTGAGCATCTCGGACTGGCCGGTAACGGCTTCGTCGCGACGGATGACCAGGTTACGGATCACTGCATCGTTGTAGCGGAAGTTGTCTTCCAGCTCGGCCAGGGCCTTGCCAGTGCACTCAACGTTCAGCATCACGTAGTGAGCCTTGTGAACATTGTTGATTGCGTAGGCCAGTTGACGACGGCCCCAATCTTCCAGACGGTGGATTTTGCCGCCGTCTTCTTCGATCAGCTTGGTGTAACGCTCAACCATGCCGCCGACTTGCTCGCTTTGATCCGGGTGGACCAAAAAGATGATTTCGTAATGACGCATGAATGCTCCTTACGGGTTGTAGCCTGCCGCTCAAAAGCGGTCAGACAAGGAGTGAATGACACTTATGGACTTGCGTGGGTAAGGCACATGCGTGCCTGCCGTCACAGCAAGGGGCGCAATTGTAGAGAAGGGGCGAAGGAGGCGCAAGGTAATTGGTGATTATTTGAACAACCTCCAGCACAACAAGAACACTGTAGGGGCGAGCTTGCTCGCGAAGGTTGTCAACGATAACGCGGGGAAGCTGATTCTCCGCGGCGATCTTGAGTTCTTCGCGAGCAAGCTCGCTCCTACAGTGGGTCGCGCATGGATCAGGACTTCTTGGCAGCAGCCTTGGCTTTGACACTGCGCTGGCGCTGCGCTTCGAACAGGCAAACGCCGGTGGCCACGGAAACGTTGAGGCTGCTGACGCTACCGGCCATCGGCAGGTTCACCAGATAATCGCAATGCTCACGGGTCAGGCGACGCATGCCCTTGCCTTCGGCCCCCATGATCAGGATGGTCGGACCGGTGAGATCCTGGTCATACAGACTGACCTCAGCCTCGCCGGCTGTACCGACAACCCACAAGCCGCGCTGCTGGAGCTTTTCCAGGGTGCGCGCCAGGTTGGTCACGGCAACCAGCGGAATCACTTCCGCCGCGCCGCAGGCGATTTTTCGTACAACCGGAGTCAGCGTGGCCGACTTGTCCTTCGGTACGATCACTGCCAGCGCGCCCGCCGCATCGGCGGAGCGCAGGCAGGCGCCGAGGTTGTGCGGATCGGTCACACCGTCGAGCACCAGCAACAACGGCGCACCATCGGTGCGATCAAGCAGCTCATCAAGCATTGCCTCGCCCCAGACCTGGCTCGGACTCACGTCCGCGACCACGCCCTGGTGCACGCCTTCAACCCAGGCGTCCATTTCGCGGCGCTCGGCCTGGCCGACCTGGACCCGGTTTTCGTTGGCCAGCTCAATCAGCGTCTGGACCCGAGGATCATTGCGGCCTTCGGCCAGCCAGATCTGCTTGACGCGTTTCGGGTGGTGACGCAACAACGCTTCTACAGCATGGACGCCGTAGATCTTTTCCAACTGACTCATGGCTTGGCCTTAGGTTTACGCGCCCCGCCACTCTTGGCTGGAGCCGAGCCCGCTTTTGGCGGGCCTTTACGATGTTTGCTCGGTTTGGCTGGCTTGCCGCCGACGGCCTTGTCAGGCGCCGACCGGCTGGTCTTTCCCCCAGACGCCGCTTTACCGCCGCTTTTCGCACCGGCCAGCAACGCCTGTTTCATTTCACGACTTTTGCGCACTTCGGCGTTTTTCGCCGCGGCATCGCTCGGGCGATAGGCTTCCACAGCCTTTTCCTTGGCAGGACGGCGACCGGTTTTCGCCGGGGCCGGTTCTGCTTCGACTTTCGCTGCAGGCGCTGCACTTTCGGTACCGCGTTTTTTGCGGCCGATCGGCGCGCTGATGGTTTTTTCAGCCATCTCGAAGTCGATCTTGCGCTCGTCGAGGTCGACGCGCATGACTCGCACTTCCACGGTGTCGCCCAAGCGGAAGCTGCGACCGGTGCGCTCACCGGCCAGGCGGTGGTGCACAGGATCGAAGTGGTAGTAATCGCCCGGCAGCGCGGTGACGTGCACCAGGCCTTCGACGTAGATATCGGTCAGCTCGACGAACAGACCAAAACCGGTCACGGCCGTGATCACACCCGGGAACGACTCGCCCACGCGATCTTTCATGAACTCGCACTTGAGCCAGTTCACCACGTCGCGGGTTGCTTCGTCGGCACGGCGCTCGCTCATCGAGCACTGCTCGCCGAGCTGCTCCAGGGCCGCTTCGTCGTACGGATAGATGCGTGCCTTGGGAATGGTCATCGCACCGGCACGGCGAACGTGCGGGGTGTTCTGCTTCGAATGGATCACGCTGCGGATTGCGCGATGCGTGAGCAAGTCCGGATAGCGGCGGATCGGCGAGGTGAAGTGGGTATAGGCTTCGTAATTCAGGCCGAAGTGGCCCTGGTTATCAGCGCTGTACACCGCCTGGCTCAACGAACGCAGCATGACGGTCTGGATCAGGTGGAAATCCGGACGATCCTTGATACCGGCCAGCAATGCCTGGTAATCCTTCGGCGACGGACCGTCCTTGCCTTTGTGCAGGGACAAACCAAGTTCACCGAGGAAGGCGCGCAGTTTTTCCAGACGCTCCGGCGGCGGACCATCGTGAACGCGGTACAACGCAGGAATTTCGTGCTTTTTCAGGAATTCGGCGGTGGCCACGTTGGCCGCCAGCATGCATTCCTCGATCAGCTTGTGTGCGTCGTTGCGTACGGTCGGACGGATTTCGGCAATCTTGCGCTCGGAACCGAAGATGATCCGGGTTTCCTGGGTCTCGAAATCGATCGCGCCACGAACGTGACGGGCCGCCAGCAATACCTTGTACAGCGAGTACAGCTGCTTGAGGTGCGGCACGACGTCGGTGTATTCGCCGCGAAGCTTGCGCGCCTCGGTGGCTTTCGGCGTTTCGAGCATGGCGCTGACTTTGTTGTAGGTCAGGCGCGCATGGGAGTGGATCACCGCTTCGTAGAAGCAGTAGTCGGTCATTTCGCCGGACTTGGAGATGGTCATCTCGCAAACCATGGCCAGACGATCGACTTGCGGGTTCAGCGAGCACAAACCGTTGGACAGCTGCTCAGGCAGCATCGGAATCACGCGCTCGGGGAAGTACACCGAGTTGCCGCGAACCTGCGCTTCGGCATCCAGCGCCGAACCGAGCTTCACGTAGCTGGATACGTCGGCAATCGCCACGTACAGCTTCCAGCCGCCCGAGAACAGACGCAGCTTGCCCGGACGGGCTTCGCAATAGACCGCATCGTCGAAGTCGCGGGCATCTTCGCCGTCAATGGTGACGAACGGCAGATGGCGCAGGTCGATGCGCTTCTCTTTGTCTTTCTCTTCGACTTCCGGCTTGAGCTTGGCGGCTTCCTTGAGCACGGCGTCAGGCCAGACGTGAGGAATGTCATAGGTACGCAGGGCGACGTCGATTTCCATGCCCGGCGCCATGTAGTTGCCCACGACTTCAACCACGTCGCCTTGCGGCTGGAAGCGTGGCGTCGGCCAGTGAGTGATCTTCACTTCGACGAACTGACCGATCTGCGCGTTGGCATTACGGCCCGGCGTCACCAGCACTTCCTGCTGGATCTTCGGGTTATCCGCAACGACGAAACCGATACCGCCCTCTTCGAAGTAGCGACCGACGATAGTCTCGTGTGCACGGGATACCACTTCGACGATCATGCCTTCACGGCGACCACGACGATCCAGACCGGAAACACGCGCCAGGGCACGGTCACCGTCGAACACCAGGCGCATCTGCGCCGGGCTCATGAACAGATCGTCACTGCCGTCGTCCGGCACCAGGAAGCCGAAGCCGTCACGGTGACCGCTGATGCGCCCCAGGATCAGGTCAAGCTTGTCCACCGGCGCATAAGTGCCGCGACGGGTATAGATGAGTTGAGCATCGCGCTCCATGGCGCGCAGGCGGCGGCGCAGGGCTTCGATCTGGTCTTCTGTGGTCAGACCAAACTCTTCGACCAGTTGCTCGCGGTTAGCAGGCGAACCCCGATCAGCAAGGTGCTGAAGGATCAGTTCGCGGCTAGGAATAGGGTTTTCATATTTTTCCGCTTCACGAGCGGCCTCGGGATCGAGGGACTGCCAATCGGCCATTAGAGAGTTTTCACCTTGTCTATATGCGGGTTAGTTTGGCATAGGCGTAATGAAACGGGAAATTTCAGGCTAAGACGACCCATCTAAAGCCCTGTATCGACACCGCAAAGCTGTTTTGAAGACCGCTGGCGAAATTTTCCAGGTTTTTTTGATTCCGGGGGTTTACAGTTAAAAAGACGCTCCGTATAGTGCGCGCCATCGACGACGGAGACGTTGCCGATACTGCCCAGATGGTGAAATTGGTAGACACGCCAGCTTCAGGTGCTGGTGACCGCAAGGTCGTGGAAGTTCGAGTCTTCTTCTGGGCACCAATTTCGAGCTTGAGATTAGATCAATTTCAAGGCTCACACAAAAACCCGCGAAAGCGGGTTTTTGCATTCTGGACCACTGGTTTATTAATTTTTAAAATCAGGGGTTTACAGATCAAAACGCTCTCCGTATAGTGCGCCACATCAACAGCGGCAACGCTGAAGATGAATGCCCAGATGGTGAAATTGGTAGACACGCCAGCTTCAGGTGCTGGTGACCTTACGGTCGTGGAAGTTCGAGTCTTCTTCTGGGCACCAATTCAAGTTCAAGGTTACGGCCTTTAACTTCACAAAAACCCGCGAAAGCGGGTTTTTGCGTTTCTGGCATCCAGAAATGTTCTCTACCGCCCTTCTGTAGGAGCGAGCCTGCTCGCGATGCACGCCCAGACAACATTTGCATGCAGGCACCCCGCGTTATCGTTGGAGACCGTCGCGAGCAGGCTCGCTCCTACAGGGTCATCGGCAGCCCGTACCAAACGCAAATCCAACCCGCAAGGCGCATTTGAGAAGCAATATCGTTTATCATTGTTACAAGTTTTTGCAATGCGACAGTGAGGAACCCTGCGAATGATGTTTCGAAATACCCTGCGCCGCGGCTTGACCATCACCCTGCTCGGCCTGGCACTTGCCACTCCCCTCACCCAGGCCGCCGACCCGGTTTCCCTGACGCTCTACAACGGCCAACACAAAGAAGTCGGCGACGCGGTCGCCAAAGCCTTCGAAGCCAAGACCGGGATCCATGTCAATGTACGCAAAGGCAGCAGCAACCAGCTCGCCAGCCAGGTCGTCGAAGAAGGCGATCGCTCCCCTGCCGACGTGATCTACACCGAAGAATCGCCGCCACTGAACAAACTTGGCGAACAAGGCCTGCTGGCCAGGGCGGATGACGCCACGCTGGCCGTTCTGCCCAAGGAATACGTCGCCAGCAATGGCACCTGGATTGGCGTGACTGCCCGGGTGCGCGTCGTCGCCTACAACCCCAAGCTGATTGATGAAAAAGACCTGCCGACCTCGGTGATGGAATTCTCCGATCCAAAATGGCAAGGCAAGGTCGGCTTCGTGCCCACCAGCGGAGCCTTCCAGGAACAAGCCGTCGCCATCATCAAAGTGCACGGCATGGACGCTGCCGAAGAATGGCTGACCGGGCTGCGCGCATTCGGCAAGACCTACAGCAACAATATGGTCGCGCTCAAAGCCGTGGAAAATGGCGAAGTGGCCACCGTGCTGGTCAACAACTACTACTGGTTCGCCTTGCAGCGTGAAAAGGGCCAGCTCGATTCGAAACTGCACTACTTCACCGGCGGCGACGTTGGCGGGCTGATCACCGTGTCCAGCGCAGCAGTGCTGAAATCCAGCAAACACCCAACAGAAGCACAGCAATTGCTCGCCTACATGGCCAGCGAGGAAGGCCAGCGCGTGATCACCCAGACCACCGCCGAATACCCGCTGCACAAAGGCATGGAGTCTGATCGCGGACTCAAGCCATTCAGCGAGCTGCAAGCACCGAAAGTCACGCCAGCCGACCTGGGCAATGCCGAAGAAGCCCTGGACCTGGAACGTGACGTTGGCCTGAACTGATGAGCGCATCGCTTTCCGCACATGGCGGGTACATGCCACGACGCAAGCGGCCGTCAATCTGGCTGGTCCTGCCGGTTTTGCTACTGGTGGTGCTCAGCCTGCTGCCGTTGGCCTATGTCGGGCTCAAGGCCTGGCAAGCAGGCTGGGCCGAGGCGCTGCACTTGCTGTGGCGCCCCTATGTGTTCGGACTGCTGCGCAACACTCTGGCGTTGATGGTCGGCGTGACGCTGGCCTGCGGCGTGATCGGCCTGTCGCTGGCGTGGTTGCTGGAGCGCAGCAGTCTGCCGGGGCGACGCCTGTGGGGTGTGATCCTGTGCCTGCCCTTCGCCGTACCGGCGTTTGTCAGCAGCTTCACCTGGGTTTCATTGAGCGCTCATTTCGAGGGACTCGGCGGGGCGATTCTGGTGATGACGCTCTCTAAATACCCGCTGATTTTCCTGCCGGTGGCGGCGACCCTGCGCAATCTCGACCCTTCACTGGAAGAGTCGGCGCGCACCTTGGGACAGAACCGCTGGGGCGTGTTCTTCAAGGTCACCTTGCCCCTGCTCTGGCCGTCGCTGCTCGCCGGTTCCTTGCTGATTGCCCTGCACATGCTGGTGGAATTCGGCGCGCTGTCGATCATCGGCCTGCAAACCTTCACCACCGCGATCTATCAGCAGTTCGAGCTGGAATTCAGCAATGCCAATGCGGCGATGCTCTCCGCCGTACTGCTGATGTTGTGCCTGGCGTTGTTGTGGCTGGAGCTGCGCGTGCGCGGCAAGGGGCGACACGTGCGCACCGGCCAGGGTGCGGCGCGGCAGGCGGAGCAGGTTCAACTGGGGCCTTGGGCAGTGGCGGGACAGCTTTATTGCCTGCTGCTGGCAATCATCGGCAGCGGGATTCCGTTGGGCATGCTGGCTTACTGGCTGGCAGTCGGATCATCGGCGGCCTTTCCAATGGCTGCCATCGGCGAAGCATTGCTGTCATCCCTCGCGCTGTCGCTGGGTGGCGCTGCGGTGTGCCTGGTGCTGGCGGTGCCGGTCGGCCTGCTGGTCGTGCGCTACAAGGGCCAATTGGCGATCTGGGCCGAGCGCTTGCCATATCTGCTGCATGCCCTGCCGGGACTGGTCATTGCCCTGACCCTGGTGTATTTCGCCCTGCACTACGTGCCGATGCTGTACCAGACTTCGGCATTGCTGCTGATCGCGTACGCCCTGCTGTTTCTGCCGCTGGCCCAGGCGCCGATCCGCACCGCCCTGAACAAGGCGGCACCGCAGCTTGAAGAAGCGGCACGTACACTGGGCGCCTCGTCTTTCAGCGCTTTCTGCCGAGTGACACTGCCGATCATTTTCCCGGCACTGGGTGCAGCGTTTGCGCTGGTGTTCCTGGATGCGATGAAAGAACTGACGGCGACCTTGCTGTTGAGTCCGACCGGGCTGAATACACTGGCGACGGAAGTCTGGGCGCATACCGCGAATGTGGAATTTGCCGCGGCGGCGCCTTATGCGGCGTTATTGATATTAGTGTCGGGGTTGCCGGTCTATCTGCTGACGACCCGGATGTATCTGAGTCGTTAAGACCGCCATCGCGAGCAGGCTCGCTCCCACAGGGAAACGCATTCCAATGTGGGAGCGAGCCTGCTCGCGATGACGCCAGACCATTCAACACAAACCCTAAGCCCTGAACTGCCCCAGGCTCGCCTTCAACTGCGCCGCCAACCCATCCAGCACCTTGCCGCTGGCCGTGGTTTCCACCACCGCCTGAGCCGCTTTCTCGGCCTGGGCATGAATGGTCTGGACCCGACCACGCACCGCCTGCGCCCCTTGCGCTTGATGCGCCGCGGCCTGGGTCGCCAGACCTATCGCCGCATGCACCTGCTCAACCGACGCCTGCACCGACTGCTGCAATCGCGCACTGTCACGCAACACCACCAAACCTTCGTTGGCCTGGCGTCCGGCCTGACCGATTGCCGCGACCGCCTCGCGCGCGCCCTGCTGCAACGCCACGATGTGCGCCTGGATATCACCAGTGGAGCTCTGCGTCTTGCTCGCCAGCGCCCGCACCTCATCTGCAACCACCGCAAACCCGCGCCCGGTCTCGCCGGCACGCGCCGCTTCAATGGCCGCGTTCAGCGCCAGCAGGTTGGTCTGCTCGGCGATGCCGTGAATCACCGTCAACACGACTTCAATCTGCTCGCTTTGCTGCGCCAGGCGCTCGATCACCTGGGCGCCGGTATTGACCTGCCCCGCCAGCTCCTCGATCAGGCTGCCGACTTTCGCCGAGGTCCGGGTGTTTTCATCAGTGGCCTGACGAATCTCCACCACCTGTTTCAGCGCCGCCTGCATGGCGTGGCTTTCCGACTGCGCCTCATCCGCCATTTGCGACAAGGCACGCAAACTCTCCGCCACTTCGTCGCGCTGCATGCCAGCCGCTGCGTCCGCACCCGCGTTGCGCAGGGTCATGGCACCAATCTCGACGCCGGTACGCTGAGCCACATCGCCCGCCTCGCGCACGATCGGCTGCAACTTATCCACAAAGCGATTGACCGCCGAGGCCATGTCGCCAATTTCGTCCTTACTGTTGATCTGCACACGCTTGGTCAGATCGCCCTCGCCCGCCGCCAGGTCATCCATGGCAACGATCAGCATTTTCAGGCGATTGACCACTCGGCGACCGAGCACCACCACCAGCAACAGCAGGACACCAAAACCCACGACCGCCAGACACACGCCGATGCGCCAGCGCAATGTTGCAGCGGCTTCCTGTACGGTGCTGGTGGTGTTGGCTTTCATTTCAGCCGCTGTGGACTGCGCGGACTGCAGACGCGCGCGCATCGCCGTTGCGCTGTCGGCAGCCGCGCCTTTGAGGCTGTCGCCAACCAGTTGGTCGCTGCTGGCGATCAAGGCCGAGAAGCGCTTGTCGAGGGCCGCAAGGTCCGTCTCCACGGAAGCCGTCGAGACCCCCATCAGGACCTTGCCGATTTCCACGCCATTGGGGTTGATCGAGGCCTCGATGTAGAAAACCGAAGGATCGTTCTTCGCCGCATCCAGCACCTTGTCGAGCGCCCGCTCGCCCTGGCCTTTTTCCAGCAGTGCCTTGTTGATCGGGTTTTCCCGGTTGAGGTAGCGCGTCAGGTGCTGACCGGTAGCGTCGTCATACACCACGAACAGCACATTGGGATTGCGCTGGGCCCGACGGGCGAATTCGGACAGCGTCGGAATGTCGTTGTCCCACATGGCGCGGGGCGCGACCGAAGCCAGAAGCTGCGCCATATCGTTGGCGGAGTCCTTCAGGTCCTTTTCCAGGGTCGAACGCAATTGCGCCTGCTCTTCCTCAAGACGCGAGGACAAACCGGCCGTGAGGCGCTGACGTGTACTGGTAGAAAGGCTGTCCAGACTGGACGTGACTTCGCGCCCGGCCTGCTCAAGCTCGGCGGAAAGTTTTTGACTGTCCGCGCCTAGACGCGTGCCCAGATCGGCTTCGAGCGCGGTTACCGTACTCCGGGTCAGAGCAACAGCCACCAGCACCTGCACCAAAAGGGCGATACCCAGAGTAACGAACACAGGCCGCAACAAACGGCTTTGTAACAGTGAGAGAACGGCCGACACTGTGAATCCCTCTACTTGGACGCCATTATTTTGATGGCATTCTTTTGAGGATATTTACAGCAAAGGTCATGCCGTCCTGCAGACAAATACGACAAAGGCCCCGATTAAGGAGCCTTTGTGTTTTACATCAACGACTTATCAAGCAAACGGATGACGCAGAACGATGGTTTCGTTGCGGTCCGGGCCCGTCGAAATAATGTCGATCGGCGCACCGATCAGCTCTTCAACGCGCTTGATGTAAGCACGGGCGTTAGCTGGCAGCTCTTCCAGGGTTTTGGCACCCACGGTCGACTCGGTCCAGCCCGGCACTTCTTCGTACACAGGCTGCAGGCCCACGTAGCTGTCAGCATCAGTCGGGGCAACGGCCTTGCCTTCTGCGTCTTTGTAGCCGACGCAGATGTTGATGGTTTCCAGACCGTCGAGCACGTCCAGCTTGGTCAGGCAGATGCCCGAGATGCTGTTCACATCGATAGCGCGACGCAGGATAACAGCGTCGAACCAGCCACAACGACGAGCACGGCCGGTAGTCGCGCCGAACTCGTGACCTTGTTTGGCCAGGTGCGCACCGACTTCGTCGAACAGCTCCGTCGGGAATGGACCCGAACCTACACGCGTGGTGTAAGCCTTGGTGATGCCCAGGATGTAGTCCAGGAACATGGGGCCAACACCCGAACCGGTAGCAACGCCGCCAGCGGTGGTGTTGGAGCTGGTCACGTACGGGTAGGTACCGTGGTCGATGTCCAGCAGGGAGCCTTGGGCGCCTTCGAACATGATGTCTTTGCCAGCGCGACGCAGGTCGTGCAGCTCGGCAGTCACGTCCAGCATCAGCGGCTTGAGCAGCTCAGCGTATTCCTTGCACTCGGCCAGGGTCTTGTCGAAGTCGATGGCCGGCTCTTTGTAGTAACCCACCAGCATGAAGTTGTGGTATTCCACCAGTTCACGCAGCTTGTCTTCAAAGCGCGGCATGTTGAGCAGGTCGCCCACACGCAGGCCACGACGTGCAACCTTGTCTTCGTAGGCCGGGCCGATGCCGCGACCGGTGGTACCGATCTTCAGCTCGCCACGGGCCTTTTCACGGGCCTGGTCCAGCGCAACGTGGAAGGACAGGATCAGCGGGCAGGACGGGCTGATACGCAGGCGCTCGCGCACCGGCACACCTTTTTCTTCCAGCTTGGTGATCTCGCGCAGCAGGGCGTCAGGTGCTACCACCACGCCGTTGCCGATCAGGCACTGTACGCCTTCGCGCAGCACGCCCGACGGGATCAGGTGCAAGACGGTTTTTTCGCCATCGATCACCAGAGTGTGGCCCGCGTTGTGGCCACCCTGGTAGCGCACTACGGCGGCAGCATGTTCGGTCAGCAGATCAACGATCTTGCCTTTGCCCTCATCACCCCATTGGGTGCCCAGGACTACGACATTCTTACCCATAACACTTGTCCTCATTCGCGCAAACTTGGTGCCGGCGGCAGCCGGCAGGAAAACTCAAGAAGCCAGTGGCGATACTTGCCAAAGCCCGTTCTGCTGAATCAATTGCCGGTCGCAGTCCGCTTCACGGGCGGCGGCCAAAGGTTGTCCAGGCAAGGCCTGAACGACACGCTGACCCTCACTGCGCAACTGGCAAACCTGCTGCCAGAGTGCCGCATCCGTACTGTCAGGCATCCAGATACCGCCAGACGGTAGCTCGATCTCAGCACGCCCCAGGGTCACCAGGGTTTTCAAATCGGTGGAAAAACCGGTCGCCGGACGGGCACGACCGAAGTCGGCGCCGATGTCGTCGTAACGACCGCCCTGGGCAATGGACTGGCCAACACCCGGCACGAACACGGCGAACACCACACCAGTGTGGTAGTGGTAGCCACGCAGCTCGCCCAGGTCGAAATACAGCGGCAGTTCAGGGAAACGCACAGACAACCGCTCGGCAATTGCCAGCAAGTCGTCCAGCGCCGCCAGAACCGGGGCAGGCGCCTTGGCCAGACGCTCACGGGCCGCAGCCAGCACTTCACGGCCGCCACACAGGTCGACCAACGCCCGCAGCATGCCCGACAGATCGGCAGGCAAGCCTTCGGTCAAGGTAATGACCTCATCGATGGCCTTGCGTTGCAAGGCATCGAACAACTGCTGCTCGACTTCACCGGACAAACCGGCCGCGCGGGCCAGGCCGCGATAGATGCCGACATGACCGAGGTCCATGTGCACATCCGGCACATCGGCCAGTTGCAGCATGGCCAGCATCAGGCTGATGACTTCGACGTCGCTGCTCGGACTGCCGTCGCCGTACAACTCGGCACCCAGTTGAATCGGGCTGCGCGAGGACGACAAGGCACGCGGCTGGGCATGCAGCACGCTGCCGGCATAGCACAGGCGGCTCGGACCTTCGCGACGCAGGGTGTGCGCATCGATGCGCGCCACTTGCGGCGTGATGTCGGCACGGAAACCCATCTGGCGGCCCGATTGCGGGTCGATGACCTTGAAGGTGCGCAGATCCAGGTCCTGGCCCGCGCCGGTCAGCAGGGATTCCAGGTACTCGATATGGGGAGTCACGACAAACTCGTAACCCCAGCTCTGGAACAGATCCAACACCTGACGACGCGCGACTTCAATACGCGCAGCTTCCGGTGGCAGTACTTCTTCGATGCCATCTGGCAGAAGCCAGCGGTCTACCGTTGCCATTACGCCTTCCCCTATCTCCGGGCGACCAGCCTGTCGGCGAGCCTTGAGTGAAGCAGAAAATGATCGGCTTGCGCACAAACCACGCGCATGAGCGACGGAGCGAAAAGCCCTTCTACCGGCTTCGCCAACCACTTTCCTCGAAAAACTGTCGAGCCAATCGGCCCGGCATCTGCTTTAAAACAGCAATCAAACATGCAGACGCAAAAAAGCCGGGAATTTCCCGGCTGCCGCATCATACACACGTTTTCCCAAAGGATCACCCCGCCAGAGGTTTTAGCCGCCCGGCGGGGGGATAATTCAGGTCAACGTCGTATCAAGGCTTGGCTTTTTCCAGGTAGTGGAAGAAGTCGCTGCTTGGGTCGAGGACCATGACGTCGGATTTGTTCGCGAAGCTTTCACGGTAGGCACGCAGGCTACGGTAGAACGCGTAGAACTCCTGATCCTGACCGTAGGCCTTGGAGTAGATCGCAGCGGCCTGGGCATCGCCGTCACCGCGAACCTCTTCGGATTCACGATAGGCTTCAGCCAGCAGCACGCGGCGTTGACGATCGGCGTCGGCACGGATGCCTTCGGCCAGTTCGTTACCCTTGGCGCGGTGCTCGCGAGCTTCACGCTCACGCTCGGTGCTCATACGTTCGAACACGCTGCGGTTCACTTCTTTCGGCAAGTCGATGGTCTTGACCCGGACATCAACCACTTCGATGCCCAATTCTTTTTCAGCCATCTTGTTCAGCGAAGCAGTAATGTCCGCCATCAAAGCATCGCGCTCACCGGAGACCACTTCGTGCAAGGTGCGCTTACCGAACTGGTCACGCAGGCCCGATTCCAGACGACGGGACAGACGTTCGTCGGCGATCTGCTTGAGGCCGGAAGTCGCGGTGTAGTAACGCTCTGCGTCCTTCACGCGCCATTTGGCGTAGGCATCGACCATCACGGCTTTCTTTTCCAGCGTCAGGAAGCGTTGTGTCGGTGCATCCAGCGTCATCAGGCGTGCGTCGAATTTACGCACCTGGTTAACGTAAGGCACTTTCACATGCAGGCCTGGCTGAACATCGGTCTGGACCACGCGACCGAACTGCAGCAACACCGCACGCTCGGTCTGAGCCACGATGTAGAAGCAGTTCCAGGCAGCGATCGCCACGACGACGCCGACAATAAGGGCGATCAGCGATTTATTGCTCATCAGCGACTCTCCCTGGTACGTGCTGGCTGTTGCTGCAGATCAGCTGCCGCACGCGCATTCGCTTCATTGCTGGTGGCTGCCGCACTGCTCACCTGGGTGCTGGTGCCGCGACCACTTTCGACCATCTTGTCCAGCGGCAGGTACAGCAGATTGCTCTGGCCGTTCTTGTTGCCGGTCACGAGAACCTTGCTGGTGTTGCTGAAGACTTCCTGCATGGTGTCCAGGTACAGACGCTGGCGGGTGACTTCAGGAGCCTTGCGGTACTCGGCAACCAGCTTGGTGAAGCGATCGGCCTCACCCTTGGCGCGCGAGACGGTCTCGTCACGGTAACCATTGGCATCCTCAAGGATGCGCTGGGCCTGACCACGGGCTTCCGGCACGACGCCGTTGGCATAGGTTTCGGCCTGGTTGCGCGAACGCTGCTCGTCTTCCCGGGCACGGATCACGTCATCGAAGGCTTCCTGGACTTCGCGCGGTGCCGCTGCGCTCTGAACGTTGACCTGGGTAACGGTGATACCGGTGCGATAGGTGTCCATGAAGCGTTGCAGACGCTCCTTGATCTCGCTGGCCATCAACTCACGACCTTCGGTCAGTACCTGGTCCATTGCGGTGGAACCCACCACATGGCGCAAGGCGCTGTCGGTCGCGTGTTGCAGGCTGATTTCCGGCTGATCGACGCTCAGCACGAAATCCTGCAGGTTGCTGATCTTGTACTGCACGGTCAGCGGCACTTCGACGATGTTCTCGTCTTCGGTCAGCATCTGGCCCTGCTTGGTGTAGGCACGCTCACGCGTGACGTTTTCCATGTACTTCTTGTCGATCGGCGGGAAATAGATATTCAGGCCCGGCCCCACGGTTTCGTAGTACTTGCCGAAGCGCAGCACCACGGCTTGCTCCTGCTCGTCGACGACATAAACCGCGCTGTACAGCCAAACGGCGGCCAACACGACCAGGCCGATGCCGAGCAGGCCGCCAAAGCCGCCACTCTTGCCCGGACCACCGCCGTCGTCGCCACCACGTTTCTTACCACCACCGAACAAACCGTTCAGGCTTTCCTGCAGCTTTCGGAAGGCCTCGTCGAGATCCGGTGGCCCCTTGCGGTCGCCGTTGTTACGACGCTTGCCACCCCAAGGATCCTGATTATTCGAGTTGCCACCCGGCTCATTCCAAGCCATAGCGCTCTCCATCTGATAAAGCAAAGACGCACCCACGGCGCGCCGACCAATGCTACAGAATGCCTGTCACCACGGCACAACCGCTTTCTCAGGCTTTTATTGCAAAGTGTGTTGCTCGATAAACTCCGTCGGCACAACGCCTTCACGGCTGACCAGTCGATTGAGCTCCGAGCGCGGCAATCGAATGGCCAGCAAGCTGACACCTTCTTCGTCGTATTCTTCTTTCTGTACCGCGCCCAACTCGAAAAATTGTGCACGCAGGCGCGCAAAGCGCTGAGGCAAGCGCAAGGTACCGACAAACAAATCACTGCCCAACAACTCGGCAATGGCTTGCTCAAGCAATTCCAGACCTGTGCCATCACGTGCCGAGAGCCAGACCCGTTGGGGCCTGCCGTTTTCGTCGCGCTGGATTTGTGGTTCAACGCCTTCAAGCAAATCGAGTTTGTTATAGACCTCGAGGATCGGCAAGTCCTGGGCACCAATCTCGCCCAGCACCACCATCACCTGCTCGATCTGCAACATGCGATCCGGTTCGGCCGCATCAATCACGTGCAGCAACAGGTCGGAGTTGCTCGACTCTTCGAGCGTAGACCGAAATGCCTCGACCAGCTTGTGGGGCAAGTGGCGAATGAAACCCACAGTGTCGGCCAGGACAATCGGCCCCAGGTCGTCCAGTTCCAGACGGCGCAAGGTCGGGTCCAGCGTGGCAAACAACTGGTCAGCCGCGTACACGTCGGATTTCGTCACGTTATTGAAGAGCGTGGATTTACCGGCATTGGTATAGCCCACCAGGGACACGGTAGGAATATCCGCACGGGAACGGCCGCGTCGCGACTGTTCGCGCTGACTTCGCACTTTTTCCAGCCGGCCCTTGATCTGCCGCAGGCGAACCCGGAGCAAACGGCGGTCGGTTTCCAGCTGGGTTTCACCCGGGCCACGCATGCCGATACCGCCACCCTGGCGCTCAAGGTGGGTCCAGCCACGAACCAGCCGGGTGCTCATGTGGTCAAGCTGGGCCAGTTCTACCTGGAGCTTGCCTTCATGGGTGCGGGCGCGTTGGGCGAAAATATCGAGAATCAGACCGGTGCGGTCGATCACGCGACACTCGAAGACACGTTCGAGGTTACGTTCCTGACTGGGTGTGAGGACGTGATTGAAGATGACCAGGTCTGCTTCTTCGGCATGGACCAGATCGCGTAGCTCCTCGACCTTGCCGCTGCCAATCAGAAATTTGGCGGTTGGCCGATGACGCGGCACGTTAAAAAACGCAACGGTCTCGGCGCCAGCCGAATTAGCCAATTCCTGAAACTCCTGCGGATCTTCGCGCGCCTCAGGGTCCTGTCCATCCAAGTGAACGAGGATCACTCGCTCACCACCACCGTGGCGCTCAAAGAACAAAGGAGACTCCTATCAGGCGTTACCTGGCTCAGCGTCACCTGCATCGGATTCGGTTGCGCTAGGCAGACGAATTGGACGCACCGGTACCACTGTAGAGATAGCGTGCTTGTAGACCATCTGGCTTACGGTGTTTTTCAGCAGGATGACGAACTGGTCGAACGACTCGATCGTTCCTTGCAGTTTGATACCGTTGACCAGGTAGATGGACACCCCAACTTTCTCTTTACGTAAAGTATTCAAGTAAGGGTCTTGTAGCGAATGCCCTTTTGACATGTGCCGCACTCCTTTAAGGATTCAATATAAAAAATAGGTAAACAGATGGCTTTAGCCGCCACACCCCCAAGGATAGACGGCAATTGCAAGGACTCAGCTCAATATGGAGATGGTCCCAAGGTATTTCAAGGCGCGCGGCAGATTGTCGCAATCCAGACTGTCCAGCCAATGCAGGTCAGTCCAACTGCGCAGCCAGGTGAACTGGCGTTTCGCCAATTGGCGCGTGGCAATGATTCCACGCTCCTGCATCTCGGCTGACGTCAGCTTGCCATCCAGGTAGTCCCAGACTTGGCGGTAGCCTACTGCACGTATAGACGGCATCCCGGCATGCAGGTCACCTCTATTACGCAGGGCTACGACCTCGTCAATGAATCCCTGTTCCAACATTAAAGTGAATCTTTGTTTAATTCGCTCGTGCAGTACCTGGCGATTTGCCGGGGCAATAGCCAAGTTCGCGACAGTATAGGGCAATTGTTGCTGTCCCGAAGCGGCTGCTTCGGTACTTTGCGCAGATTGTTGCAAGCGTAGCGCAGTCATGCTCTGACCGCTTACCCGATAAACTTCCAGTGCTCGACTCAGACGCTGCGGATCGTTCGGATGAATACGCGCGGCAGAAACCGGGTCGATCACTGCCAACTGGTCGTGCAGGGCTTGCCAGCCAAGGCGTGCAGCCTCTTCTTCGATCTGTGCGCGCACGTGCGGGTCGGCGGCCGGCATCTGCGCCAGGCCTTCAACCAAAGCCTTGTAATAGAGCATCGTGCCGCCTACCAGCAGCGGAATTTTTCCGCGCGCGGTGATCTCGGCCATGGCTTGCAGGGCGTCACGGCGGAAATCCGCAGCCGAATAGCTCTCCGCCGGGTCAAGAATATCGATCAGACGGTGCGGATATTGCGCCAGCAGCTCTTTGGAAGGCTTGGCGGTGCCGATGTCCATGCCACGGTAGACCAGCGCCGAATCGACGCTGATCAACTCGCAAGGCAGGACCTTGGTGAGTTCGATGGCCAGGTCGGTCTTGCCGGCGGCGGTCGGGCCCATCAGGAAAATCGCAGGTGGGAGCTGGCTCATCAACGACCGCGCAAGAACAGTTTGTCCAGATCGTCCAGGCCCAGTTGGGTCCAGGTCGGTCGGCCATGGTTGCATTGACCGCTGCGCTCGGTGTTTTCCATGTCACGCAGCAGGGCATTCATTTCCGGCAGGGCCAGACGCCGGTTCGCCCGAACCGCACCGTGGCAGGCCATGGTCCCGAGCAACTCGTTCAGGTGCGCCTGAATGCGGTCGCTGGTGCCGAACTCCATCAGATCCGCCAGGACGTCCGCGACCAGCCGATTGGCTTCGGCCTGCTTGAGCAGTGCCGGGATCTGCCGGATGGCCAGGGTTTCCGGGCCCAGGCGCTGCAACTCAAAGCCCAGGCGCTGGAACCAGGCGACATGCTCCTCGGCGCAATCGGCTTCACGCTGACTGACGGCCAGGGACTCCGGCACCAGCAACGGCTGACCACTGAGGCCCTCGCTGGCCATCGCCACCTTCAGGCGCTCATACATGATCCGCTCGTGGGCGGCGTGCATGTCCACCAGCACCAGGCCCTGGGCGTTTTCCGAAAGGATGTAGATGCCCTTGAGTTGTGCCAGCGCATAACCCAGCGGCGGGATGTCGTCCTGCCCGGCCGGTAGCGCGACGGCATTGGCCTCGGGCAGCGGCGCAAAAAACTCGCGGTAGGCGGCCTGCGCTTCGGCGACAGGCACACCGGACTGCGGGCGCGGCGTGTATTGATACTGATAACCCGCGCCAGAACCCGAACCTGCCGGCGCATTGAACGACGGCTGGGCCTGGGGCTGTTCCAGCAGCGCATTGGCGGCCAGGCGCATTTCTCCCTGAGGCCCGAATTCACCGGCTTCGAGGCCGGTAGGCCGGACGATGGCCGTGGCAACCGGTGCCGCCAGATGATCATCGGGGCGCACATCGCCCAAGGCACGATGCAAGGTGCCGTAGAGGAAATCGTGAACCATGCGCCCTTCACGAAAGCGCACTTCGTGTTTGGTCGGGTGCACATTGACGTCGACCCCGGTCGGATCGACTTCGAAAAACAGCACGAAGGTCGGGTGCCGACCGTTGAACAGCACGTCGCGATAGGCCTGGCGCACCGCGTGGGCCACCAGCTTGTCGCGCACGGCACGGCCATTGACGAAGAAATACTGCAAGTCGGCCTGACTGCGGTTGAAGGTCGGCAGGCCGACCCAGCCCCATAGATGCAGGCCGTTGCGCTCGATTTCGATCGGCAGGGCCTGTTCCAGGAAGCCCGGACCGCAAATCGCCGCCACGCGCCGGGCACGGGCGGCATCATCATGGGCCTCGTGCAGGCTGAGGATGGTCTTGCCGTTGTGGCGCAGATGGAACGCCACATCGAAGCGCGCCAGGGCCAGACGCCTGATGACTTCCTGCAGGTGATCGAATTCGGTTTTTTCGGTCTTGAGAAACTTGCGTCGTGCCGGCGTGTTGAAGAACAGGTCGCGCACTTCAACCGAGGTGCCCACCGGATGCGCCGCAGGCTGCACGCGGGGTGCCATGTCACGGCCTTCGGTCTCGACCTGCCAGGCCTGATCGGCGTCGCGGGTACGGGAGGTCAGGGTCAGGCGCGCGACGGAGCTGATCGATGCCAGGGCCTCACCGCGAAAGCCCAGGCTCATGACCTGCTCGAGGTCTTCCAGGTTGCGGATCTTGCTGGTGGCGTGACGGGCCAGCGCCAGCGGCAGGTCATCGGCAGAAATGCCGCTACCGTCGTCGCGCACCCGCAGCAATTTGACGCCGCCCTGCTCAACATCGACGTCGATGCGCCTGGCACCGGAGTCGAGGCTGTTTTCCAGCAGCTCCTTGATCACCGAAGCCGGGCGTTCAACCACCTCACCGGCGGCAATCTGGTTCGCCAGTCGCGGGCTGAGCAGCTCGATCCGAGCGCCGTTGTTTACGAGCTGATTCATTCTTTGGCCGCCAGTTCAGTGCCCGGAATGGTCAGGTGCTGACCGACCTTGAGCTCATCGCTCGACAGGTTGTTGGCACTGCGCAGGGCCGCGGGCGACACCTGATAACGCACGGCGATCATCGCCAGGGTCTCGCCCGGGTTGACGCGGTGGTCACGTGGCCCCTGCACGATCTTGCCGGAGTCGCGCAGCCAGGCAATGTAAGTGCCCGGCGGCGGGTTCTGCTGGAAGAACTGGCGCACGCCGCTGCTGATCGAACGCGCCAGCGCCTGCTGGTGGCCAGACGCGGCCAGCTTCGAGGCTTCGTTGGCGTTGGAGATAAATCCGGTTTCCACCAGGATCGACGGAATATCCGGCGACTTCAGCACCATGAACCCGGCCTGCTCGACCCGCTGCTTGTGCAGAGGCGTTACCCGGCCAATGTTGCTCAGCACCTTCTGGCCAACGTTCAGGCTGGACGTCAGGGATGCCGTCATCGACAGGTCGAGCAGCACGCCGGCGAGCATGCGGTCCTTGTCATCGAGGCTGACGTTGCCCGCACCACCGATCAGGTCGGAACGGTTTTCGCTGTCAGCCAGCCAGCGGGCCGTCTCCGAGGTCGCACCACGATCGGACAGGGCAAACACCGAGGCACCGAAAGCGGCGGCAGAAGGCGCGGCGTCGGCGTGGATCGAGACGAACAGGTCGGCGCCTTTCTTGCGGGCAATTTCGGTACGGCCGCGCAAAGGAATGAAGTAATCGCCGGTACGGGTCAGTTCGGCACGGAAACCTTTCATGCCGTTGATCTGGCGTTGCAATTCGCGGGCGATCTGCAACACCACGTCTTTCTCACGCTGACCGCGAGAACCCGATGCGCCCGGGTCTTCGCCACCGTGTCCGGCGTCGATCACCACGATGATATCGCGTTTGCCGGCCGGGGCCGGCGGCAGTTTGATTGCAGGCTCCACAGGCGTGACCGGCACGGCGGGCATCGTGGCCACAGTCGGTGTCGGCGCTGGGGGAGGCGCGGCATCCGCGGCGTTATCGAACAGATCGACCACCAAGCGGTTTCCGTACTGGGCGTTCGGCGCCAGGGAGAAGCTTTTTGGTGTCACCGCCTTTTTCAAGTCGATGACCACCCGCAGGTCGGTCGGCGTGCGTTGGGCCGAGCGCATGGCGGTAATCGGAGTATTCGATGTGTTGACGTTGAGTGGCGCACCGAGGGTCGCACCATTGATGTCGATGACCAGGCGATCCGGCGCGGTCAGGGTAAAGACGCTGTGTTGCACCGGGCCGGTCAGGTCAAACACCAGACGTGTGTTGTCCGGTGCCCGCCACAGACGAACACTGTTGACCTTCGAATCGGCCACAGCGTCGACGGTCACCGCCAGAAACAACACCCCTACGGCAGCAACCAACGCGCGAAAGCGCATACCTAACCCCATCATTTATTTGGATTCCAATGCCAAAGCGGCACACCAGGCCTCGCCACGCGAGCCCTGGGATAAAATTTTCAGCGAACGCCCGCTGTCTTGCGGGCTAATGGTAATGGTCAGGTCCGGCTTTGGCAAAAAGCCTGCACCTTTGTCGGGCCACTCGATCAGACACAGGGCATCGTCTTCGAAATAGTCGCGGATACCGAGGAACTCCAGCTCCTCCGGATCGACCAGACGGTACAAATCGAAGTGGAAGGCACGAATGTCACCAATCTCGTAGGGCTCAACCAGGGTGAAGGTCGGACTTTTTACTGCTCCGACATGCCCCAGGCCACGGATGATGCCTCGGGACAAGGTGGTTTTGCCCATCCCCAGGTTGCCCTCGAGGAAGATCAGGCCATGGCCTTGGGTGATTCGGGCAATGCGTGCGCCAAAGTCGCTCATAGCCTGCTCATCGGCCAGATACAGGGTTACTTCAGACACGGTGCTTGCTCCTCCAACAACTGACGAATGACTGGAATCAGATCACTGGCCGCCAGTCCACGGCCGAATTTTCCTAGCTGTTCGCCGGCATTGGCGTGCAGCCAGACCGCCAGGCAGGCCGCGTCGAAGGGTTCCATGCCCTGGGCCAGCAATGCGCCGAGCAAACCGGCCAATACATCGCCCAAACCGGCAGTAGCCATCGCCGGGTGGCCCTGATGACAGACGGCCAGCCGCCCGTCGGGACAGGTAACCAGGCTCCCGGCCCCCTTGAGCACCACGACCGCCGAATATTTCTTGCTCAATGCATGGGCCGCTGCCGGTCGGTCGGCTTGAACCTGCGCCGTACTCATTCCGAGCAAACGCGCCGCTTCGCCCGGATGCGGGGTGATCACGCAATCCCTGGGCAAACTCACACGTTCCTCGGCCAGCAGGTTCAGCGCATCGGCGTCCCAGACTTGCGGCAGCGGTGCGTTAGCGGCGGCCGACAACAAGCTGCGCCCCCAACCCGCTTGCCCCAGCCCCGGACCGACAACCAACACGGAAACCTTTTGCAGCAAATCCATCAGCTGATTGGCAGAGGAAGTGCCCAGCACCATCGCCTCGGGGATCCGCGCCAGTGCGGCCGCGACATGTTCGCTGCGGGTCGCCACCGACACCATGCCCGCACCGCTGCGCAGCGCACTTTGCGCGCTCAGTAGAATCGCGCCACCCAATCCGCGATCGCCACCGATCAGCAACACATGGCCGAATCTGCCTTTGTGGGAAGCCGGTGCCCGCGCTGCTGGACGCGGCAGATTAGCTGCGGTCAGGCGACGGGCGGTGAAAGCAGCGCCTTCTATCAACTGTGGGTCTGCGTGCAAGTCGTTGAACAGCAGTTCGCCGACCACATCCGCCGCCTCGCCGGTGAACAATCCCAATTTCAAGCCGATGAAGGTCACTGTCAGGTCGGCCTGCACCGCCACGCCGAGGATACGACCGGTATCGGCGCACAGCCCTGAAGGAATATCCACCGCCGCGGCCGGCAGCCCGCTCACATTGATCGCGGCGATGGCACCGGCATACGGCTCACGCACATCACCGCTCAGTCCGGTGCCAAGCAAAGCATCCAGGACGATGCCGCGCAATCCGGATTGTGCGGTCCAGGGCTCGATGAGCACTTTTTCAGAAACCGCCTCGGCATGTGCCAAGGCCGCGTCCCCCTGCAGGCGCTGCGGATCTCCCACCGCCAATACCCGGACAGACCAGCCTGCGCGCAGGGCCAACACGGCCACCAGATACCCGTCCCCGGCGTTGTTGCCATGGCCGGTGAGTACACTCAGTTCATTCGCTGTCGGCCATTGCCGCACCAGCGCCCGCCATGTCGCCCGCGCCGCGCGCTGCATCAATTCGAAGCCCGGTGTGCCGGCGGCGATCAGGCTCGCGTCGAGCGCTCGCACTTGCGCGGCACTGTACAGCGCGTCGGGTAATTCATCTTTAGTGTGCGGCATGCGTCTTCGGGCTCCGATGTCTGGCAGAATTATACGCACCTCAGCTCCGGTTTCTCTCGCCTCATGCCTGCTATTACCACAGACCTGCCTGCCCTCGCCCAATCCATCAAGGACTGGGGCCGCGAGCTGGGCTTTCAACAAGTCGGCATCAGCGGCCTCGACCTGGGCGAGCACGAGCACCACCTGGAGCGCTGGCTCGCCGCCGGCTACCACGGCGAAATGGACTACATGGGCGCCCACGGCAGCAAACGCTCACACCCGGAGGAGCTGGTGCCCGGCACTTTGCGCGTGGTTTCGCTGCGCATGGACTACCTGGCGGGCGACACCCACATGGCGAAAATGCTCGCCCAGCCGGAAAAAGCCTACGTCTCGCGTTATGCCCTGGGTCGCGATTACCACAAATTGATCCGCAAACGCGTGCAACAACTGGCGGACAAGATTCAGGCAGAAATCGGCCCGTTTGGTTTCCGTGCCTTTGTCGACAGTGCACCAGTGCTGGAAAAAGCCATCGCCGAACAGGCCGGCCTGGGCTGGATTGGCAAAAACACCCTGGTGTTGAATCGCAAGGCAGGCAGTTATTTCTTCCTCGCCGAGCTGTTCGTTGACTTGCCGCTGCCGGTAGACCCACCCCACGCCACCGAACACTGCGGTCGGTGCAGTGCCTGCCTCGACATCTGTCCGACCAATGCTTTCGTCGGTCCCTATGTGCTGGATGCCCGGCGCTGTATTTCCTACCTGACCATCGAACTCAAAGGCGCGATCCCGCAAGACCTGCGGCCGCTGATCGGCAATCGGGTGTTCGGTTGCGATGATTGCCAGATTGTCTGCCCCTGGAACCGCTTCGCCCGCCCCTCCGGTGAAAGCGACTTCAAGCCGCGGCACAACCTGGATAACGCCGGACTGGCGGAACTGTTCATGTGGGATGAGGAGAAATTCCTGAGCAGCACCGAAGGCTCGCCGCTTCGTCGGACCGGTTACGAAAACTGGTTGCGCAACCTGGCGGTAGGCCTGGGCAATGCGCCTTCGACGATCCCGGTGCTGGAGGCGTTGAAAGCGCGGCGCGAGCATCCGTCCGAACTGGTCCGCGAACACGTCGAGTGGGCCCTGAAACAACACGGCCTCGTGTAGGAGCGAGCTTGCTCCGGGCGGCGTTCCGACGATGGACGTCAACGATAACGCGGCAAGCCTGGTAGCCCGCGGAGCTCTCCGGTTCATCGCGAGCGAGCTCGCTCCTACAAGGGACCGCGTCAAGCTTCGTCGTTGTAGACGAACTTGGGCATTTCCCAGTGGAAACGGATCGCCAACAAGCGCAACAGGAAACCGCCGAACAGGGTGATCAGAATCGCCTGCTCCCCAGGCAAGTTCAGGTACAGACAGAGCATGTAGCACCACGCCGCCGCAAACGAGACGCTGGCATACAGCTCACGCCGGAAGATCAGCGGAATATCGTTGCAGAAAATGTCCCGCAGGATGCCGCCAAATACTCCGGTGATCACGCCGCTGACCGACGCGACCAACATGCCATGGCCCATTTCCAGGGCGGTGATGCAGCCGATCAGGGTGAAGGCCACCAGCCCCATGGCATCGAGCACCAGAAACAGTGAGCGCAAATGCCGCATCCAGCGTGCCGTGAACACGGTAATCATCGCCGCAGCCGTGGTCAGCACCAGGTATTCCGGGTGTTTGACCCACGTCAGCGGGTAATGCCCGAGTAGCACATCGCGCACCGAACCGCCCCCCAGTGCCGTGACGCAAGCGATCAGCACCACGCCAAACCAGTCCATGCCACGACGCCCGGCAGACAGGGCGCCGGTCATGGCTTCGGCGGTGATGGCGATCAGGTAGAGCATCAGCAACATGGTGGCGGTCCTTGCGAAAAGGCGCGCAGTCTACCCACTTCGCCCAAGCACCAAAAGAGGGCGCTACCAGACCACTGGTGGCGACTGTGCCTACGCCATCGCGAGCAAGCTCGCTCCCACAGGGCGGCGATGTACCTGTGGGAGCGAGCTTGCTCGCGATGGGGCCGGAGTGGACGACCGTGAATTAGAACTTGATGAAATGCTTGCGGTAGTGCTGCAACTCGGCGATGGATTCGCGGATGTCGTCCAGCGCCAGGTGGGTGCTGCCCTTCTTGAAGCTGTCACGCACGTCCGGTGCCCAGCGCGCAGCCAGCTCTTTGAGCGTGGACACGTCGAGGTTGCGGTAGTGGAAATAGCTTTCCAGGGATTTCATGTGGGTATAAAGGAAGCGACGGTCCTGGCAAATGCTGTTGCCGCAGATCGGCGATTTGCCCTTCGGCACCCACTTCTCCAGGAAGGCGATGGTTTCGGCTTCGGCTTCGGCCATGCTGATACGGCTATCGCGAACCCGCTGGGTCAGCCCGGAACCACCATGCTGACGGGTGTTCCACTCGTCCATGCCGGCGAGGATTTCGTCGCTGTGGTGAATGGCGATCACCGGGCCTTCGGCCAGGGTGTTCAGGTCACTGTCGGTGACGATGGTGGCCATTTCGATGATGACGTCGGTATCAGGGTTCAGACCGGTCATTTCCAGGTCGATCCAGATCAGATTCTGCGGATTTTGCATGTTCGGCTCCTAAGCAATGCTGCGCAGTTTAGCCTAGGCCGGTGGCCGGGCGTGCTAAACTCGCGGCCGTTTTACCTAATCGCTGCATTCTTTATACGGAACACCCATGGCCAAACGCCAACTCAATCGCCGCCAAAACTGGCGCATCGAAAAGATTCAGGGCGAACGCGCTGCCCGCGCCGCCAAACGCGAGTCCTCGGCTGTCGAGGCACTTGAGGGCGGCGATCTGGGCCCGGAACAGCACGGTCTGGTGATCGCGCACTTCGGTGTGCAGGTCGAGGTCGAGGCCCGCGACGGCGAACTGGCCGGCCAGGTGTTCCGTTGCCACCTGCGCGCGAACCTGCCGGCGCTGGTGACCGGTGATCAGGTGGTGTGGCGCGCCGGCAACCAGGGCATCGGCGTGATCGTGGCGCAACTGCCGCGCAACACCGAGCTGTGCCGCCCGGACAGCCGTGGTCAGCTCAAGCCGGTGGCGGCCAACGTCGACATGATCGTCATCGTGTTTGCACCGCTGCCCGAGCCCCACGCCAACCTGATCGACCGCTACCTGGTGGCGGCCGAACATGCGGGCATCAAGCCGCTGCTGCTGCTGAACAAATTCGACTTGATCGACGAAAACAACGCCCCTGCGCTGAATGCCTTGCTCGCCGTATACCGCACCCTCGGTTACCCGGTGCTGGAAGTGTCGGCGCATCACGGTAACGGTATGGAGCAGTTGCAGACGCAACTGGACGGACGCATCAGCGTGTTCGTCGGCCAGTCCGGTGTCGGCAAGTCGTCGCTGGTCAACAGCCTGCTGCCGGATGTCGAGACCCGCGTCGGCCCGCTGTCCGAGCTGTCCGGCCAGGGCACCCACACCACCACTACCGCGCGGTTGTTCCACTTCCCCGGCGGCGGTGAGTTGATCGACTCCCCGGGTATCCGCGAATTCGGCCTGGGCCACGTCAGCCGTGCCGACGTCGAAGCCGGCTTCATCGAGTTCAACGACTTGCTGGGCACCTGCCGCTTCCGCGACTGCAAGCATGACCGCGAACCCGGTTGCGCCCTGCTCAAGGCCCTTGAAGATGGCCGCGTGCAGCAGCAACGGATGAACAGCTACCGCTCGATCATCGCCAGCCTGCCGGAAAACGGCTACTAAACAGACGTGCCGACCGCCCGGCTTACGCGGGGTGGTCGGCGGCTGGATCTTCCCCCGCTTAAACGTCAGACCTTTCTGTAAGACGTGCGCACACTCGCTTGTAGGGCATTTCTCTTTCCGCGCCGACCTCTTGTAGCCGCCCTGCAATCGCCTAGTTTCAAACCCTCTTCGCACTCAAGCGACACCGAGGGACACCCATGCAAACCTACCATCTGTTCATCAGCCACTCGTGGAACTACTCCGACGCCCACGACAATCTTGTGCGTCTGCTCAACGCCAAGCCCGGTTTCACCTACAAGAATTTTTCGGTGCCACCGGACAACCCGATTGTCGGCGCGAAAACCGACAAACAACTTGAGGAGGCCATCGAAAACAAGATCCGTCCGTGTTCGGCGGTATTGATCATGGCCGGGATGTATTCCACCTACAGCAAGTGGATCAACAAGGAAATCGAGATCGCCAAGCGCATGGGCAAGGTGATCATTGCGATCAAACCGTTCGGCGCCGAGCGGATTTCCACGGTAGTACGTGAGGCGGCACATGCCGAGTGTGCCTGGAACACCAACAGCATCATCAGCGCCATTCGCCAGCACACGGCGGTGTAACCATGCGCAAGGGACTGTTTATCGGCATCAACGACTACACCCACGTTTCGCGGCTGAGCGGTTGCAGCAATGACGCCATGGCCATGGCTTCCGTGCTGAAGACCGACGCCAATGGCGATCCGAACTTCAAGAACATCGTGCTGACCTCCGCCGAGGACTACCTGAGCCGGGAAAAGCTCGAAGACCAGATCCGCGAACTGTTTTCCGGGGACTGCAATGTCGCGCTGCTGTATTTCGCCGGCCACGGCAGCTTCGACACCGACACCGACGAAGGCATGTTGATCCCGCAGGATTACAAGAGCGCCAAGGACGGGATTCGCCTCAGCGACATTCTCAACTGGGCGAGCAAGGCCACGAAGATCAAAAACAAAGTGATCATCCTCGATTGTTGCCAGAGCGGCTCGGCCGGCGAACTGCGCGCCTTGCGCAGTGAGGGCAGCGTGGTCGGCGAAGGCATGACCATTCTGACCGCCTGCAAAAAGGAAGAGCCGGCGATGGAGGGCGGGCAACACGGCGTGTTCACCGGACTATTGCTCCAGGCCCTGCACGGCGGAGCAGCGAACATCCTGGGCAAGATCACACCCGGCAGCCTCTATTCGTTTGTCGACAACGCCCTCGACGCCTGGGAACAGCGCCCGGTGTTCAAGACCAACGTCTCGCAGTTCATTTCCCTGCGCGAAGTGTCACCGCTGATCCCCAAGGAAATCCTGCGCAAACTCCCCGAATGGTTTGCCGAAGCGGAGTCGGTGTACCCCCTCGCCCCCAGCTTTGAGCCCACCGAGCCCGAATTCAACCCGGAGCACGGCGACGTCTTCGCCCAGTTGCAAAAGTGCAACCGCCACAGCCTGGTCGAACCGGTGGACGCCGAGCATATGTACTACGCCGCCATCCACTCCACCGGCTGCCGCCTCACCGCCCTCGGCGCCTATTACCGCGAACTCGCGATCAAGGGACATTTCTGATGCCAGTGTTTATCAGCTACCGCCACATGGACCGCGCCCACGCGGTCAAGATCAACGGGCGCTTGATCCAGGCCAACATCAAGACCTACCTCGATGTGCTGGATGCCGAATCCCAGACCACCGACGACATCACTGGGGTGATCACCCGCAACATCAGTGAATGCACGCACCTGCTGGCGGTGGTCTCGGAGAAAACCGCGCTGTCCTGGTGGGTGCCGTTCGAAATCGGCGAGGCAACCATCACCAACCGACGCATCTGCTCGTTCAAGACCGGCCCGACCGAACTGCCGCTGTACCTGGACAAATGGCCGAAGCTGACCAGCGACCGGGACATCGAGTTCTTTATCGATGCCTATCGCAATGAAGCGACGCTCAAGCGCTCGATGGCACTGGATTCGGTGACCGGTAGCGAGTCGGTGCGCAGCGTCAACAAGTCCAATGCGGATCGCTTCCACTCCGACCTCAAGTCCCGAATCATCCGCGGCTTCTGAGTCACTCTGCTCCCCGATCCGTCTTCTTGACCGGTCGGGGTTTCTCTCACCCCATCATCTGTAGGAGCCAGCTTGCTGGCGATGGACTCCAGTACGCCGAGTGGATTCAGACAGCACGCGCTATCGTTGACGACCATCGCCAGCAAGCTGGCTCCTACAGGGGATCGTGCCCCCCCCCTGGCGGCCTCCAAACCAGTGAAAGCCGCACAAAAAAGCCGACACCACTGTCGGCTTTTTTGTCGGTCACTGCTTGGGCGGTTCAGCCGGTTTGGCTGGCTCACCCGGTTTCGGTGCCGGATCATCAAACAGGTTCAAACGCTCGCGCAGTTCGTGGGCCGGCAACGGTTCCTTGTCCGCCGGCAACGCGTTCGGGTCGACCGGCACGGTCGGTGCCGCGCCTGGTGCAGCCGAACCTTGCGGTGCATCGGGAGCAGGCTCCGCGCCTTGCGAGCCTTCGATGGCCCGCTGGGCTTTCTTGGTCAGCACCACGATGTCGATACGGCGGTTGACCGGGTTGAACGGATGTTCGCGATCGAACAACGCCGACGAGGCATAACCGACCACGCGCGCCACCTGTGCATCCGGATAGCTGCCCGCCACCAGCGCACGCCGTGCGGCGTTGGCACGGTTGGCCGAGAGTTCCCAGTTACCGAAATCACCGGTGCCGGTGTATGGCTTGGCATCGGTGTGGCCGCTGATGCTGATCTTGTTCGGCACCGCCTTGATGGTGTCGGCCATGGCCAGCAGGATGTCTTCGAAATACGGTTTCAAGCGAGCCGAGCCCGAGTCGAACATCGGGCGGTTTTCCGCGTCCATGATCTGGATGCGCAGGCCGTCCTGAGTGATTTCGAACAGGATCTGGTCCTTGAACTTCTGCATCTGCGGGTTTTCTTCGACCTTGTTCTGCAGTTCCTGCAGCAACAACTCGAGGCGCTCTTTTTCGACCTGCTCGGCCATGCCTTCGACCTGGTCGGTATCGATGGTGACCTTGTCCGGCTGCGGCTGGGACTTCACCTCGGGGTTGAGGGTGTTTTCCGGCGCCAGGGTCGGCGTGCCGCCCAGATCGATGATGTACGGCGTGCCGCTTTCGGAAAAGCCGATCGGGTCCTTGAAGTAACCGGCGATGGCAATCTTCTGTTCCGGCGTGGCGGTGGACAGCAGCCACAACACCAGGAAGAACGCCATCATCGCCGTAGCGAAGTCGGCGAAGGCGATTTTCCACGCGCCCCCGTGATGCCCGCCGGCGATGCGTTTGACGCGCTTGATGATTATCGGCTGATTATTTTCCATACAGAGTGCTCTGTCTCACAAATACTGTTCCTTTTTGACGGTGCCTGTTGTCGCCATACGGCGTTGCCGCTCCTCGCCATAGCGGGCTATGACTCGTCGCGGCGCCTTGTCTGGCAACAACAGTCACTCGCCAAAAAAGGAACGTATTTGCGAAACAGAGCACTATCGACCGCGAACCGCTTGTTCCAGCTCGGCGAAGCTTGGACGGTGCGCCGGGTACAGGACCTTGCGTCCGAACTCTACGGCCAGCGATGGCGGCATGCCGGAAGCCGAAGCCACCAGCGAGGCCTTGATGGCTTCGTAGACGTTCAGCTCCTCCTTGGCATCGTGGGCCAGGGAGTGGGCCAGCGGGCCAAAGAAGCCGTAGGCGGCGAGAATACCGAAGAAGGTACCGACCAGTGCCGCACCGACGTGCAGGCCGATGGACTTCTGGTCGCCCTCACCCAGCGAGGCCATGGTCACCACGATACCCAGTACCGCCGCGACGATACCGAAACCGGGCATGGCGTCGGCGATGCCGTTGACTGCGTGGGATGGGTGTTCCAGGTCTTCCTTGAGGCTGAACAGCTCCATGTCGAACAGGCCTTCCAGCTCGTGCGGGGCCATGTTGCCGGAGGACATGATGCGCAGGTAATCACAGATGAACGCGGTCATGCGTTCGTCCTTGAGGACCGTCGGGTACTTGGCGAAGATCGGGCTCGCGGCGGCATCTTCGATGTCGCCTTCGATGGCCATCATGCCTTCGCGGCGGCTCTTGTTGAGGATCTCGTAGATCAGGCCCAGCACTTCAAGGTAAAAGGCGTGGTTGAAACGCGAACTGAACATGCTCAGGGACTTCTTGAGCACGTGCATCGTCATGTAGCCGGGGTTGGCCTGCAAGAAGGCGCCGAGGGCCGCACCACCGATGATCATCACCTCGAAAGGCTGGATCAGAGCGGCAATCTTGCCGTGGGAAAGCACGTATCCGCCGAGCACGCTCGCGAATACGACGATGATGCCGATAATTTTAGCCATAGGTTAGGAGAGCACTTACTGAGTCGGGTTCAAGGTCATATTCGGAAGTTAAAAAATCTCTTCTTCTACTTATCGGCAAAACTGCGCCAGACTATAGCCAGTTCAGGCGAAAAGCTAATTTGACCCCTTCCGGGCACAGGTATTGTTGACGATGATCGCCTCCCACCATGGTTAACGAAACGAACGTTCCAACACCAAAACCGACGACGCTCGAAGGCTGGGTCAAGCTGCTCGATGGCGTGCGCCTGCCGGTTCCGCAAGCCAGCCACGACCGGGTCTGCAAGGCCATCCGCGACAATCGCAGCTCGCTGCGCGATATCGCCGACCTCATGCAAGGCAGCCCCGCCCTGGCCTTGAGCGTGATTCGCGAAGCCAACCGGCACACCCACGGCGGTATGGCCGAGCCGGCGGAAAACCTCGAGATAGCGATCAATCGCCTCGGTTTGAAGCGCACCGAAGAGCTGCTCGCTCGCCTGCCCGCCGAACCCCAGTCCGAAATCCCCAAAGCCTTGCGTCAGCTGCAGATGATCAGCCAGCACGCCACGCAACAGGCCAATGGTTTTTTTGCCAGCCGCCTGGCGCGCCTGTGGCAGGACATCCACTGGGGTAGCCTGCTGTTTCTTTCGCCCCTGTGGCCTTTGGCGCTGACCCATCCAAAACTGCTCGCAGACTGGGAACTGCGGGTCATCCATAAAGGTGAGTCGGCACGTAAAGTCGAAATGCAACTGTTTGGCGTACGCCTGCTGGACATCGGCCAGGCGCTGGTAGAGATCTGGCGCTTGCCGATCTGGGTGCAACAGGGCTATCGACTGTTACTCACCGAGCAGCGGGAGCTGGTGAAAGTCCTGCGCATCGCCCGTGACAGCGAGCACCCGTTGCGCCAGCAGAACCGCCTCGATGACGATCCGACCCTGCGCCGCTGGCTCAATCAACCGGCCAATACGGTGCTGCTGGCCAACGGGCTGGCGCTGTCGGCACAACACGCTTGGGACAGCCCGCACAGTGAACGCTGGCAGTACCTGACCAGCCTTTACCTGCAAATGCCGATGGATGAGGTGCAACAACAACTGCACCAGCAAGCCGCCAACAGCGCGCGCCATCACGCCATGCCCGACCTCTGGCACCCCGCCGAATCGCTGATCTGGCCGTGGGGCATGAACCGTATCCACGCCGGACTGCTGCCGGCCGCGGCCCCCACTGCCGAAGATCTGGCGAAATGGCGCAAGCAATGCGCCGAATTGCTGGCCGAGCCGAGTCGTTTCACCAACGCCATGCACTTGACCATCGCCGCCCGGGACGCCCTTGCAGCCTGCGGCATGCGTCGGGTGATGATCCTGATGGCCGACCGTACCCATGCCAACCTGCGCGTGCACCAGACGGCCGGCCTGCCGAAGGAAACGGCCGGGCTGAACTTCGTGGTCAGCCAGAGCAACGTGTTGCAACGCCTGCTCGCGCAACAGGCCCAGGTCCGCCTGACGCCGGCCAACAACGCGCAATTCTCGGCCCTGCTGCCCAACAGCCTGCGCTCACAGTTCAGCGGCGAACACCTGCTGCTGCGCTCGCTGGTCAATAATGGCCGGGTGATCATGATCGTCGTGGCGGACCAGGGCGGCGGGCCGTTTTCGGAAATTTCCGTACAGGCCTTCGGCAAAACCGCGCAGTGCATCGAAAAAGCCCTGCATAGCTTTAGCCACCGCGGCCAATAAGGCTGCGCTACAATCCTCCCTTTTGTGCTCTGGAGACCTCACATGTCTGACTTCTCTGGCTTGCCGCTGGTGATCGAACCGAGCGACTTGCTCCCTCGCCTCGACGCCCGCGAACTGATTCTGGTGGACTTGACCAGTCCCGCCCGCTACGCCGAGGGACACATTCCCGGCGCACGCTTTGTCGATCCGAAACGCACGCAACTGGGGCAGGCCCCCGCCCCGGGACTGATGCCCCCGCAGGCAGCGCTCGAAGCGCTGTTTGGCGAGCTGGGACACAACCCCGATGCGGTGTACGTGGTGTATGACGACGAAGGCGGCGGTTGGGCCGGACGCTTTATCTGGCTGCTGGATGTCATCGGCCACAGCAAGTACCACTATGTCGACGGCGGCCTGACGGCCTGGCTGGCAGAAGGCTTGCCCATGTCGATCCAGATCCCGCCAGCCGTGGGCGGCCCGGTTTCTCTGACCCTGCACGACGAACCCACCGCCACCCGCGAATACCTGCAAAGCCGGCTCGGTGCTGCCGACCTGGCCATCTGGGACGCACGCGGGCCGCTGGAGTATTCCGGCGAGAAAGTCCTGGCGGCCAAGGGCGGGCACATTCCCGGCGCGGTCAATTTCGAATGGACCGCCGGCATGGATCGGGCACGCCAGTTGCGCATCCGCACCGACATGCCGCAGATCCTCGAACAACTCGGGATCAGCAAAGACAAAGAAGTGATTACCCACTGCCAGACCCACCACCGTTCTGGCTTCACCTATCTGGTGGCCAAGGCTCTCGGTTATCCGCGAGTCAAGGGCTACGCTGGCTCTTGGGGCGAATGGGGCAACCATCCCGATACCCCGGTAGAAATTTAAGATTTTTTAAGGACTGTTAATGAACAAGCGTCTGTTTCTCCTCGGCCAGTACCTGCTGCCCCACAACTTGCTCTCGCGACTGGCCGGCTGCATCGCCGAATGCCGCGTGCGCTGGTTCAAGAATGCCTTTACCGCCTGGTTCGCCAAGCGCTATCAGGTGGACATGTCCCAGGCGCTGGTCGAAGACCTGACTGCCTACGAGCACTTCAACGCGTTCTTCACCCGCGCACTGAAAGACGGTGCCCGTCCTCTGGACGAAACGCCGGGCGCGATCCTCAGCCCGGCCGACGGCGCGATCAGCCAGCTCGGCCCGATCGAGCACGGTCGCGTGTTCCAGGCCAAGGGCCACAGCTTCAGCGTGCTGGAACTGTTGGGTGGCGATGCGGCGAATGCTGCACCGTTCATGGGCGGTGACTTCGCGACCATCTACCTGTCGCCGAAGGACTACCACCGCGTGCACATGCCGCTGGCCGGCACCCTGCGCGAAATGGTCTACATCCCGGGCCGTCTGTTCTCGGTCAACCAGACCACCGCTGAAAACGTTCCGGAACTGTTCGCCCGCAACGAGCGCGTGGCATGCATTTTCGACACTGAGCGCGGGCCGATGGCCGTGGTGCTGGTGGGCGCGATGATCGTGGCTTCGATTGAAACCGTCTGGGCCGGCCTGGTCACGCCGCCGAAACGCGAGCTGAAAACCTTCCGCTACGACGAAGCCGCTCGCGCGCCGATCCATCTGGAAAAAGGTGCGGAACTGGGCCGCTTCAAACTGGGTTCGACCGCTGTCGTGCTGTTCGGGCCGGATCAGGTGAAGTGGGCTGAAGAAATGACTGCCGGTACAGCAGTGCAGATGGGTCAGGGTATGGGTTCGCCAAAGGCCTGATAGACAACCGCCATTCACTGTAGGAGCGAGCCTGCTCGCGATGGACGTTAACGATGACGCGGGTTTCCTGAATGCCCGCGTTGCTCTCAGGTTCATCGCGAGCAGGCTCGCTCCTACAGGTGTTTTGCGGTGTTACAGCTGGCCGTCGCGATCGCGGAAGCCCAGCAGGTACAGCACGCCATCCAGGCCCAGCGTCGAAATGGCCTGCTTGGCCGACTGTTTGACCAGCGGCTTGGCGCGGAACGCTACGCCCAACCCGGCAATCGCCAGCATCGGCAAGTCATTGGCACCGTCGCCGACCGCAATGGTCTGCTCCAGGCGCAAGCCTTCCTTGTGTGCCAGTTCCTTCAGCAAATCCGCCTTGCGCTGCGCATCGACAATCGGCTCGACCGCTACGCCGGTGACTTTGCCGTCGATCACTTCCAACTCGTTGGCGAACACATAGTCGATTCCCAGCTTGGCCTGCAGTTGCTTGGCGAAGTAGGTGAAGCCACCCGACAGGATCGCGGTCTTGTAGCCCAGGCGCTTGAGTTCGGCGAACAGGGTTTCCGCGCCTTCGGTCAGGCGCAACGAAGCACCGATGGAATCCAGCACATTGACGTCCAGACCTTTGAGCAAGGCCAGGCGTTCCTTGAAGCTGGCGCGAAAATCCAGCTCGCCGGCCATTGCACGCTCAGTGATTTCCGAAACCTTGTCACCCACGCCAGCCGCCTTGGCCAGTTCGTCGATCACTTCGGCTTCGATCAGGGTCGAGTCCATGTCGAACACCGCCAGACGACGGTTCCGACGGAACAGCGAATCTTCCTGGAAGGCGATATCGACGTTCAGTTCCTGGGCGACGCTGAGGAACTCGGCCCGCAGCGCCTGCGGATCAGCCGCCTCGCCACGCACGGAAAACTCGATGCAGCCCTTGCCCTTGTCGGCCGGGGTGTCCAGCGGCATGCGCCCGGACAGACGATCGATGTGGTCAATGTTCAGGCCATATTTGGCGGTGATCGAACTTACGGCCTGCAACTGCCCGGCTGTCACCTTGCGGGTCAACAGGGTCACGATGTGGCGCTTTTTGCCCTGGTTGCCGACCCACTGCTGGTAATCCTGCTCGGACACCGGTGTGAAACGCACCTGTTGATCGAGCTCGTAGCCCTTGAACAGGATGTCCTTGAGCACGGACTTGCCTTGCTCGGTGTCGGGAATTTCAACCAGGATGCCGAACGACAAGGTGTCGTGGATCACCGCCTGACCGATGTCGAGAATGTTCACACCACCCTGGGCCAGAACGCCGGTAATGGCCGCAGTCAGACCCGGACGGTCGACTCCCGTGATGTTTATCAGGACGATTTCGCGCAAGGCGCACCCCCGCAGGTGGAAAAAAACCGCATTCTACCCACTTTCAGTGACCATCGGGCACCGTGAGCGCTTTGACGGTCTAGGGCCTGTCGCTATACTGCGCGTCAACTTCACGGACAAAAGAGCCGAGCTCAAGTGAACCGGCCTACGCCAGTAAAAACCGATAACTTCTTCCTGCTGATCTTCCGGGCACTGCGCCACCGCCGTGTACCGATTGCATTGCGCATCGCCAGCCATAACGTGATCCTGGTCGCCCTGGCCCTGGTCATCTATGCCGGCGTGATGGGCCTGCAGTTCAAGCAGGCCATGCACGAGCAGGCGGATGCGCTGGGCGAAAGCCTGACGACGCAGACGGCCACTTCGGCCACGGAGCTGTTGGTGTCCAACGACATCCTCAGCCTCAATGTGCTGCTCAATAACCTGACCAAGAACAAGCTGGTGGCCCACGCCGCCATCTACAGTCCGGACAACCGCATCCTTGCCGAATCCGGCCAGCGTCCCAAGCATGGCCTGCTGGGCGAGGCCGAAGGCATGTACCAGAGCAAGATCACCTTCCAGGACGTGACCGCCGGGCAATTGCGCATCAGTCTGGACATGGACCAGTTCCAGCAGCCGATGACCATAAGCCTGCAAAGCATGGGCATCCTCAGCGCGATCCTGCTGGCCCTGTCTTTGGCCCTGAGCCTGCGCATGGGGCGGTATCTCTCAACACCCCTGCTGCAATTGCGGGTGTGGCTGCGCAATATCGACGAATACACCCCGGCCACCGACCGCCAGGACGAAATCGGCGACCTGGCGCGTCAGTTGCACGCCAACTTCGCCCCGGAGCCCGCCCCTGTGCCGGAACCGGAGCCGGAATTCGACGACGTCGATGACGAGACCGACCCGGCCTTCGAAGTCCGTAACCTGCGCGATCCGAGTTTCGACGAAAGCCGCCCGGTAGCGGCGCTCAAGCCAGCGCCACGGCAGATCGTCAGCACCGTCGAAGACGACGATGACGAAGACCCGTTCGCCGACCTGCGCGACGAGGCACTGGACAGCACCCCGCAACCGGTGATTCGCAAGGCTACGCCGAGCGTGCCACAACACAGCGCGGTACTGGCGGTGCAACTGGGTTCCCAGGAGCAACTGCGCCGCCTGCCGCGGGCGCGCCTTGAAGAACTGCTGGAGCGTTATCGCGATTGCCTCGACCAGGCCGCATCGCTGTATCAAGGCGAAGTGGAGACCTTGAACGATGGCAGCACGCTGATGCTGTTCCACACCGAAGACAGCGGCGACGATTACCTGACCAACGCCATTTGCTGTGGCGAGCTGTTGCGGGCCCTGGGCCACCAGTTGCAGATCGAAGTCGCGGACAGCGGCATCACCCTGCAATTGCAGCTGGGCCTGACTCTGGGCGACGAACTGTTCGGCCTGAGCCAGATCGACCTGCTGCTGACCGACCCTGCCCTGGACGCCCTGGCCCTGTCGCAACACAGCCGCAACCTGCTGCTGGTGGAACGCAAGATCAGCGACGACGCCTTGATCCGTCAGCGCGCACGGATCCGCCCGATTGCCAGCCCAGAGGGCGCGTGCTGCGTGGAGCGGTTGATGGAGCCGTATCCATCGATGCTTGAGCGGCAACTGGCGCGAATGCACGAGCGCCGGGCTTAAACCTTAGGCCCGGCCACGATGAAGCCCGCAGATGAGTGATCGTCTGCGGGCTTTTTTGTTGCCTGTCATGACGCCTTCGCGGGCAAGCCCGCTCCCACAGGTTCAGGGGCGTTCACATAATTTGTGTACGACATGGACACTGTGGGAGCTGGCTTGCCAGCGAAGAGGCCGGAACTGACGCCAGATATCCCCAGCCGGCAGAAACAATAAAGCCCGCACAAGGCGGGCTTTATTGGGGGAACAGCTTCAGCTCTGGCTTAGAAGCGGAACACTTCCATATCCGTACGAATAGGCGCGGCCATCGGGATCTTCGGCTGCTTTTCCTGTTCTACCGCAGGTGCAGCCGCCTTGGCTGGCGCTTTACGCGGGGCTTCGGCGATCGGTGGCTGATTGGCCAGCGGCTTGAGCGCCACCGACAGTTGCTCGGCCAGGCGCTGCAACAACACGCCCTGTGCCTGGACCTGAGCCGCCGTACTACCGGCATGCTGTTCCTGCAAATGGATGATGCGATTATCACGGACCTGCCCGCGACGGTCGATCAGGCGCCATTGCGCATCGAGGATCGCCGGTTGCTTTGCACCCGAATCAAGGCGCGTGATGGTCAGCAGCACCTGAACGTCCGGGGTGAAGCCCAATGTTGCCGGGGCCAGCACTACGCGCTGGCTGTCCAGGTGACCCGCGACCTGACGCAGCAGCAACTGATCGATATCCGACGAAAGGCTGCCGGCCCAACGACCGTCGGTCGATGCTTGCAAGCTGCCATCCGGCTGACGCTGCAACAGGGTTTCGCGCTGCAGGTAGTCGGCCACGGTGACCGGACCCAACAATACCGCCATGCCCGCGTTCTGTGCAGGCTGAACCGGGTTTCCAGCGTCCAGCTGATACAACGACACCGGTTGGTGAACGCTGCAACCCGCCAGGCCAAGAATGCCGGCGAGCATAAGAATAAAAGGAAGGCGCAGAGCAGTCATCGTCCCATCCAGGTGATCAATAAAAGGCTGATCACAGTGAAAATACTCAATAAATATGAAGAACGCGCGGCAGTGCCGGCGCTTGAAAGGCCATATCATCCGTGAATATGCGTTCCGACTCCAGCGCAAAGCGCCGAACTACGGGTTAATTCGTAGTTCGGCGCTTCTATGTCGCCTAATTGAGGTTTTCGACGAGCAGCGCATCTACCCTCTGGAAGCCACGCGGCAGCTTGTTGCCACGACGGCCACGTTCACCTTTGTAGTGTTCGAGGTCGTCCGCTTTCAGTGACAAGGTACGTTTCCCGGCCTGCAACACCAAGGTTGCACCGTCCGGCAATACGGCGATGTCCGTCACATACTCTTCGCGACTGGCCACTCGCTCACCGGGAATCCCGATGATCTTGTTGCCTTTGCCTTTCCCTAATTGTGGCAGGTCGCTGATCTTGAAGATCAACAGGCGACCTTCGGTCGTCACCGATGCCAGCCAGTTCTGCTCACGATCGGCCACAGGGCGCGGCAGCATGACTTTGGCGTTGTTCGGCAGGCTCAACAGGGCCTTGCCCGCCTTGTTCTTGGCTTGCAGGTCCTCGCCCTTGACCACGAAACCGTAGCCGGCGTCGGAGGCGATCACGTACAACGCATCGTCTTCGGGCATCAGCACGCATTCGAAACTCGCTCCCGGCGGCGGCGTCAGGCGACCGGTCAGCGGTTCGCCCTGGCCACGGGCCGACGGCAAGGTGTGGGCGGCCACCGAGTAACTGCGGCCGGTGGAGTCGATAAACACGGCAAACTGGTTGGAGCGCCCGGCGGCCAGCGCCTTGAAACCGTCCCCGGCCTTGTAGGAAAGCCCGGTGGCATCGATCTCGTGGCCTTTGGCGGAGCGAATCCAGCCTTTTTCCGACAGCACTACCGTCACTTTCTCGTTCGGCAGCAGATCGTGTTCGGTCAGGGCCTTGGCTTCGGCGCGCTCGACAATCGGCGAACGGCGGTCGTCGCCGTAGGTTTCGGCGTCCTTGATCAGCTCGGTGCGCACCAGCTTCTTCAACTTGGCTTCGCTGCTCAGCAGGGCTTGCAGCTTGGCTTGTTCCTTGAGCAGTTCATCCTGCTCGGCACGCAGCTTCATCTCTTCCAGTCGCGCCAGCTGACGCAAACGGGTGTCGAGGATGTAGTCGGCCTGGATCTCGCTCAGGGCGAAGCGTTCGATCAGTTTGGCCCGTGGCTGTTCCTCGGTACGGATGATGTGGATCACTTCATCCAGGTTGAGGTAGGCAATCAGCAAACCGTCCAACAGGTGCAGGCGACGCTCAACCTTGTCGAGGCGGAATTGCAGGCGACGACGCACGGTCTGCACCCGGAATTCCAGCCATTCGACCAGCAGCGCGCGCAGGTTTTTCAGCTGCGGCTTGCCGTCCAGGCCGATGATGTTGATGTTGACCCGGTAGCTCGACTCCAGCTCGGTGCTGGCGAACAGGTGTTGCATCAAGGCATCGTGGTCGAAGTTCTTGCGCGCCCCCGGAATGATCACGATCCGGCACGGGTTTTCGTGGTCGGATTCGTCGCGCAGGTCGGCGATTTGCGGCGCCTTGGACGGCTTGGCCTGCATCATCGCGGCGATCTGTTCCAGCACCTTGGCGCCCGAGACCTGATGCGGCAACGCGGTGACGATGATGTCGCCGTCTTCGATGTGATACACGGCGCGCATGCGAACCGAGCCGCGACCGGTTTCGTAGATTTTCAGCAGGTCGGCGCGCGGGGTGATGATTTCCGCTTCGGTCGGGTAATCCGGGCCCTGGATGTGCTCACAGAGCTGTTCGACCGTGGCCTTGGGCTCATCGAGCAAACGCACGCACGCCGTGGCGACTTCGCGCAGGTTGTGCGGCGGCACGTCGGTGGCCATGCCCACGGCGATGCCGGTGGTACCGTTGAGCAGGATGTTCGGCAAACGGGCCGGCAGGACTAGCGGCTCGTCCAGCGTGCCGTCGAAGTTCGGCCCCCAGTCCGCCGTGCCCTGGCCCAGCTCGCTGAGCAGCACTTCGGAATAACGCGACAGCCGCGCTTCGGTGTAACGCATGGCGGCGAAGGACTTGGGATCATCCGGCGCACCCCAGTTGCCCTGGCCGTCGACCAGCGTGTAGCGATAGCTGAACGGCTGGGCCATCAGCACCATGGCTTCGTAGCAGGCCGAGTCGCCGTGGGGGTGGAATTTACCGAGCACGTCACCGACGGTACGCGCCGATTTCTTGTGCTTGGAATCGGCGTCCAGCCCCAGCTCGCTCATGGCGTAGACGATACGCCGCTGTACCGGTTTCAGTCCGTCGCCGATATGCGGCAAGGCACGGTCCATGATCACGTACATGGAGTAGTTGAGGTAGGCATTTTCGGTGAAGTCAGCCAGTGACCGGCGTTCTACACCGTCCAGGCTGAGATCAAGGGAGTCGCTCATGCGGGCCTCATCGGTTCGTTGTCTGGCGCAGCAGCATGGTGCCACCGCGCTGGGTAAATTCAAGTTTGTTCAGTGCGCTCATGCCGAGCAACACCTGATCGCCATGCAGCCCTGGGGCCACCAGTGCGCGCACATCCAGCAGCACGATGTCGCCCAGTTGCAGCCGTTCAATACGGGTGCGATAGCCCTGGCTCAGGCCATTGGCCGTGCTCAGGGTCACGCCGAATCCTTCTTCGAGCTTCAAACGCTTGGCCAGGTCCGCCGGAATCGACACATCGGTCGCCCCGGTATCAAGCATGAAGTCCACCGGCTGGCCATTGATCTGGCCGCTGGCAACGAAATGCCCCTGCACATTGCTGACCAGTTTCACCTCGATGAAACCTTCGCCCTGCTCCGAGCTGACCACCACGTTCGGATTTTGCTGCCGCGCTTCCCACTGGGCGAAAAACCGTGTGGCCAGAAACAGCGCTGCGCACCAGGCCAGCACCATAAACACCCGGCCGATGCGCTGCCCCGGCGTTTGCTGCCTCACAGCCTGGCACTCCAGCCACCGTCCGGTACCGCGAAGCGCCAGACCACCGGACGCACTTCACCATCGGCGCGCGCACCGAAGTTATTGTCGACACCGATCCACGCGCCATCAGCATCCACGATCAACGCTTCTTCCAACCCGTAGTCCTGTGGATAACGACGGTTTTCCTGCAACAACTCGGCGGCGTACGACCAGCAGCGCTCGACCCTGGCCGTCTGCGGGTCCCGGCGACAAATCTGATAGGCGTTGCGTTCAAGGGTGAACAGCTTGCCGTTGAACAGCGACAGGTCAGAGAAATCCCGCGAGACAGCTCTGGCGCGGGGAAACTGCTCGGGTTGCATTTCCATGCCCGCCTCGCTCAGCAGCACGCAGCCACCGTCGCAATCCCACAACGTCTGCTTGCGTTTGATCATCAGCAGTCCGCGGCCTTTACGCTCGGCGGCGAGCCACATCTGATCGCCCGCCGGATTGACCGCCAGCCCTTCAAACAGCGCATTGAATTGCAACAACAGACCTCTGGCCCGCGCCTCGCGAACCATCATCGGCGAAATTTTCAGCCAGGTAGCAGGCCCCGTTGGCGGCACTTGCAAGACAGCGGCATGGCCTTCGCTGACGATGTAGCGATTGCCGGCGCTGTCGCAAGTGATGCCTTCGAAGTCCAGATCGCCGCCACGCACGAACGAAGCCCCCCAGACACGAGACTTCAGCCCCCAGGGCAAACCGCTGTCAGGCACCGGCGGTACATCAATGTGCACCGTTTGTGCCTGCCACACGGATTCGCGGGTATCGAGGCGGTAGATCTGATCATCGTCGCGGTCGGAAACTGCCCACAGGTCATTGCCGCACTGCGCCAGCCCGGACAGGTTGCCACCGGGCATGCCGTCGACGACATGCCCGGACAACAGGCGCAGCTGTGGCGCCGGCTCGGCAGATACCGTAATCGACGTCAGCAGCAACGCACAGGCCAGGGCAAAGCCCAGACGCATCAGCCCAGCACCTCGGCCAGGTTGCCCTTGGACTCCAGCCAGGTCTTGCGGTCGCCAGCGCGTTTCTTCGCCAGCAGCATGTCCATCATTTCCGAGGTCGCCTCGAAATCTTCCAGGGTCAACTGCACCAGACGCCGAGTGTTCGGGTCCATGGTGGTTTCACGCAGCTGCGGCGGGTTCATTTCACCCAGGCCCTTGAATCGGGTGACCTGTGGTTTGCCGCGTTTCTTCTCGGCCACCAGGCGATCGAGGATGCCGTCGCGTTCGGCTTCATCCAGGGCGTAGTAGATTTCCTTGCCCAGGTCGATGCGGTACAGCGGCGGCATGGCCACGTAGACGTGACCGGCATCCACCAGCGGGCGGAAGTGCTGGACGAACAAGGCGCACAGCAAGGTCGCGATGTGCAGACCGTCGGAGTCGGCGTCGGCGAGGATGCAGATCTTGCCGTAGCGCAACTGGCTCATGTCGGCAGCGCCCGGATCGACACCGATCGCCACGGCGATGTTGTGCACTTCCTGACTGGCCAGCACTTCGCTGCCGTCGACTTCCCAGGTGTTGAGGATCTTGCCGCGCAACGGCAGGATCGCCTGGAATTCTTTGTCCCGCGCCTGCTTGGCCGAGCCGCCGGCGGAATCACCTTCCACCAGGAACAGCTCGGAACGCATCGGGTCCTGCCCGGCACAGTCGGCCAGCTTGCCCGGCAGCGCCGGGCCTTGGGTAATGCGTTTGCGCTCGACCTTCTTGCTGGCCTTGAGGCGACGGCCGGCGTTGTTGATCGCCAGTTCCGCCAGCAACATCCCGGTTTCCGGGTGGGCGTTGAGCCACAGGCTGAACGCATCCTTGACCACACCGGAAACAAACGCCGCCGCTTCTCGGGACGACAGGCGCTCCTTTGTCTGGCCGGAGAACTGCGGCTCCTGCATTTTCATCGACAGTACGAAGGCAATGCGCTCCCAGACGTCTTCCGGCGCCAGCTTCACGCCGCGCGGCAGCAGGCTGCGGAATTCGCAGAACTCGCGCATGGCGTCGAGCAGGCCTTGGCGCAAGCCGTTGACGTGGGTACCGCCCTGGGCGGTCGGGATCAGGTTGACGTAGCTTTCCTGTACCGCGTCGCCACCTTCTGGCAGCCACAGCAGAGCCCAATCGACCGCTTCCTTATTACCGGCCAGGCTGCCGCAGAACGGCTCGTCCGGCAGGCGCTCGAATTCGCTGACCGCATCCACCAGATAGGAACGCAGGCCGTCTTCGTAATGCCATTCGACTTTCTCGCCGGTGGCCTTGTCTTCAAAGCTGACCAGCAGCCCCGGGCACAATACGGCCTTGGCCTTGAGCACGTGCTTGAGGCGGCTGATGGAGAATTTCGGGGAGTCGAAGTATTTCGGATCCGGTGCGAAGAACACACTGGTGCCGGTGTTGCGTTTGCCAACAGTGCCAACGATCTCCAGTTCGGTGGCCTTGTAGCCATCCTTGAAGGTCATCTGGTACTCGTTGCCGTCACGCTTGACCCGCACCCGCACTTCGGTGGACAAGGCGTTGACCACGGAAATACCCACCCCGTGCAAACCGCCGGAGAACTGGTAGTTCTTGTTGGAAAACTTGCCACCGGCATGAAGCTTGGTGAGGATCAACTCGACGCCCGAAACACCTTCCTCGGGGTGAATGTCCACCGGCATGCCACGGCCGTCATCGCTGACTTCCAGCGAATGGTCGGCATGCAGGATCACCTGTACCGATGAGGCATGCCCGGCCAGGGCTTCGTCGACACTGTTGTCGATGACTTCCTGGGCAAGGTGGTTCGGCCGACTGGTGTCGGTGTACATGCCGGGGCGTTTGCGCACCGGGTCGAGGCCCGAGAGGACTTCGATGGCGTCGGCGTTATAAGAGCTAGCGCTGGGAGTGGCCATGGGGTCTCGTCGTCAGTGTTCGGTGAAAAAAGAATTCATGGGGCTATCGCTCACAATGCGGTGAAATCGATTGCCTGATACAAATCGGCGCCGATGCCGGCAAAACTCAACATGGCCGGCAGTCGCGTGGCAAAACCCTGGAAACTGTGGTCGCCACCGGCCTGGATACGCAAGGCGCATGCCCGGTAATACTGCTGGGCGAGACGATAGTCCAACGTTTCGTCAGCTGTCTGCAACCATACCTGATAACGCTGCGGATCCCGGGGTGCCGGCACTTCCAGCTCGGCCAGGGCCGTCACGTGGTCGTGGGTCAATTCCCAGGCCTCTTCGGTATACAGGTTTTTCTGCGTCCCCAGATAGCCGTCGAACATCCGGTGCGGGCTGACGGCAGGGTTGATCAACAGGGCTTTCAAGCCATGGCGCTCGGCCAGGTGAGTGGCATAGTAGCCGCCGAGCGAGCTGCCGACCAGCAATGGCCGTCCCAGTTGGGCGATCGCCTGCTCCAGCTGCTCGATAGCCTGGCGCGGGTGGTGGTGCAATGCCGGAACGCGCAACTGTTCGCTCAGGCCCAGACGCTCCATCACCTCGACCAACTGGCAGGCCTTCTTCGACAACGGCGAGCTGTTGAAGCCGTGGATGTAAAGGATCGAACCGGACATTTGAGTTCCCTGTGCGTCGGCTAAAAAGCCGCAGTTTACTGTAGGAGCGAGCTTGCTCGCGATGGTCGTCAACGATAACGGTGAAAACCTGGCGCCCCGCGGCGCTCTCAGGCTTATCGCGAGCAAGCTCGCTCCTACAGGGGATTTGTGACCGACGCAGGTCAAATGTGGGAGCGGGCTTGCTCGCGAAGGCCGCGCCCCGGTTTTCCAGAAAAATGAAAAATCAGTAGCCGTTGGAACCGTAATCCACAGTGAAATCGAACCCGGTGACCCGCTCCACACCGGTTTCCAGCCTCCCATCGGGCAGCAGTCGCAACCAGCGATAGCCCGGTGCCTGTTCGCCGACCTTGAAATCCTCGCTGCCCGGCTCGAACTGGATACAGGTCGAGGGTGAGGCGATCAAACGTACGCCGTTGCGCCTCTGATCGATTTCCTGGTGCACATGCCCCCACAACACCGCGCGCACCTGTTCGAAACGGTCCAGCACGGCGAACAGCGCCTCGGGATTGCGCAAGCCAATCGGTTCCATCCAGGCACAACCGATGGACACCGGGTGATGGTGGAAGCACACCAGATGATGGCGTTCCGGTGCTTCGCTCAGCGAGCGGGCGAGCAACTGCAGCTGTTCATCCTGCAAATATCCCGGCACCGAGCCCGGCACCGCCGAATCGAGCATCGTGACCCGCCAGTTGCCGATATCCACCACTGGTTCGAGCAAAGCACTCTGCACCGCCGCCGCAGCCATGATCTGCGGCTCATCGTGATTGCCGGGAATCCAGCGCGCCGGCGCATCGAGTTGGCTCGTCATCTCGCGAAATTGCCGGTAGGACGCAAGCGTCCCGTCCTGGGACAGATCACCCGTGGCCAGGATCAGATTGATCTGCGGCTGTTGCGCGCGCACCAGCTCGATGACCTTTTGCAGACTGTCGCGGGTGTTCATGCCCAGCAACGCACCGTCCGCTTCGGCAAACAGGTGGCTGTCGGAGAGTTGCACCAGCAACGCCGGATCGGCGGTGGTCAATGTGGATACGCTCGGCAAGGCGTTCTCCCAAGGCGTGATCACGGGGATGGGTAAGTGCCGCAATTATGCTGGGGGACGGTCGAAAGGGGAAATCCGTGAACCTGACGCAGTTCACAACTGCGGCGCTCAGTTAACGGACGACTTCGTACTCATGCCCCAGCGCCAGGCAATGGCTCAGCCATTCGCCCAGAAACATGTTCAGCTGGGCCTTTTCGTCCGGCTGGTGCATCGAGGCGTTCGGGTAAGGATAGATGCCGCGAAAGCGTCGCGCATGTTCGGCGCTGACCACTTCGGCCATGCGCGCGTCGTGATAGACCTGCACTTCCAGTTGCGGCACCGGTAGCCACGGCAGGCTGTGTTCCTGGCGCACTTGCAGGGTCGTGGTGTAAGGACAGGTCAGCAATACCTCCAGGGCCAGCACACCGAGCATCTGGTCGCCATGGGTCACGGCGATGCGTCGCGCGGCAGGTTCGCTGCGCATGTCCGGCAGCAGTCGCATCAGGCGCGCGTAGTTCGCCTCGCAGGACGCTTGCAGCCCCACCAGGTCTACCCGATAGCGATCGCGCAGCTTGTTTACGACCATAACCCCCTCACTTCAACGCGGTTCAAAGCCAGCCATTGCAAGGCAATGATGCTCGCCGCGTTGGCAATACGCCCGTCGCGTACGGCTTGCAGGGCATCTTCGAAAGCCCAGACCGTGACGCGGATGTCTTCTGCCTCTTCCTCCAGCCCATGCAGGCCGCCAACCCCGGTAGTGTCACAACGCCCCAGGTACAAATGCACGAATTCGTTACTGCCGCCCGGCGATGGAAAATATTTGAGCATCGGCCAGAGCGCCCCGATTTCCAGCCCAGCTTCCTCCTGCGCTTCGCGGTGAGCAACTGCTTCCGGCACTTCATCCTTGTCGATCAGACCAGCGACCAGTTCGATCAGCCATGGGTTGTCGGTCTTGCCCATGGCGCCGACGCGAAACTGCTCGATCAGCACCACTTCATCGCGCTGCGGATCGTAAGGCAGCATGCAGACCGCATCATGGCGCACGAACACTTCACGATTGATCTCACGGCTCATGCCCCCGGCGAACAATTCGTGGCGCAAGTGCACGCGTTCGAGTTTGTAGAAGCCCTCGTAGCATTTTTCGCGCCGCACGATATCAACGGCGGTCGGAATGGCGTTGGCAAAATCCGTCATGATTATCCTCGTTACTGCAAATCCTGAACGAGGCTGCTTTTTTCCTGGGCCTCGACTTCGCGCCATCCTAACGCGCCCGTGATGTTTGATGCAGCCCCTTTCCCGTTAGCGGGATGGACGGTGAAGGCGAAACCCTCTCTAATTAGCTTAGTGGCGAACTGATTGCTTTGTTGAGAGTCGAAGCCGGTAACTTTTTGCCTTCCCCTGTTTCAGAAAGGACGCCCATGTCGCTTTTCAAAATCGCCTCCGTGGCCGCCATCGCCCTGACCCTGGGCGCTTGCGCGAGCCTGTTCCAGCCCAACTACCGGACGCCGCTGGAAACCACCCGCGATGCCTCCGAGCAACTCAAGCCCGGTTGCAGCAACCCGGATTGCCCGCTGGTCAACATCGACACCCTGCGCTTTCCGGACGAGCCTGCACTGGACGGCATCATCGAAAAGCGCCTGCTGCAAATGACCCGCACCACTCCCGACGCGCCGGTGGCACCGACCCTGGCGGCCTATCGCGAAGAATTCCTGCGCACCGCCGGCCCGCGCAACAGCAGCTATCTGCAAGCGAAGGTACGTGAGCAGCATGACGGCTTGGTGATCATCGAATTGTCCAGCTACCTGGACACCGGCGGCGCCCATGGCACGCCGGGGCGGGGCTTCATCAACTACTCGCGCCAGCAGCATAAAGTGCTGACGTTGTCCGACATGTTGGTGCCGGGGCAGGAAGACGCGTTCTGGAAGGCCGCGCAAGTGGCGCACAACAGCTGGCTGATCAGCACCAAGCTCGATCAGGAACCGGAGTTCGTGAAGAGCTGGCCGTTCCAGAAAACCCAGAACGTGGCGCTGACCTACGGCGGGGTGATCCTCAAGTACGAAACCAGCACCATTGCGCCTTACGCGCTGGGCCATGTCGAACTGAAGATCCCCTACCCTCGCCTGAACGGCATCATCAAGCCCGAGCTGTTTCCCGGCCGTAACTGAAGGCCCGGCCCAGCACCAGCTGCAGCAACCCTGCCAGGACCAGCGCCGGCAGGGTTGCACCCACGTCCGGATACAGGTTGGCGAGCAGATGGTAAGTGCTGATCCCGCCCAGCCAGGCCAGCAGCGCCGGCCAGCGCAGAGCGGCTGAAGCCACCTGGCCACTGCGCTTGCGCAGGATGAAATGGTCCACCAGCACTACGCCGAACAACGGCGCAAACACCGAACCGATCAGCAGCAGGAAGTTCTGGTACTGGGCCAATGGCGCCAGCAGGGCAATCAGCGTACAGATAACGCCGATGGCCAGGGCCAGATGCTCGACTTTGGCACGCAACAGAATCCCGCTGGACACCGCCGCCGAGTGAATATCGGCAAAGGCGTTTTCCGACTCATCCAGAAGAATCAGCAGCAGCGGAATCCCCAGGCCGGCCCCAGCCAGCGCCAGCAGCAAGGCATTGACTTCACCGCTCGGCGCAAACGCCAGGGTGTAGGCCACGCCCAGGCTCATCAGCCAGAAGTTACCGATGAAGAAACCGATGGCGGTGCCACCGAAGACGTTTTTCGCCCGCTTGCCGAAGCGCGAATAGTCGGCGATCAGCGGCAACCAGGAGAGCGGCATGGCAATGGCGATGTCGAAACCCACGGCAAACGGCATCGAACCATCACCGGCCTGGGTCCACAACGCGGCCAGGTCAGCCTTGGCGAACAGGTTCCAGGTCAGCCAGATGCACGCGGCCAGCAGCAGCCAGATGCCCCACTTGCGCAGGATCTGTCGGACGAAAGTCAGCGGACCACTGACCGCCAACAGGGTCGCCAGGCCGCCAAAGAACAGGGTCCAGAGCAGCGGATTCGACAACAGGCTGCCTTCGCTGAAGGCCTTCGCGCCCAACAGGCTGGCGGCATCGCGCATGACAATGATTTCGAACGAGCCCCAGCCGATCAGCTGCAGCAGGTTCAGCACCGCCGGCAGGCTCGCGCCTTTGGCACCGAGGCTGAGCTTGAGGGCGGCCATCGACGACAGGCCGGTGTCACTGCCAATCACCCCCACCGCCGCCAGCAGCAGAACGCCGACCAGGGTACCGAGGAAAATCGCCAGCAACGAACCCGACAGGCCCAGGCCCGGCGCGAGCAATGCACCGGTCTGCAACACCATCAGGCCGATGCCGAGGGAGAACCACAGGGAAAACAGATCGCGACCGCCGAACACACGTTTGTCGGTCGGCACCGCGATGTCGGGTGAATAAGTGCTGGGTTGAATGCTCAAGGGTGTTATCTCAGAGGGACATTTGTTGTTGTTAAGATCGCCATCGCGAGCAAGCTCGCTCCCACATTGGACCTGTGCCGTTCACAAATCCCCTGTGGGAGCGAGCTTGCTCGCGATGGCGGCAGTGCAAGCACCGCCGACCTCAGGTCAGATCAAACCTTCTTGTACAACTGACTGCCTTCCTGCTTGAAGCGCTCGGCCTGTTCGGCCATGCCTTGGGCGACGTCCACGTCGACCGCTTCGATCCGTTGGTTGGCCGCATACTCGCGGACTTCCTGGGTGATTTTCATCGAGCAGAACTTCGGCCCGCACATCGAGCAGAAGTGCGCGACCTTGGCCGAATCCTTCGGCAGGGTTTCGTCGTGATACGAACGCGCGGTGTCCGGATCGAGGCCCAGGTTGAACTGGTCTTCCCAGCGGAACTCGAAACGCGCCTTGCTCAAGGCATTGTCGCGGATCTGCGCACCCGGATGCCCCTTCGCCAGATCGGCGGCGTGCGCGGCGATCTTGTAGGTGATGATCCCGGTCTTCACGTCATCCTTGTTCGGCAGGCCCAGGTGCTCCTTCGGCGTCACGTAGCAGAGCATGGCGCAACCGAACCAGCCGATCATCGCCGCGCCGATGCCCGAGGTGATGTGGTCGTAGCCCGGCGCGATGTCGGTGGTCAGCGGACCGAGGGTGTAGAACGGCGCCTCATCGCAGCACTCCAGCTGCTTGTCCATGTTCTCCTTGATCAACTGCATCGGCACGTGGCCCGGGCCTTCGATCATGCACTGCACGTCGTGTTTCCAGGCAATTTTGGTCAGCTCGCCGAGGGTTTCCAGTTCGCCGAACTGCGCTTCGTCGTTGGCGTCGGCAATCGAGCCCGGACGCAGGCCATCGCCCAGCGAGAAGCTGACGTCGTAGGCCTTCATGATTTCGCAGATTTCGTCGAAATGGGTGTAGAGGAAGTTCTCTTTGTGGTGCGCCAGGCACCACTTGGCCATGATCGAGCCGCCACGGGACACGATGCCGGTCACGCGCTTGGCGGTCATCGGTACGTAGCGCAGCAACACCCCGGCGTGGATGGTGAAGTAGTCGACACCCTGCTCGGCCTGTTCGATCAGCGTGTCGCGGAACAGCTCCCAGGTCAGGTCTTCGGCCACGCCGTTGACCTTCTCCAGCGCCTGGTAGATCGGCACCGTACCGATCGGCACCGGTGAGTTGCGGATGATCCACTCACGGGTTTCGTGGATGTGCTTGCCGGTGGACAGGTCCATGACCGTGTCCGACCCCCAGCGAATGCCCCAGGTCAGTTTCGCCACTTCTTCTTCGATGGACGAACCCAGGGCGCTGTTGCCGATGTTGCCGTTGATCTTCACCAGGAAGTTACGGCCGATGATCATCGGTTCCAGTTCGGTGTGGTTGATGTTGGCCGGGATGATCGCGCGGCCGCGGGCGATTTCCTCTCGGACGAATTCAGGGGTGATTTCTTTCGGGATGCTCGCGCCGAAACTGTGGCCGGCGTGCTGTTGCTTCAACAGGCCGGCGGCGCGGGCCTCTTGCAGCTTCATGTTTTCGCGGATGGCGACGTATTCCATCTCGGCGGTGATGATGCCTTTGCGCGCGTAGTGCATCTGGCTGACGTTGGCCCCGGCCTTGGCGCGGCGCGGGTTGTTCACGTGGGCAAAGCGCAGTTTGGTCAGCTCTGGATCGGCAAGGCGCTCCTGACCGAAGTTCGAGCTCAGGCCACTCAGGCGCTCGGTGTCACCACGGTCGTCGATCCACGCCGAACGCACGTCACCCAGGCCTTTACGCACGTCAATCACCACGTTGGGATCGGTGTAGGGACCCGAGGTATCGTAGACAGTCACCGGGGCGTTGATTTCGCCACCGAAGTCAGTCGGCGTCACGTCCAGGGTGATTTCGCGCATCGGCACGCGGATGTCCGGGCGAGAGCCCTGGACGTAGACTTTTTGCGAACGGGTAAAAGGTTGAACCGACTGCTCATCGACCTTGGCCGACTCACTGAGGTTGATCGCGTTTTTTGCTTTTATGGTCATCACGGGCTCTCCAGACAGCATCCAGGCAGTGGATTGTCGGAGCAGAACCTGAAAGGCACGGACGCACCAGGACTGGTGCTGTGCGTCGTCACACGGGGAGCGCTCGATTGTCGAACAATTTCCCGGACGAAGCACAAGAGGACTCGCCGGGTGACGAGAAATCTTGTTCCCTACGCAGGCGCTAACCTGATCAGGTTCAACGGGATCCGAAATTATTCGATCTCAGCCTCATAGCAAGGCACCCCGACAAGAACCCGACCAGTCTAGACACAACTGGCAGAGAACGCCAACCCTCCGGCAAATACCATGATGAATGGCGTAATAACACGCAGTATCAGGATTGTTGCCACCCCATTGCGCAACTACACTCGCTACGCTGAGCCGCGCATTGACGCTGTCGAAGCAGAGCCTTAGCCTTGGCGCTCAAATTACCTTTGTAATATCAATTCTAGGGATCGTCTATGCTGCGCAAACTCTCACTGGCCCTTGCCGTGTCTTGTGCGTCCAACGGATTGGCCTGGGCAGCAGATGCGCCCTTATCGAACAAGAACGACCTCGTCAGCGTTTATCAGGAAGCCGTCAACAACAACGCCGATCTGGCGGCTGCCATCGCCCAATATGGCGCGCAGAAGGAAGTCGTCCCCCAGGCCCGCGCCGGACTGCTGCCGAACCTCTCGGGCGGCGCCAATGTTTCCGAGGTGCGGACCTCGCTCGATCAACCTTCGGGCACGTCCAACCGCGATGCCCATTCCTACCAGGCCACTTTGGCGCAGCCGCTGTTCCGGGCAGACCGCTGGTTCCAGTTCCAGGCCGCCAAGGAAGTCAACGAACAGGCCGCCCTGCAACTCTCGGCGACCGAGCAGAACCTGATCCTGCAAACCGCCGACAGCTATTTCAACGTGCTGCGCACCCAGGACAACCTGGCCTCGACCAAGGCCGAAGAAGCGGCGTTCAAGCGCCAGCTCGATCAATCCAATGAGCGTTTCGATGTCGGCCTCTCGGACAAGACCGACGTATTGAACTCACAGGCCAGCTACGACACCGCACGCGCCAACCGCATCGTTGCGCAGCGCCAGGTGGACGACGCCTTTGAAGCATTGATCACCCTGACCAACCGTCAGTACAACTCGATCTGGGGCATCAGCCATAACCTGCCGATCCTGCCGCCAGTGCCGAACGACGCCAAGGCCTGGGTCGAAACCGCGGGCAGGCAAAACCTCAATCTGTTGGCCAGCAACTATGCCGTCAGCGCCGCCGAGCAAACCCTCAAGCAACGCAAGTCCGGGCACTTGCCAACGGTTGACGCGATCGCCAAGTACGAGAAAGGCGACAACGATGCACTGGGCTTCAGCAACCCGAACAACCTGCCCCAGGCGTACGGTGGCGACGTCGATCAAACCACCGTCGGCCTGCAACTGAACATCCCGATCTACAGCGGTGGCCTGATCAACTCCCAGGTGCGCCAGTCGTATGCACAACTGGACCAGACCGAGCAGCAACGCGAAGCGCTGCGCCGCAGCATCGTGGAAAACACCCGCGACCTGCACCGCGCGGTGAACACCGATGTCGAGCAGGTACAGGCGCGCAAGCAATCGATCATCTCCAACCAGAGTGCGGTGGAAGCGACTGAAATCGGCTATCAGGTGGGGACGCGAAACATCGTCGACGTGCTGGATGCGCAGCGCTCGCTCTACAACTCGGTGCGCGACTACAACAACACCCGCTACGACTACATCCTCGACAACCTGCGCCTGAAGCAACAGGCCGGCACGTTGAATCCGGGGGACCTGCAAAACCTCGCACGCTGGCTCAATCCCAACTACAACCCGGACAAGGATTTCCTGCCACCGGATCTGGCCAAGGCTGCAGAGGAACAGTTGAAGGCGCGACCGGAGCAGTAAAAAAAGCTTCGCGAGCAGGCTCGCTCCCACAGTGTTTCGAGTGTGGGAGCGAGCCTGCTCGCGAATGAATACGACTTGGTCTTAGCGCTCGATCAACCGCCCCAATCCATCCAGCAAGCGCTGCAACGCCCCCTGATTGGCGCGCATCACCTTCAACCCGGCCTCTGCCATGCGCTGTGCATCACGCGGCAGTTCGAACAGCCGCTGCACCGCCACCGCCAGCCCTTCGGCATCCTCCACTTCCTGCAACGCCCCGGCACTGCGCAACTGCGCAGCGATTTCGAGGAAGTTGAAAAGATGCGGCCCGCTCAGCACCGGTTTGGCGAGGGCTGCCGGCTCCAGCAGATTATGCCCGCCGTTCGGCACCAGGCTGCCGCCGACGAAAGCACTGTCAGCCAGGGCGTAGAGAAACAGCAACTCGCCCATGGTGTCGCCCAGCAACACGGAAGTATCGGCACAAACCGCGTCGCCACTGGAGCGCCGGACGGTGGCAAACCCTTGTTGCTGGCACAGCCCGTACACCGAATTGAAGCGTTCCGGATGACGCGGTACCAGAATCAGCAACGCATCGGGGTGACTGACCAGCAACTGACGATGAGCCGCCAGCACGACCTCGTCTTCGCCATCATGGGTACTGGCCGCGATCCACACCGGTCGCTCCAGCGCCTGCCATTGCCCGCGCAACTGGCTGGCACGATCAAGCAGTTGCGGGTCGATGGTCAGGTCGAACTTGATCGAACCGGTGACCTCGACGGTTTCCGCCCGCGCGCCCAGATCACGGAAACGCTGGGCTTCGGCCTCGGTCTGCACCGCGAACAGGCTCATCTCGGCCAGCATCGGCTGGGTCAGATTGCGGAAGCGGCCATAGCCCCTGGCCGAGCGCTCGGACAGTCGTGCGTTGGCCAGCGCCACGGGAATCCCGCGTTTGGCACATTGATGGATATGGTTGGGCCACAGCTCGGTTTCCATGATCACCGCCAGTTTCGGCCGGACCCGATCAAGGAAGCGCCGGGCGGCGCACGGTAAATCGTACGGCAGATAGCAGTGCTGGATGCGCGGCTCATTGGCAAACAGGGCCAGGATGCGTTCCGAACCGGTCGGCGTCATGCAGGTCACGGTGATCGGCAGATTCGGGTAACGCGCCAGCAAGGCGCGGATCATCGGCGCGGCAGCAATGCTTTCGCCCACCGACACCGCATGCACCCAGATGCCGCCCGGTTTCATCGCCGGCATCCCGTAGGAGAAGCGCTCGCCGATGCGCCTGGCATACGCCGGCGCCTTGCGCGCGCGCAGCCAAAGCCGAATCGCTACCAGTGGCAGCCCCAGATAAAACAGCGCGGTGTAGAGAGTTCTATTCATGGCGGCGGAGTTTATCGGCTTTTTTCGCCAATCGTCTGCAAGTGCACGGCAAAACGTTCGGCGAGCCAGCGCGCGGCCGGACCGAGGGGCTCGTCCCGGCGCCATACCAACTCCACCACTAGCGCTGGCGGGGTCCATTCGCTGACCAGTTCGACCATCTGGTTCTGATAGGTCGGGTATTGCACCACGTGGCGCGGCAACCACGCCCAGCCAAGGCCGCGCACCAGCCATTCGGCCATCACATAGAAACTGTCGGCGCGCCAGACTTGCGGACTGGCGGGATCACTGCCGGGATAAATGCTCGACTCCGTGGACATCAGCAACTGCCGATGCTGCGCCAATTGCTGGCCGTCCACCGTGCCTTTGCCCGCCAACGGATGATCCTTGCCGCACACCGTGACCATTTCCACGCTGCCCAGCACGCGACGCTCAAGCGCCTCGGGAATCTGATCGTGAAAGAACAGCAGCCCCAGATCGGCGCGCCGCTCCACCAGCTTGCGCGCGACATCGCCCTGGGCGGCGCTGGTCAGCTGCACTTCAAGGCTGGGGAATTTTTCCGCCAGGGCCTCGAAGCTTTCGATGATCGGCTGATAAGGCATCGCTTCATCCTGCGCCACGCGCAGTCGTGCCTCCTGGCCGCGCATCATCGCCAATGCCCGGCCATTGAGTCGTTCACACTGACGCAACACTTCCCGTGCTTCGTCCAGCAAAGCGGTACCGGCTTCAGTGAGCTTCGGCTGACGGCCGCTGCTGCGGTCGAACAGGCTGATGCCCAGGTCATCCTCCAGCAACGCTATCGCACTGCTGACCGCCGACTGCGCCTTGCGCTGATCCCGCGCCACGGCAGAAAACGAACGCTGCTCCGCTACGCTGACAAACAACCGCAGTTGCTCCAGATTCCACTGCATGCTCATGGCTCAACCCATCTCTTGAACAGATAGGTAATGACTTTACCGCATCTGGCAAATCACTAGAATGCCGACCTCAGAGAGCAACACTTCACACGAGGATTGACCCATGACCGCTTACTACTACCTGGCCATTGCCATCTGCGCCGAAGTGATTGCCACTGTTTCGATGAAAGCCGTCAAAGGCCTCAGCACCCCGCTGCCACTGGTGCTGGTCATCGTCGGCTACGGCATTGCCTTCTGGATGCTGACCCTGGTGGTGCGCAGCGTTCCCGTGGGTGTGGCGTATGCCGTGTGGGCCGGCATGGGGATCGTGATGGTCAGCGTCGCGGCGCTGTTTATCTACGGGCAGAAGCTGGACGTGCCGGCGATGCTGGGGATGGCGTTGATTGTGCTGGGGGTTGTGGTCATCCAGCTCTTCTCCAAGACTGCAGGGCATTAGAACTCGAAACGCGCCCCCCTGTGGGAGCGAGCTTGCTCGCGATGACGGCATGGAATTCAACATCAATGTTGACTGACCCACCGCTATCGCGAGCAAGCTCGCTCCCACAGGGTTACTCGTTGGCTCGAGAGTACTGGCGTCAGCCCCTCCAATCTTCGAGTCTGTATACTGCGCCCTCGTCTTGAACACAGAGGTCGCTGCATGCCATCCGTTATTTCCACCGACGTTCTGATTGTCGGCGCTGGTGTCGCCGGCCTCTGGCTGAACGCGCGCCTGCGCCGCCAGGGTTTTTCGACCGTGCTGGTGGAAAGCGCCAGCCTCGGCGGTGGGCAGACCGTGAAGTCCCAGGGCATTATCCACGGTGGTGCCAAGTACGCATTGCACGGTGCCCTGACCGGCGCTTCGGAAGCCATCGCCGATATGCCGCGCCGCTGGCGTGCAGCCCTGGCCGGTGAGGGCGAGCTGGACCTGTCTGGTGTGCGCCTGCTCTCCGAAGCCCATTACCTGTGGTCCCCTGGCACCCTCGCCGGCAACCTGACCAGTTTCTTCGCCAGCAAGGCCGTGCGCGGTCGCGTCGATCAGGTCAAGGGCGACCAGTTGCCGCCTGCGCTGCAAGACAAGCGCTTCAAGGGCAAGGTCTATCGCCTGGCGGAACTGGTGATCGATGTGCCGAGCCTGATCCAGCGCCTGGCGGACCTCGCCGGTGACGGCTTGCTCGCCGGGCAGAAAATCGAACCGCTGCTGGAAGGTGGCAAGCTGGTCGGCCTGATCGTCGATGAGCGCGAGATCCGCGCCCAGCGCATCGTCTTGAGCGCCGGCGCGGGCACGGCGCAACTGCTCGAAGCATTGGGCCTCAGCGAGCCGGCGATGCAGCGTCGACCGCTGCACATGATCATCGCCAAGGGGCCGAGCCTCAAACCGCTGTACGCCCACTGTCTGGGCGGCGGCACCAAACCGCGCATTACCGTCACCACCCACCCGGCCGCCGACGGTCAATGGGTCTGGTACATGGGTGGCGACATCGCCGAAAGCGAAGGCGTGCTCCGTGAGCCTGCGGAACAAATCGCCACCGCACAGAAAGAACTCGGCCAGTTGCTGCCGTGGATCGACCTGAGCACAGTGCAATGGGCCACCCTGCGCGTGGATCGCGCCGAACCTCTGCAATCGGGCCTGACCCGCCCCGACAATGCGTTTCTCGCAGAAGAAGGCCGGCTGCTGGTGGGCTGGCCAACCAAACTCGCCCTGGCGCCGGACTTCGCTGACCGAGTCATCGCCAGCCTGACCCGCGACGGCATCCAGCCAGGCCACCCGGCAGCGCTGCCTGTACTGCCGAAGCCACCGATGGGCGTACCGGCCTGGGAGCAACTGTTGCCATGAGCCAACCGACCCTGCATGACTTGCATCGCCCGCTGGGCAGCAGCGGCCTGCTGGTTTCACCCCTGGGCCTGGGCACGGTGAAACTGGGCCGCGACCAAGGCGTGAAATACCCCAACGGCTTCCGGATTCCCGATGACGATGAAGCGCGCATGCTGCTCAAGCTTGCCCGCGACCTGGGCATCAACCTGATCGACACGGCCCCGGCCTATGGCCGCAGCGAAGAACGCCTCGGCCCGCTGCTGCGCGGTCAGCGTCAGGATTGGGTGATTGTCAGCAAGGTGGGTGAAGAATTTGCCGACGGCCAGTCCCGTCATGACTTCAGCGCGGCACACACGCGCATGTCGGTAGAGCGCAGCCTGCAACGCCTGGAAACAGACTTCATCGACCTGGTGCTGGTGCACTCCGATGGCAACGACCTGGCGATCCTCAATGACTGCGAAGTCTACGAAACCCTTGCCGAACTCAAGGCCGAAGGCAAGATTGGCGGCTTCGGTTTTTCCGGAAAAACCGTCGAAGGCGGATTGAAAGCGCTGGAGCAAGGCGACTGCGCGATGGTCACCTACAATCTGAACGAACAAAACGAGAAGGCCGTCATTGACTATGCTGCTGCACACGGCAAAGCCATTCTGGTCAAGAAAGCCCTCGCCAGCGGTCACGTATGCCTGAGTCCGGGCGTGGATCCGGTGCGCGCCAGTTTCGAGTTGCTGTTTGAACATCCGGGTGTTGCCAGTGCTATTGTCGGGACCATCAATCCGCTGCACCTCGCCCACAATGTCGCGACCGTTGCCCAGGTCCTACGTAGCCACTGACGCCGCTCACGCGGCCTTAAGCAGGAGCCGACATGTCGCGCACGCTCATCAGAAAGAACCCGAGCAACTTCAAGACCCTGCCGTTATTCGTCGAAGCGACTCCTGAAGGCCTGAGTTACCAGAGCGTCGGCAGGCCACTGAATTTCTCCCAGACCCTGCAACGTCGTCGGCCAGTCACGGTCGGCGACAGCGAACGATTTGCCCTGGAACTGGCCAATCTCGGGGTCTCGGTGCGCCTGACCCTGCATTGGCAGAATCGCGACTACTGGGTGCTGGTGCGTCAGCGTCGGCAGGACCGTGGCGACGTGGTGCTCAAGCTGATCTCCGGTTACGTGCCGGCCCACGAACTGAACCTCCCCCTGCACACGGCGATCCAGGAGATTGCCGAAGAATGCCTGCTGGAAACCCCGGAGGGCTGGCTCGGTGGCCGGTTCAATGACACCTGGCTGCCGGCACCCTACTCGGCCGCCCTGCATTACCGCGAAGCCCTGCCGTTTCGCTTGTCGCCACTGTCCGGCTCGGCGCGGCCGGTGCGTTGCGCCAACCTGACGTTGATGGAGCGTCCGCGGGCTTACGTGCATTTGCCGACGGCCTCGCTGCAACTGATTTACGACCTGCGCCTGGACGTTCCCAAGGAAGCCAAATCCCTGAGCCTGTTCCATGTCGATGAAAGGCTCGAAGGCGATCAACTCGTCGCCCGTCTCGACCGCAAGCGCCCCGACCTGTACTTGATGCCCTTGCAGGACGGCCACCCGATGGCTGAGCTCTACACCCTGAAAAAGGATCAGTTGCACCCGGCCAGCACCCGCGGCCTGTACCTGGCCGAAAGCTTTGCCCGACAGGAAGGCTGGCTGGTGCGCGATGAACGAATCCGCTGGAAGGACTGGGTGAGGCAGCAGGGGTTGACCCCGCCGGGGAAGGATTCGGGTTTGGCGCGGTTGCGCGGGAAGGCCAAGCTGCTGCTGAAGAAAATCGTGCCGCGCAAGAAGGTCAGCTCTTAAAAGCAAAAGATCGCAGCCCCTGTAGGAGCGAGCTTGCTCGCGATGGACGTGAACGATACCGCGTGTTGACTGATTGAATGCGGTGCCGCTGAGTTCATCGCGAGCAAGCTCGCTCCTACAGAGACTGCGATCTTTTATGGCCTCACTCGGACTTGCGGATCTTCTCGACAATCGCCGTGGTCGAGCTGTTTTCCACCAGCCCCAGCACTTTCACGGTACCACCGTAGGCCGTCACGATGTCCGCGCCGACCACCTGGTCGATCCCGTAGTCGCCTCCCTTGACCAGCACGTCCGGCTTGATCGCGCTCAGCAGGTTTTCCGGGGTGCCTTCCGGGAAACTGATGACCCAGTCCACCGCGCCCAGGCCGGCCAGCACCGCCATGCGCCGGTCGACACTGTTGATCGGACGGCCCGGCCCTTTCAGACGGCTGACCGATGCGTCGTCGTTGATCGCGACGATCAGGCGATCGCCCTGGGCCCGCGCCTGTTCCAGATAGGTCACGTGGCCGGCATGCAGGATGTCGAAGCAACCGTTGGTGAACACGATCCGCTCGTTATGCGCGCGGGCATCATCGACCGCCAGCAACAGCTGCTCAAGACCCAACACACCGCGCTCGGAACCCTCTGCGCGCTGGATTGCACGACGCAGTTCCGGTGCACTGATGGCCGCCGTACCGAGCTTGCCGACGACGATACCGGCCGCCAGGTTGGCCAGTGCCACCGCGTGAGGCAGTTCTTCACCGGCGGCGATCGCCGCTGCCAGGGTGGAAATCACTGTATCGCCGGCACCGGTCACGTCGAACACTTCGCGGGCACGGGCCGGCAAGTGCAGCGCCGGATGATCCGGACGCAGCAAGGTCATGCCGTGCTCGCCACGGGTCACCAGCAAGGCACCGAGGTCCAGGTCGTGCATCAGTTGCGCGCCCTTGTTGACCAGATCGTGTTCATCGGTGCAACCACCGACGATGGTTTCGAATTCGTTGAGGTTCGGCGTGATCAGGCTTGCGCCACGGTAGATCGAAAAATCCTTGCCCTTTGGATCGGCCAGCACCGGAATGCCGCGGGCCCGGGCGGCCTGGATCAGCGCCTGATGATTTTTCAATGCGCCCTTGCCGTAGTCGGACAGCACCAGCACCTTGATGCCTTCGAGCAACTCGTCGACCTGCGCGGCCAGCGCCAGCGCGTCGGTGGCGAAGGGTTCTTCGAAATCGATACGCAGCAGTTGCTGGTGACGACTCATGACCCGCAGCTTGACGATGGTCGGCTGGTGCGCAATGCGCTGGAAGATGGCGCGCACGCCAGCGCCCTTGAGGCTGTTGACCAGGCTATTGGCGGCTTCATCGTCGCCGGTTACACCGACCAGCGAGGCCGGAGCCCCCAGGGCGGCAATGTTCAAGGCAACGTTGGCAGCGCCACCCGGACGGTCCTCGATGTGATCGACCTTGACCACCGGCACCGGCGCCTCAGGGGAAATCCGTGAGGTACCACCATGCCAGTAACGGTCGAGCATGACATCGCCGACCACCAAGACAGGGGCTTGATCGAATCGCGGCATGGACAACTTCATGGTGCAACCCACATACAGAATGAACAGGGGCGCGATATTAACACAGGGTTGGCATCGGCTTGTGCGGTGGCTGCAACGGGATGATTTGCCGGGTGTTTTTGCTCATTTTTTGAGCAAAAGAACCGCCAGGCGACGGTACCGGCACGAAAGGGCGAGCCAGGCTCGCCCTTTCGGGGTCAGGCGATGTCTTCGGCCGGGGCGTCGAGGCCCATCGCGTTGAGGCGCGAGTAGTAGCCGTTTTGCGCCAGCAGTTGCTCATGGGTGCCGCGCTCGACGATTTTCCCCTGATCCATGACCAGGATCAGGTCGGCCTTCTCGATGGTCGACAAGCGGTGAGCGATCACCAGCGTGGTGCGACCTTTCATGACCTGATCCAGGGCCGCCTGGATATGCCGCTCGGACTCGGTGTCGAGTGCCGAAGTCGCCTCGTCGAGAATCAGCAGCGGGGCATTCTTCAACAGCGCCCGGGCAATCGCCAAGCGCTGACGCTGGCCACCGGAGAGCAACACGCCGTTTTCCCCGACCTGGGTGTCCAGGCCCTCGGGCAATTGAGCAATGAAGTCCATCGCGTAGGCATCTTTCGCCGCTTTTTCGATGTCTTCACGGGGCGCCCCGGCCAGGTCGCCATAGGCGATGTTGTTGGCCACGGTGTCGCTGAACAGGGTCACGTGCTGAGTCACCTGGGCGATATGCCGCCGCAGGTTCAACAGCTTGTACTGTTCCACTTCGACGCCGTCGATGAGAATTTCGCCCTTGTCGTGGTGATAGAAACGCGGAATCAGGTTGGCCAGGGTCGACTTGCCGCTGCCCGAACGCCCCACCAGCGCCACCATTTGCCCGGGCTCGACCGAGAAACTGATGTCATTGAGCACCTGGCGCTCGGTGTCAGGGTAGGTAAAGCTGAGATTGCGCACTTCCAGGCGGCCGCTGACGACATCACGCTCGACGGTACCGGTATCGACTTCAGGCTCGACATCCAGTTGCTCGAAGATACTTTCGGCACCGGCCACACCTTTCTGGATGGTCGAGCTGACTTCGGACAGCTGGCGAATCGGCTTGGGCAGCAGGCCGGCCAGGGTGATGTAGGCCACCATGTCGCCGGCGGACGCATCACCACGCAGGAACAGCACCAGGAACATCAGCACGGCCATGGCGGTGTAGATCACCAGTTGCAGCAGCGGCGTATAGATGGCGCCGGTGCGGGTCATGCGCAATTGCTTGTCGGTATTGCCCTGGCTGGCGTCGAAGAAGCGTTTCTCTTCGTACTTTTCACCGCCGAAGCTGCGCACCACGCGATAGCCCTGGATCGTTTCGGACGCCACGTGCGTCACGTCTCCCATGGCCAGCTGGATTTTCTTGCTCTGCTTGCGGAATTTCTTGCTGGCCGTGCGCACCATGAGGGCAATCAGCGGCAGGATAGCGACCATCACCAGTGTCAGGCGCCAATTCATGAACAACAGCGAGGCAAACAGGAAGACCACCGTCATGCCTTCACGAATTACGACCTTGATCGCATCTGTTGCCGCCCCCGTGACCATGGTCACGTTGAAGGTGATACGTGAAATCAGGTGCCCCGAGTTATGCTTGTCGAAATACCGGTTCGGCAACACCAGCAGGTTGTTGAACAACTGGACCCGCAAGTCATGGACCAGGCCCAGGGAAACCTTGGCCAGGAAGTAGTTGCCCAGGTACGACCCCAGCCCCTGCCATGCGGCGATCAGGATGATCAGCAACGGCACCGCCTGCAGCAGTTGCAGGTCGCGCAGGTAGGGTACGGTTGGAAACAGCGCCGCTTCAGGATTGGATAGACCGTCGACGAAGTACTTGAGGATGTAGCCCAGCATTGGCTGCGTCGAAGCGAAAATCAGAAAACCGACGATGCTGATCAGGAACAGGCTGATATACGGCCGGACATAGCCGAGCAGACGGAAGTAGATTTTCAAGCTCGATGGGCTTGCGCAGAGACTGGAGTCGGTCATATCACGCGAATGTCGATGAAAAGGACGCTGACTTTAGCACAGCTTCCCCAGGGTTCTGGCAATCGCATACAGTCTGTGTATTGTGGCGCGTCAAATAGCCACCCGCTACCCCTGCCTTGGTACGGTCGCTCAATTCAGGAATAAGTTACTCAGCATGCAATTAAACGCTTTGAACAGCACGCCCAACAGAATCTTCGATTTAATTTGTTTGTGGATCCTTCCACTCGGTTACTTATTGCTGCTTTGTGCACTGTTTTTCCTGCCGGGGCGCAGTGAGCATCACAAGCTCTACTATGGCCTGTTCAGCATTCCGGCGCTGATTGCACTGTGCTTGCGGCCGCGGCTCGCCAAGGAGCTGCTGCACGAACCGATCGTCGTTGCTGTCCTGCTGTTTGTGGCGTGGGCATTGCTCAGCCTGAACTGGGGGCCGGAAAATGACGTCCCGGCCGGTCAGATCAAACCATCACTGCATACCCTGATGCTGTTCGTTGGCTGCTACCTGCTGGTGCGCTATCGCAGCGAAATCATTCAGCCCCTGCTGTTCTGCGCCGCGACGCTGGCGCTGATCATCTCTGCCTACAATCTGTACAGGTTCGGCCTGATCTACCAACCGGAAATGCGCCTGATCGGTGTCGGCGCGTTCGACAATCCACTGCTCAGCTCCCACGTCTTCGGCTTTTTCTGTACCTACTGGCTAAGCCTGAGCATGACCTGCAAGCGCCCCCGGATACTTTGGTTGAGCTTGCCAGCGATGGCGATCATGTTCGCCGCCGTGCTGGCCACCGGTTCCAGGACGCCACTGGTTGCACTGGTGATCGCGGCGCTGTGGCTGTGTTTCATCTGCTGGAATCGACGCTCGGCCCTCTTGCTTGCCTCCATGCTCATCGCCGGAACGGCGACTTTCGCGCTATTTACCGACAAAATCATCGCAAGAGGCAGCTCCTTCCGCATCGAGCTCTGGCAATTGACCCTGGGCAAGGTCGCTGAACATCCGTGGATCGGACATGGCTACAACGCCAAGTTGAGCCTGGACCCGGGCGTCGGCTACACCCTGCAAGAACCCCATAGCTTTGCCTTGGGCGTGCTCTACTACGTCGGCATTATCGGCCTGCTGCCATGGCTGTTCTTTCTCGCATGGGGCCTCATCAGTAGCCAGCGCCATCGCGTGCAACCGCTGTTCATCATAGCCTCCGCCTGGCTGGCCTTCGGTATCGGCGCGGGCCTGACTGAAGGTGGCGGAATTATCTCGCGCCCCAAGGAGCACTGGTTCCTACTGTGGATCCCTCTGGCCCTGGTTGCCGCATTGAGCATCAATCAGCGGGCCAGACGCCTGCTGGACACGCCGATCAAGACCGCGACGCCAAGCGCCCTGCAGCAGCTGACAGCCGATGCCCGGGTCATCGAAGAAGACGGTTTGGGCCCCAAAGTCCTGCGCCTGACCGACGGCAGCTTTCTCAAGCTGTTCCGCCGTCGCCGCTGGTATACCTCGGGCAGTTTCACACCCTATTCCGATCGTTTTGCCGTCAACAGTGTGCAACTGCGCGGCCTGGGCATCCCGACCCCGCAAATCCTCGATCTCTACCGGTTCGAAGACGGCAGCACCGGGGTGCACTACTCGCCGTTGCCGGGCAACACGCTACGCCAGATCCTGCAAGGCATCACCGCCCCGGCAGTGCGCCAGGCACTGGTGGAGCGCTTCGGCAAGTTCATGGCTCAACTGCATCAGAAAGGGATCTACTTCCGTTCCCTGCACCTGGGCAATGTGCTGGTGCTGGAGGACGGCGAGTTCGGCCTGATCGACCTGGCCGACCTGCGAATCTACCCGTCATCACTGAGCCCTTCCCTGCGTCGACGCAATCTGCGCCATATGCAGCGCTACGCGGAAGATCGGCGCTGGCTGTTCGAGGACCACTTCGAAGCGCTGCTGCAGGGATACGCCGCGGTCGCCTCTAAAGCCGACGTGGATAACTTGCACAGGCAAGTGTTGGCCGGGAGCCCTTCGGCCCAGGCTCACTGATGACGTAAACCAGCCCGCTGATCGCGATGACGGCCTACCGGCCGGCTATCGCGATCGCACTGGGCAAAGCCTCAAGCCCCGGGCTCAGTCTTTCTCCAGCCGTGAGAAATACATCCGGCCCAACCCGCGCCAGGTTTTCTTGTTCCAGGCCTTGAAGGGAATCTGCGCCAGCAACTCACGCGCCAGCTTGCGATCACGGTTGGCGGTCTTGAGGAACATGGAATTGAGAAACTTGTAGCGCACCTCGTCATACAGCGGGTGATCGCTGAAGAGCGCGTAGGTGCGCAGGATGCTGTCGATCATGAAGCGGTGGTTCTTGTAGGAGTTGGTGGCGTGCTTGCGATAGCGTGCCATCAACACGTTCAAACCATCGATGAAGTAACCGGCATGGGTCACCTTCAACTCGATCAGCAAATCTTCCAGGCGAATGGTCGGGTCGAAACCGCCCACCTTCTCCAGCGCTTCGCGCCGGATCATCAGGGTGGGTGCCGGAGGATAGGGCTTGCGCTCCAGGAACATGTCATCGAAGTCCAGGCGACGGAACGGCACATCCCGGCGCTGGCGCTTCTCCGGGTAGAGGTTGCCGTCGGCATCGATCAACTCGATGTTGCCAGCGCAAATGCCGACCTCGGGCTTGCCGTCCATATGCGCGACCTGGATGGCGATTCGCTCCGGCAACATGATGTCATCCGAACCGAACGGCACGATCAGGCTGCCCTTTGCCCGGGCAATCGCACCATTGAGGGTGTTGGTCAGCCCCTGGTTTTCCTGGACCCGGAAGTCGAAACCATGGGTGGCCTGTAACGCCTTGATCCGCTCGACGCTGTCATCCTTCGAACCATCGTCGATCACCAGCAACTCAATGTTCCGATAGGTCTGGTTGAGGACGCTGAGAATGCTCTGCTCGATGTAGGGGCCGTGGTTGTACGACGCGATGATGACCGTGACGATGGGTTGCGCGTCGTTCATGGCTGTTCCTTGCGGGCCTGTTCCAGGCCGGAGTCGATCAGATTGAGGTATTCGCGACGGAATTCCTCGATGTCATGGTGTTGTTGCAGATAACGGAAAGCCTGCTCGCCCTTGGCCTTGAGTTCGTCATCCGACAGCCCGAGGTAGGTGTCCAGCGCAGCTTGCAGCGTCGGCACATCCTTGGGCGTAATCGCCAGGCCACCGGCCCCATCGATGAGCGGCAACATGGCCGGCACGTTCGAGGCGATCACCGGCAAATGCCCACTCATGCCTTCAAGCAGCGCCAACCCGAGGCCCTCGGCCAGGGAAGGCATGGTCCAGATGTCGAACGCGCGAATGTACTGCAGGGCAATTTCCTTGAACCCCAGCAAATGGGCGCGACCGCTGAGGCCGAGGCGGTCGATTTCCGCGGCCAGGCGCGACTCTTCACGACCGGCACCGATGATCGCCAACTGGGTATTCGGGTACTTGTCCTTGAGCGCGGCAAAGGCCTGCAGCAAATAGATGTGGCCCTTGACCGGCACCAGCCGCCCCAGTGCACCGATCAGCCGTACCGACGGATCGATGCCGAGCATTTCACGGGACTTTTCACGACTGTGCTGCAGACCTTCGGCCTGCTCGATGTCGATGGCATTGGTGATGGCGTAGGTATTCTGGTCGGTGAAACCACAGTCACAGTCCAGCAGATACTGTTTCACCGCTGGCGACACACCGACGAAGCGCCAGTGACGATCGATCAGGCGCTGGGTCTGGCGGCGCCGGTAAAAACGGTCGTACTCGCCAAAACCGTGGGAAATGCCAATGCACAACGGCACTTTTAACCAGCGGTTGAGCGCCAGCATCATGTTCACCGGCTTGAAGCGGTTGCAGATCACCACATCGAATTTTTCCCGGCGGCAGAACTTGTACAACTGCCACATCGCCCGCAGGCGCATGCCCTTGAGGGACTTGTCGGAAAATTCGAAGTACACCGAACGATCAGCCCGGCTCACTGCTTCGCCCGGCTCGGGTTTGCCCCGCAGAAACGCGGCGGTCACTTCATATCGATCGGTGGGCAGGGCCTTGACGATTTGCTCCGCGAGGTCGGCGAAATCATGGGCTTTGACGTTGTAGTCAGGCTGCAGCTGCAGGACCTTTGACCGCTGACTCATAACTCTCCCCGCTGAGAAACATTACCTGGTGTGTGCTTGATGGACCACAAAAGCTCGTGACGCCGGACAGCCTTGCGAAAGAATTCGTTCTCGCCATAGGTGGACGGCACCCGGCCGGCCAACAACCGCTGGATCAAGCGACGCAAGCGGCGCTTGAACGGCATCGGCGGCTGCAGGTCGTGCATCATGCCCAACGCCATGGCCTTGTCCCGCTGTTGCTCCAGCGGCATCGGCAGGCAATAAGGCTGCATCGGCTGGACGGAATCGAATGCCGGCGGCAAGGCGATGCCGTCACCGCTATCGCCCATCGGCCAACGGTCGTTGTCGTGCAGGTGGTTGGCGTAGCCCAACAGCGTGGTCGGTTGCCAGTCCAGGCCTTGCAAGGCCTCGAGGACTGCCGCCTGGGCGCAGATATGATCGGGATGCGGATCCAGGGTCGGATGCGGCAGGACGATGACCTCGGGTCGGGCCCGCAGCAGCAACTCACGCAGATCGGCCAGCAGATTGTTCCAGGTCGGCGCGCCATCGGCATCGCCCGGCAGCGCGAACGGATTCAGCTGACGGAACAATCGGGTGTCGCTCAGGTCGGCTTCCCGCGATCCCGCCGGCACGCCAGGCGCGGCCTGCATGCTCGCCAGTTGCAGGCAGAAATAACCCAGCTGTACGCAGCGAGCCTCGGGCACACCGGCCCAACGCGGTACGGCAATGCTGTCCCAGGTGCGCAGGCGGCCTTTCAAGCGGGCCGCATCGACCTTGGTCAGACCCATCTGCCGGTAGTGTTCGGCTTCGATTTCACCGGCAGTCAGCGTGACGATCCAGGTTTCGTCGGCCTGGCTGTACAAACCGTAGGCTGCCAGCTCGGCGTCATCAGCGTGGGGCGCGATGACCATCACCCGCTGACGCCGGTAATCCGGATGTTCCAGTGCCCACAGCACAGGCTCACCGAACACCCGACAGAAACGCCCGCGCAAGCGCAGGTCACCACGGGACAGCGCCTGAGCCTGACCACTGAGATTGAGGTAACGCAGGCCGTTTACGCCCCGTTCGAAGGTTTGTCGGTCAGGGTTTTCGCCCCCCGCCAACTCGACCACCGGATCGAAAAAACGACCCAACCAGGTGCTTTTTACCCGCAGGGCCAGCACCAGCGTCGCGTCGTCGACCAGCATCACGCCCTCGTCCAGCCGCAAATGTTCACCGCTCAGGTGCACCTTGGGCTGGGGCGTGTACGGGGGAAAGCTGTACTGATAATCGTCTTTCGGCGAGTAGAACAGATGGTCGGCAAACCAGGCTTCGTGGGCAATCCAGCCGAGAACCGCCACTACCAGCGGCAACCACCAGGCCACCAGCACACCGATGACAATCAACAGCACCAGCGCAATCAACAGGCCGATGCGTTTAGTGCGCCGATGGCGCTTGAGCAGTTGCTGTTTGCGGCTCATGGCTTGGCTCATACGGTGAAGACCGGCACAGGGTTGCACCAGCGATCCTTGTATTCACGGTCGGCGCGACCGAAAGAAAAACGCAACGGTTTGTCCTGCGCCCGGGCATGCTCCCAAGCGCTTTGCGTATTGAGAAAACTCAGCACACTGCCGGGGCTGAACTCACGAGTCTCGGGATCGACCCCCCCGTTGATGTACTCGACGCTGATCCACTGCGGGGTTTCGACGCGGTACACCAATTGAATCGCAATCGGCGCATCGTTGAGAAAAATCACCGAACCGATCAGCAACTCGCGCAGCAACTCGATGACCTCGGCCATGCGTTCGGCACCCGTCGCCGGGAAGCCCCAACGGCGCTGGAACAGGTCGCAATAAATCGCCGCCAGCTCAGCGCTGGAGAATTCGGACACCGGCCGCACCACGCCCCCGGCCTCTTCCAGCAGACGCAATTCGCGGCGCTGGTTGTAGCGAAATTTCTTCGACAGCTCTTCGGGGGTACGAGCCATGGCCAGTTGCTCGGTCTGCAAGCGGATGCCGGTGAACCGCCCCTCGTTCAACGCCGACAGATAGCGCCCGCGATGGCGCAAAGGCGCTTGGGCATCGGCAGCGGCGGGCAGGATGATCTCGGCGTTACCCAGGTCGAACAGGCCCTTTTTACCGCGACGCTTGAGCACGTCCTTGGACAAGGCCAGGTCGCGCCCCCAGGTCGGGATCGCCGCCTTGACCTCATCACCCTGCATCCAGGCCAGGTAGCGCACCGGGATTTCGGCCAGTTGCGCCAGGCGCTCGACCACCATGGGATGAGTCGCGACGCTGCCGCCATAACGCTGCCAGGTTTCGGCGTAAGTCGAGGCGTCGACTACCGCCCAGCCACGCTCACGCCAGCCTTGAAATCGGTTGAGCATCAGCCCCTCTGTGCCAGTTCGGTAACGTGCGGCAAGTGCCAGAAAGCATCGCGCACTGCGCGGTCGGAAAAGCGTTCGCGCAAGCGCTCGAGCATCATCTCGGCACACTGTCGGCGTTGCTGATCATCCATGGCAGCCAGGTGTTGCAGGCCCTGGGCCAGATGTCCGGCATCGCCCAAGGGGAACAGGATGCCCACACCCTCGACCACTTCTTTCGCTCCGCCGCACGCTGTGGCGAGCAAGGGTACGCCGGCGGCCATGGCCTCCAGCAGCACCATGCCGAACGGTTCGTGATCGGAACTCAGGGCGAACACATCAAAGGCGCGGAAATAGTTGCGCGCATCCGGCACCTGGCCGAGGAACAGCACCCGGTCGCCGATACCCAGCTCGCGGGCCTGAGCCTTGAGGTCTTCCTCCAGGCGCCCCTTGCCGAGAATCACCAACTGGCTGTTGGCCGGCAACTGCGGCAATGCCTGGGCGAAACCATCGAGCAGCGTGGCCTGGTCCTTGTCCGGATGCAGGCGTCCGACGTTGCCGACAATCCAGGCATCCGCCGCCAGCCCGAGGGTTTCCCGGGCCTCGCGAGCCGACACCTGCGTGGCTTGCAAGGCATCGACGTCGATGCGGTTGTACAACGTCTGAATTCGCGAAGCCGGCCACTTCGGCAGGCAACTGCGCATGTCGTCGCGCACAGCGTCGGACACACCGAGCAGGCTCAAACGCTTGCGGAATATATGGGCGAACAGTTTGCGGCTGCCGCGCTTGTAGTCTTCAAACCCGTGGTGCACGCCAATGACCGGCAACGAGGTACCGAGCAAGGCAATATAGATAGGCTTGAAGCGATGAGCGATGCAGAAACTGAAGTTGCGCGACGCGGCGATCTTGCGCAGATCGCCGATGGCGCCCAGTTTCAGGCCACGAATGGCCTTGGAACTGTACTCCATGAACAGCACCTCGTCGGAGGCGCAGCCCGCGGCGACTTCGGCATCGGCAACCCCGGTGAGAAACACCGTGGTCACGCGATAACCGGTCCCGGCGAACAGGCTGGCGTACTGCCGTGCGCAGTCCAGGAACGGCCCGTCATAGCCGTGGCAGAACTGCAGCACATGACGCTCAGCCGAACGTGTCATAGGCGTTTGCGCCCTCTTTGACCACCAGGATGTCTTCCATGATCAGATACTGTAGATCCGAACCGAAGAACATGTTCAGCGCATCGGTCGGCGAGCAGATCATCGGTTCGCCGCGACGATTGAGCGAAGTGTTGAGCGACACGCCGTTGCCGGTGAGCACTTCCAGCGCTTTCATCATGTCGTAGTAGCGCGGGTTGTATTCGCGCTTGAGCACCTGGGCGCGGGAGGTGCCGTCTTCGTGGACGACTTCCGGCACGCGGGTCTTCCATTCTTCCGCCACTTCGAAGGTGAAGGTCATGAACGGAGCCGGGTGATCGATCTTGATCATCTGCGGCGCCACGGTGTCGAGCATCGACGGGCAGAAAGGCCTCCAGCGCTCACGGAACTTGATCTGGTGGTTGATGCGATCAGCCACGCCCGGCACGCTCGGGCAACCGATGATCGAACGACCGCCCAGTGCACGCGGACCGAACTCCATGCGGCCCTGGAACCAGGCCACCGGGTTGCCATCGACCATGATTTTGGCGATCTGCTCCGGCATGTTGTCGAGCTTGCGCCACGTCGGCTTGTCGGCATGACGGGCGCAGGCGGCGATCACGTCTTCGTTGCTGTACGACGGGCCGAGGTAGACGTGTTCCATCTTCTCGACCGGTACGCCACGGGCGTGGGACACATAGGCTGCCGCGCCCACTGCGGTACCGGCATCGCCGGACGCCGGCTGTACGAACAGCTCCTTGACGTCGTCGCGAGCGATGATTTTCTGGTTGAGCTTGACGTTCAACGCACAGCCACCGGCATAGGCCAGTTTGCCGGTTTCCTTGAGCACGTCGCCCAGGTAGTAGTCGATCATCTGCAGCGCAATTTTCTCGAACAGCGCTTGAATGCTGGCGGCGTAGTGGATGTAAGGCTCGTCGGCGATGTCGCCTTCGCGCTTGGGACCCAGCCACTCGATCAGCTTCGGCGAGAAGTAGTAACCCTTGCCCTTCTCTTTGTAGCGACGCAGACCGATGACGTTGGCGTAGTCGGTGTTGATCACCAGCTCGCCGTTTTCGAACGAAGCCAGGCGCGAGAAATCGTATTTGCTGGCGTCGCCGTACGGCGCCATGCCCATGACCTTGAACTCACCGTCGAGCATGTCGAAACCGAGGAACTCGGTGATCGCGCCGTACAGGCCGCCGAGGGAGTCCGGATCGAAGAATTCCTTGATCTTGTGGATCTTGCCGTTTTCGCCGTAACCGAAGAAGGTCGTGGCGTACTCGCCCTTGCCGTCGATGCCCAGGATCGCGGTTTTCTCTTTGAAACCGGAGCAGTGGTAGGCGCTGGAGGCGTGGGCCAGGTGGTGTTCGACCGGCTCGATCTTGATCTTCTTCGGATCAAAACCCAGTTGCTCCAGGCACCAGACGATCTTGTTGCGATAGCGCTTGTAGCGACGATTGCCCATCAGGATCGCGTCGAGGGCGCGGTCCGGGGCGTACCAGTAACGCTTGGCGTACTGCCAGCGGGCCTTGCCGAACAGGCTGATCGGTGCAAACGGAATCGCGACCACGTCAACGTCGGACGGCTTGATACCGGCCTGTTCCAGGCAAAATTTCGCCGATTCGTAGGGCATGCGGTTCTTTGCATGTTTATCGCGTACGAAGCGTTCCTCTTCAGCCGCCGCGACCAGCTTGCCGTCGATGTACAGGGCTGCGGAAGGATCATGGCTAAGGGCGCCGGACAGGCCAAGAATCGTCAATGCCACAGGGGTCTAGCCTCTTTAGTCTGCATGCAGGCGCAAGCGCCTCAAAAATTAATGTGCCCTCGCAAGGGGCGAGAGACAGCTAAAGGGCGGGATTATAGCGTAAAAGCAGCGGCTAGCCTCTAGCTACAAGCGGCAAGCAACCAGGGTGGTGCCCTTGCGATTACTTTTAACCGCGCGAAGGCCGCCAGTAGACAAGGATATTGCCGTCCACGCTCTGCCGGTAAATCGTGTAGGGCAAGGCGGCGGTGTCCAGTGCGCCGGACAGGGCCAGGTCGAGCAAAATGAGCGGTACAAGGACACCCGTGGGATCGGGCGGTGCGTTCAGTACGCAGAAGTCATAAGCGAGGCCGCTATAGACCCGGGGGATGGACTGGCAATAGGTCTTTTGCCTGCGCAGCCCGTGCGCGGCTTCGGCTTCATCCTGCAGGACCGTAGCGGCGGTCCCGCAGCCCATTAGCGACACGGACAAAACACCCGATGAAACTGCCATTTTGATCGACACAGCCTGCCCTCCGAGAACGTCAGGCAAACTAGCATCGGGGTAATTTCGGCCACAGTTCATGGCTTCCCAAGATCGCGTAGGACGGTTCACAAGAACCTGCCTGCTTTCTCGGTTGGCAGTTCCGGCCCCTTCGCGAGCAAGCTCGCTCCCACAGTGGTTCCGGTCGTTCAAAAATCCCTGTGGGAGCGGGCTTGCTCGCGAAAGGACCGAAGGTCCGATTCAGGCCACGCTGGAGATGTCTTTGGGCAAACGCTGATCGATGACCTGATAAAGGGCACTGCCTTCAGGCCAATTGCGCATGAACCGCGCCCGATCCCGCGCATATGCCGGTGCATAACTGGTCAGCGAGCCGTGCTGGCACATCGAGTCGAGGTCGATCAACGCCCAGCGATCCTGCTGCCAGAACAGGTTATGGCCCTTGAAGTCGCCATGACTGATACGCAAACGAATCAGCTCGGCAAACAGATGATCCAGCGCCGCCAGTTCGGCCTGCGGTGCGTCACCGCTTTCAACATAGGGCGCAAAACGCTCGATGATGTCCGGCCCCGGCAGATACTCGGTGATCAGGTACGCCCGGCTGCGCAGCCACAGGAAACGCTTTTCCAGCAACGCCAGCGGCTTGGGCGTGGCAACCCCGAGGAACGCCAGGCGATTGCCTTCGCGCCATGAATGCCAGGCCCGGCTCGGGCGCCAGAAACGCTTGAGCCAGTGGGCAAAACCCTTGATGTTGTAGCGTTTGATCACCAGCGTGCGGCCATCCACCTCGACCTTGCCAACACTCGCCGCACCGCCGGTCTTGTACAGATGCCCCTGGTCGAGCAAGGCATCGGCCTGCTCCAGCACCGGCACCATCGACGCCTCTTCCTCGCGGCGAATCGCCCGCAGTTCGAAGGCCCCGCGCTGGACGCTGAACAGCGTGCACTCGCGACCGACCTTGATCAGGAAGTCCTTGAGGCGCCAGTTGCGGACCTTGTCGATCTGCTTCTGCAGCGCCTCCATAGGCAAGGCGTGTTCGCCGTTGCTGAGCAGGTAATACACCAGCAACTCTTCAATGAAGGGCTCGATCGACTTCGGCAACTGGGCGAAGAACACCCCGAGGTTTTCCAGGACTTTCTGCCGCGACAGCGGCTGGCCAGGCGTCTCGCTGCAGATACCGGCACCATCGATCAGGTACAGGCGGCCGCCCTGGCGCAGTAAATTGTCCAGGTGCAGGTCTTCCTGCCACAGGCCCTTGCGATGCATCTGACCGATCGCACCCAACGCCTCGGCCAGCACCGCCCCTTGTCCATCGGACAGTACGGGCTGCTGCTCAACCTGCTTCCAGGTGTCGCCCAGGCTTTCGGCATGCTCAAGGAAATCAAACAGCAGCCAGCCACCCTCGCCGTCTTTCAGGCCGTCGGCCAACAACTGCGGCGTGGTCAGGCCCTGGGCGCAGAGCAGGCGCACGCCGTCCAGTTCACGCTGAAAATGCCGTGCAGCCTTGCTGCCGACCAGCAACTTGGCCAACACCGGCCGGCCACGCCAGACACCGGCACCGACATAACGCTGCCCCGGCAATACCCGCAACAGGCTCAACAGCTGCAAATCGGCGGGGCCGGCGGCATCGGCCAGCGAAACGCTCAGCGGCAAAGCCGGATGGCGGCCAGCGGATTTCAATTCGGACAAACGCATCAACGTGGCCCCTTTTGGCTGCGCCGTGCGGTCAAGCGCTGCAGCCAGCTGTCGATCAGCGAGCTGTCCTGCGGCTGATCCAGATAGGCCGCCAGCAATTGCCGCAGCTGCGATTCGCCCCACTCGGGCGCGCGGCGCGTCAGCGGTTCCAGGTCCTTGATTCGGTCACGCTGCCCGTACAGCAGCGGCCGGGTCTTTTCCAGGTCGATCAATTGAGCCTGGTAGCCGTGGCCGGTGGCACGCATGAAAATGTGCTTGGGATAGAAACACCCGTGCACCTGGCGTGCAGCGTGCAGTTGCCGGGCCAGTTCGCCACTGGCCTTGAGGATCTCCGAGTGCTGTTCAGGGCTCAATTGAGCCCAGCGCTGCAACAACGAGTCGAGGTCGTCCCAACCGTCCAGGGCGCGGGTCAGCAGGATTGCGCGGACTTCGCCATTGACCTTGCGCTGCCCGTAGAACACCGCTTCCAGCGCCGGAATGCCCATCTTCCGGTAACGGGAGATGTTGCGAAACTCACGGGCAAAACTCGGCTCGCCGAACGGCGCGCGCAAGGTGCGGGTCAGGTAGTTGCTTTGACGCTTGAGGTAGTAGCCATGACCTTCCAGATCCAGCCGAAACACGCTGCTCCAGCCGCCGCGACCGGTGTTGGGTTCGTCCACCGCATCGAGCTGCTTGGCCCAGAGCGCCTCGAACGTGCCGAGACCATGGCGCTCAAGCAGCGCACGGTCTTCAGCGGCCAGAAAATCAGTCATTCGCGTCCCTCGAAAAATCTCACCACATGCCGGATACGTTTCTTGTCCGCGGCGTTGAGCCGGGTCCGGTTGCGGTATTGCAGGTAAAAGCGCAGGCGCTGGGTAGCCGACAGTTGATATTTGGCGACCTTGTCCAGGCACGCCAGATCCTTGGTGATTCGGTACTTGAGCCAGAAACCGCGCCAGAAATCGCCGTTGGGGCAATCGATCAGAAACAGTCGGGCCTCGTCGTCGATCAGCAGGTTGCGCCACTTCAGATCATTATGGGTGAAGCGGTGGTCGTGCATGGTCCGGGTGTACTGGGCCAACTGACGGCTGACGGCATCGACCCAGGCCCGATCCGACAGTTTCGGATCACGTCGCTCGGCCAGTGCCGACAAGTCTTCGGTACGCGGCAGCTCCCGGGTAATCATCGCACCGCGAGCGTAGGCCGCACCGCGACGTTCCAGCCCCCAGGCCACCACCTCGGCCGTGGGGATGCCCCACTTGGCGAAACGCTTGAGGTTCTGCCACTCCATCTTCACCCGAGGCTTGCCCAGGTAACGCCGCAAGCCTTTGCCAGCGCCCACGTAGCGCTTGACGTAGTAGTTGACGCCATTGCGCTGAACGCGAATGACCTCGGAGAGCAGGTCCTTGGTCAACCGCTCGCCCTGAAGCGCAAACACAGCCTCAAGGCTGCCGAAGTCATCGGCCAGATCGCTGTAGGCCGGCTCCAGTTTCCAACCCGACATCAGAGCGCATCCCCGTATCGCTGTTTACGCTCGTAGAGCTTGTTGGCCTTGCCATCGAGCCAGCTCAGCAGCCCGGCTTCTTCGCTCAGGATCTGCCGCAGCGGCTGCTGGAAATAGCCTTTGAGAAAACGCAATTTGTCGCGGCGGGTCAGGCCGATGTCCAGGGCGGAAAAGTACAGGGCGGCCAGATCCTTGTTGCGCCAGCGCGAGGTGATCGCCGGACGGGTCTGGGCGCGGTGCAGGTCGATCACCGAAAGCTTGAAGTCATCAAAGGTCACCGGTTTGTCGGTGTGCAGCAGGAAATGGCAGATGTAGCAGTCGCGGTGGTTGACCCCGGCACGGTGCATCATGCCGGTCATGCGCGCGACCTCGGCGATCAGCGCGCGCTTGAGTTTTGGCTCCGGCGGCTGCTTGACCCAGTTGATGCTGAAGTCTTCGAGGCTGACGGTGGGCGCCAACTCTTCGGTAACGATGAACGAGTGCTGGTCGGCCGGGTTACTGCCCTTCTCGCCATACGCGACAGCGGTCATGGTCGGCACGCCGGCTTCCTGCAGGCGCTGAATGGCCTTCCACTCCTGGCCGGCACCCAGTACCGGGAGCTTGGCCGTGAGCAGGTTCTTGAAAATTTCGCCCCAGCCGATGCCACGGTGGATTTTCACGAAAAACCCGTTGCCGTCGACTTCCGTGCGCAATGTCCGGCGCGCTTCCAGCTCGCGGTACACCTCGCCCTTGAGCCCCTCGACTTCGGCGAACGGGTCGCGTCCGGCCCAAAGGCTCTTGAACGGTTCAGCCAGCATCAACTTCATTTAAGCGTGCTCCGCCAGAATCACATCGGCCGCGTGTTGCGGCATGCTGTAGAGGTCGGCCGTTTCGGCGAAGACCAGACCATTGCGGCTCCAGGCCGCCCTTGCTTGAGCGTCGTTCAACATGCCGGTCAGGTATTGCGTCAGCTGTGCCTGATCGAAGGGCTCGTCCAACACCAGGCCAGCATCGGCCTCGGCGATGTAATGGGCGTAACCGCACACCGCGCTCACCAACACCGGCAAGCCGGCCACCAGTGCTTCGAGCAGCACGGTGCCGGTGTTTTCGTTGTACGCCGGGTGGATCAACAGATCGGCACCCAACAGGAAACGCGGGATATCGCTGCGCCCCTTGAGGAACGTGACGTTGTCACCCAACCCCAATGTCGCACTCTGCATCTGGAATAACTTGGGGTCATCCTGGCCAATTACAAACAGCCGGGTACGCTTCCTCAACTCGGCAGGCAATGCCGCCAGTGCCTTGAGGCTGCGGTCCACACCCTTGGTCTTGAACCCGGAGCCGATCTGCACCAGCAGCAGTTCGTCGTCCTTGAGATCGAATTCCGCGCGGAACCCTGCGCGAATCTCATCGGCATCGGCCGGCCGGCGACGATCCTGGGCGATACCCGGTGGCAGCAGGTGGAATCGCTCCAGCGGTGTGTCGTAATGCTTGATGAACAGCGGCTGCTGGACCTCGGAAATCATCAGCACTTCGGTCTTCGCATCCCTGGCGAACACCGCGCGCTCGTATTCGGCGAAGTGGCGATAGCGGCCCCAACGGCGATACAGCGAGTTGCGCAGGTTCTGCGCCTTGTCTTCGAAGCAGCCGTCGGCGGCGTAGTAGACGTCCAGGCCCGGCATCTTGTTGAAACCGATCAGGCGGTCGACCGGGCGCTTGGCCAGGTCCGCTTCCATCCATTCGCTGAGTTTTTCGTTGCGTCGATGGTTGAAGAACGCCTTGACCGGCGCCACCAGCACTTCGAAACCCGGCGGCACGTCGCCCTCCCAGATCAGCGTGTAGACGCGAATCTGATGGCCGCGCTTCTGGCACTCCAGGGCAATGCGCATGAAATCGCGCTGCAAGCCGCCAAACGGAAAATATTTGTACAGGACAAATGCCAATTGCATCAGCGCAGCTCCTCAGCCATTAACAACGTGCTCAGTCGGCTGGCGACACGCTCGGGGTTCAGACGCGTGAAGCACAGGGGCCACTCGCGTTTCAGGTCAAATTGACGGGCATCTTCGGCCGTCGGTTGATAGGTGCATTTCTTTTGCAGGCAAGGTGCACAAGGGAAGTCGCTGGCCAGGTGAATCTGCACTTTGCCGTAGGCGCCGGTCAGGCCCGGATTGGTCGGACCGAACAGCGACAGCGTCGGCACATCCAGCGCGGCCGCCAGGTGGCCCAGGCCGGTATCCACCGCCACGCAGGCTTGCGCGCCCGCCAGCACCTTGCCGACACCGGCCAGGTTCAATTTGGGTAACACTTCGGCGTGCTTGAAGCCCGCAGCGATGCGCTCGGCCCGGGCTTTCTCCTGCGCATTGCCCCAAGGCAACTTGACCCCAACGCCAAGGTAGCCGACCCGCTCGGTCAGCTCGCGCCAGTAAGCTTCAGGCCAGTGCTTGGTGTCCCAGGTCGTGCCATGCAGAAACACCACGTACGGGTTCTTGCGCGGCAATTCCACCAGGCGCTCGACATTCAGACCGTAGTCGCCCATGCCTTTTGGCAAGTCATAGCCCAACGCGATGGCGAACAACTGACGCACTCGCTCCACCGCGTGCTGCCCGCGAGCAACGGCCAGACGCCGATTGTAAAAGCGCGCAGCGATGGGCTCGCGCGCCGAGCTTTTATCGAGGCCGGCCACCGGTGCCTTGACGTAACGGGTCAGCCAGGCGCTTTTCAGCAGGCCCTGGGCGTCGATCACCAAGTCGTACTTCGTGGCGCGCACGCTTTGCTTGAAGCGCTTCCACTCACCGCTCTTGATGGTCTGCCAGATGTTTTTGCGCCAGCGACGGATCGCCACCGGTATCACCTTGCCCACCGCCGGATGCCAGGTCGGGATTTCGGCAAAGCCTTCTTCCACCACCCAGTCGAACTTGATGCCGGGAATCGCCCGCGCCGCGTCGGTCAACGCCGGCAACGCATGAATGACGTCGCCCAGCGAAGATGTCTTGATCAACAGAACCCGCAAGCTATTTGACCTCGACCACAGTGCCTTGCAACCGCTGCAAGGCTTCGTTCACCGCTTGCGGCATGAGCTGGCGCAGGCAGTTGTAATGGCCGAAACGGCAGGTGCGATCGAAGCACGGGCTGCACTCGATGCCCAGGCGTACGATTTCCACGTGCTCGGCCAACGGTGGCGTGAAACCCGGTGACGTCGAGCCGTAGACCGCGACCAGCGGGCGGTTCAGCGCGGCGGCGACGTGCATCAGGCCGGAGTCGTTGGACACCACCGAGTCGGCACAGGACAGCAGGTCGATGGCTTCGGCCAGCGAGGTGCCGCCGCTGAGGTTGACCGATTCTTCGCGCAGGCCGGGAATCAGCCGCGCGCGGATCTCTTCGCCCACGGCGTGGTCGTTTTTCGAACCGAACAGCCAGACTTGCCAGCCTTCACGGATCTTCGTTTCGGCGACCTTGGCGTAATGCTCGGACGGCCAGCGCTTGGACTCGCCGAACTCGGCGCCGGGGCACAGGGCCAACACAGGACGGTCGAGGGTCAGGCCGAACCTGGCCAGTGCCGCCTCGCGGGTGACCGGGTCGATCTGCAGCGTCGGACGCGGATAGGGTTTTGGCAACTCGACGCCCGGCTCGTAGGCCAGGGCCATGAAGCGCTCGATCATCAGCGGATAACGATCTTTGTCCAGCGTGCGCACGTCATTGAGCAGGCCATAGCGGAATTCGCCACGCCAGCCGGTGCGTTTCGGGATGCCGGCAAAGAACGGCACCAGCGCCGACTTCAGGGAATTGGGCAACAGGATCGCCTGGTCGTACTGGCCGGCCAGGGATTTGCCGATGCGCCGGCGCGTCGCCAACTCCAGCACGCCATGACCGAGCGGAAAGCTCAAGGCCTGGCGAACTTCGGGCATGCGCTCAAGAATCGGCCGGCTCCACTCGGGGGCCAGCACGTCGATTTCGCACTGCGGGTGGCGTTGCTTGAGACACTGGAAAAGTGTCTGCGCCATCACCATGTCACCGACCCAACTGGGCCCAACGATCAGAATTTTCATGTGGTTTCCATAAACGAACCGGGGAGGCCTACGCCTCCCCGCCTCGAGAATTTCTGCGGGAGCATGCTGGCTTGCGATGGGTCATCACCTTCAACATTGCTGTCGACTGTCACTCCGCTATCGCGAGCAGGCTCGCTCCCACATTGGGTATTGGTGTACTTCGATCGGCATGACACTGCAGATCTACTGTGGGAGCGGGCTTGCCCGCGATGAGGGCGTCACATCCGAACATCAATGGTGACTGTGCCTCCGCTATCGCGAGCAAGCTCGCTACCACAGGGGTATCGGGCGTATCAAAAATCCCGTTTCAGTTTAACCCCAGCTCACGCCAGATCCGCATGACCTGCTGCCGTTCGTCCGTGAACTGGTCGGCCGGTATCACCCCCGGGTTCTTCTGCAGAGCCTGTCGGTGGGCGGCGGAACGGTACGCTTTATACGCTTCACGCAACAGGCTGGCATCTTCGACGGGCATCAGCCCTTCGTGCTCCAGCTCTTCCAGAATGCGGATGTTATCGGTCCAGCGCAGCAATGGCGGGTGTGTTTCGGACCACGCCAGGGCCGCGTATTGCACCATAAATTCAATATCGACGATACCTCCGGCGTCCTGCTTGATATCGAACGGCGCCGTGGCTTCGAAGGCATTTGCCCCGGTACCGGCCGCCGTGCTCTTGCTGCCAAGATTATCGCGCATCTTGGCCCGCATCTCGCTGACCTCCTGGCGCAAGGTCGGCAAATCACGCGTCTTGCCCAATATCGCGGCACGGACTTTCTCGAAGGCCTGACCGACATCCTGACTGCCCACCAGCACCCGCGCCCGCACCAGCGCCTGATGCTCCCAGGTCCAGGCTTCGTTCTCCTGATAACGGGCAAACGCCCCCAAAGAACTCACCAGCAATCCCGACGCACCGGACGGCCGCAGACGCATGTCCACTTCATACAACTGCCCGGAGTTGGTCTGCGCCGTCAGCAGGTGAATGATCCGCTGCCCCAGCCGGGTGAAAAATTGCGCGCCGTCGATGGGTTTGGGCCCATCGGTTTCAGCTTGCGGATCACCGTCGTGGATGAACACCAGGTCCAGGTCCGAACCATGCCCGAGTTCCAGGCCGCCGACTTTCCCATAACCGACAATGATGAAGCCGGGATCGCACAAGGTGCCATCGGTGCGTAGCGGCGTGCCGTACTTGGCCACGGTCTGGCGCCAGGCCAGTGCGAGCACCTGTTCAAGAATCGCTTCGGCGAGCCAGGTCAGGTAGTCGCTGACTTTCATCAGCGGCAGGCTGCCGGCGATTTCCGATGCGGCCACCCGCAAGCGGTGCGCCAGCTTGAAGTGACGCAGCGCTTCCATTTGCTGCTCGAGGTCGTCCTCGGGAATCCGCGTCAGGCGCTCGCGCAACTCGGCTGCCAGTTCTGGTGCCAGTGGCGGCTTGAACAATCGGCCTTCGTTGAGCAATTCGTCGAGCAGCAGCGGGAAACGGGTGATTTGCTCGGCGATCCACGGGCTCGCGGCGCACAGCGTCAGCAAACGCCGCAAGGCGCCAGGGTTCTCGGTCAGCAGCACCAGGTACGCGGAGCGACGGGCCACGGCTTCAACCAGCGGCAACACGCGTTCCAGCACCAGATCCGGATTGGCATGTTCCACGGACTGCGCCAGCAAACGCGGAATAAACGCATCGAGACGTTCGCGTCCCAGACGCTGCATCGCCCGCAATTGCGGACTGCTGCGCAAGCCGGCCAAGGCGTTCAAGGCCTTGGGCGCATCCTTGAAACCACCCTCTTCCAGTTGGCGGCAAGCGGCCTCATCGTCCTGAGCCTCTTCCCACAGCGGCAACCACTCACCGCCGACCACCACTTCGCTTTCGGCACCCTGCTCTTCGTCGGGATCGGCGATCACCTGCCCGAAGTGCCAGGCTACGCGGCCACGCCAATACATCAGTTGTTCGTGGAACGCCGTCCAGTTGGCGAAACCCAGCATAAAGGCAATGCGCGCCTGATCCTGCTCGCCACTGGGCAACATTTGCGTCTGGCGGTCAGCGATCGCCTGAATCGCGTGTTCGGTGTAACGCAGGAATTCGTAGCCTTCGCGCAGCTCGCTGATCACAGCCGGCGGCAGATAACCCTGACCTTCCAGCGTGCTCAGCACCTTTAGTAGCGGGCGCTGCTGCAAGCTCAGATCGCGGCCGCCGTGGATCAGCTGGAACGCCTGGGCGATGAACTCGACTTCGCGAATACCGCCGGAACCGAGCTTGATGTTGTCGGCCATGCCCTTGCGCCGCACTTCCTGCTGGATCAACTGCTTCATGGTGCGCAGCGCCTCGATGGCCGAGAAGTCCAGGTAACGCCGGTAAACGAACGGCCGCAGCATGTCCTGCAGTTGCGCGCCAGCCACCTGGTCGCCGGCCACCACCCGCGACTTGATCATCGCGTAGCGTTCCCAGTCGCGACCCTGATCCTGGTAATACTGCTCCAGCGCATTGAAGCTCAGCACCAGCGCGCCCGCCGAACCGTAGGGGCGCAAGCGCATGTCGACGCGGAACACAAAGCCGTCGACGGTCATCGGGTCCAGGGCCTTGATCAGCCGCTGGCCCAGACGAATGAAGAATTCCTGGTTATCCAGCGCGCGCTTCACGCCGACGGTTTCGCCGCCCTCGGGATAGGCAAAAATCAGGTCGATGTCCGACGACAGGTTCAACTCCACGGCACCGAGCTTGCCCATGCCGAGGATGACCATCTGCTGCGGCTCGCCGCTGCGCCGCCCGGTTGGCACGCCGAATTGCTGGCAATGCCGCACGTACAACCATTGATAGGCCTGATCGATGCTGGCATCGGCCATGTCCGAGAGGTCGCGGCAGGTCTGGATCAAATCGGCCTGGCGGGTCAGGTCGCGCCAGATGATCCTAACCTGATGGCGCGCGCGTTGACGGCGCAGGGCACGGCCAAGCAGATCGTCGGTCTCGGCCGTGCTCACGGCGGCCGCGATCTGCGCGCACAATTCACCGGGCGCGTAGCTGCGGTCCAGTTCACCGGACTGCACCAGTTGCAGCAACATCAAAGGGTCACGTACAGACTGTTCAATCACGAAATCGCTGGCGGCAGTGACGCGGGCAAATTGTGCCCAGCGCTCTGGCGACCAGGCAGACAGCCCGTGATCATCGTCCAGAGTGGCGACGGCAGCCCGGAACGACTGCTCGGCGCGGGTGACAAACGGCAGGAGAATGGCCGGCAGTTCGGCAAGCGAAGGGAGGCTCATGGTCTATCCTTGATCGGCGTACAACGGACTGCATGTAGTGGTTTGCGAAAACCCACTACCTGAAGGAGTGTCGAACAAAAGTTAGAAATAGCTGAAATTTCTTTTATTTTGGCAGCCAGCATCAAGCTTTTACCTTTTGTAGTTGGAAAAAGACCAACCTTAACGATTATTCTCACAACGCAGCCGGGGGCCACAAGCCGCTCATCTGTAGTTTTACTACTCGTATATACATTAGACGGGCTGAAATGCCGGATGATTTGTAGTAAAACTACACGCCGCCGGAACAACCTGTCGGCAATCCAAGAATTCATAACGTCTGCCCACAAGGCCAGTCGCTAACTCAGGCAACCGATTCTGGTAGCCTTTCCGCCCTGGAGCAAGCCATGCAAGACCTCGATCCCGTCGAAACCCAGGAATGGCTGGACGCCCTGGAATCGGTTCTCGACAAAGAAGGCGAAGACCGTGCTCACTATCTGATGACCCGCATGGGTGAACTGGCGACCCGCAGCGGTTCGCAGTTGCCTTACGCAATCACCACGCCTTACCGCAACACGATCCCCGTTACCCACGAAGCACGCATGCCTGGCGACCTGTTCATGGAACGCCGCATTCGCTCGCTGGTACGCTGGAACGCGATGGCCATGGTGATGCGTACGAACCTGAAAGATTCTGACCTCGGCGGTCACATCTCCAGCTTCGCTTCCAGTGCGACCCTTTATGACATCGGCTTCAACTACTTCTTCCAGGCCCCGACCGACGAACACGGCGGCGACCTGATCTACTTCCAGGGCCACACCTCGCCAGGCGTTTACGCCCGCGCATTCATGGAAGGCCGCATCACCGAAGACCAGATGAACAACTTCCGCCAGGAAGTCGACGGTCAGGGCCTGTCGTCCTACCCGCACCCTTGGCTGATGCCTGACTTCTGGCAGTTCCCGACCGTATCCATGGGTCTGGGCCCGATCCAGGCGATCTACCAGGCACGCTTCATGAAGTACCTGGAACACCGCGGCTTCATCCAGCCAGGCAAACAGAAGGTCTGGTGCTTCCTGGGCGACGGCGAGTGCGACGAACCGGAATCCCTGGGCGCGATCTCCCTGGCCGGCCGCGAGAAGCTGGACAACCTGATCTTCGTCATCAACTGCAACCTGCAGCGCCTCGACGGCCCGGTTCGCGGCAACGGCAAGATCATCCAGGAACTCGAAGGCGTGTTCCGCGGTGCTCAGTGGAACGTGACCAAAGTCATCTGGGGCCGTTTCTGGGACCCACTGCTGGCCAAGGACGTCGACGGCATCCTGCAACGCCGCATGGACGAAGTCATCGACGGCGAGTACCAGAACTACAAAGCCAAAGACGGCGCGTTCGTGCGCGAACACTTCTTCAACACGCCGGAACTCAAGGCGATGGTTGAAGACCTGTCCGACGACGAGATCTGGAAACTCAACCGTGGCGGCCACGACCCGTACAAGGTCTACGCGGCGTACCACGAAGCGGTCAACCACAAAGAACAACCGACCGTCATCCTGGCCAAGACCATCAAGGGTTATGGCACCGGTGCCGGCGAAGCGAAGAACACCGCGCACAACACCAAGAAAGTCGACGTCGAAAGCCTGAAGTTGTTCCGCGATCGTTTCGACATCCCGGTCAAGGACGACGAGCTGGAAAACCTGCCGTTCTTCAAACCGGAAGAAGGCAGCGCCGAAGCCCGTTACCTGAGCGAGCGCCGTACCGCACTGGGTGGTTTCGTACCTCAGCGCCGCGCCAAGAGCTTCAACATCCCGACTCCACCACTGGACACCCTCAAGGCGATCCTCGACGGCTCGGGCGACCGTGAAATCTCCACCACCATGGCCTTCGTGCGAATCCTCGCGCAACTGGTCAAGGACAAGGAAATCGGCCCGCGCATCGTGCCGATCATCCCGGACGAAGCCCGTACCTTCGGTATGGAAGGCATGTTCCGTCAGTTGGGCATCTACTCCTCCGTCGGCCAGCTCTACGAGCCAGTCGATAAAGACCAGGTGATGTTCTACAAGGAAGACCAGAAGGGCCAGATCCTCGAAGAAGGCATCAACGAAGCGGGCGCCATGAGCTCCTTCATCGCTGCCGGTACTTCGTACTCCAGCCACAACCAGCCGATGCTGCCGTTCTACATCTTCTACTCGATGTTCGGTTTCCAGCGTATCGGCGACCTGGCCTGGGCCGCTGGCGACAGCCGCACCCGCGGCTTCCTGATCGGCGGCACCGCCGGCCGTACCACCCTGAACGGTGAAGGCCTGCAACACGAAGACGGTCACAGCCACCTGCTGGCTGCCACCATCCCGAACTGCCGCACCTACGATCCAACCTACGGCTACGAGCTGGCGGTGATCATTCAGGACGGCATGAAGAAGATGACCGAAGAGCAACAGGACGTCTTCTACTACATCACCGTGATGAACGAGTCGTACCAGCAGCCAGCCATGCCGGCCGGTGCCGAAGAAGGCATCAAGAAAGGCATGTACCTGCTCGAGGAAGACAACCGCGAAGCGGCGCACCACGTTCAGCTGATGGGCTCCGGCACCATCCTGCGTGAAGTCCGTGAAGCCGCGAAGATCCTGCGTGAAGAGTTCAACGTCGGCGCCGACGTGTGGAGCGTTACCAGCTTCAACGAACTGCGTCGCGACGGCCTGGCCGTTGAGCGCAGCAACCGTCTGCACCCTGGCCAGAAGCCTAAGCTGAGCTACGTCGAAGAGTGCCTGAACGGCCGTAAGGGTCCGGTCATCGCCTCTACCGACTACATGAAACTGTTCGCCGAGCAGATCCGTCAGTGGGTACCGTCCAAGGAATTCAAAGTCCTGGGCACCGACGGTTTCGGCCGCAGCGACAGCCGCAAGAAACTGCGTCATTTCTTCGAAGTCGACCGTCATTTCGTGGTGTTGGCAGCCCTGGAAGCACTGGCTGACCGTGGTGACATCGAACCTAAGGTTGTGGCCGAGGCCATCGCCAAGTTCGGTATCAACCCGGAAAAACGCAACCCACTGGACTGCTGAGGAGAGATTCTGTGAGCGAACTCATTCGCGTACCTGACATCGGCAGCGGTGAAGGTGAAGTAATTGAACTGTTTGTGAAGGTCGGCGACCGTATCGAAGCCGACCAGAGCATCCTGACACTTGAGTCGGACAAGGCGAGCATGGAAGTGCCCGCGCCGAAGGCCGGTATCATCAAGAGCCTGAAAGTGAAGCTGGGCGATCGCCTGAAAGAAGGCGACGAACTGCTGGAACTGGAAGTCGAAGGTGCCGCTGCTGCGGCTCCTGCGGCTGCCGCTGCGCCAGCCGCCAAGGCTGAAGCCAAGCCGGCTGCTGCCCCTGCAGCTGCCGCCCCTGCTGCTGCGCCGGCTGCCGCCAGCGTTCAGCAAGTGCACGTGCCGGACATCGGTTCGTCGGGCAAGGCCCAGATCATCGAGATCCAGGTCAAGGTCGGCGACACCGTCGCGGCTGATCAGTCGCTGATCACCCTGGAGTCCGACAAGGCGAGCATGGAAATCCCGTCGCCTGCCGCTGGCGTGGTCAAGGCCATCAGCGTCAAGCTCAACGACGAAGTCGGCACCGGCGACCTGATCCTGGATCTGGAAGTGGCAGGTGCTGCGGCACCGGCTGCCGCCCCGGCCCAGGCTGCTGCACCAGCTGCTGCCGCGGCGCCTGCACCTGCAGCAGCTCCGGCTGCACCGGTTGCCGACAGCGTCCAGGACATCCACGTTCCGGACATCGGTTCGTCGGGCAAGGCCAAGATCATCGAAGTCCTGGTCAAGGCCGGCGACACCGTTGTGGCCGACCAGTCGCTGATCACCCTGGAATCCGACAAGGCCAGCATGGAAATTCCATCGCCAGCCGCTGGCGTGGTGGAAAGCGTTTCCATCAAGCTCGATGACGAAGTCGGTACCGGCGACCTGATCCTCAAGCTGAAAGTCAAAGGCGCTGCCCCGGCTGCTGCGACCGCACCTGCCGCTGCTGCTCCGAGCGCACCTGCTCCTGCCGCTGCTGCTCCTGCCGCGGCCGCACCTGTTGCTGCCCCGGCCGCTGCTCCAGCCAAGCCCGGCGCAAAAGTTCACGCCGGCCCTGCCGTGCGTCAACTGGCCCGCGAGTTCGGCGTCGAGCTGAGCGCCGTCGGCGCCAGCGGTCCGCACGGTCGCATCCTGAAAGAAGACGTGCAGGTTTACGTCAAGGCCATGATGCAGAAGGCCAAGGAAGCACCGGCCGCTGCTGCTGGCGCAACCGGTGGCGCTGGCATCCCGCCGATTCCGGTCGTGGACTTCAGCCGCTTCGGTGAAATCGAAGAAGTGCCGATGACCCGCCTGATGCAGGTCGGTGCTGCCAACCTGCACCGCAGCTGGCTGAATGTGCCGCACGTGACGCAATTCGATTCGGCGGATATCACCGAACTCGAAGCGTTCCGTGTTGCCCAGAAAGCCGTTGCAGAGAAGGCTGGCGTCAAGCTGACCGTCCTGCCGTTGCTGCTCAAGTCCTGTGCGCACCTGCTCAAGGAACTGCCGGACTTCAACAGTTCGCTGGCGCCAAGCGGCAAAGCGATCATCCGCAAGAAGTACGTGAACATCGGCTTCGCCGTCGACACCCCGGATGGCCTGCTGGTACCGGTCATCAAGAACGTCGACCAGAAGAGCCTGCTGCAACTGGCTGCCGAAGCCGCTTCCCTGGCTGAAAAAGCCCGGACCAAGAAGCTTTCGTCGGACGAGATGCAAGGCGCCTGCTTCACCATTTCCAGTCTCGGCCACATTGGCGGCACCGGCTTCACGCCGATCGTCAACGCGCCGGAAGTGGCAATCCTCGGTGTTTCCAAGGCCACCATCCAGCCAGTCTGGGACGGCAAAGCCTTCCAGCCGAAACTGATGCTGCCACTGTCGCTGTCCTACGATCACCGTGTGATCAACGGCGCCGCTGCTGCACGCTTCACCAAGCGTCTGAGCGACCTGCTGGGCGACATCCGCACCATGCTCCTGTAATACCGACCGGCCCTCCTTCACCGGAGGGCCGATCGCGTTCCACGTTTCCGAGCGCCACGCTCGTACCTCAACCCCGCCAATTTGGCGGGGCTTTTTTTTGCCTGAAGTTCTTGTTTGAACACCTTCCTACATTTGTGGCTGATATCGCCCACAACTTGAATCCATTTCTGCCAAGTATTTATTCAGGCTAAATAATTAGTCTTTGCTGAACACCCAATTACATCCGAAACAACCAACTTCCTGATTAACTGGCAGCGAATGGACTCAAGTATGCTAAAACCAACTGTCGGCCCGATTATTGGCCATACAACAACTAATCACGCGCGTATTTTTGTACGCGGCCAAGCGCAAAACAGCGCACCCGTATTTGCCGGAGTTCGTTACCGGCAGTCCGGACATGAACAATGGCTTAATAGTGTCTTTGCAAGGCTGACATACCTGCAGGACATGTCCGATGTCATTGTTCTCAATAACCTGGCCGCCGATACCGAGTACGAATACCAGGCCGGCTGGTTCAGCACCCAGAGTACCGAACACACCGCAGATTCGCTGCAGGAACTGCCGCTGAAATGGCCACCAGAGCTCTATCGCTTGCGCACCCGGTCTGGCGCCGCCGGTACGCCACAAGCCTATTTCGTCGGCTCATGTCGTTACCTGCGGATGACAGCTGGCATCCCGTCGGCACCACAACAGGGTGACCGGATATTTGCCTCGATGGCACAACTGGCAGAGCAAGCCGACCCACCGGTCAGCGCAGTACTGATGACTGGCGACCAGATCTATGCCGATGACTTGAATTTTTTTGCGCCTGACCGCGAATATCAGCAAATACTCGCAAAATACCATGCGGCTTTCTCCCAGCCGCATATTTCCAGGTTAATGGCCAACGTATCGACTTACATGATCCTCGACGATCATGAAATTAAAGACAACTGGCCGGACAAGAAAAGTTCGACCGACGAGGTCTTATACAAAAACGCCATCACTGCATATGAGTTATATCAAGCTAGCCACAGCCCGGCATTTGAATTACTTGACGATGGCCGGATCAGCCGGATCCCGAATCACTACTGGTATCAGTTCGCCGATGGCGATATCGAATGGTTCGTCACCGATAGTCGCACCCGGCGCAACTTGTCCGCCGATGATCGACGCATGCTTGATCTCGAACAGGAACATGCCTTGTGCCAATGGCTGATCAACAGCCCGGCCCGGGTCAAGCTGGTGGTTACCAGTGTGATGTTCTTTCCCGACGCCAAACACGATGGGAATGACGCCTGGGCCGGTTTTCCCGGGCAACGATTGCGGTTGCTGGAGTTCATTCGTTCACACCGGCTGAAGAATGTCATTTTCGTTTCCGGTGACATCCACGCCTCTTTGACCAGTCGACTGACCCACAGCGAAGACCCGGACTTCGAAGTGCACACCATCGTGTCGTCGCCATTGTGCAACACCAAACTGCTGCCCTATGCCAGTCAATCCAGCTTTATCCTCGACCGGCCGCTGGCACGGAACACTGCAGGCGAATATCGGCAGGAATTGACCGGCAAGGTCATCAGCCAGGATAACTTCGCGCACCTGATCATCGATGCAGAGCGCATTCAGGTGAATTACCACGATCGGGATGGCAAGTTGCTGCAATCGACAGACATCAATTTGCGCTGATGGCAAAAAATTGCAGCCTTCGAGACGCCCCCTCAAGGCTGCGACCTGATCAAAAGCCGTACTTTTTTGGGAAACTGCAGAAATCTTCGAGCCTGCCGACATATTCTTATAGCACTTAGCCTTCATCTCTCTTGTCAGTCGGTGTCGCAATGATGCAACCTTGCCGCAGGCAACAGTAAAGAGGGCGTGAGCCCAGCGCGTTCAGCATATTCGAAGCGAGTTTCCCTCCATGAAAAGCCAACCCGATGCCGCCAGCCGTATGGTGGCCGAGGTAGTGACGCAGTTGCCTGTGCCCTCGCGGCTCGGCATGCTGCGTTTCGAACGGCTTAATGAACCCAGCTGGGCGCTCCTGTTTCTCGACCCCAATTGCGAACGCCAGTTCGGCCTGCCGGCTGTGGAGCTGTGTGCACTGGTGGGCTCGCCCTACGCCAGCCTGATGGAGCCGGAAGCGCGCTATCAACTTCATGATGCGGTCCAGCACCAGCTGACTCAAAGCACGCATTACCTGATCCGCTACACCCTGCACACGGCCTCCGGCTCCCTGAATCTGCTGGAACTGGGCGAAGCCTACAAACAACACAATCGCCACCTGTTGCGCGGCTACTTGCTGGTCATTGACGGCCTGTACGAGGATGACCCGCTGCAACCGGCCCTGGATCTGGAAACCCGGAACTCGCGCCTGCAAATCGCCCTGGAGCTCAATCAGCGCGCCCAGCAGGAGCAGCTGCTGCATCTGGACCGGGTGCGCGCCCAGCAGGACCTGATCCTGCTGCTTACCCGGCAGCGCTACAGCAGCAACAACTCCTTGCGCGAAGCCGCCGAGCTGATCACCCGCAGTGCCTGCGACATTTACCAAATCGACTGCGCCAGCCTGTGGAGCCTCGAAGGTTCGATGCTGGTGCCGATCTCGGCTTATCACCGCACGAATCAGGAATACCTGCTGCCGCAGCCGATCGACGTCAGCGTGTTCCCCGATTACCTCGACGCCCTGCACACCGGTCGCGCCATCGACGCCCATAACGCCATGCACGACCCGCGCACCCGGGAGATGGCCGAAAGCCTGCGCCCGCGCGACGTCAACGCAATGCTCGACGCCAGCATCCGTGTCGATGGCCAGGTGGTTGGCGTTTTGTGCCTGGAGCAAATCGGTGCCACCCGTGCCTGGCAGTCGGATGAAATCGCCTTCGCCGGCGAACTGGCCGACCAGTTCGCCCAGGTCATCAGCAACCACAACCGGCGAACCGCTACCAGCGCCCTGCACCTGTTCCAGCGTGCGGTCGAGCAGAGTGCCAACGCCTTTCTGCTGGTCAACTGCGACGGCGTGGTGGAGTACGTCAATCCGAGCTTCACCGCAATCACCCAGTACTCCACCGAAGAAGTGCACGGTCAGCGCCTGTCGGAACTTCCAGCCCTGGAAAACCTCAGCGAACTGCTGTTCGACGCGCCTTCGGCACTGGCCAAGAGCAACAGTTGGCAGGGCGAATTCAAGAGCCGCCGGAAAAACCTCGAACCCTACTGGGGCCAGTTGTCGATCTCCAAGGTTTATGGCGACAACCGCGAGCTGACCCACTACATCGGCATCTACGAAGACATCACCCAGACCAAGCTCGCTCAGCAGCGTATCGAGCGTCTTGCCTACACCGACAACCTGACCAACCTCGGCAACCGCCCGGCGTTCATCCGCAACCTCGATGAACGCTTCGCCCGCGACAGCGACGCGCCGATCAGCCTGTTGCTGGTGGACATCGACAACTTCAAGCGGATCAACGACAGCCTTGGCCACCAGACTGGCGACAAATTGCTGATCAGCCTGGCCCGACGCCTGCGCAACAGCTTGATCCCGAGCGGCAGCCTGGCGCGATTCGCCAGTAACGAATTCGCCGTGTTGCTGGACAACAGCGACCTCACGATGGGTCAGCAGGTGGCCAATCAGTTGCTGGCGACCCTCGACAAACCGATGTTCGTCGACAACCAGTTGATCAGCGTCACGGGCTCCGTGGGCCTGGCCTGCGCGCCGCTGCACGGGCGCGACCCGCAAACCCTGATGCGCAACGCAGGGCTGGCGCTGCACAAGGCCAAGGCCAACGGCAAACATCAGGTGCAAGTGTTCACCGAAGCGCTGAACGCCGAGGCCAGCTACAAGCTGTTCGTCGAAAACAACCTGCGCCGCGCCCTGACACAGAACGAACTCGACGTGTTCTACCAGCCCAAGCTGTGCCTGCGCAGCGGGCGCTTGCTGGGCATGGAAGCATTGCTGCGCTGGGATCATCCGGAAAAGGGCATGATCCGCCCGGATCAGTTCATCAGCGTCGCCGAAGAAACCGGACTGATCATTCCGATCGGCAAATGGATCGCCCGCCAGGCCTGCCGCATGAGCAAAGCGCTGACCGCCGCCGGCCTGGGCAACCTGCAAGTGGCGATCAACCTGTCGCCCAAGCAATTCTCCGATCCGGATCTGGTGGCCTCCATCGCCACCATCCTCAAGGAAGAAGCCCTGCCCGCGCATTTGCTGGAGCTTGAGTTAACGGAGGGCCTGCTGCTGGAGGCCACCGAAGACACCCACTTGCAGCTCGATCAGCTCAAGCGCCTGGGCCTGACCCTGGCCATGGACGACTTCGGCACCGGTTACTCGTCGCTCAGTTACTTGAAAAAATTCCCCATCGACATCATCAAGATCGATCGAAGCTTCATCCACGAAATTCCGGACAACCAGGACGACATGGAAATCACCTCCGCGGTGATCGCCATGGCCCACAACCTGAAAATCAAGGTCGTGGCTGAAGGCATCGAAACCGCCGAGCAGTTGTCGTTCCTGCGCCGTCACCGCTGCGACGTCGGCCAGGGCTACCTGTTCGACCGTCCGATCCCGGGCAATGAGCTGATCGAAAAGCTCAAACGCTACCCGCGTGGCCCAATCGCCTGACAGACACAAAACCTGTGGGAGCGGGCTTGCTCGCGATAGCGGTGGATCAGTCGACATTGATGCTGAAAGTTATGCCCTCATCGCGAGCAAGCTCGCTCCCACAAGGGTAGTGCGTATCTGGCCGGCATTGGGCACACTGACGGTCTGTTTATTTACAACCCAACCTGACTGAGAGGACTGATCATGGTTCTGCGCTCGGAAATTCTGGTGAACAAAAACGTGCTCCCTACTAAAGAACAAGCTCTGCCTGGCCGCGAAACCGCGATGACCCTGCCTGAAAAGCACTTTGTGTTTAAAGACACCCCCTTGCTCGGCCCGTTCTTCGAAGAAGATGTAGACTTCGCGATCTTTGGCCTGGGCTGTTTCTGGGGTGCGGAACGCCGCTTCTGGCAGCGTGAAGGCGTGGTCAGCACCGTGGTGGGTTACGCCGGCGGCTTCACGCCAAACCCGACCTACGAAGAAGTGTGCTCGGGCCTGACCGGCCACGCCGAAGTGGTGCTGGTGGTGTATGACAAGTCCAAGGTCAGCTACCAGGAGCTGCTGGCGATGTTCTGGGAACTGCACAACCCGACTCAGGGCATGCGTCAGGGCAATGACATCGGCACCCAGTACCGCTCGGTGATCTACGCCACCTCGCCTGAACAACTGGAAGCCGCGCTCAAGAGCAAAGAAGCGTACCAGGCTGAGCTGTCCAAGGCCGGCCTCGGTGAAATCAGCACCGAAATCGACCAGGCCCCGACCGTCTACTTTGCAGAGACGTATCACCAGCAGTACCTGGCCAAGAATCCGGAAGGCTACTGCGGGATCGGCGGTACAGGCGTGACCTGCCCGATCTGATTACTGTAGGAGCGAGCTCGCTCGCGAAAAACCAAAGGGCGCCGCTGGGCACCTGGTTTTACGCGCTAACGTTCACGAACATCGTCGGAACGCCGCCCGGAGCTAGTTCGCTCCTACAGATCAACTCTCGGCAATCAACCAATCCATCCGCCACCCACCCTGAGTCTGTCCCAACTTCTCGGACAACCAAGGCAGCAGCTCACGCAACTCCTCCTCCAGCCCCCACGGCGGATTGGCAATCGCCAGCCCGGAACCGTTCAGGCTGTTCGGCGTATCCAGCGGATGCACCAGCAACTCCACCCGCAACAGCTTCGGCGCACCAGTACCCGCCAGGTCCTGGTAGAAACGACGCAGCGCACGCTGATCCTTCACCGGATACCAGATCGCCGCCACGGTCTGGCGCATCCGGCCAATCGCTTCCTTGAGCGACGCGGCACAACGCTGCATCTCGTCGAGCTTCTCGAACGGCGGATCGATCAACATCACCGCACGCTTCTCCGGCACCGGCAGCAAGGCCCGCGACACATGCCAGCCTTCGCCCAGGTGCACCTTGACCCGACGATCGCCGGCCATGTTGTCCTTGAGCAGCACGCCGTCTTCCGGGTGCTTCTCGTTGAGCAACACACGGTCCTGCGGGCGAGTCAAACGTCGCGCCAGCTCCGGCGACCCCGGGTAATAGCGCAACTGGCCATCCGGGTTCATCTCGTGCAGCACCTGCATGTAATCAGCGGTCAGGATCGGCAGATCCGGCTGACCCCACAAACGCGCAATGCCTTCCAGGTACTCACCGGTACGGCTGGCCTGGTCACCCTGAAGGTCATACAGACCGATGCCGGCGTGGGTGTCGAGATAGGCAAACGGCTGCTCCTTGCGCGACATCAGGGCGATGAGGCGGGTCAAGGTCAGGTGTTTGAACACATCGGCGTGATTGCCGGCATGGAAGGCGTGACGATAATTCATGGTTGCTCCTGCGAAGGCCGGGAAGTTTACCTTTTACCGGCCGGCAAGTCAGGGGTTGGCGACTGAGCGGACACTTCAAGCATTCATAGCGGCAACAAGCACACACCATCACTCGACAAATTCAGAAGCGCCTCACAACAGGAAGACTCCCGAACCGGCAAACCGGTGTGATAGCGTTCTTTGTCGAAAAGAGCAAAGGACGCACAAATGACCATTCGCTACGCAAAGATTGCAATGACCCTGGCGCTCGCAGCATTCGCCTTCATGACCGTGTTCAACAACATCACCGACTACGCTTCCAACTTCAACTTCGTCCGGCATGTGCTGAGCATGGATACCACCTTCCCTGACAACGCCGCCCGGTATCGCGCAATTGATCTTCCTTGGGTGTGGCATGGGGCTTACTGGCTGATCATCCTTGGCGAAGCCATTACCTGCGGACTTCTTGGCTACGGCGCACTGCAACTCTGGCGCTCACGGTCAGCCGGTGGGCATGAGTTCAGACAGGCCAGGAAGTGGGCCGTAGCGGGTTTGACGACCGGGTTTTTCGTGTGGTTTTTCGGCTTCATGGTTGTTGGAGGTGAGTGGTTTCTGATGTGGCAATCCGATATTTGGAATGGTCAGGACGCAGCCTTCAGGTTCTACATGGCAATACTGGGCGTGCTGATCTTTCTGAATCAGCCCGATACCGATCTTGACTGATCCCCAATAAAAAACGGCCCGCAACCAAAAGCTGCGAGCCGTTTTTTATCAGCGATGGGAAGCGTTCACCCCATCACTCATCACTTGTTCAGACGATAATCACGCTCTGCAGCCGCAAAACGCTGGAACATGCCGGCAGTCGGCGTGCCCATCTTGCTGACGAAGTAGATCGCCAGGCTGGCGAAGATGAAGCCCGGGATGATTTCGTACAGGCCCAGCAGTTCGAAGTGTTTCCAGACGATCACGGTGATCGCGCCGACCAGGATGCCGGCCAGTGCGCCGTTGCGGGTCATGTCTTTCCAGATCACGGAGATCAGCACGACCGGACCGAATGCGGCACCGAAGCCGGCCCAGGCGTAGCTGACCAGACCCAGTACACGGTTTTCCGGGTTGGACGCCAGGGCGATCGCCACCAGGGCAACCAACAACACCATGGCACGGCCGACCCAGACCAGTTCCAGCTGCGAAGCGGATTTACGCAGGAAGGTCTTGTAGAAGTCTTCGGTCAGGGCGCTCGAGCACACCAGCAACTGGCAGCTCAGGGTGCTCATCACCGCAGCCAGAATGGCCGACAGCAGGATACCCGCGATCCATGGGTTGAACAGGATCTTGGCCAGCTCGATGAACACACGTTCGTGGTTCTCGGTGACTGCGCCAGCCACGTCCGGGTGCGCCGAGAAATAGGCGATACCGAAGAAGCCCACAGCCACGGTGCCGCCCAGGCACAGGATCATCCAGGTCATGGAGATGCGACGGGCGTTGGCAATCGATTTCACCGAATCAGCCGCCATGAAACGCGCGAGGATGTGCGGCTGACCGAAGTAGCCCAGACCCCAGCCCATCAGCGAGATGATGCCGATGAAAGTGGTGCCCTTGAGCATGTCGAAGTTGCTTGGATCTTGCGCTTCGATGGCCAGGAAGGTGGTGTCGACACCACCGGTTGCCAGCAGCACGATGATTGGCGTCAGGATCAACGCGAAGATCATCAGGGTGGCTTGTACGGTATCGGTCCAGCTTACGGCCAGGAATCCGCCGATAAAGGTGTAGGCAATCGTCGCCGCAGCACCGGCCCACAGCGCCGTCTCGTAGGACATGCCGAAGGTGCTTTCGAACAGACGGGCACCGGCCACGATGCCGGAAGCGCAGTAGATGGTGAAGAACACCAGGATCACAACCGCGGAGATGATCCGCAGCAGGCCGCTTTTGTCTTCGAAACGGCTGGCGAAGTAGTCCGGCAGGGTCAGTGCATCACCGTTGTGCTCGGTTTGCACGCGCAGACGGCCGGCGACGAACAGCCAGTTCAGGTAGGCGCCGACGATCAGGCCGATGGCGATCCAGCTTTCGGAAAGACCGGACATGTAGATCGCGCCGGGCAAGCCCATCAACAACCAGCCGCTCATGTCGGAGGCACCGGCGGACAGTGCAGTCACGACGCTGCCCAGGCTGCGACCGCCCAGAATGTAGTCGGAAAGGTTGTTGGTGGAGCGATAGGCCATCAAGCCGATCAGCACCATTGCTGCGATGTAGATCACGAACGTGATCAGGGTTGGATTGCTTACGCTCATTAAGTTACGCCCTGGCTTTGTTTTTATGTAGCGGCGGCTGGTGAACCGCTCGCAAACGCATACGTTTGACAGACGATCCGGATTCCCGCGCATTTATGACTGATGTTTCCCCAGGAAAGCCATCAGCCGGAGCACCCGGTTTCTGTTCGGGTTGCACCTTGGGCGCGAATGCTATTCAACAAAGTAAATATGGTGCAACCTGTTTCTTGAGAATAAGTTGCACCCTTTTCAATTTGCGACAAATCCTACGGTTTTTGCTCCCTTTTAGCGCAGTCCAGCCGCTTTGCTAGAAGAAAAAGCACCAAGCAAGCGCGGTACAGACGTACCAGAATTTATTTCCTGACGAGTCGCGTAATATTCCGACAAAAAAAGGGTTGCACCCGGTTGCACCTCAACAGTTGCACGGCTAATCTTGGCGCCAGCTGATGCCACGCAGTCGTGGCAAACATGAGGATAAAAACATGGCTACCACCACCCTTGGGGTCAAACTTGACGACCCGACCCGCGAACGCCTCAAGGCCGCCGCGACCTCGATTGATCGCACGCCGCACTGGTTGATCAAGCAGGCAATCTTCAATTACCTGGAAAAACTCGAGGGTGGTGCAACCCTGACCGAGCTGAGCGGTTTGACCAAGGATTCCGACGACAGCGTCGACGCGCCTCTGGATCACGCCCACCAGTGCTTCCTCGAATTCGCCGAAAGCATCCTGCCGCAGTCGGTTCTGCGCGCCTCGATCACCGCCGCCTACCGCCGCCCTGAGCCGGAAGTCGTGCCGATGCTGATCGAGCAGGCTCGCCTGCCGGCCCCGATGGCCGAAGCCACCAACAAACTCGCCGCCTCGATTGCTGAAAAACTGCGCAATCAGAAGAGCGCTGGCGGCCGTGCCGGCATCGTCCAGGGCCTGCTGCAGGAGTTCTCCCTGTCATCTCAGGAAGGCGTGGCGCTGATGTGCCTGGCCGAAGCGCTGCTGCGCATCCCGGACAAAGGCACCCGTGACGCCCTGATCCGCGACAAGATCAGCACCGGTAACTGGCACCCGCACCTGGGCAACAGCCCTTCGCTGTTCGTCAACGCCGCCACCTGGGGCTTGCTGCTGACCGGCAAGCTTGTATCCACGCACAACGAAGCCGGCCTGACTTCGTCCCTGAGCCGCATCATCGGCAAGAGCGGCGAACCGATGATCCGCAAGGGCGTCGACATGGCCATGCGCCTGATGGGCGAGCAGTTCGTGACCGGCGAAACCATCGCCGAAGCCCTGGCCAACGCCAGCAAGTTCGAAGCCAAGGGCTTCCGTTATTCCTACGACATGCTGGGTGAAGCTGCACTCACTGAGCACGACGCACAGAAGTACCTGGCCTCGTACGAACAAGCCATCCACTCGATCGGCAAAGCGTCCCACGGTCGCGGGATTTATGAAGGCCCGGGCATTTCCATCAAGCTGTCGGCCCTGCACCCTCGCTACAGCCGCGCCCAGTACGAGCGCGTGATGGATGAGCTGTACCCGCGCCTGCTGTCGCTGACCCTGCTGGCCAAGCAGTACGACATCGGCCTGAACATCGACGCCGAAGAAGCCGACCGCCTCGAGCTGTCGCTGGATCTGCTCGAGCGCCTGTGCTTCGAGCCACAACTGACCGGCTGGAACGGCATCGGTTTCGTGATCCAGGCTTATCAGAAGCGTTGCCCGTACGTGATCGACTACGTGATCGACCTGGCTCGTCGCAGCCGTCATCGCCTGATGATCCGCCTGGTGAAAGGCGCGTACTGGGACAGCGAAATCAAGCGCGCCCAGGTCGAAGGCCTGGAAGGCTACCCGGTCTATACCCGCAAGGTGTACACCGACGTGTCCTACATCGCTTGCGCGCGCAAGCTGCTGTCGGTGCCGGAAGTCATCTACCCGCAGTTCGCCACGCACAACGCCCACACCCTGTCGGCCATTTATCACATCGCCGGTCAGAACTATTACCCGGGCCAGTACGAGTTCCAGTGCCTGCACGGCATGGGTGAACCGCTGTACGAACAGGTTGTAGGCAAAGTCTCCGAAGGCAAGCTGAACCGTCCGTGCCGCGTGTACGCGCCGGTCGGCACCCACGAAACCCTGCTGGCTTACCTGGTGCGTCGCCTGCTGGAAAACGGCGCGAACACCTCGTTCGTCAACCGTATTGCCGACCAGTCGATTTCGATCCAGGAACTGGTAGCCGATCCGGTAGCCAGCATCGAACAGATGGCAACCGTGGAAGGTGGTTTCGGCCTGCCGCACCCGCGCATTCCACTGCCGCGTGACCTGTATGGCGCCGAACGCGCCAACTCCAGCGGCATCGACATGGCCAACGAACATCGTTTGGCGTCCCTGTCCTGCGCGCTTCTTGCTACCGCGCACAACCACTGGAAAGCCGCACCGATACTCGGCTGCGCGTCCAGCAACGAAGCCCCGGCTCCCGTGCTGAACCCGTCCGATCTGCGTGACGTGGTCGGCCATGTGCAGGAAGCCACCGTCGAAGACGTCGACAACGCGATCCAGTGCGCCCTCAACGCTGCACCGATCTGGCAGGCCACCCCGCCCGCCGAACGCGCCGCGATCCTGGAACGTGCCGCCGACCTGATGGAAGCCGAGATCCAGCCGCTGATGGGCCTGCTGGCCCGCGAAGCCGGCAAGACCTTCGCCAACGCCATCGCTGAAGTCCGCGAGGCCGTGGACTTCCTGCGTTATTACGCGGTGCAGGCACGCAACGATTTCACCAACGACGCTCACCGCCCGCTGGGTCCAGTGGTGTGCATCAGCCCGTGGAACTTCCCGCTGGCAATCTTCAGTGGTCAAGTGGCTGCTGCCCTCGCCGCCGGCAACCCGGTATTGGCCAAGCCTGCGGAACAGACTCCGCTGGTCGCCGCTCAAGCCGTGCGCCTGCTGCTCGAAGCCGGCATTCCCGAGGGTGTGCTGCAACTGCTGCCGGGTCGCGGTGAAACCGTGGGTGCCGGTCTGGTCGGCGACGATCGCGTCAAAGGCGTGATGTTCACCGGTTCCACCGAAGTCGCACGCTTGCTGCAACGCAACATCGCTGGCCGCCTGGACAGCCAGGGCCGTCCGATCCCGCTGATCGCCGAAACCGGTGGCCAGAACGCGATGATCGTCGACTCTTCGGCACTGACCGAACAAGTGGTGATCGACGTGGTTTCGTCGGCCTTCGACAGCGCCGGCCAGCGTTGCTCGGCCCTGCGCGTCCTGTGCCTGCAGGAGGATTCCGCCGACCGCGTCATCGAAATGCTCAAGGGCGCGATGGCTGAAAGCCGTCTCGGCAACCCTGAGCGTCTGTCCGTGGACATCGGCCCGGTCATCGACGCCGAAGCCAAGGCCGGCATCGAGAAGCACATCCAGGCCATGCGCGACAAAGGTCGCAGCGTGTACCAGGTGGCCATCGCCGATGCTGAAGAAGTCAAACGCGGCACCTTCGTGATGCCGACCCTGATCGAACTGGAAAGCTTCGACGAGTTGCAGCGGGAGATTTTCGGTCCGGTGCTGCACGTGGTTCGCTACAAGCGCAAGGACATCGATCAACTGATCGGTCAGATCAACGCTTCCGGCTACGGCCTGACCCTGGGCGTGCACACCCGCATCGACGAGACCATCGCCAAGGTGATCGACAACGTCAATGCCGGTAACGTCTACGTCAACCGCAACATCGTCGGTGCCGTGGTCGGCGTGCAGCCGTTCGGCGGCGAAGGCCTGTCGGGTACCGGCCCGAAAGCCGGTGGCCCGCTGTACCTGTACCGCCTGCTGTCGACCCGCCCTGCGGATGCGATCGAACAATCCTTCGCTCGTGGCGATGCCGCCGCAGCACCGGACGTTCGACTGCGCGACGCCATGAGCAAGCCGCTGACCGCCCTGAAAGCCTGGGCCGACAGCCACAAGTTCGCCGACCTGAGCACCCTGTGCGTGCAGTTCGCCGCGCAATCGCAAAGCGGCATCACCCGCGTTCTGGCCGGCCCGACCGGCGAGCGCAACAGCTACGCGATCCTGCCACGGGAACACGTGCTGTGCCTGGCGGAAGTCGAAGGCGACCTGCTGACTCAACTGGCGGCGGTACTGGCTGTCGGCGGTTCGGCGGTCTGGCCGGAAGGTGAACTGACCAAGGCACTGTTCGCACGTCTGCCGAAGGATATTCAGGCGCGCATCAAGCTGGTTTCCGACTGGAACAAGGACGAAGTGGTGTTTGACGCGGTTGTGCATCACGGCCATTCCGACCAGTTGCGTGCGGTTTGCCAGCAGGTTGCCAAGCGTGCTGGTGCGATTGTTGGGGTTCAGGGCCTGTCGCAGGGCGAGACCAACATTGCGCTGGAGCGCCTGGTGATTGAGCGTGCATTGAGCGTCAACACCGCTGCGGCGGGTGGTAATGCCAGTTTGATGACGATTGGCTAAACCCGACAATCCGGGCACCTGCAACAGGTGCCCGGTTCAGCAACAATCCCTGTGGGAGCGAGCTTGCTCGCGATAGCGGTCTGTCAGTCACCTTTAATATTGACTGATCTGCCGCCATCGCGAGCAAGCTCGATCCCACAGTGGTTTGTGGCGCTTGCTAAGTTTCTGCGCGGCTCCAACATCACCCTTATCAATCATCCTGTTCAGCCTCTATTCCCAGCCTTAGACTCGGCCCATCCCAACAATAGGTAGGCCGCCATGTCCGAGACGTTGCTCAGTTCCCGCAATCTGGCTTTCGAGCTGTATGAAGTCCTCGATGCCGAGGGCCTGACCCAGCGTGAACGTTTCGCCGAGCACAATCGCGAAACCTTCGATGCAGCCATTGGCACCGCCCGCAGCATCGCCGAGAGGTTCTTCGCCCCGCACAACCGCAAAGGCGACGAGAACGAGCCGCGCTACGAGAACGGTCAGGCAATCCTGATTCCAGAAGTGAAACCGGCGGTGGATGCTTTCCTCGAAGCCGGCTTCCTCAACGCCGCGCGCAGTTTCGAAGCCGGCGGCATGCAACTTCCTACGCTACTGTCCCAAGCCTGCTTCGCACACTTCCAGTCGGCCAACGCCGCCTCGACCTCTTATCCGTTCCTGACCATGGGCGCGGCCAACCTGATCGAAAGCTTCGGCACCGAGGAGCAGAAGCGCCGCTTCCTGCAACCGATGATCGACGGCCGTTTCTTCGGCACCATGGCCCTGACCGAACCCCACGCGGGCTCATCGCTGTCGGATATTCGTAGCCGCGCGGAGCCTGCGTCCGACGGCACTTATCGCCTCAAGGGCAACAAGATCTTCATTTCCGGTGGCGATCATCCGCTGTCGGAAAACATCGTGCACATGGTCCTGGCCAAGCTGCCGGACGCGCCGGCCGGGGTGAAGGGCATCTCGCTGTTCATCGTGCCCAAGTTCCTGGTCAACGACGACGGCAGCCTCGGCCAGCGCAACGACGTGCTGCTGGCCGGGCTGTTCCACAAGATGGGCTGGCGTGGTACCACCTCCACCGCGCTGAATTTCGGCGATAACGGCGAGTGTGTCGGCTATCTGGTGGGCAAGCCGCACCAGGGCTTGAGCTACATGTTCCAGATGATGAACGAGGCGCGGATTGGCGTCGGCATGGGCGCGGTGATGCTCGGCTACGCCGGCTACCTGTACTCGCTGGAATATGCCCGCGAACGTCCGCAAGGCCGCGTGCCGGACAGCAAGGACCCGAACACTGCGCCAGTGGCGATCATCCAGCACGCCGACGTCAAACGCATGCTGCTGACACAAAAGGCCTACGTTGAAGGCTCGTTCGACCTCGGCCTGTACGCGGCGCGGCTGTTCGATGACACCACGACGCTGGAGACCGAAGCCGAACGCAAGCAGGCCCATGAACTGCTGGACCTGCTGACGCCAATCGTCAAATCCTGGCCCTCGGAGTTCTGCCTGAAGGCCAACGAACTTGCGATCCAGATCCTCGGCGGCCATGGCTACACCCGTGAATACCCGGTGGAGCAGTACTATCGCGACAACCGCCTGAACCCGATCCACGAAGGCACCCACGGCATTCAATCGCTGGACCTGCTGGGCCGTAAACTGGCGCAGAACGGTGGCGCGGGGCTCAAGCAACTGATCCGCCTGATCGCCGACACCGCCGAGCGTGCCCAGGCGTTCGAGTCGCTGACGCCACTACGCGAGCCGCTGGAGAAACTGGTGGCGCGCCTGCAGGCTGTGACCATCGGCCTGCTGACCGACCTGGCCCAGGGCAAGATCAACAGCAGCCTGGCGAACTCGGCGCTGTACCTGAAGGTGTTCGGGCACACCGTCATTGGCTGGCGCTGGCTAGAACAGGCGATTCGTGCCGAGGAAGGTCTGGCCAAGGGCAATGCAGCGGATGTGAGCTTCTATAAAGGCAAGTTGCAGGCAGCCCGCTACTTCCTGACATGGGAAGTGCCAGGGTGTCACCATGAGTTGGCGATTCTTGAGGCACGGGATGATGTTTGCCTGGGGATGCAGGATGAGTGGTTTTGATCCCGGCCTTGTGTAGCCTTTGAAATCCAATCGCTGGCAAGCCAGCTCCCACAGGAGTCTCTGTTGTTCACTAATCCAGTGTTCAACACCAAACCCTGTGGGAGCGGGCTTGCCCGCGATAGCGTCAGCACAGACAGCACATCACCCCAGCTTGAACCCACCCATCTGCCGCGCCAGATCATCCGCCACCCGCTGCAACGTCTGGCAATCCTCACGACAAGCCCTGACCTCCCCCGCCGTCGCCCGCGCAAGATCGGAAATGCCCTGCACGTTGCGATTGATTTCCTCGGTGACTGCCGATTGCTCTTCCGTCGCCGTCGCCACCTGATGGTTCATATCGCTGATGCGCTCCACCTGCCCGGTAATCGCGGTCAACGAGGTGCCGGTACGCTGGCTCGACTCGACACCCGTGCCGGTCGCAGCCTGCCCGGAATGCATCGACGTCACCGCGTTCTCCGCGCCTTGCTTGAGGCTGCCGATCATCTGCTGGATTTCATCGGTGGACGATTGCGTACGCCGCGCCAGGGTGCGCACCTCATCGGCCACCACGGCGAATCCACGTCCCATGTCGCCCGCGCGCGCCGCTTCGATAGCGGCGTTGAGCGCCAGCAGGTTGGTCTGCTCGGAAATCCCGCGAATCACCGCCAGCACCTGATCGATGGATGCCACTTGATGAGCCAGCTCGGCCACCGCCGTGGCCGCGACGCCGATTTCCCGGGACATGCTTTCAATATGGCGGATAGAGCCTCCCACCACCTCCCGCGCCTGTATCGCTTCATCACGAGCGGTTTGTGACGCGAACGCCGCGTTGCCGGCATTCTGCGCAATGTCCTGCACGGTCAGGCCCATTTCGTGAACAGCGGTGGCGACCATGTCTGTCATTTCCTGCTGACGATCAGAGCGTTCGGCAGTGTTGTCCACCACCCGCGCCACTTGGCCGACAGCGGTGCGCAAGCGCTCGCTGGTGGTCAGTACTTCACCGATCATGTCTCGCTGGCTATCCAGGAACCGATTGAAACCGCGCGCCAGATCGCCCAACTCATCGGCGCGACTAGAATCTAACCGGTGGGTCAAATCTCCACCACCGCTACCGATGGCCACCAGCGCCGCTGTTACCTGACGAATCGGTCGCACCAGCCCTCGGGCCAGCAACACCACCAGCAACAGGCACACCAGCGCCACCGCCAGGCCGATGCCGCTGCTCATCCACATGGCACGGCGGGCTTCGGCGTAGATCTGCGATTGCGGCACCTCGGCCACCAGGGTCCAGCCGAGATCGCGCAACGGCAGGCTCAATGCGAGGAAGTCTTCGTCGTCGCGCTGGAAGCCGCTGCTGGTGGCGGCTTTTTGACTCATCACCGCTTGCGCCGCTGTAGCACCAATCTGCTCGGCCAAGGTGCGTTTGCCGCTGAACTGCGCCTCTGGGTGAACCTGGATCAAACCGTCGGAACGCACGAGATAGACCTTGCCGCGCTCACCGAAGCTGAAATTTTGAATCAACTCCGACAGCTCTTTCATGCTCAGGCCAAGCCCCGCAACGCCCACGACTTTACCGGCCTGCTCGACCTTAAGGTCGATGAACAGCGCCAATTCTCCGGTGGCCGTGTCGTTGTCGATGTTGAGAGTGCGCGGCTGGTTGCTGTCGAGGAACGCATAGAACCAGGCATCTTTCGGATTGGATCGACTGAGGGTGCGGTCCAGGCCCTTTTCGGTGATGTAGTGATTGGACGCGGTGCCGACAATCAGCGCGGTAAAGGCTTTGTGTTCGGCGCGGATGCCTTCCAGATAGGTGGCAAAGGTGTTGGTTTGGGCACTGTCTTCACCCCCGGCCAACCAGTTGCGCACCATGCTGTTGCTGGCGATATCCTTCGCGGCGGTGAGGGGCTGGACGAGGATCCGCTCGATATCGTTGCGCATCGCCTCGATGCTCGACGGCAATGCCTGCTCGACCAGATAGCTCTGGGCGAGACGGTTGACCACGAGGGTATAAATGCCAACCACGATCAGGATGCTGACCAGCAGGGCGGTGCCCATGCTCAGGATCAACTGCCATTGAATACTGCGTCGCCAGAACTGCATGGAGCACCCCCAAAGAATAAGAGGCTGAAACACTGCAACAGTTGTGCCTGTTGTATACAAAAAAACAATACAGCTGATCACTAAAACATTATTTATTGAGCTCAACTGCACATCACATTTTCTGCACAACTATCAGATATGACAGGTTACTTCGTGGCCTTGTGTTCGTAACATGCCACCTCCATTACCGTAATAACTGGAGTCAAAGATGAAAGACGAAAATGCTAACGAAGTTAAAAACGACAGTAATATCCAGATAAATACCATGCTCAGGTATGTTCAGATTGGCGAATCTGTGTTTCTAGAGGACGACGTGTATGTCGTCTTGTCGAAGACATTCATCGAGAAGAAGTTTCAGGGGTTTGAGATCGAAATCACGCTCGCACAGCAGTCCCTGAAATCCACCCAATTCATCAGCTATGACGACATGCTCCAATTGATCAAGGTTAATGACATCCTGAATATGGAAGACCGGATCCGTAAGGTCATCAGAAAAACCTATTTCAAATCAGCAGACAGTTACTCTGTCGGAATTTCGATGGGTCCCGTCTGATCTGACTGTGCCTTGAAGTGACGTGAGGGCGCTTGTTGCAAATCGTACGCAAGCACCCTCCAGGCAATCATCAACCCTGATTGATGGTCTTGGTGATGGTCTCAACCGTGGCGCTGACTTGCTCTTGGTAACGGCCGAGTTCGAGCTTGTGCTGTTTCTGCATTTCAATCTGCTGGGAGCACAGATTCATCGCCGCCAGCACCAGCAGTCGGTCACCGATCAGTGTCGGGTACTTCCTCTTGGTTTCGGCCAGGGCTGCCTTCAACATCATCGCGGCGTCCAGCAGGGTCTGTTCTTCCCCGGCCGGTGCCTTGATCGAATAGTCCTCCCCCAGGATCGAGACGACTTTTACCCCTGCGGCGTTGTAACTCATGCGCTGACAGGACCTGCGCTGACGCGCTCAACCAGGGCCTGGATGCGAGCCGCCGTGGCGCCTTGTTTCTCTTCCTGCTCCATCAGGCTCAGTTGCAGGCTTTCGTTTTCATCCTTGGCCTGGGCCAGTTCTGCAGTCAGGGTCTGGTTGGTGCCGAGCAACGTCTGGTTCTGTTGCACCAGGTCGCTGACCAGTTGTTCCAATTGGCTTAGGGATGCTTCCAACATTTTGATATTCCGGGCTTTTTCAAAGGGCGCGTACGATAAAGAAAAGTCACCGTGGATGCCAGGGTTATACAGGCGCAAAGCCTTGATTTTGCTGACGGGCGACCTTCCTCGCGAGTTTTAAAGACTGTGATAAGCCAATCTGGTTCCTGCACTTCGTCGCCCGCCCCCAACTTGTGTAGGAGCGAGCTCGCTCGCGATGATTTCAATGGCGACGCGTTGAGTCAGGCAGTACGCGTTATCGTTGACGCCCATCGCGAGCAAGCTCGCTCCTACAGGGTTCTGCGTTTCAAAAGCTTTTTGACAGCATCACATTTCAACAGGTTAGAATCGCTGGCACGCAGACTGCATGGTCAGTTTGTGCCCGCCTTTCAGTTTTCTGGAGTACTGCCTTTGAATGCGACGACCATCAACAGCCTGTTCTTGATCGGCGCGTTGCTGGTAGGTGCGAGCATTCTGGTGAGCTCCCTTTCGTCCCGCCTCGGCATCCCGATTCTGGTGATCATCCTGGCCGTCGGCATGGCGGCCGGCGTCGATGGCGGCGGCATTATCTTCGACAACTACCCCACGGCTTACCTGGTCGGCAACCTCGCACTGGCGGTGATCCTGCTCGACGGCGGCTTGCGCACCCGGGTCTCGAGTTTCCGCGTGGCGTTATGGCCGGCGCTCTCATTGGCCACGGTCGGGGTGCTGATTACCACTGGCCTGACCGGCATGGCGGCCGCCTGGCTGTTCGACCTGAACCTGATCCAGGGCCTGCTGATCGGCGCCATCGTCGGCTCCACTGACGCCGCGGCGGTGTTCTCGCTGTTGGGTGGCAAAGGCCTGAACGAACGGGTAACCGCCAGCCTTGAAATCGAATCCGGCAGCAACGACCCGATGGCGGTGTTCCTCACCGTCACCCTGATCGACATGCTCGCCAGCGGCCAGACCGGCCTGCACTGGAGCCTGCTGACCCACCTGATCCGCGAGTTCGGCATCGGTGGCGTCATTGGCCTGGGCGGTGGCTGGCTCATGCTGCAACTGGTCAACCGCATCAACCTGGCCACCGGTCTTTATCCGATCCTGGTCATCGCCGGTGGCCTGGCGGTGTTTGCCCTGACCAACGCCCTGCACGGCAGCGGCTTCCTTGCCGTGTACCTGTGCGGCCTGGTGATCGGCAACCGTCCGGTGCGCAGCCGCCACGGCATTTTGCACATGCTCGACGGCATGGCCTGGCTGGCGCAGATCGGCATGTTCCTGGTGCTGGGGCTGTTGGTGACACCTCACGACCTGCTGCCAATCGCCTTGCCGGCACTGGCACTGGCGCTGTGGATGATTCTGTTTGCCCGGCCACTGTCGGTGGTGGTCGGCCTGCTGCCGTTCAAGGCATTCCATGGTCGTGAGAAAGTGTTCATTTCCTGGGTCGGCCTGCGCGGCGCAGTCCCGATCATTCTCGCGGTGTTCCCGCTGATGGCCGGCCTGCCCAACGCCCAGCTGTACTTCAACCTCGCCTTCTTTATCGTGTTGGTGTCGCTGCTGGTTCAGGGCACGAGCCTGCCGTGGGTTGCCAAGCTGCTCAAGGTGACGGTGCCTCCGGAGCCTGCCCCCATCTCGCGCTCGGCCCTGGAAGTGCACGTTACCAGCGAGTGGGAGCTGTTCATTTATCGCCTCGGCGCGGAAAAATGGTGCATCGGTTCGCCCCTGCGTGAGCTGAAAATGCCCGAAGGCACCCGTATCGCAGCCCTGTTTCGTGGTCAACAATTACTCCATCCGTCGGGTAGTACGGTGCTGGAAGTCGATGATTTGCTGTGTGTTATCGGCCATGAACACAACCTGCCGGCCCTCGGAAAACTCTTCAGCCAGCCCCCCCAACGGGGCCTCGATCTGCGCTTCTTCGGCGACTTCGTACTCGAAGGAGACGCCCAGCTGGCCGCGGTTGCGGCCCTGTATGGGCTGAAGGTCGAAGGCATCGATCCGGACATGTCCCTTGGCCGCTTCATTGCCCAGAAAGTCGGCGGCGCGCCGGTGGTGGGTGACCAGGTGGAATGGAACAACACCATCTGGACCGTGGCGGTCATGGACGGGAACAAGATCGGCAAAGTGGGCGTCAGATTCCCCGAAGGAAGTCGCCCGGGTCCCGGACTCTTCCTCTAAACTGCTTCCACTCTCACTTGCTTGACCGGTCTCTATGCCTAACCTGCGCTCCTTTTTCGCCATTGCCCTTCTGGGCTTGAGTCTCTCTGTCGGCCCCCTTGGTTTTTCACAAGCGGCACAAGCGGCCGAACCGCCCTCCAGCGAAGCCGTGCAAGCGAGCCTGGACAAGATTGCCGACCGCAAGCTGCCGGAAGCCGATCAGAAGGCCTTGCAATCCGTCCTGCAAGGCACGCTGAACCAGCTCAACAACAAGCGCGATTACGAGCAGAAGCTGATCGAGCTCAAGCAAACGTTGAGTTCTGCACCCAAGCAGACGATCGAGAACCAGCGCGAACTGACCCGCCTCAAGGCCAGCCCTGTGGTGCCGGTGGCGCAGCGCTTCGCCAAAGAGTCGATCCAGCAGCTGGAGCAAATGCTCACTGAGCGCTCCACCCAGCAAAGCGACCTGCAAAAAGCCCTGGGCGATGCCAACAGCCTGACCATCACTGCCCAGACCCGCCCCGAGCGCGCCCAGGCGGAGATATCCGCCAGTCAGACGCGCATCCAGCAGATCAACAATATCCTCAAGAACGGCAAGGACGCCGGCAAGACCCTGAGCGCCGAGCAGCGCGACCAGCTCAATGCCGAACTGGCGGCACTGAACGCCCTGATCCCGCTGCGCCGCCAGGAACTGGCCGGCAATACCCAATTGCAAGATCTCGGCAACAGCCAGCATGACCTGTTGTCGGAGCGATCCGACCGCCTGGACAAGGAAATCCAGGAACTGCAAACCCTGATCAACCAGAAGCGTCTGGCGTTGTCCCAGGAAACTGTCACCCAGCAATCCATCGAAGCGCAGAAAGCCGGTGGCAGCAGCCTGCTGGCCACCGAAAGCGCGGCCAACCTGAAGCTTTCGGACTACCTGCTCAAAAGCACCGACCGCCTCAACGAAGTCACCCAGCAGAACCTGCAGACCAAGCAACAACTGGACAGCCTGACCCAGAGCGATTCGGCGCTGGACGAGCAAATCAACGTGCTCAAAGGCAGCCTGCTGCTCTCGAAGATTCTCTACAAACAGAAACAGGCGTTGCCGCGCCTGCGGCTCGACCGCAACCTGGCTGACCAGATCGCTGATATTCGCCTGTATCAGTTCGAAGTCAGCCAGCAACGGGAACTGCTGAGCAATCCGACTACCTACGTTGAAAACCTGCTGTCGACCCAGCCTCCCGAGCAAGTCACGCCGCAGTTGCGCAAAAGCCTGATGGAACTGGCCACCACCCGCGCCGACCTGCTCGAGCGGCTCAATCGCGAACTGAGCGCAGTGCTCAATGAGTCCATCACCCTGCAACTGAACCAGAAGCAACTGCTCAGCACCGCACAAAGCCTGCGGGCGACGCTCGATGAGCAGATGTTCTGGATTCCCAGCAACAAACCGCTGGACCTGGAGTGGATTCACAGCGTGCCGGATCGCCTCCAGCGTCAACTCGACTCACTCCCGGTACTTTCAAGCCTGAGCGAACTGACCGACGGCTTGACCCAACGCCCGCTGCTGTTCCTGCCATTGGCCCTGCTGATCGGTGCACTGCTGTGGCGGCGCAAGAGTCTGTACGCACGACTGAACAAGGTTCACCAGGACATCGGTCACTTCAAACGCGATAGCCAGTGGCACACCCCGCAGGCGATTCTGATCAACATCCTGCTGGCGATGCCGGTTTCCCTGGGCCTCGCCTTGTGCGGGCTGGCCCTGCAAATCGACGCCCGTGGGCAGAACGCCAATATGGGCGCGGCGCTGCTGCAAATGGCCGGGGCCTGGCTGGTGTTCTACACCGCCTACCGGATCCTCGCGCCGGGTGGCGTGGCAGAACTGCATTTCCGCTGGGAAAAGCCCCAGGTGGAATTCCTGCGCAGATGGATCCGCCGCCTCGGCATCGTGGTGATGGCGCTGGTGACCGTAGTGGCCGTTGCCGAACAGCAACCGGCGGCGCTGGCCGATGACGTGCTCGGCATGCCGGTGGTGCTCACCTGCTACGCCTTGATGACCTTGCTGCTCAGCCGCTTGCTCATCAGCAGCCCGACCCACGAGAACGCCTCGCTGTTCCGCAAACTGGTGGGGATCCTGTTCACCGCCCTGCCTGTCGCGCTGTTCGTGGCGGTGTGCTTCGGCTACTACTACACCGCGCTGAAGCTCAGCGACCGCTTGATCAATACCCTGTACCTGCTGATGTTCTGGCTGGTGATCGAAGCCACCTTCGTGCGCGGCCTCAGCGTGGCGGCCCGACGGCTGGCCTACCAGCGCGCCCTGACCAAGCGCCTGGCCGCCAAAGAGGCCGGCGACGGCGAAACGGTGATCGAAGAGCCGACCATGGACATCGAGAAGGTCAACGAACAGTCCCTGCGCCTGATCCGCCTGGCACTGCTCGGCGGCTTCATGGCGGCGCTGTATTGGGTCTGGGCCGACCTGATCACCGTGTTCTCGTACCTGGACAACATCACCCTCTACGAATACACCAGCGGTACCGGCGCCAACATGAGCATGGTGCCGATCAGCATCGGCGACATGCTCGGTGCGCTGATCATCATCGGCATCACCTTCGCCCTGGCGCGCAACTTGCCCGGCCTGCTGGAAGTCTTCGTGCTGTCCAAGCTCAACCTGGCCCAGGGCAGCGCCTACGCGACCACCACGTTGCTCTCGTACGTGATCGCCGGCGTCGGTTTCGTCTCGACCCTGTCGACCCTGGGCGTGAGCTGGGACAAGTTGCAATGGCTGGTGGCGGCGCTGTCGGTCGGCCTCGGTTTCGGCATGCAGGAAATCTTCGCCAACTTCATTTCCGGCATCATGATCCTGTTCGAACGTCCGGTGCGGATCGGTGACACCATCACCATCGGCAACCTGTCGGGTACGGTGAGCAAGATCCGCATCCGTGCCACGACCATCACCGACTTCGACCGCAAGGACATCATCGTCCCGAACAAGACGTTCATCACCGGGCAACTGATCAACTGGTCGCTGACCGACACCATCACCCGGGTGACCCTCAAGCTCGGCGTCGACTACGGCTCGGACCTGGACCTGGTGAAAGAGTTGCTGCTCAAGGCAGCACGGGATAACCCGCGCGTCCTGAAAGATCCGGAGCCGCATGTGTACTTCCTGAATTTCGGCGAAAGCACCCTCGACCACGAGTTGCGCATGCACGTGCGCGACCTAGGCGACCGCAACCCGGTGCTCGACGAGGTCAACCGCTTCATCAACCGCGAGTTCAAGAAGCAACACATCAACATCTCGTTCCGGCAGATGGAGGTTTACCTCAAGAACCTGCACGGCCAGGAATACAAGATGGTGCCAATCGAGCCTGAAGCGAAAACCATCGTGCCGATCGTCGACGGCAGGCCGGCGCAAGAACCGCCCGCCGCCAAACTCGACTAACCGGTCTTTCCCCAGCAGAATGCTCGGACATTCTGCTGGAGCCGGTCCTTGAAAGCCCTCGACGAACTCACCTTCGATAATCGCTTCGACCGCCTGGGCGACGCGTTTTCCGCCCATGTGCTGCCAGAGCCCATCGACAATCCGCGCCTGGTCGTGGCCAGCCCCGCCGCCATGGCCCTGCTGGATCTCGACCCGGCCGAAGCCGAAACCCCGGAGTTCGCCGAACTGTTCAGCGGCCACAAGCTCTGGGCCGACGCGATCCCCAGGGCGATGGTCTATTCCGGGCACCAGTTCGGCTCCTACAACCCGCAACTGGGCGACGGTCGCGGCCTGTTGCTCGGCGAGGTGTACAACGAGGCCGGCGAACATTGGGACCTGCACCTCAAGGGCGCCGGCCAGACGCCGTTTTCACGCATGGGCGATGGCCGGGCGGTACTGCGTTCGTCAATCCGCGAGTTCCTCGCTTCCGAAGCCCTGAACGCCCTGAATATCCCGACCACCCGCGCCCTGTGCGTGATCGGTTCCGACACCCCGGTGTGGCGCGAAAAGCAGGAGCGCGCGGCCATGGTCCTGCGCCTGGCGCCAAGCCATGTGCGCTTCGGCCACTTCGAATACTTCTACTACACCAAACGCCCCGAGCAGCAGAAAGTGCTGGGTGATCACGTGCTGGCCATGCACTTCCCAGAGTGCCTGGAACAACCGGAACCCTACCTGGCGATGTTCCGCGAAATAGTGGAGCGCAATGCCGAACTGATCGCCAAATGGCAGGCCTATGGCTTCTGCCACGGGGTGATGAACACCGACAACATGTCGATCCTGGGCATCACCTTTGATTTCGGCCCTTTCGCCTTCCTCGACGACTTCGACGCCAACTTCATCTGCAACCACTCCGACGACCAGGGCCGTTACTCTTTCAGCAACCAGGTGCCGGTGGGCCAGTGGAACCTCAGCGCCTTGGCTCAGGCCCTGACGCCATTCATCAGCGTCGAAGCCCTGCGCGAAACCCTGGGCCTCTACCTGCCGCTGTTCCAGGCCCATTACCTGGACCTGATGCGCCGCCGCCTCGGCCTGACCACGGCGGAGGATGACGACCAGAAACTGCTGGAGAACCTGCTGCAACTGATGCAAAACAGTGGCGTCGACTACAGCCTGTTTTTCCGCCGCTTGGGTGATGAAGCACCGGAGCTGGCCATCACCCGCTTGCGCGATGACTTCGTCGACCTCAAGGGCTTTGATGCCTGGGGCGAACTCTATGTCGCCCGGGTCGCCCGTGAAGGCGCACTTGATCAAGAGCAGCGCCGCCAGCGGATGCACGCGGTCAACCCGCTGTACATCCTGCGCAACTACCTGGCACAAAAGGCCATCGATGCGGCAGAGAGCGGCGACTATTCAGAAGTTCGACGACTGCACGCAGTGCTGAGCAATCCGTTCGAGGAACAACCGGGGATGGAAAGCTACGCCGAGAGGCCGCCGGAATGGGGCAAGCATCTGGAGATCAGTTGTTCGTCGTGAGGCGCACACAATTGAAAATCTGGAGACCTGTCTCCAGATAAGGATCATTCGCTTTCGACTGGACGACTTGTCATGACCGACCCACTCCTCATTCCCTGCCCCCACTGCAACGGCCTCAACCGCATCCCCGCCGAGCGTCTCAACGACCACCCGAAATGCGGACGCTGCAAGGCCGAAGTCCTGCTGAACAAGCCGTTTGAATTGAAACAAGGCGATTACGCCAGCCAGATCAAAGGCGATCTGCCGCTGCTGGTGGACGTGTGGGCGGACTGGTGCGGGCCGTGCAAGTCGTTTGCACCGGTGTTCGAGCAGGCGGCCGGGCAACTGGAGGGCAAGTGCCGGTTGGCCAAGCTGGACAGCGAGGCGAACCAGCAGTTGTCGGCGCAGTTGGGGATTCGCTCGATCCCGAGCCTGATCCTGTTCAAGAACGGCCGGGAAGTCGCCCGGCAGAGCGGGGCTTTCCCGTTGCCGCAATTGATGAGCTGGTTGCGTAGCCAAGGCATCTGAAACAACACAGATCCTGTGGGAGCGAGCTTGCTCGCGATGACGGTGTGTCAGTCAACAGAGATGTTGAATTTGACGTCCTCATCGCGAGCAAGCTCGCTCCCACAGGGTTTTGTGTCGTCTGAAAGATCAGGCGTTTTCCAGCAGGCTGTGCAATTCGACAAACTGCTGGGTCAGCTTGTGCCGCGGGTCGAGATGGATCAGCGGCGTGTTGGCCTGGTGGGATTCGCGCATGCGTACCGAGCTGGCCAGGTACACCGGCAGCACCGGCAGGCCTTCGGCGATCAGTTCGTCGAGGATTTGCTGGGGCAGGCTGGCGCGGGCCTGGAACTGGTTGACGACGATGCCTTCGACTTCCAGGCCTTCGTTATGGTCGTCCTTCAACTCTTCGATTTCCGCCATCAGGCCGTACAGTGCCTGACGTGAAAAACTGTCGCAATCGAAGGGAATCAATACACGATCGGCGGCAATCAATGCAGAAACCGCATAAAAATTCAGCGCTGGCGGAGTATCGAGGTAAATCCGGTCGTAGTCTTCGCTAAGTTCCTCAAGCAACTTACGCAGCTTGTTGATCTTGTGCTTGGCTTCGAGTTTTGGCTGCAAGTCCGCCAGTTCGGCGGTGGCGGTAATAACGTGGAGGTTATCGAAGGGGGTTTCGTAGATGTCGACCTGATTCTTTTTGGAGAACGGCCCGGAAGACAGCGTCTGCTTGAAGAAATCGGCGATGCCCATCGGGATGTCGCTACCAGTGAGCCCCGTCAGGTACTGAGTGGAGTTGGCCTGGGCATCGAGATCCACCAATAAGGTGCGAAAACCCTCGCTGGCACTGACCGCCGCCAGATTGCAGGCAATGCTGGATTTGCCAACGCCACCTTTCTGATTGAACACCACGCGCCGCATGTCAAAACCTCCGTGTATCAAAGAATGACCGAGTGTAGTGGTGCACGGCGTTGCTTCGCTACCTTGTCGGCACAGGGACTACACAGTCAGTTGCCTTCTCTTGCTTGAAAAGCCCTGAACGGCCCGATGGTTTGACGCAGGAACCGACAGACGGAGTAGTGATTGTGTGAATAATTACCAATCGCTCAGTTTTTGCGAGCCAGTCGCTGCATCTTGTTGAGCAAAATGTAACCAGCATTTGCTACACGTTCCCGGCACCGGGATAATGCGCGCCACTCGGCGGCAAACGCCGCGCAGGGTGAGTCTCGGCTCTCGGCCACTCCCCGCGTCAAGTAAGCCCGTGAGGGCGGGATGAATGTCTGTGATCAACTTCAACATCGCCCAATGGCGCGCATGGGCCCCGGGGCTTGAGAGCGTGAACGATTGGCAGGCCTGGAGCCGGCAACCCGTCGTGCTGCCGGACAGCGATGCCGCTCCCGACGCTTCCTTTCTGCCGGCCATGCAGCGCCGCAGGCTCAGCCGCCTGGCACGGATGGCATTCAGTGTCGGCTGGCCATTGGCCGAAGGCCGGCAGGATCTGCCATTGGTCTTTGTTTCCCGTCACGGCGAAACGCCGCGCACCGTCGATATTCTCAGTGATCTGGCCACCGACCAGCCGCTGTCGCCGACCCGGTTCAGCTTGTCGGTGCATAACGCGATTATTGGTTTGTGGTCGATCATGCGCGGTGAAACCAGCGAAATGACGGCCCTGGCCGCCGCAGGCGATGGCCTGGAGCACGGCATGCTCGAAGCTGCCGCGCTGCTGGCCGAAGGCGCTGGCGCGGTACTGCTGGTGGTCACCGAAGAGCGGCCGCCGGAGGCTTACGCGACCTGGATCGACGACGTGCCGTTCCCTTATGCCGTCGGCCTGCTGATCACACCCGGTACCGACTGGCAGCTGTCCCTGAACAGCCCCTCGGATGCGTTGTCCAAATCCCGCTGGCCCCACGCGCTGAATCTGTTGCGTATGCTGCTCGGCCAGCAAACCACCTGCCAACATGCCTGGAAAAATCGTGTATGGACCTGGCAACGCAACCCGTGACCGAGAAAAACCGCGACGCCTATTACTGGCGCTTGCTGGCCACCGCCGCGAGCTTTGCCCTGTTCGGGTTGGGCGGCCTGTGCCTGCGCCTGGTGATTTTCCCTGTGCTGAACTGCCTGCCGGGCGACGCCCGGACCCATCGGCTGCGGGCCCGGCAAACGGTCAGCCGCTGTTTCTGGATTTTTGTGCGCTTCATGGCCCGTACCGGGGTGCTGACCTACGACATTGAAGGCGCGGAAAAACTCGGTCGCCCCGGGCAAATGATCCTTGCCAATCACCCCTCGCTGATCGACGTGGTGTTTCTGATCGGCCTGGTGCGTCACGCCAACTGCGTGGTCAAGCAAAGCCTGTGGGAAAACCCTTTTACCCGCGGACCGCTACGCTGCACCGAATACATCAGCAACGACGGCAGCATGGACATGCTCGACGCGGCGGCCGACGCGCTGAAAGACGGCCAGACCCTGATCATTTTCCCCGAAGGTACGCGCACCCGCCCCGACCAGGCACCGGCCTTTCATCGGGGCGGTGCGGCAATCGCCGTGCGGGGTGCGAAAATCCTCACCCCGGTCATTATCAAGGTCAACCCGACCACATTGACCAAGGCCGAGCCCTGGTACCGCATCCCCAAGCGCCGCGTGCACTTCAGTTTCCGGGTCGGGGCCGATATAGACCCACAGGCCTTCGCCGCGCTGGGGCCAGCTCCACAAGCCTCGCGCAAGCTCAACGATTATCTACATTCTTACTTCATCAAGGAGCTCGCCGAAGATGAGCGATCGGAACACCCATAGCCTGGTGCTGGAAATCAAAGAGCTGATCATCGAAGCCCTGGGCCTCGAGGATATCAGCGCCGAAGACATCGGCAACGAGCAGACACTGTTCGGCGAAGGCTTGGGCCTGGACTCGGTGGACGCCCTGGAACTGGGCCTGGCCATCCAGAAAAAGTACGGCATCAAAATCGATGCCGATGCCAAAGACACCCGTAACCACTTCAGTAACGTGGCGAGCCTTGCGGCGTTCGTCACTGCAAAACAGGCAGCTTGAGACCGGACCATGCAAACTCGTGACGACATCTTCAACACCCTGCGCGATGCCCTGGTCGAGCTATTCGAACTGGACCCCGAGCGTGTGAGCCTGGAATCCAACCTGTATCAGGACCTGGAAATCGACAGCATCGACGCGGTTGACCTGATCGATCACATCAAACGCCAGACGGGCAAGAAAATCGCCGCCGAAGAATTCAAATCGGTGCGTACCGTCAGTGACGTGGTCGAGGCGGTCTACCGTCTGGTTCAACCGGCCGCATGAGTCGACTGATCGGCCTCGGCCTGCTGCTGGCAGGCCTTTTGTATCCCTTTGCGGTGTATTTCGGCATGGAGCACTTCGCCCCCTGGCAGTTCGGCCTGCTGCTGGGCGGACTGTGGCTGGCCCGGGCGCTGACCGGCAAACGTCGGCCCGGCAGCCTGTGGATGGCGACGGTGGCCATTGTGTTCTGCCTGTTGCTGACACTGTTCGACAGCCCGGCGCTGTTGCGCTGGTATCCGGTGTTGATCAGCGTCTTCATGTTGGTGCTGTTCGGCTCGAGCCTGACATTCGGCCCACCGATCGTCGAACGCCTGGCCCGGGTGCGCGAGCCGCAATTGCCGGCCGAGGGTATTCGCTATACCCGTCAGGTGACCGTCGCCTGGAGCGTCTTTTTTCTATGCAACGGTTTGTGTGCCGCCGCCCTGACCCTCTGGGCGCCGCTGAGCTGGTGGACGCTGTACACCGGCCTGATCTCCTACGGATTGATAGGCCTGATGTTTGCCATTGAATGGCTGATACGACTTAGGGTACGAGGCCACCCATGAATTGGATAAAACTTGAGCACTTGCTGCTCAAGGCTCAGCCGGACCGCGCCATCACGACCGGTCCGGCACTGGATCACGCCCGACTCTGCGGACTGGCGCTGAGCCTGGCCGCCGGCCTGCAAGCCCGGGGTGTCCGGCAGATGGCCGTGCACCTTGAGGATGCCGCCGACCTGGCGATTGCCCTGCTCGGTGCCTGGCGTGCCGGGGTCAGCGTGCTGCTGCCGTCCGACCTGCAACCGCAGACCCGCCAACGCTGGTCAGGCGAAGTTGATCTGTGGCTGACCGATCAGCCCGACGACACGCACCTTGGCGATCTCCAACAACCACCGCTCAGCGCCGCCGCGCTGGACCTGGGTAACTGCCGACTCAGCCTGTGCACATCAGGTTCCAGTGGCGAACCCAAGCGCATCGAAAAAAACCTGCGACAACTGGCCAATGAAGTCGAAGCCCTGGAACAGCTGTGGGGCTCTGGCCTGGGCCCGGCGTGCATCATTGGCAGCGTCGCCACCCAGCACATCTACGGTTTGTTGTTTCGGGTACTGTGGCCGTTGTGCGCCGGGCGTCCGTTCGTACGCAAGCAACTGGCGTTCCCGGAAGACCTGCAACGTGCCAGCCGCGAGCACCCGGCCTTCGCCTGGGTGGCCAGCCCGGCGCTGCTCAAGCGCATGGGCGACAACCTCGACTGGCCGGCCTTGAGCTGCGTTCGCCGGGTGTTTTCCTCCGGCGGCGCATTGCCGGTCGAGGCCGCACAGAGCCTGCATGAACGTCTCGGGCAATGGCCAACGGAAATTTTCGGCAGCTCGGAAACCGGCGGCATCGCCTGGCGTCAGGGCGCTGAACTCTGGCAGCCCTTTGCCGATGTCACGCTGACTCAAGACAGTGAGGGCGCGCTGCTGATCGCTTCGCCTTACTTGCCTGACGGTCATGTCGAACAGACTGCCGATTCGGCACGCATCGCCGTCGATGGTCGCTTCGAATTGCTCGGGCGACTGGACCGGATCGTCAAACTGGAAGAAAAACGCATCTCGCTGCCGATGCTGGAACAGGCTCTCATGGCCCATGACTGGGTGAGCGAGGCGCGGCTCGGCGTGGTTCAGGAAAACCGCGCTTCCCTGGGGGCGTTGTTGGTCCCGAGCGAAACCGGTTTGCATGCTCTGCGTAATCTGGGCCGACGCAGCCTCACCGAGCACTTGCGCCAACACCTGAGCCAACACTGCGAAACCCTGGCCCTGCCAAGGCGCTGGCGCCTGCTGCGACAACTGCCGTTGAACGCTCAGGGCAAGCTGCCCCAGGCCGACGTCGACGCCCTGCTGCTGGCGCCGCGCCCCAAAGCCCCGCAGGTGCTGGAGCAAGTCGAAAGCGATGGCGAGTGGAGCCTGCAACTGGCCGTGCCACCGGACCTGGCCTATTTCAGCGGTCATTTCCCCAAGGCGCCGGTATTGCCTGGCGTGGTGCAGGTGGACTGGGCGCTGAGCCTGGGCCGGCAACTGATGAATCTGCCGGAAAAATTCGCCGGCATGGAAGTCTTGAAGTTCCAGCAACTGGTGCGCCCGGGCGATGAAATCCAGCTGCACCTGCGCTTCGACCCGGCACGCGGCAAACTTTATTTCGCCTACCGCAACGAAACCGCCACCTGCTCCAGCGGGCGGATCTTGCTGGAGGTGGTCCATGCATAAGCCGGGTGAGTGCTGCGCACTCAATCGCGAGCAAGCTCGCTCCCACACTGGATTTGTGAACGCCGTGGACCCCATGTGGGAGCGAGCCTGCTCGCGAAGCAGACACCTCGGTCTTTCAGGTGTACACCAACATGCATAGCCCCTGCGCGATTGTCCCGGTGTACAACCACGAAGGCGCCATCACCACAGTGGTCGATGCGCTGATCGCCAGCCATCTGCCGTGCATTCTGGTGGACGATGCCAGCAGCCCGCGCTGCGCCCGGGTACTGGACCGCCTGGCCCAACGTGAAATGGTTTACCTGATCCGCCTCGCCGAAAACCAGGGCAAGGGCGGCGCGGTCATGACCGGCTTGCGCGAAGCTTCACGCCTGGGCTTCAGCCATGCCTTGCAGGTGGATGCCGATGGCCAGCACGACCTGCAGGACGTCAAACGCTTCATCGAACAATCACGCCGCCACCCACGGGCGGTGATCTGCGGTTATCCGCAATATGACGCCAGCGTGCCGAAAGGCCGTTTGTATGCGCGCTACCTCACCCACGTCATGGTCTGGATCAACACCCTGTCGTTGCAGATTCGCGACTCCATGTGCGGTTTCCGGGTTTACCCGTTGCCACCGGTCCTGGCGTTGATCGAGTCGGCGAAAATCGGCAAGCGCATGGACTTCGACTCGGACATCCTGGTGCGCCTGGCCTGGCGCAATCAGCCGATGTTATGGCTGCAAACCAAAGTCCGTTACCCGCTGGACGGCGTTTCGCATTTTCGGATGTTCCACGACAACGTGCTGATTTCCAGCATGCACACGCGGCTGTTCTTCGGCATGTTGCTGCGCTCACCCATGATCCTCTGGCGACGGTGGCGGACATGAGTGCCGACAAACAACACTGGGCCGACCGCGAGGAGCGCGGCAGTTTCTGGCTGATGAAGCTCACCGCATTCGGCGCCAAAGTGCTGGGCCGTCGAGTACTGAGCCCGGTGTTGTACGGCATCGTCCTGTACTTCTTCCTGTTCGGTCGCAGTGCGCGACACAGTGCCTGGCAATACCAGCAACGCCTGGCCGACTGGAGCGGTCGCAACGAACTGCGCCCGAGCCATTGGCGAGTATTCGGCCAGTTCATGGCGTTCGCCGACTCCATGCTCGACAAACTCGACGTCTGGAACGGCAGGCTGAGCATCGAGCAAATCGAAATCATCGACCCGGCGCTGCTGCGCGACCAGTTGCGCGCTGCCCGCGGCCAGATGCTGGTGGGCGCACACCTGGGCAATCTGGAAGTCTGCCGCGCACTGGCGGAAATCGGCGAAAAGGTCACGATGAACGTGCTGGTGCACACCAAGCACGCCGAACAGTTCAACCGTTTGCTGGGCGAAGCCGGGGCGACCAACTTGCGGCTGATTCAGGTCAGCGAGCTCGACCCGGGGATCATGCTGCAATTGAGCGAGCGCCTGGAGCGTGGCGAGTGGCTGGCGATTGCCGGCGACCGCGTGCCGCTGCATGGCGGGCGCAGCGTGACCGTGGATTTTCTCGGCCATCCGGCCAGATTCCCTCAAGGCCCGTGGCTGTTGGCCGGTCTGCTGAAATGCCCGATCAATCTGCTGCTGTGCCTGAAAAAGCCCGACGGCGACTATCGACTGACCATAGAACCCTTCGCTGAGGCAATCACCTGGATACGCAGCGACCGCGAACAGGTCATTCATCAGTGGGCGTCCCGCTACGCCGAGCGCCTGAGTCACTATTGCCTCGAAGCGCCCCAACAATGGTTCAACTTTTACCCTTTCTGGAAGACCGATGACAACGCCAACGCTTGAGCCGGTAACCTTCGGCGAACGCCCTTTGCGCATTGAAGATGTGCTGGCTCTGGCCAACCGCAAGGTGCCGACGCAGTTGCAAAGCGATCCCGCCTACCGCGAACGCATCGCCAAGGGCGCGCGTTTTCTGGACTCGCTGCTGGACAAGGAAGGCGTGATCTACGGCGTGACCACCGGTTATGGCGACTCCTGCGTGGTCGCGGTGCCGCTGCATCACGTCGAAGCGCTGCCGCAGCATCTGTACACCTTCCACGGCTGCGGGCTGGGCAAACTGCTCGACGCCCAGGCCACCCGCGCGGTATTGGCGGCGCGTCTGCAGTCGCTGTGCCACGGTGTTTCCGGGGTGCGCGTGGAGCTGCTGGAACGCCTGCAGGCGTTCCTTGAGCACGACATCCTGCCGCTGATTCCGGAGGAAGGTTCGGTGGGCGCCAGCGGTGACCTGACACCGCTTTCGTACGTTGCCGCCACGCTGTCCGGCGAACGCGAAGTGATGTTCCGTGGCGAACGCTGGCAAGCTGCCGATGTGCACCGCGAACTCGGCTGGCAGCCGCTGGTGTTGCGTCCGAAAGAAGCCCTGGCACTGATGAACGGCACTGCCGTAATGACCGGCCTCGCCTGCCTGGCATTCGCCCGCGCCGATTACCTGCTGCAACTGGCCACGCGCATCACCGCGCTGAACGTGGTCGCCCTGCAGGGCAATCCGGAGCACTTCGACGAGCGCCTGTTCGCCGCCAAGCCACATCCGGGGCAGATGCAGGTCGCCGCGTGGCTGCGCAAGGATCTGGCCATCGACGCGCCGACCGCCCCCTTGCATCGCCTGCAAGACCGCTACTCCCTGCGCTGCGCGCCCCATGTGCTGGGGGTGCTGGCCGACAGCCTGAACTGGCTGCGTTCGTTCATCGAGGTTGAACTCAACAGTGCCAACGACAACCCGATCATCGACGCCGAAGCCGAGCGCGTGCTGCACGGCGGGCACTTCTACGGCGGGCACATCGCGTTCGCCATGGACAGCCTGAAAAACCTCGTGGCCAACGTCGCCGACCTGCTGGACCGGCAACTCGCGCTGCTGGTGGACGAGCGCTACAACCATGGCTTGCCGAGCAACCTGTCCGGCGCTACGGCTGACCGCGCCATGCTCAACCACGGCTTCAAGGCCGTGCAGATCGGCACCAGCGCCTGGACCGCCGAAGCGCTGAAAAACACCATGCCGGCCAGCGTCTTCTCGCGCTCCACCGAATGCCACAACCAGGACAAAGTGAGCATGGGCACCATCGCCGCCCGGGATGCGATCCGCGTATTGGAACTCACCGAACAAGTGGCAGCCGCCACGCTACTGGCGGCCAATCAGGGCGTCTGGCTGCGCGGCCAGGCCGAAGATGCGCGCCCACTGCCACCCGCACTGGCCGCCATGCACGAAGCCTTGGCCGGGGACTTCCCACCGGTCATCGAAGACCGCGCACTGGAAGGCGAGTTGCGCCTGTGCCTGCAGCGCATCGCCGAACAACACTGGAGGCTGCATGCGTAGCAAGGGACTTCTGCACACCGACACGGAAATCGTCGTGCCCTTCTTTGACGTCGACAGCATGCACGTGGTCTGGCACGGCCATTACGTCAAATACCTGGAAGTCGCCCGCTGCGCGCTGCTGGACCAGATCGGCCACAACTACACGGCGATGAACGAATCCGGCTACGCCTGGCCGGTGATCGACCTGCAATTGCGCTACGTGCGCGGCGCGGTGTTCGGCCAGAAACTCAACGTGCGCGCCAACCTGGTGGAGTGGGAGAACCGTTTGAAGATCAACTACCTGATCAGTGATCTGCAAACCGGTGAACGCCTGACCCGGGCCATGACGGTACAGGTTGCCGTCGACCTAGCCAGCCGCGAGATGCAACTGGCCTCGCCGAAGGTGTTCACCGATGCCGTTGAAAGGGCCCTGCCATGATGTTCTGCCACCCCCGCTCCCCTGTAGGAGCGAGCTTGCTCGCGATGGTCGTTAACGATGACACCGGGCACCTGACACCCCGCGGCTTTCTCAGGTTTTTCGCGAGCAAGCTCGCTCCTACAGTGTTCTGCGTGCTACTGGGTATTCCTGGACTGGCCCATGCCTTCGACCTGCAACAACTCAGCGAGCAACTGGCCAAACCCGAGGTGATCCACGGCAACTTCATCCAGGAGAAACACCTGCGCGCCCTGCCCCAGCCGCTGACCAGCAAGGGCTCGTTCGTGCTGGCAAAAAACCACGGCTTATTGTGGCTGCTCAAAACGCCACTGCAACAGGACTATCGCATCACCGCCAAAGGCATTGCCCGGCGTGACGGCATTGTTTGGCAAATGCTGCCGGGCAAAAGCGCCGGTGCCGAGCAGAACCGTTTGTTCCTAGCCGTGCTGCAAGGCGACAGCAGTGGCCTGCAACGGGATTTCGAGCTGTCCCTGAGCGGCGACGCGCAGAACTGGAAGCTCACGCTGGTGCCGCGCTCGATGCTGCTCAAGCAGGTGTTCAACCAGATCAACATTACCGGCGCCGCACTGGTGCAGAGCATCGAACTGCTCGAAACCCAGGGCGACAGTACGTTGTTGCGCATGCAGGACAGCACCAGCGCCCAACCGTTGAGCGACGCGGAGCAACATGACTTTGCCGAGTGAACGGTTACTGCCACGGCTGTTTCTGATCCTGCTGCTGGCCGTACTGGCGCTCGCGGGTTGGCAATGGCGTGACGGCGCGCCACTGTCGGCGAACCTGATGGAACTGGTGCCCGGCACGGCGCCCGACGCCCTGGAGCTGCGCGCCGAACAACGCATGCAAGAACCGCTGAACCGCGAAATGCTGGTGCTGGTGGGCCACACCGATCGCCAGCAAGCCGTCGCCATGGCGCAAACCCTCGGCGAGCAATGGCAGGCCAGCGGACTGTTCGAAAAAGTCCAGTGGACCCTGCAAGCCGACTTGCCGGCGCTGCGCACGCAATTGCTGCAAGGTCGCCTGGCGATGCTCTCGGCGGTGGACCGACAACTGCTGATCGAACACCCCGACACCTTTATCCAGCAACGCGTACAAGCCTTGTTCGATCCGTTCAACGGTTACAGCCTGGTGCCGAGCCAGGATGACTGGCTGGGCCTGACCGGGCGTATCCAGAACAGCCAGCCACAACGCGGTTCGGTGCAACTGGACATCGGCAGTGGCACCCTGGTCGCCGATACCGATGGCAAAAGCTGGGTGCTGCTGCGCGCGCGCACCACCGGCAACGCCTTCGACATGGACCTGCCGCTGCAAGTGGCCGACCTGCTCGAGCACAGCCGCGAACAAGCTGCGCAGCACGACGTGCAACTGCTTGCCGCCAGCGGCTTGCTGTACGCGGCCCACGGGCAACAGCAGGCCGCCCGGGAGATGACCTGGGTCGGTGGCGGTGCCACCGTCGGGATTCTGTTGCTGCTGCTGTTGGCCTTCCGGCGCTGGCGCGTGTTGCTGGCGTTCGTGCCGGTGCTGGTGGGCATGCTCTTCGGAGCCGTGGCCTGCGTGGCGTTGTTCGGCCATATGCATGTGATGACCCTGGTACTGGGTTCGAGCCTGATCGGTGTGGCGGTCGACTACCCGCTGCACTACCTGTCCAAAAGCTGGAGCCTGAAACCCTGGCACAGCTGGCCTGCCCTGCGCCTGACCCTGCCAGGGTTGACCCTGAGCCTGATCACCAGCGGTATCGGCTACCTGGCCCTGGCCTGGACACCCTTCCCGGCGTTGACCCAGATTGCCGTGTTCTCTGCCGCCGGTTTGCTCGGCGCCTATTTGTCCGCCGTTTGCCTGCTACCGGCATTGCTCAAGGGCGTAGAGCTGCGTCCGGCGCAGTGGCCATTGCGTGTTTGCGAGTTTTTGCTGGACTGTCGAGAGGCACTGCTCAAACAGCTGAAAACGCCAGTCCTGCTGGCGCTGCTGATCGCCTTTTGCGTGGGCGGGCTGTTGCAGCTGAGCAGCAAAAACGACATCCGCCAGTGGATCAGCGCACCGCAACAATTGACCGACGAAGCCCGGACCATTGCACAGATCACCGGCTATCAACCCACCAGCCAGTTTTTCCTGATACGCGCCGCCAATCAGCAGCAACTGCTTGAGCGCCAGACCGCCCTGAGCGAACGACTGGATCAATTGATTGGCCTGGAAAAGCTCCAGGGTTATCTGTCGCTCAATCAACTGGTCAGCCCGCCGAACCAACAGCAGCAGGTGCGCGAAGCGTTGAACAAACTGCCGGCGTTCTGGCAACCGTTGCTCGACATCGGTGTACCGGCCGAGGCGTTGCAAGCCGAGCTGACGAAGCTCCAGGCATTACCGGCCGTGGACATCGACGCAGCGCTCAGCGGCCCGCTGGCAGAACCCTACCGGCCCCTGTGGCTGGGGCCTACCGAAGACGGCGTGGCGGCGATGGTCAGCCTGCAAGGCATCAACAACCCGGCCCTGCTGCGGCTCCAGGGCGAGGACCTACCCGGCGTGACACTGGTGGATCGACTGGGTGAATTGAACACTGTCTTCGCCGCCACCCAAATCAGTGCCGCCGAACTGAAACTCGCCTCCTGCGTGCTGATCGTGCTGGTGCTGATCCTGCCGTTCGGTCTCGGCGGTGCGTTGCGCATCGTCTCCCTGCCGCTGCTGGCGGCGTTGTGCAGCCTGGCCAGCCTCGGTTGGCTGGGGCAGCCGTTGACCCTGTTCAGCCTGTTCGGCCTGCTGCTGGTGACGGCGATCAGCGTCGATTACGCGATCCTGATGCGCGAACAGGTCGGCGGTGCGGCCGTGAGCCTGCTGGGCACCCTGCTGGCGGCTTTGACCACCTGGTTGTCGTTCGGTCTGCTGGCGGTGTCGAGCACCCCGGCGGTGAGCAACTTCGGATTATCGGTGAGCCTCGGCCTGGTCTTCAGCTTCCTGCTGGCACCCTGGGCCGGTCGACAGGTGCATGAGTCCACGGCCGCGGAGCGTGCAGCGTGATGATCGTTGTGTTTTGGGCGATGGCCCTCGCGTTGTTCGCACTGGCGACCCTTGTCGGCCGGCATTTTGGCCTGATTCCCATCGTCAGCCAGTTGTTGCTGGCAACCCTCGGTTTGCCGCTGCTGATGTATTTCTGGATCGAGCCGCAATGGCAATTGAGCGGTGCGCAGCTGGTGTCGCCGGGCTGGCTGAAGCACCTCTACAGCCTGAGCTTTGCCCTGTTGCTGGGCTACATCCTCAGCGATGTGATCGACCTGCAACTGGATCGCCAGAGCCTGAAAATCGCCCTGCCGAGCTTTTGCATTCCGTTTGCCTGTGGCCTGACCACGGCCGTCTGGCTGTTGCCGGCGCAACCCTGGATCAGCTCGCTGGCCGTCGGCCTGTTGTTCGCCATCACCGCGATTCCGGTGCTGTACCTGTACCTGCGGCACATCGATTACCCGCCCGGCGCCACCCGGCGCCTGGTGCAAACCGCAATCCTCATCGACCTCGCCTGCTGGACCCTGTTTGGCATCGCCCAAGGCAGCCTGCACCTGAGCAGCCTGTTGCTGCCACTGGCCGGTGCCTGCCTGCCGGTGCTGCTGCGGCTGCTTGGCTTGCGCCAGACCTGGCTTTACAGCCTGGGTTTTTTCGCCCTGCTGGTCGTCGCCGAGCACTACAAGCTCAATGCGCTGATTTTCGGCATCGGCTATGTGTTGATCATGGCCGCGTTGAAAGCGCCGCTGGTGCTGCCGTTGCCGGCCATCTGGATGAGCCGTTTGCAGACGTACATCGCCATCCCGCTGATCCTCACGTTCGGCATCGTGCAGATCAACGTGCACAGCGCGATGGACAGCCTCGGCTGGGTGCAACTGGTGGCCCTGCTGCTGTTGCCGATGCTGAGCAAACTGCTGGGCAACTGGCTCGGCCTCGGCTGGGCCGGGGCTTCGTTCAAGGGCGCCAGCCGCTGGCGGGAAAGTGTGCTGCTGAACATCCGCGGCTTGAGCGAGATCGTCTTTCTCAACCTGTTGCTGCAACAGCAACTCATCAGCCCGCCGCTTTACTTTGCGCTGATGCTGATGGGCCTGATCGCTACACTGCTGCCAGCCCTGACCGGTATGCACCGAATCCCCCTGAAAGCCGCTGTCCCGGCAAGGAGCCCTCATGCCAACCGTTGAAATGGAATGCCGCCAGGTCGTGGTCATCGGTGCCGGTCCTTCGGGTGCCATCGCCGCCGCGTTGCTCAAGCGCAAGGGACACGATGTGCTGGTGATCGAGCGTCAGCATTTTCCACGTTTTTCCATCGGTGAAAGCCTGTTGGCCCATTGCCTGGATTTCGTCGAAGAAGCGGGCATGCTCGACGCCGTCAACGCGGCCGGCTTCCAGGTGAAAACCGGCGCTGCCTTTGCGTGGGGTGAGCGTTACAGCGCGTTCGATTTCAGCGAGACGTTCAGCCACGGCAAATCAACGACATTTCAGGTCCAGCGCGCCGATTTCGACAAGCTGCTGGCCGATCAGGCCACGCTGCAAGGCGTGGAGATCCGCTATGGCGAAACCATCGTCAGCGTCGACATCGACCCGGAAAAACCGCAGCTCGGCGTGCGCCGCGAAGACGGCAGCGAGTACCGCATCGAGGCCGGCTTCCTGCTCGATGCCAGTGGTTACGGCCGCGTGCTGCCGCGCTTGCTCGACCTCGAGGCGCCATCGAACTTCCCGGTGCGCCAGGCCGTGTTCACCCACGTCGAAGACCGTATCGACCACCCGGCCTTCGACCGCAGCAAGATCCTCGTGACCACTCATCCGACCCAACGCGACGTTTGGTTCTGGACCATCCCGTTCAGCAACGGGCGCTGCTCGGTCGGCGTGGTCGCCGCCGAGGAACGTTTCGCCGGCCGCAGCGACAATCTGGACGAGTGCCTGCACGGCTTTATCGGCGAGACGCCAAGCCTGGCCAGTGTGTTGACTAACGCGCGCTGGGATACCGCGGCCCGAACCATCGGCGGTTACTCGGCCAACGTCAAAACCCTGCACGGTCCGGGCTTTGCGCTGCTGGGCAATGCCGCGGAATTCCTCGACCCGGTGTTTTCCTCCGGGGTGACCATCGCCATGCGTTCGGCGAGCATGGCGGCCGGGGTGTTGCACCGCCAGTTGCAGGGCGAAGCCGTCGACTGGCAAACCGAGTTCGCCGAGCCGCTCAAGCGCGGCGTCGACACCTTCCGTTGCTACGTCGAAGGCTGGTACGCCGGAACCTTCCAGGATGTGATTTTCCATGAGAGCAGCTCGCCGGAAATTCGCGGAATGATCAGCTCCATCCTTGCAGGCTATGCCTGGGACCCACTCAACCCGTTCGTCAGCGAAGCCCGGCGTCGGTTGAAGGTGATTTCGGAGTTCTGTGCAAGGGATGCGTCATGAACTACTTGAGCGACCACTACGTCGAAGAAACCCGTTTCGGTTTGTGGTTCCTGCGCAGCCGGATCTGGCAACACTATGTGCTGCGGCTGGCGGTCAACGATTTGCGCGGCCTGTTCAGTGAGGCGCCGCCTGCCGACCCGGTACTGCTGGATGCCGGCTGTGGTCAGGGCAAGTCATTCGCGCTGCTGCGCCAGGCCTTTGCGCCCGCTCGCCTGATCGGCATCGATGCCGACCCGCAGAGCCTCACCCAGAGCGCCGAGGAAGCGTCCCGCCAGGGCATGGACGTGGAGCTGATCGGCAGCGACTGCGCGAGCCTCAAGCTGGCGGACGCCAGTATCGACCTGCTGTTCTGTCACCAGACGTTCCATCACCTGGTGCAGCAGGAACAGGCCCTGGCCGAGTTTTACCGCGTGCTCAAGCCGGGCGGTTATCTGCTGTTCGCCGAGTCCACCGAGGCCTACATTGATACCTGGGTGATTCGCTGGTTGTTCCGTCACCCCATGCACGTGCAGAAAAGCGCGGCGCAGTATCTGCACATGATCCGACAACAGGGTTTCGAATTTACCGCGCAAAACGTGTCTTATCCGTACCTGTGGTGGAGTCGCGCCAAGGATTTCGGCCTGCTCGAATACTTGGGTGTGTGCAAGCCAAAACCCTTTGGCCAACGGGAAGAAACCCTGGTCAATGTGGTGGCGCGCAAACCTTTTGAAGGAACTGTGTGATGTCGATTACCCGTCGCCTGGAATACCCAACCTGTGGGAGCGAGCTTGCTCGCGATAGCGGTGGGTCAGCCAATATCAATGCTGAATGTATCGCCGCCATCGCGAGCAAGCTCGCTTCCACAGGGGTAGTCGGTGTGTTGCGATTTCTGCTACTTGCCGCGGCCCTGCTGCTAAGCGCCTGCACCAGCCGGGCGCCATTGCCCGAGCAAAATCCGGATCTGCCGTTGCCGCTGCAATTGCATATCCAGCTATTGAAGCCCGACGACCGCCTGGACTGGGTAGTGGTGATCCAGCGCGAAGAAGCAGGCATTCGCTGGTCGATGATGGACCTGTTGGGCATTCCCCAGGCCCGCCAGCTATTGAACGATAAAACCTGGCACGCCGACGGCCTGTTGCCACCCAACCCGCAAGCCCGGGAACTGTTCGCGGCGCTGCTGTTTGCGCTGACGCCGAATGATGAACTGGCGGCCAACTATCCCGGCGCCTGGCAGCACGGCAGACAACGGTCCCTGCCCGAGCGCTGGGACATCCGCTACGCACAACCGCAGAATTTTGAATTGATGATTACGAAAGGTGCGACCTATCAAGTCACGCCCCTGAGCGGTGAAACACCATGACGGCTTACCTCAATGCCCTCGGACTGGTCTGCGCGCTGGGCCGCGACAAGCAGGAGGTTGCCCGCCACCTGTTTGCCGGCGACTGCGGCGGCATGCGCGAACAAGCCGGGTGGGTGCCGCAACGCTCGCTGCCGGTCGGCGCGGTCCAGGGCAACCTGGCAACCCTTCCAGCCGACATGTCGCGCCATCACAGTCGCAACAATCAGCTGTTGCTGGAAGCCACGCTGCAAATCCGCCCGGACATCGACAGCGCCATCCAGACTTACGGCCGCGATCGCATCGGTGTCGTGCTCGGCACCAGCACTTCGGGAATCGATGAGGCCAGCCAGGGCCTGGCCCATTACCTGCGCGAAAACCAGTTCCCGCCCGAGTACGACTACCAGCAACAGGAACTCGGTGCGCCGGCAAACTTCCTCGCCGAATGGCTGCAATTGAGCGGGCCGGCCTATGTCATTTCCACGGCGTGCACCTCCAGTGCCCGGGCCCTGATGAGTGCCCAGCGCCTGTTGGACCTGGGCATCTGCGACGCGGTGCTGTGTGGCGGTGTCGATACCCTGTGCAAGCTGACCCTCAACGGTTTCTCGGCGCTGGAAGCGGTCTCGGATCAACGTTGCAATCCGTTCTCGCTGAACCGCAATGGCATCAACATTGGCGAAGCGGCGGTGCTGTTCCTGATGACCAGACACGCAGGCGACAGCCAACCGATTGCCTTGCTCGGCAGCGGCGCCAGCTCCGATGCACATCACATTTCCGCCCCTGAGCCGACGGGTCGAGGCGCCCTGCAAGCCATGCGCAAAGCCTTGGGCCGCGCCAACCTGCAAGCGGAGCAGATCGCTTATCTGAACCTGCACGGTACCGCCACCCAGCACAACGACGCCATGGAAAGCCTGGCCGTGTCGACGCTGTTCCCGGCCGGCGTGCCCTGTTCGTCGAGTAAACCCATGACCGGCCACACCCTCGGTGCAGCCGGGGCGCTGGAAGCGGCATTCTGCTGGTTGAGCCTGAGCGCCGACAATCGCGAGCATGCCCTGCCGCCGCACGTCTGGGACGGGCAGCCCGACCCAGAACTGCCGCCGCTGCAATGGGTGACCCCGGCCACTCGCCTGACGTCCATTGCACCCCGTTACCTGATGAGCAATTCCTTTGCCTTCGGTGGCAATAACGTCAGCCTGATTATCGGAGACGCCCCATGATTGACTGGCCGCTCGCCGAACTGCTGCCCCACGCTGGCGACATGATCCTGATCGATCAGGTCCTGGCGTTCGATGAAGAGCAGATTCACACCCGCCTGACCGTCAAGCCCGATGGCCTGTTCAACTTCCCCGACGGCAGCCTGCCGGCCTGGGTCGGAATCGAACTGATGGCCCAAAGTGTTGCCGCTTTTGCCGGTTGCCATGCGCGTCAGCGCGGCGATGCGGTGGAGTTGGGCTTCCTGCTCGGCAGCCGCAAATTCGAATGCAACGTTGAAAGCTTCCCGGCGGGCACCGAGTTGACCCTCCACGGGATTCGCTCCCTGGAGGACGACAACGGCATGGGCGTGTTCGAGTGCCACATCAACGGCCACGGGATCCATGCCACTGCCCGCCTGAACGTGTTCCGCCCACCCCAGGCCGCTCAATATCTTCATGAACCCGAAGGAGTCCAGTCATGACTGAATCCGTACTGGTCACCGGTTCCAGCCGTGGCATCGGCCGCGCCATCGCCTTGCGCCTGGCCCGGGCCGGGCACGACATCGTGCTGCATTGCCGTAGCGGCCTGGCCGACGCCGAAGCCGTCAAGGCCGAAGTCGAGGCCTTGGGCCGCCGTGCGCGCATCCTGCAGTTCGACGTGGCCGACCGCGCCCGCTGCAAGGAAGTTCTCGAAGCCGACGTGGAAACCCACGGCGCCTATTACGGCGTGGTGCTCAATGCCGGCCTGACCCGCGACGGTGCCTTTCCGGCCCTGAGCGAGGACGATTGGGATGTGGTGATGCGCACCAATCTCGATGGTTTCTACAACGTGCTGCACCCGGTAATAATGCCGATGATACGGCGTCGCGCCGCCGGGCGGATTGTCTGCATCACCTCGGTGTCCGGGCTGATCGGCAACCGTGGCCAGGTCAACTACAGTGCCTCCAAGGCCGGGCTGATCGGTGCGGCCAAGGCATTGGCGATCGAGCTGGGCAAGCGCAAAATCACCGTTAACTGTGTCGCACCCGGCCTGATCGACACAGCCATGCTCGATGAAAACGTGCCGGTGGAAGAACTGATGAAAATGATCCCCGCACAACGCATGGGCACCCCTGAAGAGGTGGCCGGCGCGGTGAATTTCCTGATGTCGGCGGAAGCCTCGTACATCACCCGGCAGGTTCTGGCCGTCAACGGAGGCCTGTGCTGATGAAGCGCGTCGTCGTCACCGGCATGGCCGGCATCACCTCACTGGGCAGCGACTGGGACACCATCGCCGGCAACTTCGCGGCCAACCGCAGCGGCATCCGCCGGATGGACGAGTGGGATCGTTTTACCGAACTCAACACACGCCTGGCAGCCCCCATCGATGACTTCAAAGTGCCAAGCCACTGGACCCGCAAGCAACTGCGCAGCATGGGCCGGGTCTCACGGCTGGCTGTGGGCGCGGCGGAAATGGCGCTGGCCGATGCCGGCCTGTTGGGCGACGAATCGATCAAGGACGGGCGCATGGGCGTCGCCTGCGGTTCCTCGACCGGCAGCACCGACGAGATCAAGGCGTTCGGCAACATGCTGCTCAACTCGGTGGCCGAAGGCCTGAACGCCAATTCCTACGTGCGGATGATGCCGCACACCACAGCGGCGAACATCAGCATCTTCTTCGGTCTCACTGGCCGCCTGATTCCCACCTCCAGCGCCTGCACCAGCGGCAGCCAGGGCATCGGCTATGCCTACGAGGCGATCAAGTTCGGCCGCCTGCCGCTGATGCTCGCCGGCGGTGCCGAGGAACTGTGCCCGACCGAAGCCATGGTCTTCGATGCGCTCTACGCCACCAGCCTGAAAAACGACACCCCACAACGCAGCCCGCGCCCTTACGACACCGCACGCGATGGCCTGGTGATCGGTGAGGGTGGCGGCATGCTGGTGCTCGAAGAACTGGAACACGCCCTGGCCCGTGGCGCCCGCATCCACGCCGAGATCGTCGGGTTCGGCAGTAATGCCGACGGCCAGCACACCACCCGTCCGGAGCAAGTCACCATGCGCAGGGCCATGGAACTGGCCCTGGAAGACGCCGGGCTGACACCTTCGGACATCGGCTACGTCAACGGCCACGGCACCGCCACCGAACAGGGCGACATCGCCGAAACCCTGGCCACCAGCAGCCTGTTCGGCGAACACATGCCGATCAGCTCGCAGAAGAGCTTCCTCGGCCACACCCTCGGCGCCTGCGGTGCACTGGAATCCTGGTTCAGCATCGAAATGATGAACCGCGACCTCTACGCCCACACCTTCAACCTCGACGAAGTCGACCCGCATTGCGGCAAGCTCGACTACCTGCGCGGCGAGTTTCGGCAGATGAGTAACCGGTACGTAATGAACAATAATTTTGCGTTTGGCGGGGTGAATACTTCGCTGATTTTCAAGCGCTGGCCGTAACCTAGAATATTTTCCCTGTGGGAGCGAGCTTGCTCGCGATGGACGTCAACGATAACGCGCGGTGCCTGAATGACCGCGTTGTCTGGACGTTGTTCGCGAGCAGGCTCGCTCCCACAAGGGTTCTCGCCTCCCCGGACGATCACGGTGGGTCGAGGTTATCCAGTACCCGATTCACCGCCATTTCCCCCAGCATGATCGACTGCTGGATGCCCAGCAGGGTGTGGCCCTGCGATCCCTTCAAGTCTCTGGCGAAGTCACTCGCCATGACGCTTGCCGAAGCCAGCGACACGCAGGCGTATTCCAGCAGGGTGCGGTTGTCGATGTCGGGGGCGATAAGGAAGATTGTACTGGTCATGATTCAGCGTCCTGAAAATGGGCGGCCACGCCGAATCGTTGCTGATCATAAGGGTGGCAGCTGTACGCAGGTTAGCAGACCGGGTTACGTGAACCGGCGCGCCCGAAGGCGCCCTGCGCACAGCGGCCGTCAAGGGCAGGTATGGACATACCTGCCTTTCAGGAGCGCTAATACGCTTCATGTAACTACGGGCTGCTAAACCCGATCACTGACAATCAGTGACCCGGATCAAGCTACCGATGGCCCTCAAAGCGCACAAGCCGGCGGATTCTGGAGTAGTTGTAGGCAGCGTCGCAAGGCGCTGTAGCCTGTCCGAGGGATTTCGGAAATGTCCCACGGCCGGTGGTGAAGCTTCCTGCTGGATTGGGATACTGTTGGTGTTTTTGCGGACGCCTTCGCGGGCAAGCCCGCTCCCACAGGGTTTCCCGGCGCTACCAAGATTGTGTTCACAACGCTGCCCCCTGTGGGAGCGAGCTTGCTCGCGATTGACGGCGCAGCCGTCACGGCTTCAGTGGCTCAACCTTCCTCGTCAGCAGCTCAACAAACGCCTTGGCCATCGCCGACTTCTGATCCTTGCGCTGCACCAGCCAAACCGCCGAAACCGCCGCCGGATCCAGCAACGGGCGATAAACCACACCATCAATACGCATCCGCTGATAAGACGCCGGCAACACCGACACACCGAGCCCCGCCGCCACCAACCCGATGATGGTCATCGCCTCGCCGGCCTCCTGGGCGAAGTGCGGACTGAATCCGGCGTCCCGGGCCAGGCTGAGCAGCTGCGCATACAGGCCACTGCCGTAGCTGCGTGGAAAGAACACGAAAGGCTCAAGCGCCAGGGCTGACAGAAACAGGCCCTCTTCTCTTCCCTCTACCAACGGGTGCTTGGAGCTGAGCACCGCGACCAGCGGCTCACGCATCAGCTCGACCACGCTGAGGCAGTCCGGCAGCCCGAGCGGGCGCATGATGCCGACCTCAATCGACTCATCCACCAGCGCATCGGCCACCTGGGTGCTGCTCATTTCCCGCAGGTTCAGGTGCACCGCCGGGAAGCGCTGGCGAAAAGAGAAAATCGCCTGGGGAATGGTCGAGTTGAACGGGGCCGACGAGGTGAAGCCAATCTTCAATTCACCCAACTCACCCAGTTGCGCCCGTCGCGCGACATCCGCCGCTTTGTCGACCTGCGCCAGCACCAGCCGCGCCTCTTCCAGGAACAGCCGACCGGCCTCGCTCAGCTCGACCCGACGATTGGTACGCTCAAACAGCCGCGCGCCGACTTCCTGTTCCAGTGCCTGGATTTGCTGGCTCAGCGGCGGCTGGGAGATGCCCAGCACCTGTGCGGCGCGGCCGAAGTGCAGTTCTTCGGCGACGGCGATGAAGTAGCGCAGATGACGCAATTCCATGAAAACCCCATTAGGTCGTAAAAGCTATCAAACAGGTCGAACAATATATTGGATTGAATCATTAGCCAGCTATATGCTTTTTTCATTGCCTGACCGGCTGCGTCCTCCGAGGTCCCCCGTGAAAACTGCTGTCGCCCCACTCGCCCATGAAGTTCCTCCCGCCGCAAAGGACGCTATCGCCTTTGAGCGGGCAGAGATCTACATCGAAAAAGGCACGCCGGCGTTCATGCGCACGGTGCTGGCACTGTTCTGCGGCGGCTTCGCGACCTTCGCCCTGCTGTACTGCGTGCAACCGATGATGCCGCTGCTGTCCCACGAATATTCCATCAACGCGGCGCAAAGCAGCCTGATCCTCTCTGTCGCCACCGGCATGCTCGCTTTCGGCTTGCTGATCACGGGGCCGATCTCCGACCGCGTCGGGCGCAAACCGGTGATGGTCGCCGCGCTGTTCGCCGCCGCCCTGTGCACCCTTGCCAGTGCGATGCTGCCGAGCTGGCACGCGGTGCTGGCGATGCGGGCGTTGGTGGGCCTGTCATTGAGCGGGCTGGCGGCGGTCGCCATGACCTACCTGAGCGAAGAGATCCATCCGCAGCACATCGGCCTGGCGATGGGGCTGTACATCGGCGGCAACGCGATTGGCGGGATGAGCGGGCGCTTGATCACCGGGGTACTGATCGACTTCGTCAGTTGGCACACGGCAATGCTGGTGATCGGCGGCCTGGCCCTGATTGCGGCGGCGGTGTTCTGGAAAATCCTCCCCGAATCGCGCAACTTCCGTTCCCGCTCGCTGCACCCGCGCAGCCTGCTCGACGGCTTCACCATGCACTTTCGCGACGCCGGCTTGCCGCTGCTGTTCCTCGAGGCCTTCGTGCTGATGGGGGCGTTCGTCACGCTGTTCAACTACATCGGCTATCGCCTGCTGGCCGAGCCGTATCACATGGAACAGGCATTCGTCGGGATGCTCTCGGTGGTGTACCTGTCGGGTATCTACAGCTCGGCGAAAATCGGTGCCCTGGCCGACAAGCTCGGTCGACGCAAGATGCTCTGGAGCACCATTGCACTGATGATCGCCGGCCTGGCCCTGACGATGTTCACACCGCTGTCGCTGGTGATCATCGGCATGCTGGTGTTCACCTTCGGCTTCTTCGGTGCCCATTCGGTGGCCAGCAGCTGGATCGGCCGCCGCGCCACCAAGGCCAAGGGCCAGGCGTCGTCGCTCTACCTGTTCAGCTACTACGCCGGGTCGAGCATTGCCGGTACGGCGGGTGGCGTGTTCTGGCATCTGGGTGGCTGGAACGGGATCGGGCTGTTCATCGGCACGCTGCTGGTGATTGCGCTACTGATCGCGCTAAAGCTGGCGAAGCTGCCGCTGTTGCCACAACACACCTCGGCTACCTGAGTACCAGCTGCGCCTCCAAAACATCGTCACGTTTTTCCAGGGTCAGCGACTGCAACGCGACACCGTTGCGCTCCATAACGTCGAGCCACTGTATCAACGGCTGCGCGTTGCCATTGAGGGTCAGGCGCAGCAGGTCGCTGTCGCTGTCCATCTGACGGATTTCCAGCCCCGCTGCCGCTGCGCTTTCACTGATGCGCAGCGACAGGGGCTGACCGGAGTCCGCGGGGACATGGTTGCGCGGTGACGCCCGCTGCATTTGCGCGGCCAGCTCCGCCTGCCGTTGATACTGTCGCTCGACTGTTTCCAGGCGCTGCCGGTTCGGTTGCCAGATCAGACTGAAAGCCACAACCGCCAACAAAAAAGCCCCCAATACCTGCAACAGCCGTTGTTCGCGCACAGAAATGCGCCGCCATGCCTGGATCATGCTTCGTCCTCCACGCTGAGGGTGGCGTGCACCCGCTCTGCAGCTTTGTTCGCACTATCGAGCCGGATGGGTATGCCTTGTTGGCGTCCGCGCTCACGCAATTGTTCCAGTTCGGCAAAGCCACTGGCGGTCAGCTGGATTTTCCAGCCTTCACCGGCCCTGAATTCGATGCGCCGGACCTCGACCGGGCTGGCGCCGATTACCTGCTCAATCAATCGGACCAGCCCCGCAATGCGGGTGTTTTGCGATTCGACAGGCTGGCTTTGCAGGGCCTTGAGTTGCGCTGCCATGTCGACGATGCGGCCTTGCTCCGGGTAAAGCGCCTTGAATCGCAGCTCATTTTGGCTGGCGAGGCGGCGGGCTTCGCTGTCGATGAAGCGAATCCGCGTCTCGCTGGCCCCCCAGGTCAACAGCGCCAGTATCAACATCACCCATCCACCGGTACGCCAGGGCAGACGTTTGCCGCGCAGGGCGAATGCGCCTTGCAGCAGGTTGATGGCCCGGATCGGGCGATGGGTCAGGCATTGGTCGATGACAGCGGGGTCCTCACGTTCGTCCAGCCATTGCATGTCTTGGGGGAACAAAGGGGTGAGCAGCGCCAGGTGGTCTTGCGACAACGCCATGCGTGCCGAAAGGCTTCCACCCAACAGCCAACGACCGAACCACCACGCACCGCACGGTTGAGCGCCGGACAACAGATCGGCATCAACGAACACCCCACGCACCGCGATACCCGTCTCGCGCAGCAGGGCGAGCACGGCGGCCAACCGTTCCCGGCCGATGACCATGGCCGGGTAGCAGCCGTCGCGATCACGAGCGCCAACACCCAGATGCACAACGTCCAGCGCCTCGCTCAGTTGATCTTCCACGGCGAAGGCGATGGCCTGGGCCTCGGGTTGACGCCGCGCCGGCCATGGCTCGCTGCGTACCCAACTGCACATTTCCATGGGCAACAGCACATCGACCGACTTCCCCTGCAATGCCGAGGTCGCCTGACTCAGTGGCATCGGCTCGCGTTGGCCGGTGGGGGACCACAGTATGCAAGGCCAGAGTGCGGATGGCGCATCCCGGCCCTCGGCGGTCAGGTAAAGCCAAGTGTTCATCGCGGTCTCTCGTGGCTACTGGTAGGAAGAAAACGTCGTTGCAGTACCGTCAGTTGTTGAGTCTTGGGGTCGTACCCGACATCCGTGGCCAGATGCAATTGGCGCCCGTCCCGGATCACCTGCACGCCGATCCGATACCAGCGGCTATGGGTGCCAAGGCCGTGATTGCTCAAGCCCTGCCCGGAGAGCAACGGGTCCTGCGTAAACGCCTGAACACTCGCCCAGGGCGTTGTTGCGGCCTGAAGCGCCAGCGCATCGGCGGTCGCGGCGTCCACCTCGCCGAGGGTTCTCAACAACAGCGCCGGTGCGGTGTTGATGTTCAAGGCGACGTCGGTGGGCAGCAGTGCCACCCAGGGCTCCAGTCGTTGCAGCAGGCGAGCGTCAATGCCGGGAAGCAAGCGCAGCTGGCTCAGTTCCCGCAGTGGCCCGACCTGGCTCAGTTGCACAGGAGGAAGCTCGAGCAGCTCAAGCAGGCGCGCCCAACGGTTGAGGGTGACCTGATCCACCTGGCCCTGGCGTAACAAAGCGTTGAGATTGAAACGCCCGGCGAGGTCATCGATATCGATGCGGATCTGCGCATCCTCAACCTCGAAACCCGGTGCCATGGCCGTCCAGCCCTGAATCCGCTCGACGGTTTTTTCCGTGTCCTGTAGCGCATCGCGCAACAGCAGCAACGCCCAGCTTTCCCCGCCCGATGCGAGTTGGCGCAGGTGTATCTGCTGCAACTGTTGCCCGCTGCTTTGCAGCGACAGGTGATGGCTGCGCAACAAGCCACCGGTAATCAGCAGCGCCAGGCTCAGGACCAGCAAAACACTGATCAACGCCATGCCGCGTTGATGCCCGTTCATGGCAATGCACCCGGCATCGGCAACACCCGACGAATCGATTCGAAGCGACCAACCGAGACCTGCACCTCCAGCGCCAGGGGCGCCTTCGCGTCTTGCCCGGACGCCCCATGAGCGACCCAGCCGGACTGGCTGTCGAACAGACGCCAGCTCAACTCGCGAACGTCCTCCAGCAGTTTTTGCCGCTGCACGAGCTCTGTGCCTTCGCCCTGGCTTTCGCGCCACAGCACGTCGCCATCGAGTCGATAGGTCAGCACCTGAAGCTCACTGCGCGGCTGGTCCAGAGGGTTGCGCCAGTGACTGCGCTGGAACTGCAAAAGCGGTTGTGCAAGCACCATCGGCTGCGCAGTGACATGCAGCAGATCCCGCTCGATCACCGCCACCGCGCGCTGCAGGCTCCTGAGTTCTCGCTCGTGGGTCGTCACGCCCCGTTGCACCCGCACCACGCTATCGAACAAGCCCCAACTGGCCAGCCCCAACACGGCGAAGATCGCCAGGGCGATGACCAGTTCCAGCAGGGTGAACCCGCGCTGCTTACTCATGAACCGCGAGTATCCAGCCGCGGGCACGATGCAAGGCGTGCGTACTGTTTGCGGGGCTGACTTGAATGTCGACCTGGAGCAAATTTGGATCACCGGTGGCGCTGATGTGTTGATGCAACACCCAGTCGCGCTGATCCATGGAAACCACCTGTTGTTGCTGCCCGGTCGCCAAGCCGGGTTGCAGGCGCAATTCGTTCAACCGGTTGTCCGCCAGCCACGCCGCAAACAGTCGCGCCTCAACGGCGCCACGCTGTTTGATCACGTATTGACTGGCCGAAAGCACGGCAGCCGCCAGTGTCGCGAAGACCGCCATGGCCACCATGATTTCCAGCAGCGTGAAACCGCCCATGGCGGATCGGGTTCGCGGGCTAGCCATCGATCTCCACCTCGCCAAGGCCATCGCCGGACAGACTCAGCCAGGTCCGGTTGCTGGACTCGAAGGTCAGCGTGAAGGCGCTGGTTTCATCGCTACTGAATATCAGCAACTGCGGGGGGCCCTCGTCAGCCCCCAGGACTATCGAATAACCGTCCTCCGTCAAGCGTGGCCGCACGCTAAGGGGCCAGCGAGAAAGCGCCGCCACCGGCTCCCACCCGCGAACACCCCGGCGCATCACCCGGTAGCCATCGCTACTCAGCCTCAGGCCATACTCCTGGCCCTCGAACACCGCACGCTCACGCAACTGGTGAATCACCTGCACCATCGCCTCGGCTTCCTGCCTGACCTCGCGAGCGGGACTGCCCCCACCGACAAAGCTCACCATGCCCAGCAAAACGCCGACCACGACAATCACGATCATCAATTCCAGCAAGGTAAACCCTCGGCAGCGATAGCCCACGGATCAATTGCTCCAATTGCCGATTTCCGCTGCAAAACCTTCACCGCCGGCTACGCCATCGGCACCCAGGGAGTACAGGTCGTACGTGCCATCCGTCGATCTCACACCCGGATTGAGGTACTGATAAGGCGTGTTCCACGGGTCGACCGGCATGCTCTTGAGGTAACCCTGAGGGTTCCAGCCACGCGCAGCGGGCAGTCCGGAGGGACGTTTGACCAACGCTTCCAGGCCTTGCTGGGTCGAGGGGTAATGGGCGTTGTCGAGGCGATACATTTCCAGGGCGGTGGCGATGGCCTGGATATCGATTCTGGCGGCGGTGACCTTGGCCTGATCGGGGCGGCTCATGAACTGCGGCACCACAATGGCCCCCAGCACCCCGATGATGACCACCACCACCATGATTTCGATCAGGGTAAAACCGCGTTGCACGCGGGAAAGGCTTTTGCGGGCAGGTTGCATGGATCAATTCACCAATTGGTTGAGGCTGAGAATCGGGAGCAGGATGGCCATGACGATCAGCAGCACAACGCCGCCCATCAGCACCAGCATGGCGGGCTCGAACAGGCTCACCACCAGCGCAATGCGCGCGGCGAGGCTGCTTTCCTGTTGTTCGGCGGCCCGGGCCAACATGCGATCGAGTTCGCCGGCACGTTCACCGCTGGCGATCATGTGCAGCATCATCGGCGGGATGTCGCCACTCAATTCCAGCCCGCGAGTGAGTGTTCCGCCTTCGCGCACGGAACGGGCGACATCGACCATCCGCGCGCGAATGGTCAGGTTGCCGATGACCGAGGCGGAAATTTCCAGTGCGTCCACCAAGGGCACGGCACTTTTGCCGAGGATCGCCAGGGTGCTGGCAAACCGCGCGGCTTCCATGGCCCGCAGCACTTCACCGATGATGGGCGCACTCAGCAGCCAACGATGCCAGCGCAGACGCCACTGTGGCTGCTGCCAGCTCCAGCGCCACAGGCCGAACAGCGTCACCAGTACACCCATCAGCAACAGGAAATGGTTGCGCAGGCCGTTGCTCACGCCGATCAGTGCCTGGGTCAGCCAGGGCAACGGTTGGCCGCTGTCGACGAAGATCTTCACCACATCCGGCACCACGTAGCCGAGCAGAAAACCGACGATTGCCGCGCTGGCCAGCATCAGTATCAAGGGGTACACCAGAGCCATCTGGATCTTTTGCCGCGAGGCCTGGCGGGCCTGCGTGTAGGCCGCCAGTTGCTCCAGCACATGGCCCAGATGCCCCGAGCGCTCGCCGGCGGCCACGGTGGCGCGGAACAATTCGGGGAAGGCCCTGGGAAATTGTCCCAGGGCCGAGGCCAGGGCGTGGCCTTCCATCACCCGGCTCCTGACCGCCGAGAGCAGGCCTGCGACCTTGCGCTTCGAGCTCTGTTTCGCCACCGCCTCGAGCGCTTCTTCCAGAGGCAGCCCGGCCTGAACCAGCGTTGCCAGCTGCAAGGTTAACAACGCCAGATCAGCCGCGCTCAGAGCTGCGCCGCGAGTTTGCCTGCCTGTATCGCTGCCGACCCGGACCTCGATCAACACACGCGGCCACACGCCACGCTCGCGCAACAGCTGTCGCGCATGACGGGGTCCATCGGCCTCCAGCCGTCCCTTGCAGGATCGGCCTTGGGCATCAAGGGCGCGGTAGTCGAAGGTGGGCATCCGTCAGTGCTCCTGGGTCACGCGCAACAACTCATCGAGGCTGGTCAAGCCTTCCAGCACCCGCTGACGCCCGTCCTGGAACAGGCTGCGCGAGACCTTGCGCGTTGCGTCAACGAGGATTTGCTCACTGGCGCCCTGATGGATCAGCGCCGAGACGGCGGGCGTCACGCTGATCAGTTCGTAGATGCCGATGCGCCCGCGATAGCCGTGCTGGCACTGCGCGCAGCCCGAGGCTTTGAACAGTGCGTGCGATGTGGCCGTGTCGAGCCCCAGGCGCTCACAGGCCGCCGCGTCGGCGGTGTAGGAAACCTTGCAATGGGGGCACAGGGTGCGCAGCAGGCGTTGGGCCAGAATACCCACCAGCGAGGACGCCAACAGGTAGGCATCGACACCCATGTCGACCAGCCGCGTGACAGCGCCGACCGCACTGTTGGTGTGCAAGGTCGACAGCACCAGATGCCCGGTCAAAGACGCCTGCACGGCGATCTCGGCAGTTTCGCGGTCGCGGATTTCGCCGACCATCACCACGTCCGGGTCCTGGCGCAGAATCGCTCGCAGTCCGCGGGCGAAGGTCATGTCGACTTTCGGGTTGACCGGCATCTGGCCCACACCCGGCAGGTGATATTCGATCGGGTCTTCGACCGTGAGGATGTTGCGGGTCTGGTCGTTCAGGCGGCTCAACGCGGCGTACAGGCTGGTGGTCTTGCCGGAGCCGGTCGGCCCGGTCACCAGCAGGATGCCATGGGGTTTGCCCAACAACTGGCACAGGGCCGCGAGGGTATCATCCGGCATGCCCAGCCGATGCAGGTCCAGGCGCCCGGCCTGCTTGTCGAGCAGGCGCAGCACCACCCGCTCACCGTGGGCCGAAGGCAGCGTCGAGACCCGCACATCGACTTCATGCCCGGCCAGACGCAAGGCCATTCGCCCATCCTGGGGCACGCGTTTTTCCGCGATGTCCAGGCGCGCCATGACCTTGATCCGCGACACCAGCAGCGTCGCCAATTCGCGCTTGGGCCTGAGCATTTCACGCAGTTGGCCATCCACCCGCATGCGCACCGACAGGTACTGCTCGAAGGTTTCCAGGTGCACGTCCGAGGCGTGCTCGCGCACAGCTTCACCAAGCAGTGCGTTGATCAGGCGAATGATCGGCGCATCGCCCTGTTGCTCCAGCAGGTCGGCGGTTTGCGGCACCTGATCGACCAGGCTGAGCAAGTCCAGTTCTTCGTCCAGCCCTTGGGCTACCTGCTCCACCGCGCTTTGCCCCTCGCGATAGGCAGCCGCCAGGCGGGAGGCGTATTCTTCGGCGTCGACGATGACGAACGGCAACGTCGACCCGCACACCCGGCGCGCCTCTGACAGTGCGCTGAGCGGTGCATCGCTGCGCAGGGCAAGGCGCAGATCGTCGCCGTCACGCTCCAGCAACACACCAAAACGCCGGGCGAAACCGAAGGGCAATTGCTCGCTGAACTCGCCCATGGGTTACTGCGCCTTGCCGCGCAAGTCGAACATTGGCGCGTCGCTGGCCGGTTCAAACAACCCGCGTGCCTCGGATGGCAGCAGCAACGAGTTGTTTTCCCCCGCCCCTGACTTGCTCAGGTCACGCAGCGCGTTGTAGCGCTGCTGGCTGACCTGAGACAGGTCCTCCTTGCTGCGCACGATGGTCGGGCGCAAGAACACCATCAGATTGCTTTTGGTCTGGGTGTCGCGGCTCCAGCGGAACATCGCGCCGAGATAGGGAATGTCACGCAGCAGCGGCACGCCGCTTTTCTGGGTGCGCACGCTGTCGCGGATCAGGCCGCCGATCACGATTATTTCGCCATCGTCGGCGAGGATGGTGCTTTTGAGCGCTCGCTTGTTGGTGATCAGGTCCGAGGAGTCGATACCCGACACCGAGGGGGCGATGTCCGATACTTCCTGCTCGACCTCCAGGCGCAACGTCGAGCCTTCGTTGATGTAAGGCTTGATCTTCAGGCTGATGCCGACGTCCTTGCGCTCGACGGTGGTGAACGGATTCTCCGCGCCGTTGCTGTTGGTGGCGTAGGAGCCGGTCTTGAACGGCACGTTCTGGCCGACGATGATTTCCGCTTCCTGATTGTCCAGGGTCAACAGGCTCGGGGTGGACAGCAGGTTGCTGTGGGTGTTGCTGGCCAGCGCCGAAATCAGCGCCCCGAAGCGGTCACTGCCCAGTTGCAGGATCGCCCCTTCCGGCGCCGATCGTTTCTCGTCGAACTTCAACCCGCCGACAATCGGAATGTCGGTGCCGGGAAAGTTGATGAGGCCCTTGGCGTCGCCGGTGTTGAGGTTCCACTGCACACCGACGGCTTCGGCGATGTCGCCGGAGATTTCGACGATGGCGGCATGGATCAACACCTGGGCCCGCGGCTGGTCCAGCTGGCGCACGATGCTTTCGATGGTCCGCACCTTTGCCGGCTCGGCAATCAGCACCAGCGCGTTCTGGCTTTCGTCAGCCTTGATCATGAAGGCTGCGCCGCCCGACATGTCCTTGGCGCTGCCGGTGGCGGACGTCTGTTTTCTGCCCTGCCCCATCGACTCCAGAATCTCGGCCAACTGCTTGGCATCGCTGTGACGCAGGCGAATCACCCGGGCGTTGTCGAGGGTCGTGGTGGCCGGCGTATCAAGCCCACGGGCCAGTTCGATCAAACGTTGGCGAACGACCGGCGGGCCAATGAAAATCAGGCGATTGGTCCGGGTGTCAGCCAGTACCTGTATGGCCGACTCGGCATTGCGCTTGCCCATGGAGGCCTCGATCACCGGCGCGACATCGCCGGCCTGGGCATGCTTGAGCTCAAGCACCGCGTGCAGGTTGTTCTGCCCGGAGTCCAGTTCGCGGATCACCCGGGCGATGCGCTTCACATTGGCGGCCGTATCGGTCAGCACCAACGCGTTGGCCGACACCGAGGGGCCGACATAACCGTTGGCAGAAACCAACGGTCGCACCAGCCCGGCAATATCGGTGGCGCTACCGGTGTTCAACCCGATGACTTCGGTCACGAACTGCGACGCCGTGGTGGTTTTTACCGTGCCCTGACCGGCCCGGGTCCTGGCCTCGGCAACCGGGGCAATGAGAATCCGGTCGCCCTCATCGATCACCGTGAAATTGTGGGCGTCGAGCACCGAATAGAACAACCGGCGCACCCCTTCACGATCGAGGGCCTGCCGGGACATGACGGTGATACGACCGGAGACCTTGGGGTCCAGCACTACCGTGGTCCCGAGAATGCTGGAGATCTCCTCGACGATGTCGCGCAGCTCTGCGTTGTTCATCGCCAGTTGCCATTTTTCTTCGGCGCCTCGTAGCGTGCCCGGGAAGGCTGCAGCCGCCAAAACGGCAAGCAAGAGCATGGAACGCAACCAATGCGCGCCGACGAAGCTGTTCATGAAATTCATCACTCTGGTTGCCCGAAGAGCGGGCGTAAAAAATGGGTGGTCGTGGTGACCGGTTGAGCATCGACGGATGATTCGAGCCCCTTCAGAAAACGTGCGCCAGGGGGGACGAGCGTTAGTAGCTCTTCCCGGCCTTTGTTCCACAGCACAACCTGATGGGTATCGATACGACGCAGGACGCTGCCGCCAGGCAAACGCTCGCCCACCTGATAGAGACGGGAGCCTTGAGCATTGGCCAGCAGTGCCTTGGATAATCCGCTGCTGACAAAGCTCGCCTGCAAGGTCAGCGGTTCGGCGCTGGGCCGCGGTGTGGCCTCTGGCGTCAGGCCGAACACGATGGAAATCGATGTTGTTTCGAGCGGCTCACGTACAGGCACCGTCTCCAGAGCTGCGATGTCGGGCAACGGTGAAGCCAGATGCTCGCGAAACGCCCGTTCCTGCCACGCCAGAAACACCGCAGCGCCCACTGGCAACGCGAGCCAACAAATGCTGCTCAGGCATGCCCGAAAGCGTTGTCCGGAAAAATTCGAAACCTTCATTTTCAACTCGGTACTCAGCAGAAGTGCCTGGCATCAGGCGACCTTTTTTGAGGTCGCCTGATGCCAGTTGCGAGGACTTACAACTTGTCCCACGCCATGTGCCAGTGAGCACCGACACCCGGCTCGAAGCCGTTGGCGGAGGGGCTGTACTGCTTGCAGTAACCCGACTCGGGGAAAGGCTTGCACTCAAAGACTTCATTGGTCTTCGGTTGCAGCACCTTGGTACCGGCGGTGTAGCCGCTGAGGCCTTCAGGGAACACGAAGTCGTATTCGACGCCCACGCCTTCACCGGTCAGTTGGGTGGTCTGGTTGTCCTGACGGGTCGTGCGGCCATCCAGGGTGGTGCCGACCAGGGTCAGGGTGTGCGCGCCCGGGTTACTGCGCACATCCATGGACAGCCAGGTGGAGCCACTGGCCACTTGTGCCGACGTGGTGCCTACCGGTTTGTTGTTCTGGTCGAGCAAGGTGGCTTCAACGTTCATCGCACGGTTCGCAATCATGCCGAACTCGACCTTGGCCCGGCCTTTATCCAGAACGTACTCGGCTTGCTGTGAGGCCACCGACATGCGCGCAGCGGTGTCTTCCTTCATGGCCAACTGCACTTCGTAGCGGACTATGCCGCTTTCCTTTTGTGCGTAGAGGCTGTTGGTACCTTTCACGGGCTCGACATTGCCGCTCTCGTCACGAATACCGGCACGGATGAGTGTGTGGGTCGCGTTGATTTTTTCTGCCAGCTTGAACGACCAGTTCTGCGGGACGCCGTCCTCGGCATTGTCGATACTGATCTCGACGCTGTAATCCGGGCTCTCGCCATTGGCCGTAAACGCACGGGCCTTGACCTTGTCACCTGCTAGCAATGGGGTCGAAGGCACAATGCTTGCCACGCGGGTCCAGCCGCCTGGCAGTTCCGGCTCCGCAAGGATGTTCACATCGGCCACGTTGTAAAACGCGGCATCGGTATCACCGACTGTCCAGATACCCAGGATGACATGGTGGCCCGACTTGTCTGCGGGGATGGTGCAGTTGTGTTTGTCGCTGTTGGACGGCTTCTGATTGCTGCCGTCGATGGTGCAAAACGGCGTGCTCTCAAAGGTGGCACGCTTAAGGGACTCGTTTGGATTCCAGCCATTGCGGCTGATGAAATACTCATGCTTGGTGGCAGGGTGAACGGCGGTGTAACGCCATTGGAAATCGATGTTGCGATCCTTGATGTCCGTCAGGTGCCAGCGGGTGGCGGACTGTGCGTCCAGTGCGGAGAACAGCGCGTGACCGCCGCTGGCGATCTTGCCATCGACCGGCCCCTGCAAGGGGGCACCGCCGACACCTGCCGGAAAGCCCTTGAAGGTTTCACCGACGCTCTGCGGCTCGTACTGCGCGCCGCCACAGTTGGTGTTCAAACCTTTCTGGCAGGCCAGTGCGCGTGACGGCGGCACATCCAGATAACCATGGGCGGAAACGGTTTGAGAGGCCAGCATTGCCGATAACAGGATCATCGATGAGGTGCAGGCCGTTAATGCACTTCTTTTATCAAATGTAATTTTCATGATGTGTTCCAGACTGCTTATCGAAAACAAGGCGCCTTGCAGGCGGCGATGTTTGCTTCGTTACCGTTCAGCGTTGTGCTGAACAGGGGTCTGGAACCTTACGGGGATGACGAAGAATTCTATGTAGGAGTAATCATCGAGTCAGGCGGGAACAGTCTGCGCATCCGTTTTCCGACAAGAAAGGAAAACACTCTTACAGAAAGAGATGCTTTATCCGGGAAATATTTCTGTGGGACATAAAAAAACCTGTCCGGCACAAGGCGGGACAGGCTTCTGAAAAACGGTGTTGGCCGTTATTCGTGATACTGCGCCGACAATTCATGCACGGCACGCAGGAATGCACCGGCGTGTTCCGGATCGACCTCCGGCGTAATGCCATGACCGAGGTTGAACACGTGACCACTGCCTTTGCCGTAGCTGGCGAGAATGCGCCCGACTTCAGCGCGAATGGCTTGCGGTTTGGCGTAGAGCACGGTCGGGTCCATGTTGCCTTGCAGCGCGACCTTGTCGCCAACACGGGCACGGGCGTTGCCGATGTCGCAGGTCCAGTCCAGGCCCAATGCATCAGCACCGGAATCGGCGATGCTTTCCAGCCACAGGCCGCCGTTCTTGGTGAACAGGATGACCGGCACCTTGCGGCCTTCATGCTCGCGGATCAGGCCGCTGACGATTTTGCGCATGTAGGCCAGGGAGAACTCCTGGTACGCCGCTGCCGACAGGTTGCCGCCCCAGGTATCGAAGATCTGCACCGCTTGCGCACCGGCCATGATCTGGCCGTTGAGGTAGCTGGTGACCGATTGCGCAAGCTTGTCCAGCAACAGGTGCATGGCTTGCGGGTTGTCGTACAGCATGGCCTTGGTCTTGCGGAAGTCTTTCGACGAGCCGCCTTCGACCATGTAGGTCGCCAGGGTCCATGGGCTGCCGGAGAAGCCGATCAACGGTACACGTCCGTTCAGTTCACGACGGATGGTGCTGACCGCGTCCATCACGTAGCCGAGGTCTTTCTGCGGGTCGGGAATCGGCAGGGCTTCGATGTCGGCCAGGGTGCTGACGACCTTCTTGAAGCGCGGACCTTCGCCGGTTTCGAAGTACAGGCCCTGGCCCATGGCATCGGGGATGGTCAGGATATCGGAGAAAAGGATCGCCGCGTCCAGTTGTGGATAGCGGTCGAGCGGTTGCATCGTGACTTCGCAAGCGAACGCCGGGTTCATGCACAGGCTCATGAAGTCGCCGGCCTTGGCACGGCTGGCACGGTATTCAGGCAGGTAGCGACCGGCCTGACGCATCATCCACACGGGGGTGACGTCTACGGGTTGCTTGAGCAGGGCGCGCAGGAAACGGTCGTTCTTCAGGGCAGTCATGTCGGCATCCGGAAAAAAAGTGCGGGCATTTTCTCAGAGCCGGGCGCAAAAGGCACGAATGCAGGTCAGCCTTTTGTCTATCGGGTCAATTTGTCGCAATGGAATGCAGCCTTCGCAACACCAAGAAACAACTGTGGGAGCGAGCTTGCTCGCGATGGCGGCATCACATTCAACATTTCTGTCGACTGATCCACCGCTATCGCGAGCAAGCTCGCTCCCACAGGGGGTACTGCATTTGGCTCTGGGTTGGGGGGTTATACCCCCAGGTAATCCAGGATCCCTTCAGCCGCATTACGGCCTTCGAAGATCGCCGTCACCACCAGGTCCGAACCGCGCACCATGTCGCCACCGGCGAAGATTTTCGGATTGCTGGTCTGGTGCTTGTACTGGCCTTGCTCCGGAGCCACGACGCGGCCCTGGCTGTCGGTCTGGATCTCGAACTGCTCGAACCACGGCGCCGGGCTAGGGCGGAAACCGAAGGCGATGACCACAGCGTCGGCCGGGATGATCTCTTCGGAGCCCGGGATCGGCTCGGGGCTGCGACGGCCACGGGCGTCCGGCTCGCCGAGACGGGTCTCGACCACCTTCACGCCTTCGACGCGATCTTCACCGACGATAGCGATCGGCTGGCGGTTGTAGAGGAATTTCACGCCTTCTTCCTTGGCGTTCTTCACCTCTTTGCGCGAGCCCGGCATGTTCGCTTCGTCACGACGATAGGCGCAGGTCACCGACTTGGCGCCCTGGCGGATCGACGTACGGTTGCAGTCCATCGCCGTGTCGCCACCGCCCAGGACCACGACCTTCTTGCCTTTCATGTCGACGAAATCTTCCGGCGACTTTTCAAAGCCCAGGTTGCGGTTGACGTTGGCGATCAGGAAGTCCAGCGCGTCGTACACGCCTGGCAGGTCTTCACCGGCAAAACCGCCCTTCATGTAGGTGTAGGTGCCCATGCCCATGAATACGGCATCGTATTCTTCGAGCAGTTGCTCCATGGTCACGTCCTTGCCCACTTCGGTGTTGAGGCGGAACTCGATGCCCATGCCGGTAAAGACTTCGCGGCGATTGCTCAGCACGGTCTTTTCCAGCTTGAACTCGGGGATGCCGAAGGTCAGCAGGCCACCGATTTCCGGGTTCTTGTCGAACACCACCGGGGTCACGCCGCCGCGCACCAGCACATCGGCGCAACCCAGGCCCGCAGGCCCGGCACCGATGATCGCGACACGCTTGCCGGTCGGCTTGACCTTGGACATGTCCGGGCGCCAGCCCATGGCGAACGCGGTGTCGGTGATGTACTTCTCCACCGAACCGATGGTCACCGCGCCGAAGCCGTCGTTGAGGGTGCAGGCACCCTCGCACAGACGATCCTGCGGGCACACCCGGCCGCAGACTTCCGGCAAGGTGTTGGTCTGGTGCGACAACTCGGCGGCCTGGAGGATGTTGCCCTCGGCCACCAGTTTCAGCCAGTTGGGAATGAAGTTGTGCACCGGGCACTTCCATTCGCAATACGGGTTACCGCAACCCAGGCAGCGGTGGGCCTGGTCGGCCGACTGCTGGGGCTTGAAGGGTTCGTAGATTTCCACGAACTCTTTCTTGCGTTGACGCAACAGTTTCTTCTTCGGATCCTTGCGCCCGACCTCGATGAACTGGAAGTCATTATTCAGACGTTCAGCCATTTTAAAACCTCATCAAACTCTTCAGGCGCATATCACTGCGGGTTGGCACGGGTGCTGGAAAGCAACGATTTCAGGCTGGCAGCCTTGGGCTTGACCAGCCAGAAACGGCGCACGTAATCATCGAGGTTCTCGGCGAGTTCACGACCCCACTCGCTGTCGGTCTCCTCGACGTACTCGTTCAGCACGCGTTGCAGGTGGCTACGGTAGGCTTCCATCGCCTCGCCGCTGATCCGCTGGATTTCCACCAGTTCGTGGTTGACCCGGTCAACGAAACTGTTGTCCTGGTCGAGCACATAGGCGAAACCACCGGTCATGCCAGAGCCGAAGTTATAACCGGTCTTGCCCAACACGCAGACGAAACCACCGGTCATGTACTCGCAGCAGTGATCGCCAGTGCCTTCCACCACGGTGTGGGCACCGGAGTTACGCACGGCGAAGCGCTCGCCCGCGGTGCCAGCGGCGAACAGCTTGCCGCCGGTAGCGCCGTACAGGCAGGTGTTGCCGATGATGGCACTGTCCTGGGTGCGGTAGACGCTACCCTTCGGCGGCACGATCACCAGCTTGCCGCCGGTCATGCCCTTGCCGACGTAGTCGTTGGCGTCGCCTTCCAGATACATGTTCAGGCCGCCGGCGTTCCACACACCGAAACTCTGGCCCGCGGTGCCCTTGAAGCGGAAGGTGATTGGCGCATTGGCCATGCCCTGGTTGCCGTGCTTGCGCGCGATTTCGCCGGAGATCCGTGCACCAATGGAACGGTCGCAGTTGCAGATATCCAGGGCGAATTCAGCGCCGCTCAGGTCGTTGATCGCCGAGGTGGCCATGTCGACCATTTTCTCGGCCAGCAGGCCTTTGTCGAACGGCGGGTTGCGGTCTACGCCACAGAACTGCGGTTTGTCCGCCGGCACGTGGTCGCTGCCCAGCAACGGAGTCAGGTCGAGGTGATGCTGCTTGGCGGTCTGGCCTTCGAGGACTTCCAGCAGATCGGTACGGCCGATCAGCTCCTCGAGGGAACGCACGCCCAGCTTGGCCAGCCACTCACGGGTTTCTTCGGCGACGTAGGTGAAGAAGTTCACCACCATGTCGACGGTACCAATGTAGTGGTCCTTGCGCAGCTTCTCGTTCTGGGTCGCGACGCCGGTGGCGCAGTTGTTCAGGTGGCAGATGCGCAGGTATTTGCAGCCCAGGGCGATCATCGGCGCGGTGCCGAAGCCGAAGCTTTCAGCGCCGAGGATGGCCGCCTTGATCACGTCGAGGCCGGTTTTCAGGCCGCCGTCGGTCTGCACCCGAACTTTGCCGCGCAGGTCGTTGCCGCGCAGGGTCTGGTGGGTTTCCGCCAGGCCGAGCTCCCACGGCGCGCCCGCGTACTTGATCGAGGTCAGCGGCGATGCACCGGTGCCACCGTCGTAGCCGGAGATGGTGATCAGGTCCGCGTAGGCCTTGGCCACACCGGCGGCGATGGTGCCGACGCCCGCTTCCGCTACCAGCTTCACCGAGACCAGCGCTTTCGGGTTGACTTGTTTCAGGTCGAAAATCAGCTGCGACAAGTCTTCGATCGAGTAGATGTCGTGGTGCGGTGGAGGCGAGATCAGGGTCACGCCCGGCACTGCGTAACGCAGCTTGGCGATCAGACCGTTCACTTTACCGCCCGGCAGTTGACCGCCCTCGCCCGGCTTGGCGCCTTGGGCGACCTTGATCTGCAGCACTTCAGCGTTGACCAGGTATTCCGGAGTCACACCGAATCGGCCAGTGGCAACCTGCTTGATTTTCGAGCTCTTGATGGTGCCGTAGCGCGCCGGGTCTTCGCCGCCTTCGCCGGAGTTGGAACGCGCACCGAGGCGGTTCATGGCTTCGGCCAGGGCTTCGTGAGCTTCCGGCGACAGGGCGCCCAGGGAGATACCGGCGGAGTCGAAGCGTTTGAGCACCGATTCCAGCGGTTCGATCTCGCTCATATCCAACGGAGTGTCGAGGGTTTTGACTTTCAGCAGGTCGCGGATCATCGACACCGGGCGGTTGTCCACCAGCGAGGTGTATTCCTTGAACTTGCTGTAGTCGCCCTGCTGCACAGCGGCCTGCAGGGTGTTGACCACGTCCGGGTTGTACGCGTGATATTCGCCACCGTGGACGAACTTCAGCAGGCCGCCTTGCTGGATCGGCTTGCGCGGACTCCAGGCTTCGGTGGCCAGGGCCTTCTGCTCGGCTTCGATGTCGACGAAACGCGCACCCTTGATGCGACTCGGCACGCCACGGAAGCTCAGGTTGCAGACTTCCTCGGACAGGCCGATGGCCTCGAACAGCTGCGCACCGCGGTACGAAGTAATGGTCGAGATGCCCATCTTCGACAGGATCTTGAGCAGGCCCTTGGTGATGCCTTTACGGTAGTTCTTGAACACCTCATAGAGGTCGCCCAGTACTTCACCGGTACGGATCAGGTCACCCAGCACTTCATAAGCCAGGAACGGATAAACGGCAGAGGCACCGAAACCGATCAACACGGCGAAGTGATGCGGATCGCGAGCGGTCGCGGTTTCCACCAGGATGTTGGAGTCGCAGCGCAGGCCTTTTTCGGTCAGGCGGTGGTGCACCGCACCGGTGGCGAGCGAAGCGTGGATCGGCAACTTGCCCGGGGCTATGTGACGGTCACTCAGCACAACCTGGGTACGACCGGCGCGCACGGCTTCTTCGGCCTGATCGGCGACGTTGCGGATGGCCGCTTCGAGGCCGACGCTTTCGTCGTAGTTCAGATCGATGATCGCGCGCTCGAAGCCCGGACGATCGAGGTTCATCAGCGAGCGCCACTTGGCCGGGGAAATGACCGGCGAGCTGAGGATCACGCGCGAGGCGTGTTCCGGCGACTCCTGGAAAATGTTGCGCTCGGCACCGAGGCAGATTTCCAGCGACATGACGATGGCTTCGCGCAGCGGGTCGATCGGCGGGTTGGTGACCTGCGCGAACTGCTGGCGGAAATAGTCGTACGGCGTGCGCACGCGCTGGGACAGCACGGCCATCGGCGTATCGTCGCCCATCGAGCCCACGGCTTCGTAGCCCTGTTCGCCGAGTGGACGCAGCACCTGGTCGCGCTCTTCGAACGTGACCTGGTACATCTTCATGTATTGCTTGAGCTGGTCGACGTCGTAGAACGCCGAGCCGTGGTCGTTGTCTTCCATGGTCGCCTGGATGCGCAGGGCATTCTTGCGCAGCCATTGCTTGTACGGATGACGGGACTTCAGACGGTTGTCGATCGCATCGGTGTCGAGGATCTGGCCGGTTTCGGTGTCCACGGCAAAGATCTGGCCCGGGCCTACGCGGCCCTTGGCGATCACATCTTCAGGCTGGTAGTTCCAGACACCGATTTCCGAAGCCAGGGTGATGAAACCGTTCTTGGTGGTGACCCAACGCGCCGGACGCAGACCGTTACGGTCGAGCAGGCACACCGCGTAGCGACCGTCGGTCATTACCACGCCAGCCGGGCCGTCCCACGGTTCCATGTGCATCGAGTTGTATTCGTAGAACGCACGCAGATCCGGGTCCATGGTCTCGACGTTCTGCCACGCTGGCGGAATGATCATCCGCACGCCACGGAACAGGTCGATGCCACCGGTGACCATCAGCTCCAGCATGTTGTCCATGCTCGAGGAGTCCGAACCCACGCGGTTGACCAGCGGGCCGAGCTCTTCCAGGTCCATCAGGTCGTTGGTGAACTTGGTGCGACGGGCCACGGCCCAGTTGCGGTTGCCGGTGATGGTGTTGATCTCGCCGTTGTGCGCCAGGAAGCGGAACGGTTGAGCCAGCGGCCATTTCGGCAGGGTGTTGGTGGAGAAGCGCTGGTGGAACACGCAAATCGACGTTTGCAGGCGCTCATCGCTCAGGTCCGGATAGAAGGCGGTCAAGTCCGCCGGCATCATCAGGCCTTTGTAAATGATGGTCTTGTGCGAAAAGCTGCAGACGTAGTGGTCGGTGTCGGCGGCGTTGGCCACGGACGAGCGACGACGGGAGGTGAACAGCTTGACGGCCATGTCCTGGTCGCTCAGGCCTTCACCGCCGATGAACACTTGCTCGATCTGCGGCAGGCGCTCAAGGGCCAGGCGGCCGAGGACGCTGGTGTCGATCGGCACTTTGCGCCAGCCGACCAGTTGCAGGCCGGCGGCCAGGATCTCGCGGTTCATGTTCTCGCGAGCGGCTTCGGCTTTGACCGGGTCCTGGTTGAAGAAGACCATGCCCACCGCATATTGCTTGGGCATTTCGACGCCGAAGGTTTCCTGGGCGATGGCTCGCAGGAACACGTCCGGCTTTTGAATCAGCAGACCGCAACCGTCACCGGTCTTGCCGTCGGCATTAATCCCACCGCGGTGGGTCATGCAGGTCAGGGCCTCGATGGCCGTTTGCAAAAGGGTATGACTGGGCTCGCCCTGCATATGGGCTATCAGGCCGAAACCACAGTTATCCTTGAATTCATCTGGTTGGTACAGACCTGCTTTCATAGACACTTTCTCACCAGGCTGCCTCTGATCGAGGCAAATTTCTTTTCAATTCAACCACTTGCCATCCGCGCCGAACGTACGCCAGCTTTGCGGGGACAAAAGGGAGGTCATTGTACACACCGACACTTGGCCTCACAAATTTGACGACGAAATGTCGCAAATCCATGTCGCATTTGTGAAAGGTTTAAAGCGATCTGCTGTGCTAGTCAAAACTTTTTTAATTTTGACCGCAACGACTCAAAGACTACTGTGACGCAGACACCACAAGGCACGCAGCCCGGAAGGTTGCGCGCACTTGTAGAAATTTTGAGGTGCTTGGAGAGGCGGCCTGGGTAAGGCCGCCGAATCTTCAGCGAGTTGTTGCCAGTTCCTGTTGGACGCTGGCGACAGTGCGAGGCCAAGGTTTACCAGCCTGAACCTTCGCTGGCAAGGCCTTGATGGCGGAAACGGCTGCATCACGATTGGCGAAGTTGCCGTAGGTGATCACGTAGAGCGGCTTGCCATTGAGGACTTTCTTGAAATAGCGGTACTCGCCGCCCTGCTCCTTGACGAAGCTTTGTGCGGCCGTTTCGGAGCTGGTGCCGAGGATTTGCACCACGTAGTTGCCCGGAGCCTGACCGGCGTACCAGGTGCCGCCAGCAGCCTTGGCCGCCGGAGCCGGTTTCTCGGCAGGCTTGGCCGCCGCAGCAACGGCTGGCTTGGCTGGCGCTGGAGCAGGCTTGGCCACTGGAGCAGGGGCTGGCTTGGCGGTGGCGACCTGAGTCGGCGCAGGTGCCGGCGCAGGTGTCGGCTTGGCCGCCGGCGTCGGCGCAGGGCCGGCAGGAACGCCCACAGGCGGCGCCGTGGTGGTCACCGTCGGCGGTGTGGCGCTGGAGCCTTCAACCGGAACGCCGTCGTCGCCTTCGGTAATGCCGCCTGCGGCTTCAGCCAGCGGGGCGCGCATGACCGGTTGCGAGTTACCGACCAACGGCAACGGCATCGGCTGCGTGTTGCCGGCGAATTCGACGGCCGGAGCACCGCCATTCGCGGTCGGCTGGCCCTGGCCAAGCGGCAGTTGCGCCTGTTCATTGGCCGGCGCACCGGTGGTTGGTGCCTTGTTGCGACCCGGCATCATCCAGGCGGCAGCTACCGCAACCACGACAACGGCGGAAATCGCCAATACGTGTTTCTTCGGCATATTGAACCCCATTTTTGGACGCTTGACCGCAGAGCGGCTGGCGATCATGGCTTCGATCATTGCATCGCGGGCGACCTGATTGATGCTGCCAGGCCAACCTTCGGAGCTTTCGTGAATATCAGAGATCTGATTCGCGGTGAAAAGTTCGATGCCGCGGCCAGCGCCCTCGAGCCGCTGCTCCAGATACTCGCGGGTTTCGTCCTCGGTATAGGGCTGCAGTTCGATGACATGGAATCGCTCTTCCTCGAGATGCAAAGCCTCAAGCTGAGCGATCATCGAGGTCTCGCCGAACAGGAACACATGCGGGCGACCTTCAGGCGCGCCGGCCGCCAGGACCATCAGAACCTCAAGGGCGGACTCATCGAGCTGTTCGGCGTCATCGACCAGCAAATAGACTTCCTGCCCGGTGAGCGCAAGCTGCACCACCTGGGCCAGAATAGCGTCGGCATCCGCCTGGGCGACATTCAGCGCCTGGGCCACCTGACGCAGCACACCGGCCGCATCACCGGCGCCACGGGCGGACACCACCACGCTTTGTACCGACTGCTTGTTGGTGCTGGCGACCAGGGCTTGACGCAGCAGGGTCTTGCCACTGCCCTCGGGACCGGTGACCACCAGCAGCAGTTGACTGTAGCGGGCCAGGTGATGCAACTGCCCCAGCACGGGTTTGCGCTGGGCCGGGAAAAATTTGAAGCCAGGCACCCGTGGAGCAAAAGGGTCATGACTCAACTGGTAATGGCCGAGGAAAGCCTCGTCGGCATGCAAACTAGTCATCGTGTTCTTATTAACCTTTAAGCTGAGCCAGGGCGCGGTAGTCTGCCCCCAGCGTGGCCTGTAGAACCTCTTTCGGATAATCGTCGGTCACCACCGCTTCACCCATGTGGCGCAGCAGCACCAGGCGCAAACGACCGTCGATCACTTTTTTATCAATGGACATATGTTCGAGGAAATCGGCTTCTGTCATCTCTTCTGGCGGAATGACCGGCAGCCCTGCACGCTGGAACAGACGAATGCCGCGATCACGCTCCTGCTCGCTGATCCAACCCAGTCGCGCGGACATTTCCAGCGCCATCACGGTACCGGCAGCCACCGCTTCTCCATGTAGCCAGACACCATAGCCCATGTGGGTTTCGATGGCGTGGCCAAAAGTGTGGCCCAGGTTCAACGTGGCACGAACGCCCGTCTCTTTCTCATCGGCACCGACCACCGCCGCCTTGGCCGCGCAAGAGCGCTCGATGGCATAGGTCAGGGCTTGCTGGTCCAGATTGCGCAGGCGGTCGACGTTGTCTTCGAGCCAGGTCAGGAACGGCTCATCACAGATCAGCCCGTACTTGATGACTTCGGCCAGACCGGCGGACAGTTCGCGCGCCGGCAGGGTATTGAGGCTGGCGGTATCGATCAGCACCACGTTCGGCTGATAGAAGGCGCCGACCATGTTCTTGCCCAGCGGATGGTTGATCCCGGTCTTGCCGCCCACCGAGGAGTCGACCTGCGACAGCAGCGTGGTCGGAACCTGGATGAAATCGACGCCGCGCTGGTAGCAGGCGGCGGCAAAGCCGGCCATGTCACCGATCACTCCGCCACCGAGGGCGATCACCGTGGTGCGGCGGTCATGCCGCGCGGTCAGCAGACCGTCGAAAATCAGCTGCAGGGTTTCCCAGGTCTTGAAGGCTTCACCGTCGGGCAGCACCACGGAAATCACCGAGTACTGCGCCAGGCTGCGGGTCAGACGCTCAAGATAGAGCGGTGCAACAGTCTCGTTGGAGACGATCGCCACTTGCCGTCCGCGAATGTGCGGGGCCAGCAGCTCAGGCTGATCCAACAAACCTTCGCCAATATGAATCGGGTAGCTGCGCTCGCCTAGATCGACCTTGAGTGTCTGCATGTGTCCCCACAGTGAAGATGAATCAGGCGTCCTGCCTTGAGTTAACGAATATCCACGGCATCTGCTGGTATGACGCCGTTCGGTAGCCATCTGCCACAACCTTGAGCGGTCATGGCCAAACGCCGAGGATAGCGCATTTCGCGCGGCGCTTTAACGGGGTGGCAACTGCTGCAGGCGCTCTAGAATGTCGAGTACGACCATTCGCGGCGGTCGCTCATCGGTTTCGACCACCAGGTCGGCAATTTCCCGGTAAAGCGGATCGCGGATCGCCAACAGATCCCGAAGGGTCTTGGCCGGATCGGCAGTACGCAACAATGGCCGATTGCGGTCACGGGCCGTGCGGCCGACCTGCTGCTCGACCGAGGCATGCAGATAAACCACCCGCCCACCGGCATGCAGTGCCCGACGATTGGCTTCGCGCATGACCGCGCCACCACCTGTCGCCAGCACCACTCCGTCGTAATCGCACAGCTCGGCAATCATTGCCTGCTCGCGATCACGAAAGCCCGGTTCGCCTTCTTTATCGAAGATCCAAGGGATATTGGCGCCCGTGCGCAATTCAATTTCCTTATCGGAATCTTTGAATGGCAGGCGCAGCTCTTTGGCCAGCAACCGGCCGATGGTGCTTTTTCCAGCACCCATCGGTCCTACAAGAATCAAATTTCGCACAGAATCAATGACTCACAGCAATCGCCTGATTATTCATGATACGCGGAGTGAGGAATACCAACAGCTCGGATTTTTTCTCCGAAACCACATCACGCCGGAAAAGGCGGCCAAGATACGGCACATCGCCAAGAAATGGCACCTTATCTACGACCTTGCTCTGAGTATTTGAGAAAACGCCGCCAATGACGATGGTCTCGCCATCGTTGACCAGGACCTTGGCGTTGACCTCGTTTTTCTTGATCGGCGGTACATCCTGGACCTTGTTCAGGTAGTCCGGCTCGTCCTTGGTCACCTTGACCTCCATGATGATCCGGTTGTCGGGCGTGATCTGCGGCGTCACCTCCAGCGACAGCGACGCCTCCTTGAACGACACCGAAGTCGCGCCACTGGAACTGGCCTCCTGATAGGGAATCTCGGTGCCCTTGAGGATCTTGGCGGTTTCCTTGTCGGACGTGACCACCTTGGGTTGCGAGACGATTTCCCCGTTGCCGGTTTTCTCCATGGCCGTCAGTTCCAGGTCCAGCAAGACGTTATCGGTGATGAACGCGATGCCGATTCCCGAGGTGTTATTGGCTACGCCCATGTCGACGAACGGCGAGTTTGTGCTGGTACTGCCGGGCGTGCCGATGGTCGATGACCCGTTGAGTCCATTGCTGACACCGGAGGTGTTCCAGTTGCCCCGGTTCTGTATCGATCCGCCCCAGCGCACCCCGAGGCTTTTGTCATAGTCGACGTTGGCTTCGACAATGCGCGCCTCGATCATGACCTGACGCACAGGGATATCCAGCTGCGTGACGATCCTGCGCAGCTCATCAAGCCGGTCCTGGGTCTGGTAGGCAATGATGTTGTTGGTGCGCTCGTCGACAGTGATCGACCCCCGCTCGTCGGGTTTCGCTTCGGCACTGGTCACCGACTGGAAGAGCTTGGCGATGTCCGCCGCCTTGGCGTAATTCACCTGCAACAGTTCCCGGCGCAACGGCGCCAGATCGGCAATCTGCTTTTGTGATTCCAGTTCCTGTCGCTCACGGGCAGCAATTTCATCGGCCGGCGCAACAAGCAGGACATTACCGACCTTGCGCTTGTCCAGCCCCTTGGTTCTCAGCACCAGATCCAGCGCCTGATCCCACGGCACGTTCTGCAGGCGCAACGTGATGCCACCCTGCACCGTATCGCTGGCCACCAGATTGAGGTTGGTGAAATCGGCGATCAATTGCAGCACCGACCGCACATCGATGTCCTGGAAGTTCAGCGAAAGCTTCTCGCCGCTGTAAGCCTGTGGCCCGACATTGCGCTTTTGCAGGTCGTCGACCGTCGCCGGGCGAACGCTGACCGTGAGCTTGCTGTCGGTCTGATAGGTCGAGTAATCGAACGCACCACCGGGCTCGATGCTGATGATGGCTCGATCGCCGCTCGCGCTGGCCTTGACGAACTGCACGGGGGTGGCGAAATCCTTCACATCCAGACGCACGCGCAACGGCTCGGGCAATCGGGTTTTGGCAAACCCGACAATAATCTTGCCCTCGCGCTGTTGTATGTCGGGCGCAATCGATGGGTCCGACAAGTCGATCACCACGTTGCCCTCGCCCTGCGTCCCTCGCTGAAAATCCACACCCCGAATGGCCTTGCCTGGCGTCGCAGCGGTGCGTGCCGGCATTGCCGGGGCCGCCGGCCTGGGTGTCGACGGTTTGACACCCTGCCCGACAACCACCAGCAAATTGTTGCCTTCAATTCGCGAGTCGTACGGGGCCGACTGAGCCAGGTTGATGATCAATCGCATACGCCCCCCGGCCTCCACCACCGTTGCACTACGGGCATTTCCACTACCGAGATCGCGAGTCTTGCTGGCCAACTGACTGACGACACCCGGCAAATCCAGCGCAATCCGGGCCGGCGACTCAGTCATGTAGCCCTGAGGCAACGGGGGCGGCGCATCGAACGACAACTTCAACTCGACCCGGTCTCCCGGCAGCGCAGCGACATCCAGCGCCTTGAGATTGGCCGCTTGTACCATCGGCGACAACATCGCTATCCATAGCGAAAGGCCGAAGGCGGAGAAAATCCTGTTCATTATTCGGGTTCCACTATGAGTGCTCTTTCAAAGGGATGGTCCGGGGACGCTCCAGCCACGCACCCTGACCATCAGGGACAATTTCAACCACATCGACTTGCGAACCACTGATCGCAACGATTCGTCCGTCGTTACGCCCCAGGTAATCACCGACCTTCAGGCGGTGAACGCCACCCGCCCCGCGCAACAGGGCAAAGGAACCTGTCGCATTGGAAAGGGTGCCGACCATTTCAAACTGCTCGATGTTGAAACCTTCGAGGTATTGCCTGACCCGGTCAGGGTCGGGCTTGACGTTGCGCGAACCCCGCCGATGGGCCGCCAGATCAGTGCTGACCTGTGGTGAAAACGGACTGCGCAGGTTCGCTGCGTCGTAGGTGAATGTCGGGTAAGACCGGAATACCGGCGTTGGTTCAATACTGCCCGGCCCGCGCAGGCGTATTTCGCTCAGGTAGGCGTCCAGATCGCTGTAGTCATCGCCAGCGCCACAACCGGACAGAACAGACAGCAACAGCACCATCGGAATACAACGCGCCGGGGTCATTGATGTCGCCCCGTTTCGTTGTAGCGGTAGGTCTTGGCGAGGATGCTCAAGCGCAGTTTCGGAGCCCCCTGTGGACTGACGGGGGCAAGGTCGAAATCGTGCAAGGTGACGATTCGCGGCAACCCGGCCACGCCACTGACGAAGGTGGCCAGGTCGTGGTACCCCCCGGTGACCATGATCTGGATCGGCAACTCGATGTAGAACGGCTGGGCGACCTCCGGCAGCAACTTGATCTCCTCGAACTCCAGGCCACTGCCCAGACCTGTACGCGTGATGTCTTCCAGCAAGCCGGGCACCTCGGTGTCGCCAGGCAGTTGTCGCAACAGCACACCGAAAGCACTCTCCATCTCTTTGAGCTGCTGGGTGTAGAGATCGAGATTCGCCGCCATGCGCGCTTTACCGGCGAACTGCTCCTTGAGCGTCGACTCTTCCTCACGCTTCAGATCGAGCTGGCTCTCGAGGTCGCGAGTGGAAAAGTTGTAGCCCAAGGCCAGCACCACAAGCATCAGCAAACCGGCCACCAGACACTTGATCGCCGGCGGCCAGGCCCCCATGTTGCTGGTGTCCAGCTCATTGATGTCGATCTTGCGCAGCCCTTCGAACCATTCGGACAGGCTCATTTGCCTCCCTCCGGTGCTGCGGGTTGAGTCTGGCGAACGGTCAACTGGAAGACGTTGGCCTGCTCCACCTGACCGGCAGCTGCGGCCTTGACTTCGGTCAGGCTCGGCGCATCGAACCAGTCTGATGCTTCGAGGTTGCGCATCAAGTCTGAAACACGGTTGTTGGATTGCGCGGCACCGGTGATGGACAAGGTCTTTCCGGTCATTCTCACTTCGGTGAAATACACACCGTCAGGCAGTGCCCGCGCCAACTGGTCAAATATTCGCCCGCTGATTTGGCGGTTGTCCTGCAGGCTCTGAATGATGCGCATGCGCTCGATCAGTTGTTGGCGGCGTTCCTTGAGATCATTGATCTGCGTGATCCGCTCATCGACCACGGCGATTTGCCTGCCGATGTAATCGTTACGGGCGATTTGCCGGTCGATGGCACGGCTGATGGCCTGGTTGGCAACCAGCACCGCACCCATCGTACCCGCCATAGCGGCCACCAGGACCAGCAGGAAGCGTTTGCGTCGAACTTCACGCCGCTCCTCGCGCCAGGGTAAAAGGTTGATCCGCGCCATCAGTCGAAGCTCCTGAGGGCAAGACCACAGGCGATCATCAACGCCGGGGCATCACTCGCCAGGGCGGCACCATTGACCTTGCTGCCCAGCATCATTTCGGAAAAAGGGTTCGCGATCAGGGTCGGCGTGCCCAATTGCTGCTCGATCAAAAGGGGCAGCCCCGGGACCGACGCGGTACCGCCGGCCAGCAGAATATGGTCGACGGCGCTGTACTGGCCGGCAGCAAAGAAGAACTGCAACGAACGCGACACCTGCTGCACCAGTGCCTGTTGAAATGGCTGCAAGACCTCACCGGCATAGTCTTCCGGCAGGCCGCCCTTCCTTTGCGCCAGACTCGCCTGCTCCAGCGTCAGGCCATAGCGACGCTGGATTTCCCCGGTCAACTGCCGACCGCCGAACAGTTGCTCACGGGTGTAGATAATCCGCCCGTTGTGCAGCACGCTCAGGGTGGTCATGGTGGCGCCGATATCCACCACTGCGACCGTCAAAGGTTCCTTGGAAACCGCAAGCCGACTGGCCAGCAACCCGAATGAACGCTCCAGTGCATAGGCCTCGACATCGACTACGCGGGCGGTCAGCCCAGCCAGAGCCAGGGCGGCCTCGCGGACCTCGACGTTTTCCTTGCGGCAAGCCGCGAGCAGCACGTTGACCCGCTCCGGGTTGCGCGCGCAGGTGCCCTGGACTTCAAAGTCGATCGCGACTTCATCCAGGGGATAGGGAATATATTGATCCGCCTCGATCTTCAGCTGACGTTCCATTTCGTCTTCGGAAAGAGCGGCATCCATCTCGATGATCTTGGTGATCACCGCCGAGCCTGCCACAGCCACGGCCACACCCTTGAGGCCGGTTCTGGCCCTGGTCAGCGCGCGCGCGAGGGCCAGCCCCACGCCCTCGAGGTCAGCGATGTTCTTTTCGATCACCGCGCCGACGGGCAAAGGCTCGACCGCATAAGCCTCGACCCGGAAGCGTTCGCCCTGACAGCTCAATTCCAGAAGCTTTACCGAGGTAGAGCTGATATCGATTCCGAGGAGCGTACTGGATTTTTTGTTGAAGAGTCCTGGCACTACCAATTCCCTATGACTTTCCGTGAGTTACGGACTCTGCAATGTCCATTGCGTTCAATCCGCCCGTCTTGACAGCAGCGCCAACCGCGCTCCCGATCAGAAAAATGCTTATAATGCCCAGCGTTTTTTTCCGCATTTGCTCAAGCGCGGGTCGTTCTCATTTAGCCTGAACCCTGTTGCCCAATTCATTTTTACCCTGGATATCCAAAAGCCTTGATTCGTCTGCTGAAGTTTTTCGGTTGGTCCATCGTCGCGGTTTTCTGCGGACTCCTTCTGGGTCTGAGCGGGGCGTACCTCTACCTTAGTCCCGGGCTGCCGTCCGTGGAGGCGCTGAGAAGCATCCAGTTGCAGATTCCTTTGCGGGTCTACAGCAGCGATAACAAGTTGATTGCAGAGTTCGGCGAAATGCGCCGCACACCGATCCGTTTCGCCGACATTCCCCCCAATTTCATTAATGCGTTACTAAGTGCTGAAGACGACAATTTCGCCAACCACTATGGCGTCGATCCCAGCAGCCTGATGCGTGCCGCGACCCAACTGATCAAAAGCGGACACATCCAGTCCGGTGGCAGCACGATCACCATGCAGGTGGCGAAGAACTTCTTCCTGACCAGCGAACGCAGCTTTTCGCGCAAGACCACCGAGATCCTGCTGGCCCTGCAGATCGAACGACAGCTGACCAAGGACGAGATCCTCGAGCTGTACGTCAACAAGATCTACCTGGGTAACCGTGCGTACGGCATCGAGGCGGCGGCGCAGGTCTATTACGGCAAATCGATCCGCGATGTCAGCCTGGCGCAGATGGCAATGATTGCCGGCCTGCCGAAGGCACCATCGCGCTTCAACCCGCTGGCCAACCCGGCGCGCAGCAAGGAGCGTCGCGACTGGATCCTGGGGCGCATGTACAAACTCGGCAAAATCAGCGAGGCCGACTACACCGCCGCGATCAACGAGCCGCTGAACGCCAGCTATCACGTACCGACTCCGGAAGTGAACGCGCCGTACATCGCCGAAATGGCCCGCGCCGAAATGGTCGGGCGTTATGGCAGCGACGCGTATACCGAAGGCTTCCGCGTCACCACCACGGTGCCGAGCGACCTTCAGGAACTGGCCAACACCGCAGTCCACGAAGGCCTGATGACCTACGATCAACGCCACGGCTATCGCGGCCCCGAGTCGCGGCTTCCGGGCAAGACGCGTGAAGCCTGGGTAACCGAGTTGACCAAGCAACGCACCATCAGCGGCCTGGAACCGGCCATCGTGACCCAGGTCGACAAGAGCGGCCTGCAGGTGCTGACCCGCACCGGCCAGGAACACGTCAGCTGGGACACCATGAAGTGGGCCCGTCCGTTCCTGAACACCAACAGCATGGGCGCCAACCCGAAGCAGCCTTCGGACGTGGCCCAGGTCGGCGACCTGATTCGCGTTCAGCGTCAGCCGGATAACTCGCTGAAGTTCAGCCAGATCCCGCAGGCCCAAGGCGCGCTGGTGTCCCTGGATCCACAGAACGGTGCCATTCGCGCCCTGGTCGGCGGTTTCGCCTTCGAGCAGAGCAACTACAACCGCGCATTGCAGGCCAAGCGCCAGCCGGGTTCGAGCTTCAAACCGTTCGTCTACGCCGCCGCACTGGATAACGGCTACACGGCCTCCAGCCTGGTGAACGATGCCCCGATCGTGTTCGTCGACGAGTATCTGGACAAAGTCTGGCGGCCGAAAAACGACACCAACACATTCCTCGGTCCGATCCGCCTGCGTGAAGCGCTGTACAAGTCGCGCAACCTGGTGTCGATCCGCTTGCTGCAAGCGATGGGCGTTGGCAAGACCATCGACTACATCGCTCGCTTCGGCTTCAACAAACAGGACCTGCCACCCAACCTGTCCCTGGCGCTGGGCACCGCGACCCTGACGCCAATGGAGATCGCTACCGGCTGGAGCACCTTCGCCAACGGCGGCTACAAGATCACCCCGTACATCATCGACAGGATTGAAAGCCGCAACGGCGACACGCTGTTCGTCGCCAACCCGCCGAGCGTGCCTAAGGGCGGCGCCGCCAGCGATGGCATTGCCGCACCGGCGCCTCAAGCTTTCACGGTCAATGCAACGCCGGGCGAAGTCCCTGGCGCTGCTGCGCCGACGCCACAGGCACCCGCCGTGGCCGAACGCATCGTTGACGGGCGCACCACGTACATCCTCAACAGCATGCTTGAGGACGTGATCAAGCTCGGCACCGGTCGCCGCGCACTGGCCCTGGGCCGCCCGGACATCGCCGGCAAGACCGGTACGACCAACGAATCCAAGGACGCCTGGTTCTCCGGTTACAACGCCGATTACGTGACCACCGTATGGACCGGTTTCGACCAGCCGGAAAGCCTGGGCCGCAAGGAATTCGGCGGCACCGTCGCGCTGCCGATCTGGATGAACTACATGGGCGCAGCACTCAAAGACAAGCCGCCGCATACGCAAGCGGAGCCGGAAGGCCTTCTGAGCCTGCGGGTCGACCCGGTCAGCGGCCGCGCGGCCAGCCCGGGCACGCCAGGCGCCTACTTCGAGCTGTTCAAGGCCGAAGATACGCCGCCGTCGGGCAACGAGCTCGGTAACGGCAGTGCGCCGGGCAGTCCATTGCCAGCGGACGAGGCAGCGCCAATCGATTTGTTCTGATTACAGCAATGATGAAAAGCCCCGCCTTCGAAAGAAGAGCGGGGCTTTTTTTGCCTGCAAGTTTTGCATTGATAGGTCCGGCCTCTTCGCGGGCAAGCCCGCTCCCACAGTGCTCGCGTCGAACAGAAAAACTATGTACGCCACCGACCCTGTGGGAGCGGGCTTGCCCGCGAAGAGGCCGTACCAGACAACACAAAACCTTCAGGAATGAAAAAGCCCCGACTCTCGCAAGCCGGGGCTTTTCGTTGAAGCGTTACAACGGCTTAGCCGTTGAACACGTCATCCACGCTTTTCAGCGGGTAGTTCTTCGGATACGGCAGGGTCGCCACACCGGTCTCGATGGCGGCTTTAGCCACGGCATCGGAGATCAGGGTGATCAGACGGGCATCCATTGGCTTCGGAATGATGTACTCACGACCGAATTCCAGCTTGATGCCGCCATAGGCGTCGCACACTTCCTGAGGCACTGGCAGCTTGGCCAGTTCACGCAGGGCGTTGGCCGCAGCCACTTTCATTTCTTCGTTGATGCGCTTGGCGCGAACGTCCAGGGCACCACGGAAGATGAACGGGAAGCCCAGTACGTTGTTGACCTGGTTCGGGTAGTCGGAACGACCGGTCGCCATGATCACGTCGCTACGGGTGGCGTGCGCCAGTTCCGGGGAGATTTCCGGATCAGGGTTGGAGCACGCGAACACGATCGGGTTCGGCGCCATCGACAGCAGGCCTTCAGCACTCAGCAGGTTCGGGCCGGACAGACCAACGAACACGTCAGCGCCTTGCAGGGCGTCAGCCAGGGTGCGCTTGTCGGTCGCGTGAGCGAACACAGCCTTGTACTGGTTCAGGTCGTCACGGCCGGAGTGGATCACACCGGTACGGTCGACCATGTAGATGTTTTCGATGTTGGCGCCCATGCTCACCAGCAACTTCATGCAGGAGATGGCGGCGGCGCCGGCACCCAGGCAGACGATCTTGGCTTCCGGCAGGGTTTTGCCAGCGATTTCCAGGGCGTTGATCATGCCGGCCGCGGTCACGATAGCGGTGCCGTGCTGGTCATCGTGGAATACCGGAATGTCGCACTGCTCGATCAGAGCGCGTTCGATTTCAAAGCACTCGGGTGCCTTGATGTCTTCCAGGTTGATGCCACCGAAGGTGATGGAGATGCGCTTGACGGTGTCGATGAAGGCCTGCGGGCTTTCGGAGTCGACTTCGATGTCAAAAACGTCGATGCCGGCGAAGCGCTTGAACAGTACGCCTTTACCTTCCATCACTGGCTTGGAAGCCAATGGGCCGAGGTTACCCAGGCCGAGAATCGCGGTGCCATCGGAAATGACTGCAACCAGGTTGCCTTTGCCGGTGTACTTGTAGGCCAGCTCGGGATCGCGAGCGATCTCGCGTACTGGCTCGGCTACGCCCGGGCTGTAGGCCAGCGACAGGTCGCGAGCGGTAGCAGTGGCCTTGGTGAGCTCGACACTCAGCTTCCCTGGACGAGGATTGGCGTGATATTCGAGAGCGGCAGTTTTCAGATCAGACATTTTGGCATTCCGCTTTTTACTGTTGGACAGACTGGTCAGCGAGGATACGCGCCTCGCAAAGTCCCCACAAGACTGACTGGTCACCCCTGTCAAGCGCCCGCCCTTACGACTTTGGGCCAAGAGCCACGGCTCACAAGGGCTAGACTGTTCACAATCGACTGAAAAAATGTCTACAATTTTTTATCGCTGCACCACTTGAAGCATCGCCGGGTCGGTCAAGGGCAACATCCAGCGCGCCTGACCTTCTTTCAGGCCGCCACGTCGCGAACGATCCAGCACCCAGCCGCGCGCCTCGATCTGCTTGCCCTTGAGGCTTTCCAGCGAATTCACATCGAAACGCGCCAGCAGATTGGGTGCAACGCGCAATACAACCGAGTCCTGCAACTCGATCCAAACCCCGCCCCGATTGCGCTGCACCTTGCTCACACGACCGCTGAGCACGGCAAAGCCGGAAGTGACGATCTGCTCCGCTTTCAGTACAGGCGACTGGCGCCACACACCGAGCCCGGCCTGTCGAGCGTTGCGCTCTGCGGCTTGCTGACAGGCGACCAGATCGACATTCGGCGCCACGGCCACCTGGAAACCCAGGCCTTCGGCGAGCATTTGCGCTTCCAGGTTGGCGCCATCCGCGCCATAGACATGGGCCAGCGTGCGGCCGTAATGATCCTTGCTTTCTTTGCCGGGCACCAACCCGACTCGCCCGTCACTCGCCGCCACCAATGCTTCAAGGCGTTTGCGTGCGGCCACGGCGAAGGGTTCGTCGGAACGGCCCTGCTTGCCCAGCTCCGGCGTGTTCAAGCCAATCATGCGCACATTGCGGCCATCGCTCAGACGCAGGGTGTCGCCATCCACCACCCGCTGCACCGTGACGGACGTCAGGCCGCCTGGCGTCGGGCAAAAGGCCTGCGCGCCGGACAGCCAAATCGCGGACACAAAAAAGGCGCCCGCGAGGGACGCCTTTTTCATCAGCATGGAAAAACCGCAGCGGCTTCCCAAGTTGATCGGCCTTAGGCCTTTTTCGCGCCGAAAGCACCGAAACGGTCTGCGAAACGCTGAACGCGGCCGCCAGTGTCCAGAGTCTTCTGCTTACCGGTGTAGAACGGGTGGCATTCGTTGCAAACGTCGATCGCCAGGGCTTTGCCGAAGGTCGAACGGGTTTCGAACTTGTTGCCGCAGCTGCAGGTAACAGCAACTGCCGGGTATTCTGGATGGATATCAGCTTTCATGGTGTTTTCCTCGGGCTAGCGTGCCGCCACCCAACACTATTGTTGAATACCGCACGTAATTAGGCCGCGGATTCTACCAGACAATCCTGTTCACGCAAGCTGTCGCTTCTACCGACCGTCTGCTAGGCTCCCGGCCCAAAGCACATTCCCCTGTGGGAGCGAGCTTGCTCGCGATAGCGTCGTGTCAGGCAACATAAATGCTGACTGACAGGGCCTCATCGCGAGCAAGCTCGCTCCCACAGGCTATGGGTCCAGCCTTTCATTTACTGCCCGCAAAGAGAATCCCCCGCGTGCCCGACGCCATTCTGCGCCTCGCCCTGCCTTCGCCGCTGCGCCGCCTGTTCGACTACCGCGCTCCGGCCGGCGTCCTGCGTGCCCAACTGCACCCCGGCATGCGCCTGCGGGTACCGTTCGGCCGGCGCGAGATGATCGGGATCCTGGTGGAAGTCACCAACACCAGCGAAGTGCCGGCCGAGAAACTCAAGCCGGCCCTGGCCCTGCTCGACGCTACGCCACCCCTGCCGCCCGCGCTGTTCAAGCTGTGCCTGTGGACCTCTCAGTACTATCAGCACAGCCTCGGCGACACCTTGAGCTGGGCATTGCCGGTGCTGCTGCGCCAGGGTGAGCTGGCAGAAGCGCGACAGGAACGCTTCTGGTCTGCCACGCCAGGCGCCAGCCTCGATGATCCGCGTATCGCCCGCGCCCCGCGCCAGCGTGAAGCCCTGGCCACGCTGGCCCAGCATCCCCACGGCGTCGCCCATCAGTTGCTGAGCAAACTGATGCTGAGCAAGGACAGCCTGGACTTGCTGCTGGCCAAGGAGTTGGTGCAGGTCGAGATCCGTCGCCACGCCCCCGGCGCACGCCACGAACACTGGCTGGCGCAACCGGAACTGCCACTGAACCCGGAGCAGCGCGCCGCCTATGAGGCCATTCGCGCCGGCTTCGAGAGTTACCACGCGTTCCTGCTGGCCGGCGTCACCGGCAGCGGCAAGACCGAAGTCTATCTGCAGTTGATCCGCGAAACCCTCGAGGCCGGCAAGCAGGCACTGGTGCTGATCCCGGAAATCAACCTCGGCCCGCAGACCCTGGCGCGCTTCGAACAGCGCTTCAATGCCCGCATCGCGCTGATCCATTCGGCGGTCAATGACCGCGAACGCCTCGATGCCTGGCTGGCCGCCCGGGACGGTGAGGCCGACATCATTATCGGCACCCGTTCGGCCCTGTTCACGCCGATGAAGAACCCCGGCCTCATCATCATCGACGAAGAGCACGACGGCTCCTATAAACAGCAGGAAGGCTTGCGCTACCACGCCCGCGATCTGGCGCTGGTGCGGGCGCGACAGGAAAACATCCCGATCGTCCTCGGCTCCGCCACGCCCTCGCTGGAAAGCCTGCACAACGCCTACACCGGACGGTACGGACTGCTGCGCCTGAACGAGCGCGCCGGTGGAGCCAAGCAGCCGCGCTTCCTGCGCCTGGATGTCAAAAGCCGCCCGCTGGACAGCGGCATTTCCGGGCCGATGCAACAAGCCATCGGCCAGACCCTGGCCGCCGGGCAGCAGGTACTGGTATTCCTCAACCGCCGCGGCTTCGCCCCGACCCTGCTGTGTCACGATTGCGGCTGGATGTCCGAGTGTCAGCGCTGCGATGCGCGAATGACCGTGCATCAGCGTTACGGCGAGCTGCGTTGCCACCATTGCGGCTACGTCGAACGCGTGCCGCGCCAGTGTCCGAAGTGTAACAAGGTCGATCTGCGCCCCGTCGGCGCCGGCACCGAACGGGCCGAGGAGCGCCTGGCGATTCTGTTCCCGGACTATCCGGTGCTGCGGGTCGACCGCGACAGCACATCGCGCAAGGACGCAATGAACCAGCTGTTCGCGACCATTCAGAAAGGCCAGCCATGCATCCTGATCGGCACGCAAATGCTTGCCAAAGGCCACCACTTCCCACGGGTGACGCTGGTGTCGATCCTCGACGCCGACGGCGGTCTGTTCTCCGGCGACTTCCGCGCCAGCGAACGCATGGCGCAGTTGATCGTCCAGGTCGCCGGCCGCGCAGGCCGCGCCGAAGAGCCGGGCAAAGTGATTATCCAGACGCACCTGGCCGACCATCCGCTACTGGTGCAACTGACCGAACAAGGCTATTTCGCTTTCGCCGAACAGGCCCTGAGCGAAAGGCGTGCGGCTGGGTTGCCGCCGTTTGCCCATTTGGCGTTGTTGCGGGCCGAAGCGCATAAACCGGGCCAGGCCGAAGGTTTTCTCGATGAGGCGTGCAGCGAGGCCGAGCGCTTGCTGGCTGAACAGGGATTGACCGGGATCGAACTGTTGGGGCCGGTACCGGCGCCGATGGAACGACGGGCCGGACGTTATCGTGCCCAGTTGTTGTTGCAGGCTACGGCGCGGGCGCCGCTGCATCGGTTGCTGGCCAGTTGGTTGTTGGTGCTGGAGCAGATGCCGAGTGGGCGGGCGGTGCGCTGGTCGCTGGATGTTGATCCTGTGGATTTGTATTGATTTCAAACCCGTAATCGCGAGCAAGCTCGCTCCCACAATGGTATTTCAGTGGGCATACAATATGTGTCCACCACAAAACCTGTGGGAGCGAGCTTGCTCGCGATTGCGGTCGAATTGTCACCACACATCCACAACCTGCCTGCTAAGGTTGGCAAGCCCGTCTTCGCAACGGATAATGCCCAGTTTTTCCACCAGCGCATGATGCGCCGCCGCGCCTGCGGTCGAAAGAGAAGACCATGAAAGACACCATTCGCCAGCTGATCCAACAAGCCATCACCCAACTCGTCAACGAAGGTGTGTTGCCTGAAGGCCTGTCGCCGGCGATCCAGGTGGAAAACTCCCGCGACAAGAAGAACGGCGACTTCGCCAGCAACATTGCCATGATGCTGGCCAAACCGGCCGGCATGAAGCCCCGCGATCTGGCGGAAAAAATCATCGCCGCCCTGCCGGCTGACGAAAACGTTTCCAAGACCGAAATCGCAGGTCCCGGCTTCCTGAACTTCTTCCAGAACACCGACGCCCTGGCCACCCGCCTGGACGCCGCCCTGGCCGATGACCACATCGGCGTGCGCAAGGCCGGCCCGGTACAGCGCACCGTGGTCGACCTGTCGGCGCCGAACCTGGCCAAGGAGATGCACGTCGGCCACCTGCGCTCGACCATCATCGGCGACGGCGTGGCCCGCGTTCTCGAATTCCTCGGCGACACTGTGATCCGTCAGAACCACGTCGGCGACTGGGGCACCCAGTTCGGCATGCTGATGGCTTACCTGCAGGAAAACCCGATCACCAGCGACGAGCTGTCGGACCTGGAGAACTTCTACCGCGCCGCCAAGCAGCGCTTCGACGAATCCGAAGAGTTTGCCGACCGCGCCCGTGGCCTGGTGGTCAAGCTGCAGGCCGGCGATGCCGACTGCCTGGCACTGTGGACCAAGTTCAAGGATATCTCGCTGTCGCACTGCCAGAAGATCTACGAACTGCTCAACGTCAAACTGACCATGGCCGATGTGATGGGCGAAAGTGCCTACAACGACGACCTGATCAACGTGGTCAACGACTTGAAGGCCGCAGGCATGCTGGTCGAGAGCAACGGCGCCCAGTGCGTGTTCCTCGACGAGTTCAAGAACGCCGACGGCGACCCGCTGCCGGTGATCATCGTCAAGGCTGACGGCGGCTACCTCTACGCCACCACCGACCTGGCGGCCGTGCGTTACCGCAGTGGCAAGCTCAAGGCCGATCGTGCGCTGTACTTCGTCGACCAGCGTCAGGCCCTGCACTTCCAGCAAGTGTTCGCCGTGGCGCGCAAGGCCGGTTTCGTGACCCATCCGATGGAAATGGAACACATGGGCTTCGGCACCATGAACGGTGCTGACGGCCGTCCGTTCAAGACCCGTGATGGCGGCACCGTGAAGCTGATCGACCTGCTGACCGAAGCCCAGGAGCGTGCCTACACCCTGGTCAAGGACAAGAACCCGGAGCTGGCCGAGGCCGAGTTGCGCAATATCGCCAAGGTGGTGGGCATCGGCGCAGTGAAATATGCCGACCTGTCCAAGCACCGCACCAGCGACTACAGCTTCAACTTCGACCTGATGCTCAACTTCGAAGGCAACACCGCGCCCTACCTGCTGTACGCCTACACCCGCGTGGCCGGCGTGTTCCGCAAACTCGGCAAGGACTTCAGCGAAGTCGACGGCCAGATCGTCCTCGAAGCGACGCACGAACACGAACTGGCAGCGAAGCTCGCGCAGTTCGGTGAAATCCTGAACAACGTGTCCGAAAAAGGCACCCCGCACATCCTCTGCACTTACCTGTACGACGTCGCCGGCCTGTTCTCCAGCTTCTACGAGAACTGCCCGATCCTCGCCGCCGATACCCCGGCACAAATGCAGAGCCGCCTGCGCCTCGCCGCGCTGACCGGACGCACCCTCAAGCAAGGCCTGGAACTCTTGGGCCTGGAAACTCTGGAGCGTATGTAAGTTGGCTGCCAAGAAAAAACCTGCACCCAAGCGTGGCGCCAGCCGTTACCAAGCTCCTGCAAAGCAACCGATCCCGGGCTGGCTGTGGATGGTCATCGGCCTGACGGTCGGCGCGTTCATCGTGTTCCTGATGAAGCTGGAACCGGGCAAGGGCGGCGACACGGTCAAGCGTGAAAAGGTCGAGCAACAGCAGAAAGCCAGCAAGATCGCCGAGGCCAACAAGACCCCGCCGAGCCCGACGCAACCGGTGAAGCCGAAGTACGACTTCTACACCTTGCTGCCGGAATCGGAAGTCATCGTGCCGCCGGATGCCGTGCCGGAAAAAACCCTGCCAACGCCGCAAGTGCCGGCCATCCCGACAACGCCGGTCACCCCGGCCGAAGCGGCGAAGATCGACACGGCTCGCGCCCAGGCTGCATTGGCCGGGATCACGCCGCCACCAGCGCCACCGGTCAAGGCTGCGCCTGTGACGAAGTTTTTCCTGCAGGCGGGTTCGTTCCGCAAGGAAACCGATGCGGACAAGGTTCGGGCGCAGATCATTCTGCTGGGCCAGGCCGTTTCGGTAGAGTCCGGTACGGTGAAGGACGAAACCTGGTATCGGGTACTGGTCGGACCGTTCAGCAACCGCGAACAACTGACGACCGCCCAGAAACAACTGGCCGGCGCCGGCTTCAGCAATCTGTTGTTACAACAACGCCAGAGCCGCTGATCCCGTCCCTGTGGGCACCTTGACTTGAGGTCGCCCACAAACCCTGTGGCGAGGGGGCTTGCCCCCGCTGGGGTGCGAAGCGCCCCCAAACCCAGACACCACGTTGCTTCAGACAAATCCGGGATATCGGTTTTGCGGCCGCTGCGCGACCGAACGGGGGCAAGCCCCCTCGCCACAGTTATTGCACGCCATTCGTCCCCCGCCGCTTCCTTCAGTTGAAATCCACTCCACCACCCCCATATGAATGGGCATAAGGCATTTTCGCCCCGCTGCGTGGAGACTCTCCCCTTGACCACCATCGTTTCAGTTCGCCGCCACGGCAAAGTCGTCATGGGCGGCGACGGCCAGGTTTCCCTTGGTAATACCGTGATGAAAGGCAACGCGAAAAAAGTTCGCCGCCTGTACCACGGCCAGGTCATTGCCGGTTTTGCCGGTGCCACCGCCGACGCCTTTACCCTCTTCGAACGTTTCGAAGGCCAGCTTGAAAAACACCAGGGCCACCTGGTGCGCGCCGCCGTCGAACTCGCCAAAGAATGGCGCACCGACCGCTCCCTGAGCCGCCTTGAAGCCATGCTCGCGGTCGCCAACAAGGACGCCTCCCTGATCATTACCGGCAACGGTGACGTGGTCGAACCCGAAGACGGCCTGATCGCCATGGGTTCCGGTGGCGCCTACGCCCAGGCCGCGGCTAGCGCGCTGCTGAAAAAGACCGACCTGTCAGCCCGGGAAATTGTCGAAACCGCCCTCGGTATCGCCGGCGACATCTGCGTATTCACCAACCACACCCAGACCATTGAGGAGCAGGACTGCGCCGAGTAAGTCCGTGCAGCCACCGCACCACGGCTCATTCTTGCTTGAGGTCCACTGAATATTATGTCCATGACTCCCCGTGAAATCGTCCACGAACTCAACCGCCACATCATCGGCCAGGACGATGCCAAGCGCGCCGTCGCCATTGCCCTGCGCAACCGCTGGCGCCGCATGCAGCTGCCTGAAGAGCTGCGCGTTGAAGTCACGCCAAAGAACATCCTGATGATCGGCCCGACCGGCGTCGGCAAAACCGAGATCGCCCGTCGCCTGGCGAAACTGGCCAATGCGCCGTTCATCAAGGTCGAAGCGACCAAATTCACCGAAGTCGGCTATGTCGGCCGCGACGTCGAATCGATCATTCGTGACCTGGCCGATGCCGCGATCAAGCTGCTGCGCGAGCAGGAAATCGTCAAGGTTCGCCACCGCGCCGAAGATGCCGCCGAAGAGCGCATCCTCGACGCCCTGCTGCCACCGGCGCGCATGGGCTTCAGCAACGACGACGCCCCGACTGCCGATTCCAACACCCGCCAGCTGTTCCGCAAGCGCCTGCGCGAAGGTCAGCTGGATGACAAAGAGATTGAAATCGAAGTCGCCGAAATGGCCGGCGTCGACATCTCCGCGCCACCGGGCATGGAAGAAATGACCAACCAGCTGCAAAGCCTGTTTGCCAACATGGGCAAGGGCAAGAAAAAAGCCCGCAAGCTCAAGGTCAAAGAAGCGCTGAAGATGGTGCGCGACGAAGAAGCCAGCCGTCTGGTCAACGATGAAGAGTTGAAGGCCAAGGCCCTGGAAGCCGTCGAGCAACACGGCATCGTGTTCATCGACGAAATCGACAAGGTCGCCAAGCGTGGTAATTCCGGTGGCGTCGATGTATCCCGCGAAGGCGTGCAGCGCGATTTGCTGCCGCTGATCGAAGGCTGCACCGTCAACACCAAACTGGGCATGGTCAAGACCGACCACATCCTGTTCATTGCTTCCGGTGCGTTCCACCTGAGCAAGCCGAGCGATCTGGTGCCCGAGCTGCAAGGCCGTCTGCCGATCCGTGTCGAACTCAAGGCCCTGAGCCCGGAAGATTTCGAACGCATCCTCAGCGAGCCTCACGCCTCGCTCACCGAGCAATACTGCGCACTGCTGAAAACCGAAGGCCTGGGCATCGAGTTCCAGCCGAGCGGCATCAAGCGCATCGCCGAGATCGCCTGGCAGGTCAACGAGAAGACCGAAAACATCGGTGCCCGTCGCCTGCACACCCTGCTCGAGCGCCTGCTCGAAGAGGTGTCGTTCAGCGCCGGCGACCTGGCCAGCTCCCATGATGGCAAGGTAATCCAGATCGACGCCGACTACGTCAACAGCCACCTGGGCGAATTGGCGCAGAACGAAGACCTGTCCCGTTATATCCTGTAAGCCATACTTGTAGGAGCGAGCTTGCTCGCGATGAACTTGAGAGCGACGCGTTTCTTCAGAAAACACGCGTTATCGTTAACGTCCATCGCGAGCAAGTTCGCTCCTACAGGGTTCCATCCAAAACGGAACGGCACTCATGACCCAACTCCCCACCGACATCAAGCTGCACAAAGCCTCGAAAACCCTGTCGCTGAAATACGCGTCCGGCGAGGAATACACCCTGCCCGCCGAGTTCCTGCGCGTGCACTCGCCTTCCGCCGAGGTCCAGGGCCACGGCAAACCCATCCTGCAATTTGGCAAGATCAACGTCGGCCTGACCAAGGTAGAACCGGCCGGTCAGTACGCACTGAAACTGACCTTCGATGACGGTCACGACAGCGGCCTGTTCACCTGGGAATACCTCTACGAACTGGCGCGACGTTATGACGCACTTTGGGAAGATTATCTGGCCGAACTCAAAGCGGCCGGAAAAACCCGCGACCCGAACGAATCCGTCGTCAAGCTGATGCTCTAATCCGAGCCTCTTGCTCTTTAGAGGGCATTTTCTAATTTCATCTGTTTGAATGCTCCGCTTCAGGGCCGTCGATTGGCCTGCTTGCGAAAAAAATTAAACTCGGGTAACCAATGGAACTGGCAAGTTCCCTGCAGTGCTCACTGCGAACAAAAGCAGCGATGCAGTATTAACGGTCACCCGAGCAGCAGTACCTGGCATTGATTGTGTGACTGCACAGCAGGCCCCGGGTACTCGTCTCAGGACATTGGAGCGTCGTAGATGAGTAACAAGAATAACGATGACTTGAAGCAACAAGCCTCCGAAAACACCTTGGGGCTGAATCCTGTCGTTGGATTGCGTGGAAAAGATCTACTGGCTTCTGCTCGCATGGTGCTCAGGCAGGCCATCAAACAACCGATTCACAGCGCCAAGCATGTCGCCCATTTCGGTCTTGAACTCAAGAACGTACTGCTAGGCAAATCCGAACTTCTTCCGAATGGCGATGACCGTCGCTTCGCCGATCCGGCCTGGAGCCAGAACCCGCTCTACAAACGTTATCTGCAAACCTATCTGGCGTGGCGCAAGGAACTCCACGACTGGATCGATGACAGCAACCTGCCGGCCAAGGACGTCAGCCGCGGGCACTTCGTGATCAACCTCATGACCGAGGCCTTCGCCCCGACCAACACGGCGGCCAACCCGGCAGCGGTCAAACGTTTCTTCGAGACCGGTGGCAAAAGCCTGCTCGACGGCCTCTCGCATCTGGCCAAGGACCTGGTACACAACGGCGGCATGCCGAGCCAGGTCAACATGGGGGCATTCGAGGTCGGCAAGACCCTGGCCGTGACCGAAGGTGCAGTGGTGTTTCGCAACGACGTGCTGGAGCTGATCCAGTACAAGCCCACCACCGAACAGGTGCACGAGCGCCCTTTGCTGGTCGTGCCACCGCAAATCAACAAATTCTACGTTTTCGACCTCAGCCCGGAGAAAAGCCTGGCGCGGTTCTGCCTGCGCAGCAACGTGCAAACTTTCATCGTCAGCTGGCGCAATCCGACCAAGGAGCAGCGTGAGTGGGGCCTGTCGACTTACATCGAGGCGCTCAAGGAAGCGGTCGACGTGGTCACCGCGATCACCGGCAGCAAGGACGTGAACATGCTCGGCGCCTGCTCCGGCGGCATCACCTGCACCGCACTGCTGGGCCATTACGCAGCAATTGGCGAGAACAAGGTCAACGCCCTCACCCTCCTGGTCAGCGTGCTCGACACCACCCTGGACAGCGATGTGGCGCTCTTCGTCGATGAACAAACCCTCGAAAGCGCCAAGCGCCACTCCTATCAGGCCGGCGTGCTGGAAGGCCGCGACATGGCAAAAGTCTTTGCCTGGATGCGCCCCAACGACCTGATCTGGAACTACTGGGTCAACAACTACCTGCTGGGCAACGAGCCACCGGTATTCGACATCCTGTTCTGGAACAACGACACCACCCGCTTACCGGCCGCGTTCCACGGCGACCTGATCGAAATGTTCAAAAGCAATCCATTGATTCGTCCGAATGCACTGGAAGTGTGCGGCACACCGATCGACCTGAAGCAGGTCACCGCCGATATCTTTTCCCTGGCCGGGACCAGCGACCACATCACCCCGTGGCGCTCCTGCTACAAGTCGGCGCAACTGTTCGGCGGCAATGTTGAATTCGTGCTGTCCAGCAGCGGGCATATCCAGAGCATCCTGAACCCGCCGGGCAATCCGAAATCGCGCTACATGACCAGCACTGAAATGCCCGCCAACGCCGATGAATGGCAGGAAGAGTCGACCAAGCACGCCGATTCGTGGTGGCTGCATTGGCAGGCCTGGCAGGCACAGCGCTCGGGCAACCTGAAAAAAGCTCCACTGAAACTGGGCAACAAGGCGTACCCGGCAGGCGAAGCTGCACCGGGCACTTACGTGCATGAGCGGTAACTGACACACCCGCCCCCCTGTAGGAGCGAGCTTGCTCGCGATGGACGTTAACGATAACGCGTTCTTTCCGGATTAACGCGTTGCGCTTGAGTTCATCGCGAGCAAGCTCGCTCCTACAGGGGATCGGGAAGAATTCGAGAGAACGACCCACAGGGCCTGAAGCATGCCGCAACCCTTCATATTCCGTACCGTCGACCTGGATGGCCAGACGCTCCGCACGGCGGTACGCCCCGGCAAGCCTCATTTGACGCCCCTGCTGATTTTCAACGGCATCGGTGCCAACCTGGAGCTGGTGTTCCCGTTCATTGCCGCGCTGGACCCGGACCTGGAAGTCATCGCCTTCGACGTACCCGGCGTCGGCGGTTCGTCAACGCCAAACCGGCCGTATCGTTTTCCGGGACTGGCCAAGCTCACGGCGCGGATGCTCGACTATCTCGACTACGGGCAGGTCAACGTCATCGGAGTGTCCTGGGGTGGCGCCCTGGCCCAGCAGTTCGCTTATGACTATCCGGAGCGTTGCAAGAAACTCGTGCTGGCCGCCACGGCGGCGGGTGCAGTGATGGTGCCGGGCAAGCCGAAAGTGTTGTGGATGATGGCCAGCCCACGACGCTACATCCAGCCGTCCCACGTGATCCGCATTGCGCCGATGATCTACGGTGGTGCGTTCCGTCGCGACCCGACGCTGGCCGCCAGCCATGCGGCCAAGGTGCGCTCGGCGGGCAAGCTCGGTTACTACTGGCAGCTGTTCGCCGGCCTCGGCTGGACCAGCATTCACTGGCTGCACAAGATCCGCCAGCCGACCCTGGTGCTGGCCGGCGACGATGACCCATTGATCCCGTTGGTCAACATGCGCTTGCTGGCCTGGCGGATTCCCAACGCCCAGTTGCATATCATCGATGACGGTCATCTGTTCCTGATTACCCGGGCCGAAGCGGTGGCCCCGATCATCATGAAATTCCTGGAGGAGGAGCGCCAGCGCGCGGTAATGCATCCGCGTCCGGCGCCATTGGGCAGTTAAAGCGCTGCATCAGCGGTCGGCAGGACGCCACGCCGCGCAACAACCCGTTACAGCGTCTATGGTGTTCTGGTTCAGTGTGTTTGTTTTTGGCCTGAAGACGAAGGAGTGTTGAATCATGCGCGAGAAACCAGCGAGGGATTCCTTAGCGACTCCCGCCGCGTTCATCAATGCACAGAGTGCGATTACCGGCCTGCGCGGTCGGGATCTGCTGTCGACCCTGCGCAGTGTGGCCGCCCATGGCTTGCGCAACCCACTGCACAGCGCCCGGCATGCCCTCAAACTCAGCGGTCAGCTTGGTCGCGTGCTGCTGGGCGAAACCCTGCACCCGACCAACCCGCACGACGCTCGCTTCGCCGACCCGGCGTGGAGCCTCAACCCGTTTTATCGCCGTAGCCTGCAGGCCTATCTGAGTTGGCAGAAGCAGGTCAAAAGCTGGATCGACGAGAGCAACATGAGCCCGGACGACCGCGCCCGCGCCCACTTCGCCTTCACCTTGCTCAACGACGCCGTATCGCCCTCCAACACCCTGCTCAACCCACTGGCGGTCAAGGAGCTGTTCAATTCCGGCGGTAACAGCCTGGTGCGGGGCATCGGCCATCTGGTGGACGATCTGCTGCATAACGACGGCCTGCCCCGGCAAGTCACCAAGCAAGCGTTCGAGGTCGGCAGGACGGTCGCCACTACCACCGGAGCCGTGGTGTTTCGCAACGAGCTGCTGGAGTTGATCCAGTACAAACCGATGAGCGAAAAGCAGTATTCCAAGCCCCTGCTGGTGGTGCCACCGCAAATCAACAAGTACTACATTTTCGACCTGAGCCCGCACAACAGTTTCGTCCAGTACGCCCTGAAAAACGGCCTGCAAACCTTCATGATCAGCTGGCGCAATCCGGATGTGCGTCACCGCGAATGGGGGCTCTCGACCTACGTCGAAGCCGTGGAAGAAGCGATGAATGTCTGCCGGGCGATCACCGGCGCACGGGAGGTCAACCTGATGGGCGCCTGCGCCGGCGGGCTGACCATTGCCGCGCTGCAAGGCCATTTGCAGGCCAAGCGGCAGCTGCGCAGGGTGTCCAGCGCGACGTATCTGGTGAGCCTGCTCGACAGTCAGCTGGACAGCCCCGCTACGCTGTTCGCCGACGAGCAGACACTGGAGGCTGCCAAGCGCCGCTCCTATCAGAAAGGTGTGCTGGATGGCCGCGACATGGCCAAGGTCTTCGCCTGGATGCGCCCCAACGATTTGATCTGGAGCTACTTCGTCAACAACTACCTGCTGGGCAAGGAGCCACCGGCGTTCGACATCCTCTACTGGAACAACGACAACACGCGCCTGCCGGCCGCTCTGCACGGCGATCTGCTGGACTTCTTCAAGCACAACCCGCTGACCCACCCGGGCGGACTGGAAGTGTGTGGCACGCCGATCGATTTGCAGAAGGTCACCGTCGACAGCTTCAGCGTCGCCGGCATCAATGATCACATCACACCGTGGGACGCTGTGTACCGCTCGACACTGTTACTCGGTGGCGAACGGCGCTTCGTGCTGTCCAACAGCGGTCATGTGCAGAGCATCCTCAACCCGCCGAGCAACCCGAAAGCCAACTACATCGAGAACGGCAAACTGAGCAGCGATCCCCGTGCCTGGTACTACGACGCCAAGCATGTCGACGGTAGTTGGTGGACCCAATGGCTGAGCTGGATTCAGGAACGCTCCGGCGCGCAGAAGGAAACCCACATGGCGCTCGGCAACCAGAACTACCCACCGATGGAGGCAGCACCCGGTACTTACGTGCGCGTGCGCTGACGTTCAACGAGCCACGGCCGCTGCCGGCCGTGGCAAGACCCGATCATTAAGAAGACTGGATGAAAACCCGCGACCGGATCCTCGAATGTGCCCTGCAGTTGTTCAATCAGAAGGGCGAACCGAATGTCTCTACCATGGAAGTTGCCAACGAAATGGGCATCAGCCCGGGCAACCTCTACTACCACTTTCACGGTAAAGAACCGCTGATACTCGGGCTGTTCGAGCGCTTTCAATGTGAGCTGCAACCGCTGCTCGACCCACCGTCCGACGTCGAATTGGGCCCCGAAGATTACTGGTTGTTCCTGCATCTGATCGTCGAGCGCCTGTCCCATTACCGGTTTCTGTTCCAGGACCTGTCGAACCTCGCCGGACGCCTGCCGAAACTGGCCAAGGGTATTCGCAACCTGCTCAATGCACTCAAGCGCACACTGGCGTCGTTGCTCGCACGCTTGAAGGCTCAAGGGCAATTGGTCAGCGACACTCAGGCGTTGGGGCAACTGGTGGAACAGATCACCATGACCCTGCTGTTTTCACTGGATTACCAGCGGATTCTCGATCGCGAAGGCGAGGTGCGGCTGGTGGTTTACCAGATCATGATGCTGGTGGCGCCGCATCTGTTGCCACCGATCAAAGTGGCGACGGAGCAAATGGCGATGCAGTACCTGGATGCACATGAGTAAGCCTGACACCCGCCAACCCTGTGGGAGCGAGCTTGCTCGCGATGGCGTCTGTTCAGCCAACATGGATGTCGACTGATACACCGCTATCGCGAGCAAGCTCGCTCCCACAGTGGGCTTGTGTCGCTCAGAAATTCGCGCACAAACAAAAACGCCCGACCTTGGCAGGCCGGGCGTTTTCTTGAGCCCTGAAAATCAGGACTGACTGGTTGGCGTCGATGGAGCTGGCGCGGCAGTCGGGGTGACAGCAGGGGTTGGCGCGGTCGCGGAGTTCGAGGCGCTGACCGGAGCTGCTGCCGGGGTTGCCGGGGTTGCCGGCTTGGCAGCTGCTACTGCTGGTTTTGGCGCGGCGGCTTTTGGAGCTGCCGGCTTCTTCACTGCAGGTTTTTTCGCAGCAGCAGGTTTGGCTGCCGGCTTGGCGGCAGGTTTTGCTGCAGCTGTTTTAGCCGCAGGCTTGGCCGCGGCTGGCTTGGCAGCCGGTTTGGCGACAGCTTTCGCCGCAGCCGGTTTGGCCGCTGCCGGTTTGGCGGCTGCAGTTTTAGCGGCAGGCTTGGCAGCTGGTTTAGCCGCGGCTTTTGCCAGTGGCTTGGCAGCAGTTTTCGCGGCTGGCTTGGCGGCGGCAGTCTTGGCAGCAGGCTTGGCTGCCGCGGTTTTCGCCGCAACAGGCGCGACCTTGGCACCGGTCAGTTTTTCGATTTGCTTGGTCAGGGTCTCGACCTTGCTGTGCAGTGCCTTGACTTCGTTGCGGCTCGGTACGCCCAGACGCGAGATAGCGCTGTTCAGACGCTTGTCGAAAGCACCTTCCAGCTCATCCCACTTGCCCAGTGCGCGATCTTTCACGCCGCTGATGCGCGATTTGGCCGAAGAAGCGGAGTCCTTGGCGGCGTCGACTGTCTTGCCAACAGCGCTCTTGGTGAGCTTCTCGGCTTTTTCGCCGTCCTTAACCAATGCATCGAAGAGTTTGCTGCCGTCAGTGTCGATCTTCGAGTACACGCCTAAACCAGCCAGCCAGATTTTTCGGGAGTAATCTTCAACCTTCCCGATCCACGAGCTGCCTTCTTTTTCGGTTTTCTTTTTAACAGCCATCCCGTTCTCCTTAAGATTTACGCGCGACACGTTCGAGCAATGCCGTCAGCTCATCGAGCTTAGCAGAGAGTGTCTCAACGTCATGTTTAGACGGAATGCCGATACGATTCAAGGCACTTGCGACACGCGTGTCGAACGCCTTCTCGACCTTGTCGAGTTGAACTTCGACACGGCCTTTGAAAGTGCTGACTTCACTCTTGACTTCATCGATCTCGGCATTGGCCGCTTCAAGTTTCTCAGCGACTACTTTTTTGCCTTTCTTTTCAACAACCTGACCAGCCTTGATCAGCTCTTGAAAGTATTCGCTGCCCTCTTGGCCGACCTTGGCGTAGGCGCCCAGGCCTGCCAGCCAGATCTTGCGGGCATAGGATTTGACGTCGCCCAGCGTGCTGGTCGATGCGTCGATTTTTTTCTTCAAAATAACTTTGGCCATGGTGCACCTCACGCGCAGAAGGTTTGAGGAACTGCCCGGATAAGTGTCGGGCTCTGGCACAAAGTAGGGAGAAAAATTAGAAACGGCACCCTAACAAATGACATAAAAGGCCGGGCGTACCACAAAACAAATGTGGGAGCGGGCTTGCTCGCGAAGACGGTGGGTCAGTTGATAAAAATTTCACTGACACACCGCCTTCGCGAGCAAGCCCGCTCCCACAGGGGATCTCATTTCAAGGGGAAATCAGACCAGGGCTTTATCCAGCGCCTTCTCGATTTCCGCTTTGATCATGCCGCTCATGGCCGACATCATCAGGCCCAGTTCCACATCGACCTTGATCGAATCTTCACTGACATGCACCGCACCCTTCACACCCGAGCGCTTGAGGTTCAGGGTGTCACCGGACCACTGCGGTTCCAGGCCATATTGATCGGAAAGTTTCTGCGCCAGCTTGTCGGCCTTCTCGCGAGCCGCTTCCTTACCCAGGCCGTGGGCACGTTCAACACTAATACGGGCCATTGAATGACTCCTGCTTTATGGATGCTTTCCCGGAGCATCTTGACCTCTGCTGCGTCAAAACGTCCCGATGGTTGCCCATCTTACCTTCAGCCTTGCCAAGACAAAGCATGCCTTGGGGATTAGAATGTCGCGCATTCTCTTTTGGTGACAGCGATATGACTGATCAGCGCAAAGGCAGCGATGCCGAACCCACCACTCACTTCGGCTTCAAAAACGTTCCGGAAAGCCAGAAAGCGGAAAAAGTCGCTGAGGTTTTCCACTCGGTAGCCGCCAAGTACGACCTGATGAACGACCTTCTGTCGGGCGGCATGCACCGTCTGTGGAAGCGTTTCGCGATCGAACTGTCGGGCGTTCGCGCCGGCAATCGCGTGCTCGACATCGCTGGCGGCACCGGCGACCTGACCAGGAAGTTCTCGCACCTGGTAGGCCCGACCGGCCAGGTCGTACTGGCCGACATCAACGAGTCCATGCTCAAGGTTGGCCGTGACCGCCTGCTGGACCTCGGTGTGGCCGGCAACGTCGAATTCGTCCAGGCCGATGCGGAAAAACTGCCGTTCCCGGACAACCATTTCGACTGCGTGACCATCGCTTTCGGCCTGCGCAACGTGACCCACAAGGAAGACGCCCTGCGCTCGATGCTGCGCGTGCTCAAGCCGGGTGGCCGCCTGCTGGTGCTGGAATTCTCCAAGCCGACCAACGCGCTGATGTCCAAGGCCTACGACGCCTACTCGTTCGCCTTCATGCCGCTGATGGGCAAGCTGATCACCAACGACTCGGAAAGCTATCGCTACCTGGCCGAATCGATCCGCATGCACCCGAACCAGGAAACCCTGAAGTCGATGATGGTCGAGGCCGGTTTCGACCGCGTGACCTATCACAACATGACCGCAGGCATCGTTGCCCTGCACCGCGGCATCAAGCCCTGATGCTGCTCGCCGGCCTGCTCGCCAGCGTTGAACTCGGCCTGAACCGGGTGCTGCGCCTCGACAGCACGGCGCTGCCGCGGCTGGCGCATCTGACCGGCAAAGTGATTACCGTCGATTGCCGCAGCCCGGCGCTGCACCTGTTCATCCTGCCCAGCGACGAAGGCCTGATGCTCGCCTCCCAGTGGGAAACCGGCGCCGACTGCACCTTGCGTGCACCGGCTTCGAGCCTGTTGAAACTGGCCATGAGCAAGGACAAGACCTCGATCCTGCACAGCCCGGAAGTCGAACTCGACGGCGACAGCGGCGTGCTGCTGGAACTGGCCGCGATCCTCCAGGACCTGGAGCTGGACTGGGAGTACGAGCTCTCGCGCTGGCTCGGCCCGGTTGCCACGCAACTGGTCGGCGGCCACCTGCGCAGTCGCGCCCGCTGGTACCAGCAAGGCTTTGCCAGCCTGGGCCAGAACCTGGGCGAATACCTGGCCGAAGAATCGCGCACCCTTGTCGGTCAGCGCGAAGCCGAAGCCCGATTCAGTGAACTGGACCAGATCAAGCTCGATCTGGAACGTCTCGAGGCGCGTTTCGAGCGCCTTTCCCGATCCCTCGACCCAAGCGATAACGCATGAAGCTGCTTGCCGTCCGCCGTTTGTTGCGCATCCAGCGCGTCGTGATCCGCTACCGCCTCGATGACCTGCTGTTCGCCCTGCCACTGCCGTGGTTTCTGCGGGCGCTGCGTTACGCGTTGCCGTGGCGCTGGTTTCCGCGCAAGACCCTGGACCTGAGCCGTGGCGCGCGCCTGCGCCTGGCGTTGCAGGACCTGGGGCCGATCTTCATCAAGTTCGGGCAGATCCTGTCCACTCGCCGCGACCTGTTGCCCGAGGACATCGCCGATGAACTGATGAAGCTGCAGGACCGCGTACCGCCGTTCGACTCGCAAGTGTCGGTCAAGCTGATTGAAGAGCAGCTGGGCAAGAAAATCAGCGACGTGTTCAGCCGTTTCGATGTCGAACCGCTGGCCTCGGCTTCGGTGGCGCAGGTGCATGCCGCGCAACTGAAAACCGGCGAAGAAGTGGTGGTCAAGGTAATCCGCCCCGGTCTCAAACCGGTGATCGCCCAGGACCTGGCGTGGCTGTTCATCCTCGCCCGCGCCGCCGAAAAACTCTCCGCCGATGCGCGCCTGCTGCACCCGGTGGACGTGGTCAGCGATTACGAAAAAACCATCTACGACGAACTCGACCTGCTGCGCGAGGCGGCCAACGCCAGCCAGTTGAAACGCAATTTCGACGGCTCGCCGCTGCTGTACGTGCCGCAAGTCTATTGGGACTGGTGCCGGCCGAAAGTACTGGTGATGGAGCGCATCTACGGTATCCAGGTCACCGATCTGGCAACCTTGGCCGACCAGCGCACCGACATGAAAATGCTCGCCGAGCGTGGCGTGGAGATTTTCTTCACCCAGGTGTTCCGCGACAGCTTCTTCCACGCCGACATGCACCCCGGCAACATCTTCGTCAGCACCGTGAATCCGTGGAGTCCGCAGTACATTGCCATCGACTGCGGCATCGTCGGCAGCCTGACCCCGGAAGACCAAGACTACCTGGCGCGCAACCTTTTCGCCTTCTTCAAGCGTGATTATCGTCGCGTGGCGCAGTTGCACATCGATTCGGGCTGGGTGCCGGCGGAAACCAAGCTCAACGAATTCGAAGCGGCGATCCGTACCGTGTGCGAGCCGATCTTCGAAAAACCGTTAAAAGATATTTCCTTCGGTCAGGTGCTGATGCGCCTGTTCCAGACCGCTCGGCGCTTCAACATGGAGGTTCAACCGCAGTTGGTTCTGCTGCAAAAAACCTTGTTGAACATCGAAGGCCTGGGGCGTCAGCTGTACCCGGACCTGGACCTGTGGAACACCGCGCAGCCGTTCCTCGAACGCTGGATGCGCGAGCGGGTCAGCCCCAAAGCCCTGCTCGGCAACGTGCACAGTCAGTTCGAGCAGATCCCGCACCTGGCCAACATGGCCCGCGACCTGCTCGAACGCATGTCCCAGCCCCACGCCTACGACCCGCCGCCAGCGTGGCACCGACGCCGGGACGACTGGTTCCTGCGCCTGCTCGGCACGGCGCACCTGGCCGGTGGAGCGATCCTCGCCGCGGGCGGACCGCTGAACCAGTTGGCCTATTGGCCGGCCGGCATCATGATGGCCGTCGGTTTGTATCTGGTCGTGCGCCGATAGCCAGTTGTGCTGCGCACTGGCACACTGTTTCAACGTTGAGCCTGACTAATGAAGTGTCGGGCTCGCTGTCGGAGTCGAAGATGAAAAACTGGCTGGACGAGATCAAATGGGATGCCAACGGCCTGGTGCCGGCGATTGCCCAGGACCACAAGACCGGGCGCGTCCTGATGATGGCCTGGATGAACCGCGAAGCACTGGAACTGACCGCTGCCGAGAACCGCGCCATTTACTGGTCGCGCTCGCGTGGCAAGCTGTGGCGCAAGGGCGAAGAGTCCGGCCATGTGCAGACCCTGCATGAGATGCGCCTGGACTGCGACGCCGACGTCATCATCCTGATGGTCGAGCAGATCGGCGACATCGCCTGTCATACCGGCCGCCAGAGCTGCTTCTACCGCGTCTACGAGAACGGCGACTGGACAACGGTCGACCCGGTCCTTAAAGATCCGCATGCCATCTATTGCGCAGGGCACAAACATGAGTGACACACTGACCCGTCTGGCCGAGGTGCTGGAAGAGCGCAAAGGCGCCGCTGCCGACAGCTCGTATGTCGCCAGCCTGTATCACAAGGGTTTGAACAAGATTCTGGAAAAAGTCGGCGAAGAGTCGGTCGAGACCATCATTGCTGCCAAGGACGCCGCCGTCAGCGGCGACTGCAGCGATGTGATCTACGAAACCGCTGATTTGTGGTTCCACAGCATGGTCATGCTCGCCCAATTGGGGCAGCATCCACAGGCTGTACTCGATGAACTGGACCGTCGTTTCGGTCTCTCCGGACACGCCGAGAAAGCCTCGCGCCCGTCCGCCTGAATAACTATTAGAGAGGAGCAGCAGCATGGGCATTTTTGACTGGAAACATTGGGTCGTCATCCTGGTTGTCGTGGTACTGGTATTCGGCACCAAGAAATTGAAAAACCTCGGCACCGACGTCGGCGAATCGATCAAGGGCTTCAAGAAAGCCATGAACGACGACGAAAAACCGGCCGACCCGAATGCGACCCCGGCCCAACCGGTTCCACCGGTCCAGCCACAGACCACTGTGAACCAGCCGCACACCATCGACGTGCAGGCACAGAAAGTCGAAGAGCCGATCCGCAAAGACGTGTGAGCACTGACTAATGTTTGGTATCAGCTTCTCTGAACTGCTGCTCGTCGGCCTCGTCGCCCTGCTGGTGCTGGGTCCCGAGCGCTTGCCGGGCGCTGCGCGCACCGCTGGCCTGTGGGTCGGACGCCTGAAGCGCAGCTTCAACGCAATCAAACAGGAAGTTGAACGTGAAATCGGTGCCGACGAGATTCGTCGGCAACTGCACAACGAACACATCCTGTCGCTTGAGCAGGAGGCGCGGAAAATCTTCACGCCGACCCAGCAGGAGCCGACGCCGGTCGAGCATGTGGGTGCGCAGACGATTCAAGCAACTGCCCCCGCTGCCGCGACAACGCCTGCTGTTGCGGCTGTCGAGCCTGCGCCGATTGTTGCTGCAACCACTCCGGTTGAACCCGTTACACCTGCGGCTGCGCCAGTTGCGCCGGCCCCTCATGACCCAACATTGCCGCCGCGAGCCCCATGAGCGATCTCCCAGAAAACGACCAGCACATGCCGCTGGTTTCGCACCTCACCGAGTTGCGTACCCGACTGCTGCGCTGCGTAGCGGCGATTTTCATCATCTTCGCCGGCCTGTTTGCCTTTACCCAGCAGATCTACACCTTCGTCTCGACTCCGCTGCGTGCGTACCTGCCCGCCGGCGCGACGATGATTGCCACCGACGTGTCGTCGCCGTTCCTGACGCCGCTGAAGCTGACGATGATGGTCTCGCTGTTCCTGGCGATCCCGGTGATCCTGCACCAGATCTGGGGCTTCATCGCCCCGGGCCTGTACAAGCATGAAAAGCGCATTGCCGTGCCCTTGCTGGTCTCCAGCATCTTTCTGTTCTACGCCGGCATGGCCTTCGCCTACTTCCTGGTTTTCCCGCTGATCTTCAAGTTCTTCGCCGCCGCCACCCCGGCAGGCGTGGAAATGATGACCGACATCACCAGCTACCTCGATTTCGTCATGACGCTGTTCTTCGCCTTTGGCGTGGCGTTCGAGATCCCGGTGGCCGTGGTGCTGCTGGTGTGGATCGGCGTGGTCGATGTCAAATACCTGAAGAAAATCCGCCCGTATGTGATCATCGGCTGCTTCGTGGTCGGCATGATCCTCACACCGCCGGACATCTTCTCGCAGACCCTGCTGGCCGTGCCGATGTGGCTGTTGTTTGAAATCGGCATTCTGTTCAGCAGCCTGATCAGCAAACGTGGCGAGCATCCGGACGACCAACCGGCTGACGATCACAACGACCAGCCGCCAGCGACCCAAGCGTGAACCTGCTGCTCCTTGAAGAGGCCGACTTCATTGCGGCCGACCGGGCGATCCTGCGTGATCGCCGGCTGACCCACATGCAGGAAGTCCACCGCTGCGAAGTGGGCGACAGCATGCGCGTAGGGCGGATCGGCGGACTGATGGGCTCGGCCGAAGTGCTGCGCCTGGACGCCGACGAAGCGGAATTGCGCGTCACCCTCGACCAGCCACCACCGGCCAAGCTGCCGCTGACCCTGATATTGGCCCTGCCACGCCCCAAGATGCTGCGCAGGGTGTTCCAGACGGTGGCGGCCATGGGTGTGCCGCGTATCGTGCTGGTCAACAGCTATCGCGTCGAGAAGAGCTTCTGGCAGACCCCCTTCCTGGAGCCTGAGGCCATTCGCGAGCAATTGATCCTCGGCCTCGAACAGGCCCGGGACAGCGTGCTGCCGGAAGTCGTCATCGAGAAGCGCTTCAAGCCATTCGTCGAGGACCGTTTGCCGGCGATCACCGACGGCACCCTTGGCCTGGTAGGGCATCCCGGCAATTACCCGCCCTGCCCTCGCGCACTCAGCGAACCGGTGACCCTGGCCATCGGCCCCGAGGGCGGCTGGATTCCCTACGAAATCGACCTGCTGGGCAAATCCGGCCTGCAACCGGTACAACTGGGCGAGCGCATCCTGCGCGTCGAAACCGCCGTGACCGCGCTGCTGGCCCGCCTTTTCTAATCCCGGACACAATTCCTTGTGGGAGCGAGCTTGCTCGCGATAGCGGCGTGTCAGTCAACAATGAAGTGGCTGATACACCGTCATCGCGAGCAAGCTCGCTCCCACAGGTCCGACTTCTACCCGAGGTAGCTATTCGCCCATACATCGGGCAGCGCCTACAGAACCTCGCGCCCCTGCCGATACACCCCCCATAAAACCAAATTGTGGTCCGGGGAGTTTCAGCATGTACCAATGGCTAGCCGAGAATCTGGGAAACGTCAGCGTCAAACGCAAGCTGGGGATCGGCTTCGGCCTGGTGCTGTTACTGACCCTGCTGATCACCTTCACCGGCTGGAGCGGCCTGAGCGGCGTCACCAGCCGTGGCGATAAACTGGGATTCATCGCCAGCCTCAATGACCTGACCAAGGACCTGCGCATTGCACGCCTGGATTACGAGATGCGTCGCGGGGAACAAGGCCCCGGCGCCGTCAACGATCTGCTGGGCAAACTCGAAAGCGGCCTGCAGACCGCCCGCAGCCTGATCGAACAACCGGCCGACACCGCCATGGTCGATCAACAACTGGCCGCTGTCGCCGAATACCGTCGTGCCTTCAACGACATGACCCAGGCCGGCGCCCAGCGTGAAGATGCCCGCAGCAAACTCGGCGCCACCGCCGACAACGCCGTGGCCCGTGTCGCCGAAGTGGAAAAATCCATGCTGCAAGGTGACAGCGTCGCAGCATTCAATAGCGTGATCGACCTGAGCAAACTGATCCAGCAGGCGCGCTTCCAGGTTCGCGGCTACACCTACAGCGGCAAGAGCGAAGCCGAACAGCCAGCCCTCGACGCGATCGACAACGCCCTGAAGAACCTCGAGAGCCTGCCGGCCAAACTGCCCGAAGAACACATCGCCAACCTGCAACAGGCGACTGATTCACTGAAGGCCTACCGCGCCGCCGTCAGCCAGTTCCGCGACTCCCAGGTGGCCAGCGCCAAGGCCTTGGTACGCATGTCCGCCCAAGGCGAGATCCTGTTGGACATGAGCCAGAAACTCACCGTCTCGCAAACCGTCGTGCGTGACAGCGACGCCGCCCACGCCAAGAACATGCTGGCCCTCGCCACCGTTCTGGCCATCGCCTTCGGCCTGCTGGCCGCCTGGGCGATCACCCGGCAGATCATCATTCCGTTGAACCAGACCCTGGCCGTCGCTGAGCGCGTTGCCAGCGGCGACCTGACCCTCAACCTGACGTCGCAGCGTCGCGACGAACTCGGCCAGTTGCAGCGCGCCATGCAGAGCATGACCCAGGGCTTGCGCGAACTGATCGGCGGCATCAGCGATGGCGTCACGCAGATTGCCAGCGCCGCTGAAGAGCTGTCCGCAGTCACCGAGCAGACCAGCGCCGGGGTCAACAGCCAAAAAGTCGAGACCGATCAGGTCGCGACGGCCATGAATGAAATGGCCGCCACCGTGCAGGAAGTGGCACGCAACGCCGAAGAGGCCTCCGAAGCCGCCGTCGCCGCCGACCAGCAGGCCCGTGAGGGTGACAAAGTGGTGGGCGAAGCCATCGCCCAGATCGAGCGCCTGGCCGCGGAAGTCGGCCACTCCACCGAGGCCATGGGCGAACTCAAGCGCGAAAGCGACAAGATCGGCAGCGTGCTCGACGTGATCAAGTCCGTGGCCCAGCAAACCAACCTGCTGGCGCTCAACGCCGCGATTGAAGCAGCCCGTGCTGGTGAAGCCGGGCGTGGGTTTGCCGTGGTCGCCGACGAAGTCCGCAGCCTGGCCCAGCGCACCCAGAAATCCACCGAAGAGATCGAAGAGCTGATCGTCGGCCTGCAAAACGGCACGCAGCAAGTGGCGACCATCATGGACAACAGCCGCACCCTGACCGACAGCAGTGTCGAACTGACCCGCCGTGCCGGTGGCTCACTGGAAAGCATCACCCGCACCGTATCGGCGATTCAGGCGATGAACCAGCAGATCGCCGCTGCCGCCGAACAGCAAAGCGCCGTGGCCGAAGAGATCAACCGCAGCGTGCTGAACGTGCGGGATGTGTCGGACCAGACCTCGGCAGCCAGTGAAGAGACGGCAGCGTCCAGCGTTGAGCTGGCACGACTGGGGACGCATTTGCAGATGCTGGTGGGCAAGTTCAGGGTTTGAGGTGATCTGCGTACCTCGGTTCACTCAGGACCGAGGTAATGCCTTCGCGGGCAAGCCCGCTCCCGCACTGAAATGCGGTCCCCTGTGGGAGCGGGCTTGCCCGCGAAAGCGATCGACCAGACACCGCTGTTACAGAATCTGGCGCAAGTTCAAGAACAAACTTCAAGCCATAAAAAAACCCGCTTTCGCGGGTTTTTTTATCATGCCAACTGAGGCTGTTCGCTCATTGGCTTGAGCGGCAGCAACGGTGCATGGGGATCTGCCTTCACCGACTTGCGCCAGGCGCCCAGCCAATCCGGGTGACCTTCGTTCCAGACCTGCTCGTGCAAGCGAGCCAATGCCACCGGGTCGCTCAACAGTTGCACACGCTCGTTGTTGGTCAGGCCTTCAGGTCCAACCTTCATCGCGTGCCGTACCCGCTCGATGCGCAACCACTCAATCGGCTCAGCCTGATTGTGCCGCGAGGTCGCCAGCGAGCACGCCAGGGCGTTCTGCTGTGGATCGACCACCGAACGGACGAAGCCGTCGTTCAGTGCGTGCCAGCGGTTTTCGTGGGTGTACTGGTCGGTGGCCAGCAAAGCCTGCGGCGGATTGTATTCCTCAGGGATCAGGAACAGGCTCTCGTCACGGGACTTCAGGCCCAGGCCGACACGGCTGGAGATCACCGACACCGGGATCGACAGCATCAACGAACCGACGATCGGCACCAGCCACCACAGGAAGCTCGGGTTCAGCCAGATCACCAGCAAGGCCCAGAAAAAGCCCAGCAGGGTTTGCGGACCGTGGCGCTTGATCGCCTCACTCCACGGCGTGGAATCGTCGTCACGCTGCGGCGAGTTCCAGGTCGCGGCCCAGCCGAGGAACGCGGCGAGGACGAAACGGGTGTGGAAGATCATCCGCACCGGCGCCAACAGCATGGAGAACAGCATCTCCAGCAGCATCGACAGGGTCACCTTGAACTTGCCGCCGAACTCTTTCGCACCCTTGGCCCAGATCAGGATGATGCTCAGCAGCTTCGGCAGGAACAGCAGCACGATGGTGGTCGAGAACAGCGCAATCGCCTTGTCCGGGTGCCATTGTGGCCACAGCGGATAGAGCTGGCGCGGTTCAAGGAAGTACTGCGGCTCCATCAGCGTGTTGACCGCCAGCAGCGCGGTCGACAGCACCAGGAAGAAGAACCACAGCGGCGCCGACAGGTAGGACATCACACCGGTCAGGAACACCGCGCGATGCACCGGGTGCATGCCTTTTACCAGGAACAGGCGGAAGTTCATCAGGTTGCCGTGGCACCAGCGACGGTCACGCTTGAGTTCGTCCAGCAGGTTCGGCGGCAGTTCTTCATAGCTGCCCGGCAAATCGTAGGCAATCCACACGCCCCAACCGGCACGGCGCATCAGCGCGGCTTCAACGAAGTCGTGGGACAGGATCGAACCGGAGAACGCGCCTTTACCGGGCAACGGCGCCAGGGCGCAGTGATCGATAAACGGCTTCATGCGGATGATCGCGTTGTGACCCCAGTAGTGCGACTCGCCCAGTTGCCAGAAGTGCAGGCCGGCGGTGAACAACGGGCCATACACGCGAGTGGCGAACTGCTGCATGCGCGCATACAGGGTGTCCATGCCCGACGCCCGTGGCGCGGTCTGGATGATCCCGGCGTCCGGCGTGGCTTCCATCAGGCGCACCAGACTGGTCAGGCACTCGCCGCTCATCACGGAGTCGGCGTCGAGTACGACCATGTACTTGTAGTCACCGCCCCAACGACGGCAGAAGTCGTCGAGGTTGCCACTCTTGCGTTTTACGCGACGACGACGGCGGCGATAGAAGATCTTGCCGAAGCCACCGGCTTCGCGGCAGACGTCCAGCCAGGCCTGTTGCTCGGCAACACAGATATCGGCGTCGTTACTGTCGCTGAGGACGAAGAAATCGAAGCGGTCCAGGTCACCCGTGGCCGCGACCGACTCGAAGGTCGCCCGCAGGCCGGCGAAAACCCGAGGCACGTCTTCGTTGCAGATCGGCATCACCAGTGCGGTGCGCGCATCCTTTGGAATCGCCTCGTTGCCAGCACTTTTACCGGAGATGCGGTATTTATCGTGGCCGGTCAGCAACTCGAGGAAGCCCATCAGCGCGGTCCAGAAACCGGCCGATACCCAGCAGAACAGAATCCCGAACAGGATCAGGATGCTGGTCTGCAAGGCGTAAGGCAGCACTTGCGTGGCCGTTTGCAGCAGCGGTTGGTGCAGCACTTCGTTGAGGTCGACGAACGACCAGCCCTGGTACGGCATGATGCCTTTCATGTACCAGCCGGCGACGATGGTCTGGCCGAGCATCAGCAGCAACAGAATGTAGCGACGGATCGAACCGACAGTACGCCAGCGCGCAGCCGGCAGTACACGCTCGTCCTTCGGCGGCTTCGGCGGGTTGGTACGACCGGTCATCCGCCGCCAGCCACGCACCAGAATGTTGGTGCGCCACGGCTCCGGCACGACCTTGGTCCGCCGGATCGGCGGGGTCGCCTTGAGGCAGACCCGGCCGTTGGCGTCGAGCACCAGCATTTCCGCGTCCTGCAGCTCTTCGGCGGTGCTCAGGGTCAGGCGTTTGCCGACCGAAGCCTGGGCGGCTTCGGTCGGGGCGTCGAACGTCGAAGACGACAGGCGTTCGTGCAATTCGCTGAAAGACTGGCAGCCCGCGAGTTCCGCGCGCTGCTCGTCGGTCATCGGCAGATGCGCCAGATACTCGGAAAGAGTTTCTGGCCGTACTTGAGAGTTACTCATCGGCAGGCAACTGATAGCTCCAGGTCTCGGTCAGGACTTCTTCAGTCGGCGCCGATTCCGGTGTGGCTGGGGCCGCGTCGGCAGCGACAGGCTGCTTGGCGTCTTTATTGGCCTTGTCCTTGGCATCTGCAACAGGCTTGGCTTCAGCCTGCTTGGCCTCTGCTTGCCTGGCTTCCTTGTCCGCTTTCTCTTGTTGCTTGGCGGCAACCTTGTCGGCCTTGGCAACCGACGAGTTGGACGACGGAATCGACGTCTTGGCCAGGTCCGCCGGCACGATGTTCTGCACCAGCGCAGCACGCATCTCGGTGGACTTGCCCGGATCCTTGATCTTCATCCGCAGGGTCAGGCGCCAGCCCTTGGTTTCAGGGTTGTAGCGCACGCTGTTTTCCACCAGCTCGGCGTTGTCGCCGATGCTGACCTGGCTGCGAACCTCGGCATCGGCCGGCAATGCCGCCAGGGACGGACCTTCGAAGTCCACCAGGTAGGCAACGCTGCCATCGGGCTGACGAATCAGGTTGGACTGCTTGACGTCACCGGTCGAACGCAGGGTTTGCTTGACCCAGGCACTGTCCGGCGCGTGAATCGCCGCTTCGTCCATGGTCCAGTGCATACGATAAGCGACATCGAGCGGCTGGCCAGGTTCCGGCAATTTTTCCGGGTTCCAGAAGGCCACGATGTTGTCGTTGGTTTCGTCGGCGGTCGGAATCTCGACCAGGTCGACGGTGCCCTTGCCCCAGTCCCCCTTCGGCTCGATCCAGGCGCTTGGGCGCTTGTCGTAGCGGTCGTCGAGGTCTTCGTAGTGGCTGAAGTCGCGGCCACGTTGCAGCAGGCCGAAGCCGCGCGGGTTTTCCACGCTGAAGTTGCTCACCGCCAGGTGTTTCGGATTGTTCAGCGGACGCCAGATCCACTCACCGTTGCCGGCATGGATCGCCAGGCCGCTGGAGTCGTGCAGTTCGCGGCGGTAGTTCAGTACTTTCGACGGCTGGTTGGCGCCGAACAGGAACATGCTGGTCAACGGGGCGATGCCCAGTTTGCCGACCTTGTCACGCAGGAACATCTGCGCCTTGACGTCGACGATGGTGTCGCTGCCCGGACGCAGGGTCAGGCGATAGGCACCGGTGGCACGCGGAGAGTCCAGCAGGGCGAAGATCACCAGGTGCTTGTCGCCCGGCTTGGGCTGTTGAATCCAGAATTCGCGAAAACGCGGGAATTCTTCGCCGGACGGCAAGGCGGTATCGATGGCCATGCCGCGAGCGGACAAGCCATAGACGTGACCCTTGCCGACGACGCGGAAGTAGCTCGCGCCGAGCATGGTCATGATTTCGTCTTGCTTGTCGGCCTTGTTGACCGGGTACAGCACACGGAAACCGGCGTAGCCCAGTTGCTCGGTGGCCTTCGGGTCGAACTTCACATCGCCGAAGTCGAAACGACTTGGATCGTATTTGATCTCTTCGACGGTGTTCGCCGTGATTTCGTTGATTTTCACCGGCGTATCGAAGTGCATGCCCTGGTGATAGAAGGACAGCTTGAACGGCGTCTTCTGATCAGCCCATTCGGCTTTTTCCGTTAGAAAACGAATTTTCTGGTAGTCCGCAAACTTCATTTCGCGGAACTCGTTCGGCAGGTTACTGCGCGGCGCTTCGTATTTCTGCGCGGCCAGCTCTTTTGCCTTGGCCGATACATCATCCAGACTGAATGCCCAAAGCTGGCCGGCGCTGAGCAGGCAGAGCAGTGCAGAGCCCGCTACCAGGGCGCTGCGTAACCGTTTGACAGACAATTTTGGTGCGTTACAGGGACTAACAATCACGAGCAACCCTCGCCGAAAACAGATCAAAAAACCAACGGCCAGTTAAAGGGTCTGCACGGTGTACGGTCTGAAAAAACCGCCCTTGCAAACCACTCTTGCCAAGTTGGCGAGCATTGTTCCGACTCCGCTGGGGCGAAATGATTCCCCAATCGGATCCAGACAAGTCTCTACCTAAGTCAAAATGGACCAACGAACGCTGATCCCCGTAGCGCGCGATTATCTAGTAGGCCGCGTTACAACGCATCAGGGGTAACAAAGTATTTATCGCGATAAAGCCCTGTTTTCAGTCGAAATGAGCTTAAAAACTTGTTTCAAGCACTTTCAGGTCTGTAACAGAAAGGTTACCGGGCCATCATTGACCAGGTGCACCTGCATATCCGCGCCGAATCTACCTGATGCCACAGTGCCATGCACCTGTTTCGCTTTGCTTAATAGATAGTCGAACAATTCCTCACCCAAGGCCGGAGGGGCGGCAGTCGAGAAACCCGGACGCAGCCCGCTTCTGGTATCGGCAGCCAGGGTGAACTGAGAGACCAGCAGCAGCCCTCCGCCCACATCCGCCAGGGACAGATTCATCTTGCCCTCAGCGTCACTGAACACCCGATAGTTAAGCAGTTTATTAAGAAGTTTGTCGGCGCTGGCCCGCGTATCGTCTGGCTCAACGGCCACCAGGACCAGCAATCCCTGATCAACGGTACCCACGACTTCGCCGGCAACCTCGACTCGCGCGCCACGCACCCGTTGCAGCAGGCCCTTCATGCCTCATCAGGCGCCAGGTCGAGCAGACGCCGGGCCATCTGATCGGCGGCACGGACCAGCGCGTCGGTGATGCCCGGTTCGGAAGCGGCATGACCGGCATCGCGGATGACCTGCAGTTCGCTGTTCGGCCAGGCTTGATGCAATTCCCAGGCGTTATCCAGCGGGCAAATCACGTCATAGCGGCCATGGATGATCACGCCGGGCAAATGGGCGATCTTGCCCATGTCACGGATTAACTGGTTCGGTTCCAGGAAGGCGTGGTTGCTGAAGTAGTGGCATTCGATGCGGGCAATCGACAATGCACGCTGTGGCTCGGAGAAGCGATCGACCACCAGCGGGTTCGGACGCAGGGTCGCAGTACGGCCCTCCCAGGTGGACCAGGCCTTGGCCGCGTGCATCTGGGCAATCTGGTCGTTGCCGACCAGACGCTTGTGGAACGCGGTAAGCAAATCGCCGCGCTCATCCAGCGGGATCGGCGCGATGTAGTCCTGCCAGTAATCGGGGAACAGACGGCTCGCGCCAGCCTGATAGAACCATTCGATTTCCTGCGGACGGCACAGAAAAATCCCGCGCAGGATCAGACCGTGTACACGCTCAGGATGGGTTTGCGCATAGGCCAGCGCCAGGGTCGAACCCCAGGAGCCGCCAAACAGCACCCATTTGTCGATGCCCAGGTGCTGGCGAATCCGCTCCAGGTCGGCGACCAGATCCCAGGTCGTGTTGTTTTCCAGGCTGGCGTGGGGAGTGGAGCGACCACAGCCGCGCTGGTCGAAGGTAACAATACGATAAAGGTTGGGATCGAAGAAGCAACGACTCTGGGCATCACATCCGGCACCGGGGCCGCCGTGGATGAACACCACCGGCAAACCTTCCGGTGAACCGCTTTCGTCGACATACAGCGTGTGGGTCTCGTCGACGGCCAGATCGTGCCGGGCGTAGGGTTTGATCTGCGGGTACAAAGTCTGCATTGCGCACTCCGTAAGGGGTCGAGGTCATCCCTGGGGGGACTTCTATTATTCTGCCGTCCGGCATCATAAACCCGAATTACGTCAATGAGCATGCCCGTGCGGAGTCAGATTCTTGCCGCCAGGTATCCAAACAGGGCCTGGTACAGCTCATCGACCTCGGCCACCTGCCCGCGGGCCCGCAAACAGCCATGAACCAGGCCCTCGCCGACATATAGCGTGGCAGTCCCGCCCGCAGCGTTCAGTCGCTTGGCATACCGCACGCCGTCATCACGCAACGGGTCGAATTGCGCCACGGCGATCCATGCCGGTGGCAATCCCCTGAAATCCGTGGCGAGCAACGGCATGGCGTAGGCGCTCGGATGGCGGGTGCCCTGCAGGTAAAGGGCGTGATAGCAATCGACGTCACTGCTGCTGAGTAATGGCGCGTCGATGCACTCGCTGCGCGATGGCAGCCGGTGATCGCCGCCCAATCCCGGATAGATCAGAACCTGCGCGCACGGCAACGGCTCGCCGGCATCGCGCAGTGCCAGGCACAACGCTGCTGCGAGATTGCCACCGGCACTGTCACCGGCCACCAGCATGCGCTCCGGATCGAGTTGAAACGGCCCGGTGCGCAGCGCTCGCCAGACCTTCAGGCAATCATCGAACGCAGCGGGAAACGGATGCTCCGGTGCCCGGCGATAGTCGACGGCGATCACCAGCACACCGAGTGTCGATGCCAATTCGGCGCAGATGAAATCGTGGGAGTCCAGGTCCCCCACCACCCAGCCGCCACCATGCAAGTAAACGATGCACGACGTACTGCTGGCCGGTGGCTGATAGGAACGGACGGCAACGCCGGACAACACGAAGTCGACCACATACAACCCGGCGGGACGTGCCGGAGTAAACGCCCGGCACATCTCGCTGTAGGCCTGGCGCAATCCGGCAAGGCTGCTGTCGGTGCTGTTGAAACTGACGGTTTTCTCGACGAATGCCGTCATTTGCTCGGAAAGCGGGTAAGGAGCCATGAGCCGGGTGCCCGTTCAGAGGTATGTGTGGCGCCCACCCCTTGTAGGAGCGAGCTTGCTCGCGATGATCGCCAACGATAACGGGTAAGCCTGATATCCCGCGGCGCTCTCAGGTTTATCGCGAGCAAGCTCGCTCCTACAGGTTTTGGGGTCAGTTCTTCAGGCTGCCCTGAACCGCCGTCACGCCGTCCTTGCCATCGAAACTGCTGACACCCGCCAGCCAGCGCTGCAGGTCTTCGGGATGCTCGCGCAGCCATTTTCTGGCGACATCCTGAGCCGTTTGGCGCTCCATGATCGGTACCATCAGCTGACTTTCCTGGGCAGCAGTGAACGTCAGGTTCTCCAGCAACCGATTGACGTTCGGGCAGCGCTCGGCGTAATCCGGGGCGGTGACGGTGGATACGGTCGCCGCACCTTCGTTCGGCCCGTACACGTCTTCGCTGCCGGTCAGGTAGTCGATCTTCATGTTGATGTTCATCGGGTGCGGGGTCCAGCCGACGAATACCACGAACTCCTTGCGATTCACCGCCCGCTGCACGGCCGCCAGCATCCCGGCCTCACCGGACTCGATCAGTTTGAAGTCCTTGAGGCCGAAGTGATTGGTCTCGATCATCGTCTTGATCGTGGTGTTGGCACCGCTGCCCGGCTCGATGCCGTAGATCTTGCCACCGAGCTGGTCTTTGAACCTGGCGATGTCGGCGAAGGTTTTCAGGCCCGCCGCTGCCACATAGTCAGGGACCGCGAGGGTGGCCTGGGCATCGGCCAGGCTCGGCTTGTCCATGACCTTGACCTGATTGGCAGCCACGAAGGGTGCGATGTTCTTGTCCATCGCCGGTTTCCAGTAACCGAGGAAGATGTCGAGGCGCTTGTCGCGGATGCCGGCGAAAATGATTTGCTGCACAGCGCTGGTTTGCTTGCTTTCGTAGCCCAGACCGTTGAGCAGCACATCGGCCATGCCACTGGTGGCGATCACGTCGGTCCAGTTGACCACGCCCATGCGCACGGTCTTGCAGGAGGGATCGTCAGCGGCCAGGACGCTGGTGCTCAGGAGAGCGGTGCCGCAGAAGATTGAGAGACAGCGGGCGAACAGTCTTTTCATCAGGATGATCTCGTGCGGCAGGATTATTGTCGGGCCGGTGTCTTTGTGCACCGTGGCCAGAACAATACGCAGCAGACGAGCGGTAAAAGCGACCTGTGGCGACCGTGTTTTGCACGGTGGCGACTGTCAGCCTAACCTGTAGGAGCGAGCTTGCTCGCGATGGTCGTGAACGGTAACGCGCCCAGTCAGACACCCCACGACATTCTCTGGTTTTTCGCGAGCAAGCTCGCTCCTACAGAGACCGCACCAAGCCTTAATGGCTGTAGTGCTTCTCGCCCCAGGCCAGCAGCCCTTGCAGCAACTCCTTGAGCACCGCCCGCGTAGGCTCCGCCAGATCCGCCCGATAACGGAACGGCTCGAACTCTTCCATGTACGTGCACTGCCCGAGTTCCAGTTGCACTGCGTGGATGTTCTCGCCCGGGTTGCCGTAATGGCGGGTGATGTGGCCACCCTTGAAGCGTCCGTTCAGCACGTGGGTGTAATTGTCGTGACGTGCGCAGATGGCTTCCAGCTGACTGGCCAACTGTGGATCGCAACTGGCGCCATTGAAGGTGCCGAGGTTGAAGTCCGGCAGCTTGCCATCGAACAGGTGCGGGATGATCGAACGGATCGAATGCGCATCGAACAGCAGCGCGTAGCCGAACTCGGCCTTCAGTCGCGCCAGCTCCTGCTGCAGGGTGCTGTGGTACGGCGTCCAGATCTTTTCCAGATAGGTCGCACGTTCTTCTTTCGAAGGTTCCATACCTTCACGGAACAACGGCACGCCGTCGAACAGCGTGGCCGGATACAGGCCGGTGGTCGCGCCCACGTACAGTGGCTTGTCGTCGGACGGACGGTTCAGGTCTATGACGAACCGCGAGTATTCGGCAGCCAGAGTACTGGCGCCCAGTTCAGCGGCGAAGTCATACAGCTGCGGAATGTGCCAGTCGGTGTCCGGCAGGCTTTTCGCCTGGGGGATCAGCCCGGCCTCGACTGTCGGCGTCAGACGTACGCCAGCGTGAGGCATGCTGATCAGCAGCGGTACGCGGCCTTGTTTGAAGTTAAGTACCTTATCCACAACGGCTCTCCTACAGATGTGTCTCGACGCCGTGGCGCACGACGCGTTTTTCCAGGTCGCCGCCCAGCCAGTACGACAGGTCGGCCGGACGATCGATTTGCCAGGCGACGAAATCCGCGACCTTGCCGGCTTCCAGCGAGCCGTGGGTATCGGCCATGCCCAGCGCGGTAGCGGCGTGAATCGTGGCACCCGCCAAGGCCTCTTCCGGGGTCATGCGGAAGCAGGTGCAGGCCATGTTCAGCATCAGGCGCAACGACAGTCCCGGTGAGGTGCCCGGGTTGAGGTCGCTGGCGATGGCGATTTTCACGCCGTGCTTGCGCAGGGCGTCCATCGGCGGCAATTGGGTTTCGCGCAGGAAGTAAAAGGCCCCGGGTAACAACACCGCGACGGTACCGGACTCGGCCATGGCGATGGCGTCGTCTTCGGTCATGAACTCCAGGTGATCGGCGGACAACGCGTGGTAACGCGCCGCCAGGCTCGAGCCGTGCAGCGACGACAATTGCTCGGCGTGCAGCTTCACCGGCAAGCCCAGTTCCCGGGCGGTGATGAATACGCGCTCGACCTGCGCCGGCGAGAACGCCAGGTATTCACAGAATGCATCCACCGCGTCGACCAGCCCTTCGGCCGCCAGGGCCGGGAGCATGTCGGCGCAGATGTGATCGATGTAATCGTCAGCGCGATCGGTGTATTCCGGCGGCAAGGCGTGAGCCGCCAGGCAGGTGCTGCGCACGCTGACGGGCAGTTCGGCGCCGAGGCGACGGGCCACGCGCAGCATTTTGCGTTCGTTGGCCAGGTCCAGGCCGTAGCCGGACTTGATTTCGATGCTGGTGACGCCATCGCGCATCAGGCTTTTCAGGCGCTTGGCGGCACTGGCGAACAGTTCGTCTTCACTGGCCGCGCGGGTGGCGCGCACGGTGCTGGCGATGCCACCACCGCTGGCGGCGATTTCCGCGTAGCTGACGCCTTGCAGGCGCTTTTCGAATTCACCGCTGCGGTTACCGCCGAACACCGTGTGGGTGTGGCAGTCGATCAGTCCCGGGGTGACCCAGGCGCCTTCAAGATCATTGACGGCCGGGTAATCCCCCGCCGGCAGTTCAGCGCGCGGGCCGATCCACTTAATGAGCGCGCCTGACGTCACGATGGCCGCATCCTCGATGATCGAGTAGACGCCTTGCGCCATGGTTGCGACGTGACAGTGTTGCCAGAGCGTTTTCATCCTTGGCCTCCGTTAGGTTATCGATGAGAAAAAGTCGGGGCCGGCGTCACCAGGGCAGCCTGGCCTGCCGCCGGTTTCACCCAGGTCAGGTAGGCCAGCACCAGCAACACGATCCACACCACGCCGACTATCAGGGCCGCCTGGGTGTCCGGGAAGTAGCCCAACACGCCGAAGACGAACAGCATGAAGGCAATCGCCGCTATCGGTGCATAGGGCCAGAACGGTACCGGGAATTTCAATTGTGCGACCTGCTCGGCGCTCATGGAACGACGCATGGCCACCTGGGTAAACAGGATCATCAGCCAGACCCAAACCGTGGCAAAGGTCGCGATGGAGGCGATCAGCAAAAACACGTTTTCCGGGATCAGGTAGTTCAGCAACACGCCGAGCAACAGCGCGGCGCTCATCACCACAACGGTCATCCATGGCACGCCGTTGCGCGACAGCCGTGCGAAGCCCTTGGGTGCGTGTCCCTGCTGAGCCAGGCCGTACATCATGCGGCCAGCACCGAAGATGTCACTGTTGATGGCCGAGATCGCCGCCGAGATCACCACGATATTGAGGATGGTCGCCGCCGAGCTGATGCCCAGATTGTCGAAAATCTGCACGAACGGGCTGCCCTGGCTGCCGATCTGCTGCCATGGAAAGATCGACATCAGCACCAGCATCGTCAGGACGTAGAACAACAGGATGCGCAGCGGCACGGCGTTGATCGCCCGGGGCAGCACATGCTGCGGGTCCTTGGCTTCACCGGCGGTCACACCGATGATTTCAATCCCGCCGAACGCGAACATCACCACCGCGAACGAAGCGATCAGGCCGCTCACGCCATTGGGCATGAAGCCGCCATGGCTCCAGAGATTGCTGATGTCGGTCGCCTGGGCGCCGGGCGCCGTGCTGATGCCGAACAACATGATGCCGAAGCCACCCAGGATCATCGCGACAATGGCCGCGACCTTGAGCAGCGACAGCCAGAACTCCATTTCACCGAAGACCTTGACGTTGCACAGGTTCAGGCCGCCCACCACCGAGACGATGCCCAGCACCCAGATCCAGCGGGAAACCTCCGGGAACCAGAAGCCCATGTAGATTCCGAATGCAGTGACGTCGGCCATGCCGACGATGACCATTTCGAATGCGTAGGTCCAACCGAGGATGAAGCCCGCCATCGGCCCTAGATAGGTGCTGGCGTACTGGCCGAAAGAACCGGCCACCGGATTGTGCACAGCCATCTCACCGAGGGCGCGCATGACCATGAACACCGCCGCGCCACCAATCAGGTACGCGAGCAGCACCGCAGGCCCGGCCATTTGAATGGCCGAGGCAGAACCGTAAAACAGCCCGGTGCCGATTGCCGACCCCAGCGCCATGAAGCGAATATGTCGGGCAGAGAGCCCGCGTTTCAAACCCTTTGCTGGCTGTTGCATTGCTCGTCCTTAATTATTGTTATTCGACGCAAAATCGAATCGCTGGCAAGCCAGCTCCTACAGGTTCAACGCGATCCATGTGGGAGCGGGCTTGCTCGCGAAGGGGCCATTACAGGCTCGGCAGCAACTTCGTCGAAACCAGCTCGTTCAGGCAACGCGAAGCCAACAGCTCGGTCGCGGCATTGATGTCCGGCGCAAAGAAGCGGTCCTTCTCATAGAACGGCACTTCGTTGCGCAGGATGGCGCGGGCCTTTTCCAGCTTCGGCGAAGTCTTCAGACCATTGCGCAGGTCCAGGCCCTGGACTGCCGCGAGCCATTCCACCGCGAGAATCCCACGGGTGTTCTCGGCCATTTCCCACAGACGCTTGCCAGCAGCCGGGGCCATGGACACGTGGTCTTCCTGGTTGGCCGAGGTCGGCAGGCTGTCCACCGAATGCGGATGGGACAGCGCCTTGTTTTCGCTGGCCAGTGCCGCGGCGGTCACCTGGGCGATCATGAAGCCGGAGTTCACGCCGCCGTTGGCCACCAGGAACGGCGGCAGTTGCGACATGTGCTTGTCCATCATCAGCGAGATGCGGCGCTCGCTCAGGGAGCCGATTTCGGCGATGGCCAGGGCCATGTTGTCGGCGGCCATGGCCACCGGCTCGGCGTGGAAGTTACCGCCGGAAATCACGTCACCTTCCGCGGCGAACACCAGCGGGTTGTCCGATACGGCGTTGGCTTCGATCGCCAGCACTTCGGCGGCCTGACGGAACTGGGTCAGGCAGGCGCCCATGACTTGCGGCTGGCAACGCAGGGAGTACGGGTCCTGGACCTTCTCGCAGTTTTCATGGGAGTCGGAGACTTCGCTGCGCTCGCCGAGCAGATCGCGATAAGCGGCGGCCGCGTCGATCTGGCCTTTCTGGCCACGGGCCGCATGGATGCGGGCGTCGAACGGCGAACGCGAGCCCAGTACCGCTTCCACGGTCAGGCCGCCCAGTGCCAGGGCACCGGCGAACAGGTCCTCACCTTCGAACAGGCCGCGCAGGGCGAAAGCAGTGGACACCTGGGTACCGTTGAGCAGCGCCAGGCCTTCTTTCGCGGCCAGGGTCAGCGGGGTCAGGCCGGCGACTTTCAGCGCTTCGGTGGCTTCCATCCACTCGCCTTTGTAGCGTGCCTTGCCTTCGCCCAGCAGCACGAGCGACATGTGGGCCAGAGGCGCCAGGTCACCGGAAGCACCCACCGAACCTTTCAGTGGAATGTGCGGGTACACCTCGGCGTTGATCAGGGCGATCAGCGCGTCGATCACCACACGGCGGATGCCGGAGAAACCACGGCTCAGGCTGTTGACCTTGAGCACCATGATCAGGCGCACCAGCTCGTCGCTGATCGGCTGGCCGACACCGGCGGCGTGGGACAGCACCAGCGAGCGCTGCAGGTTTTCCAGGTCTTCGCTGGCGATGCGGGTCGAGGCCAGCAGGCCGAAACCGGTGTTGATGCCGTAGGCGGTGCGGTTCTCGGCGAGGATCTGCTCCACGCAGGCCACGCTGGCTTCGATCTGGGCTGCAGCGCTGTGATCGAGGGTGATTTTGACCGGTTGCTGATAGACATCACGCAGTTGGGCAAGGCTCAGTTGGCCGGGAATCAAATTAAGCGCAGTCATGTTCATTCTCCTTTTGAGAGTTTGTTGTTAACTACCAGACGCTCCGGAAATATCCGTTGTCCGTCGCTTCCCCCCTTTTAAGGGGGCTGGCGCCTTGGCACGCTGGTCTTGTTTGGAAATCAGTTCAAGTTCGGTAAGGTTTTTTGCAGCAAAGCAGGGTCTTTCAGAACCCCGGCAGCGGCAGCAATGTCCGGCGCCAGCCAACGGTCCTGGTCATAGGCAGGAACGTGCTCACGCAGCAGACGCCAAGCGGCATCGGTGCCCGCGCCGAAGCGTTGTTCTTTCAAGAATTCAAACGCCTGGGCCGCCAACAGGTACTCGATGGCGAGGATCTGCGTGCAGTTTTCCAGGGCGCGATGCAGCTTCAGCGCTGCGTTGGTGCCAAGGCTCAGGTGATCTTCCTGCAGGCCCGACGTCACGTAGTTATCCAGCACCGCCGGTTGCGCCAGCTGGCGGTTCTCCGCGCACAGGGAAGCGGCCACGTATTGCACGATCATCATCCCGGAGTTCACCCCCGGGTTGGCCACCAGGAACGCCGGCAAGCCGCTGACGTGCGGGTTGATCAAGCGGTCCAGGCGACGTTCGGCAATCGAGCCGATTTCCGCCATGGCAATCGCCAGCAGGTCCGCAGCCATGGCCACGGACTGGCCGTGGGGGTTGGCCTGGGACACCACTCGGTAGTTGTCCGCAGTGCCCAGCACCAGCGGGTTGTCGGTGGCGCCGTTGAGTTCGGTTTCGATCTGCCGGGTCGCGTGCACCAGTTGATCGCGCGCAGCGCCGTGCACTTGCGGGATCGAGCGAATGCTCAGGGCATCTTGCGTGCGAATGCCTTTGCTCTGGGCGATCACTTCACTGCCGTCAAGCAAGGCGCGCAGGTTGATCCCGACCTGTTGCATGCCAGGGTGCGGCTTGAGCGCGATGATCTCGGCATCGAACGCGTCGATCTGCCCGCGCTGGGCTTCGAAGCTCATGGCGCCGATCACGTCGGCCCATTCCAGCAGGCGCGTAGCGTCGGCAATGGCCAGGCAGCTCAGGCCGGTCATGCACGGCGTGCCGTTGACCAGGCACAAACCGTCCTTGGCGCCAAGCTTGACCGGCTGCAGGCCTTCTTCGGCCAGCGCCCGTTGCGCGGCAACGATCTGCCCGCGATAGCTGACATTGCCCACGCCCAGCAGCGCGATGCCGATGTGGGCCATGTGGGTCAGGTAGCCCACGGAACCCTGGGACGGCACCTGCGGAGTGATGCCGCGGTTGAGCAGTGCCAGCAGCGCTTCGACGACCTGACGGTGCAGGCCGGATTTGCCGTGGCTGTAGTTGACGATGGCGGCGCACATGATCGAACGGGTCTGCTCGTCGGCCAGGGGTGCACCAACGCCGCAGGCGTGGCTGAGCAAGGTATTGCGCGACAATTGGCTGAGTTGCTCGTCCTGCAGCGAGACGTTGCACAGCGCGCCCAGGCCGGTGTTGATGCCGTAGGCACGTTCGCCGCTGGTGACGATGCGCTGGACGATGGCCTGGGCGTTTTCGATGCGTGCCCAGATCGGCGCCGACAGCTCAAGCTGCGCGCCATGACGAGCGACGGCGACCACATCCTGCCAGGTGACCTGCGCTTGGGTGATAACGATTTTTTCAGCCTGGGACATCTTCAACCTCTGCGTACAAACCCGAATATTGATGCAGCTTTACCGGCCTTATCGCGAGCAAGCTCGCTCCCACAATGGATCTCCGGTGTTCACAAAATCCCTGTGGGAGCGAGCTTGCTCCGGGCGGCGTTCCGACGATGAGGCCAGCACAGCCGGCACAAACCTCTTAAACCACCGCCGCCCGACGCTGCACAAAGCGGTCGACATACTCATCCGCCGGCGAGTGCAGGATCTCTCTCGGCGTGCCGACCTGGATCAGGCGGCCGTCCTTGAGGATCGCGATGCGATTGCCGATGCGCACGGCCTCGTCAAGGTCGTGGGTGATGAAGACGATGGTCTTGTGCAGGGTCTTTTGCAGTTCCAGCAACTGGTCCTGCATCTCCGCACGAATCAGCGGATCGAGGGCACTGAACGCTTCGTCCATCAGGATGATGTCGGTGTCCGCCGCCAAGGCGCGGGCCAGGCCCACACGCTGGCGCATACCGCCGGAAAGCTGATGCGGGTATTTGTTTTCGTAACCCTTGAGGCCCACGGTGTTGATCCAGTGCAGCGCACGCTCGGCGCACATGGCTTTGCTTTCGCCACGGATTTTCAGGCCGTAGGCGACGTTGTCCAGCACGCTCTTGTGCGGCAACAGGCCGAAGCTCTGGAAGACCATGCTGATCTTGCGCCGGCGAAATTCGCGCAGGGCTTCCATGTCGTATTGCAGGATGTCCACGCCGTCCACCAGGATCGCACCGCTGGTCGGGTCGATCAGGCGGTTGAAGTGGCGTACCAGGGTCGACTTGCCGGAACCCGACAGGCCCATGATCACGAAGATCTCGCCGCTGCCGATGCTCAGCGACAGGTCGTTCACGCCGACCACGCAGCCGGTTTCGGCCAGCACCTGATCCTTGGTCTTGCCCTGGCCGACCATGGCCAGCGCGTCCTTGGAACGGTTGCCGAAAATCTTGAAGACGTTTTTGACTTCGATCTTGCTCACGGTTGCGTTGTTCATTTGCTCACCTCATGCCGTGCGCGACCATACGCCTGTGTAATGCGGTCGATCACCACAGCCAGAATCACGATCGCCAGACCGGCTTCGAGGCCACGTCCGACGTTGAGGGTCTGAATCCCCACCAGCACGTCTTCACCCAGGCCACGGGCACCGATCATCGAGGCAATCACTACCATCGACAGGGCCATCATGGTGGTCTGGTTGATGCCCGCCATGATGCTCGGCAGGGCCAGCGGCAGTTGCACGCCGAACAGTTGCTGCCAGCGGTTGGCACCGAAGGCGTTGATCGCTTCCATCACTTCGCCGTCGACCTGGCGAATGCCCAGGTCGGTCAGGCGGATCAGCGGCGGCGCGGCGTAGATCACGGTGGCGAAAATCGCCGGGACCTTGCCCAGGCCAAACAGCATCAGCACCGGGATCAGGTACACGAAGCTCGGCATGGTCTGCATGATGTCCAGCAACGGCATCAGCACCGAACGCAGGCGATTGCTGCGTGCCGAGAGAATGCCCAGCGGTATGCCGATCAACACCGAAATGATCGTCGCCACCATCATCAGCGCCAGGGTCTGCATCAGCTTGTCCCAGAGGCCGACCGCACCCACCAGGAACAGCAGGCCGACGATCACTGACGTGGTCACGACTTTACGGGTCGCGTGCCAGGCCACGCCCGCCACGATCGCCAGCATCAGCCACCAGGGCGCTGCACGCAGCAGCCCTTCAAGATTGACGATGGCCCACAGGAGCGTGTCGGAGATGCTGCGAAATACGTCGCCGTAGTTGGTGACCAGCGAATCGACCCAACTGTTGACCCAGTCGGCGATGGAAAAGGTAAAGCTTTCGGGAAACATAAGAGACTCTCAATCAAGGGGTTGCGATCAAGCGTCCGACTGCCGTTGCCAGCAGTCGGAGAAGCCCAACCTACAAGGCCGCGTCGATTTTCTTGGCTGCGTCTTCGCTCACCCACGCGTGCCAGACTTCAGGATGTTCCTTCAGGAAGATCTTGGCCAGTTTTGGTGATTCGATCCGCTCTTTGCTCATGCGCCCAAGGTTCTGGTTCAGCAGGTCGATTGGCACGTTGACCTTTTCCAGCACGGCCACCAGTTCCGGGGCTTCGTCGTGGAAGGTCTTGGACAGACCGACCTTGATGGTCACAGTCTTGTTCACGCCTGGTTTCTCTTCGAGTTTCACCGCGTCGATCTGGCCCATCAGCGGCGTTGGCGACCAGTAGTAGAACAGGATCGGCTCGCCACGCTTGTAGCTTGACAGCACCGCGGCATCCAGCGCCGGGCCGGTGCCTGGGCGGAAGTTGGTGTAGGTGCTTTCCAGGCCGTAGCTTTTCAGCATTTCGCTGTTGTCCAGCTCGCAGGTCCAGCCGGCCGGGCAGTTGTAGAAACGGCCCTTGGATGGCTCTTCGGCGTCCTTGAACACCGCCGAGTATTTGCCCAGGTCAGCGATGTTTTTCAACTCCGGCGCCTTGGCTTCCAGCTTGCGCTTGGCGTCGCCTTCGATCACGTAGCGCGGCACGTACCAGCCCTCGACAGCACCCACGACAGGTGCGCCGACACCGACGACCTTGCCGGCTTTCTCAGCCTTGTTCCAGACTTCGCTGCGGCCGACCCACTCTTCGGCAAACACTTGAATATCGTTGCTGCTCAGGGCGTTTTCCATGGTGATGGAGTTACCCGGCAGGCTGTCAGTCTTGCAGTCGTAGCCTTTCTCCAGCACGACTTGCATCACGTCGGTCAGCAACATGGCGCTTTCCCAGTTCAAACCGGCGAATTTCACCGGTTTGCCCGACTCGCACCAACCCGCCGCCTGAGTGGCGCCAGCGCTGGCCAGCAGGCCCATGGAAAGCAATGTGGTCAGCAGGGTCTTGTTCGATTTCATTGTTGTGACGCTCCTAATCATGAATTGGCTTACGGCAGTCAAGAGGCATCCAGCCCTGTCCACGTCCAATCAGGCCTGCGCCGCAGCGCGACCGACATTCAGCTTTTGTTCGGTGACAGCGTCCTGCTCGAAACGGCAGGATCAAACGGTCTGGTGTTGCGCTATGCCGCTGCCTGGCCAGTGAGAGCGAGCGGACTCGCTCTCACATAAAAGCAGCTCCCACGGATCAGGTGTTACTTGCCGGTAATCATCGGCAGGTTCAGCCCTTGCTCCTTGGCGCAGTCGATGGCGATCTGGTAACCGGCATCGGCGTGACGCATAACGCCAGTGGCCGGGTCGTTGTGCAGCACGCGAGCGATACGCTCGGCCGCTTCGTCAGTACCGTCGCAGACGATCACCATGCCCGAGTGCTGGGAGAAGCCCATGCCGACGCCGCCGCCGTGGTGCAGGGACACCCAGGTCGCGCCGCTCGCGGTGTTGAGCAGGGCGTTGAGCAGTGGCCAGTCGGACACGGCGTCGGAACCGTCTTGCATCGATTCGGTTTCGCGGTTCGGGCTCGATACCGAGCCGGAGTCCAGGTGGTCGCGGCCGATCACGATTGGCGCGGACAGCTCACCGCTACGTACCATTTCGTTGAACGCCAGGCCCAGCTTGGCGCGCAGGCCCAGGCCAACCCAGCAGATACGTGCCGGCAGGCCCTGGAAGCTGATGCGCTCGCGCGCCATGTCCAGCCAGTTGTGCAGGTGGGCATCGTCCGGGATCAGTTCTTTTACTTTAGCGTCGGTCTTGTAGATGTCTTCAGCGTTGCCCGACAGCGCCGCCCAACGGAACGGACCAATACCGCGGCAGAACAGCGGACGGATGTAGGCCGGTACGAAGCCTGGGAAGTCGAATGCGTTTTCCACGCCTTCTTCCTGGGCCATCTGACGGATGTTGTTGCCGTAGTCGAAGGTCGGCACGCCCATTTTCTGGAAGTCCAGCATCGCTTTGACGTGCACGGCCATCGATTGCTTGGCGGCCTTGATCACAGCGGCAGGTTCAGTCTTGGCGCGAGCGCGGTACTGGTCCCAGGTCCAGCCGGCAGGCAGGTAACCGTTGAGCGGGTCGTGGGCGCTGGTCTGGTCGGTGACCATGTCCGGACGCACACCGCGCTTGACCAGTTCCGGCAGGATTTCAGCCGCGTTACCAAGCAGCGCGATGGAGATCGCCTTGCCTTCTTTGGTGTACTTGTCGATACGCGCCAGCGCGTCGTCGAGGTCTTTGGCTTGTTCATCGACATAGCGGCTTTTCAGGCGGAAATCGATGCTGACCTGCTGGCATTCGATGTTCAGCGAGCAGGCACCGGCCAGGGTTGCCGCCAGAGGCTGGGCACCGCCCATGCCGCCCAGGCCAGCGGTCAGGACCCACTTGCCCTTGAGGTTGTCGTTGTAGTGCTGGCGACCGGCTTCGACGAAGGTTTCGTAGGTGCCCTGGACGATGCCCTGGCTGCCGATGTAGATCCAGCTGCCGGCGGTCATCTGGCCGTACATGGCCAGGCCTTTGGCGTCCAGTTCGTTGAAGTGTTCCCAGCTCGCCCAGTGCGGCACCAGGTTGGAGTTGGCGATCAGTACGCGCGGGGCGTTGGCGTGAGTCTTGAACACGCCGACCGGCTTGCCGGATTGCACCAGCAGGGTTTCGTCTTCGTTGAGGTTGGTCAGGCTTTCGACGATCTTGTCGTAGCATTCCCAGTTACGGGCGGCGCGACCGATACCACCGTAAACCACCAGTTCCTTAGGGTTCTCGGCAACTTCCGGGTCGAGGTTGTTCATCAGCATGCGCAGCGGCGCTTCGGTCAGCCAGCTCTTGGCGGTCAGCTTGTTACCGCGGGCAGCGCGGATTTCAACGTCACGAAATTTAGTCACGAAAAGAACTCCTCAGCAATCAATCCAAAACCAACCCAGGCAGTGGGCGAGCAAGCCAATGGGCATCAGTGCACACCGGCGAATCAGTGGACGATGGTTGAGTCCTCGTGACTCATACACATACGTCTTTACTTGTACATACAAGCATATGCAATCAAGCGGCCAACTTGTTGGATGAGCATTCAAGAAAAATCCTGAAACGGCTGGAAAGCGCCTGGAACAAGGGATCCAGGGAAGATGAAATATTTTTCGGGGGATTTTTGTGACGAGGGGACGTTGTTACTTGAGCGGGGTTTTGCGCCACGCTGGGGCGTTCGGTAACACCTGATGCCCAATTGAGCGCATTCCAGAAACACCCTACAACATCATCAGAAACATCCGACTCTACCTCCATCAATCCTCGCCGACTTCCCGAGCAAGCCCCCTGATGTCACTTCTGCGAGGAACCCGTAATGAAACAGTGGAAAGTCCAAACCCACCTGCTCCTGCTTGCCGGCATTCTCCTGAGCAGCCTGACCGGCATCGGCGCACTCGGCCTGTACGGCATGCGCGCTACGGTCCAGGGACTGGAGACGGTTTACCTGGACCGGGTCATTCCGCAACAGGACCTGAAGAAAATCTCCGAGCTGTATTCAGTCCGGATCGTCAACGCTATCCACAAAGCCCGCGATGGCATCCTCAGTGGCGTCGACGCAGCGCAGCAGATACGGCAAGCGATGCTTGAAATCGAACCGCTCTGGAGCACCTACCTCTCGACTCGCCTGGTTGATGAAGAGGTGCGACTGATCAACGAAATCACACCGCTGATGCAGGCGACCAAAGTACCGCTCCAGCGTTTGCAGGCGGTCTTGAACCGCAACAACGCCGCCAGTCAGAGCCTGGAGCAGTTCGCCACACACCAGCTTTACCCCTTGATCGACCCGCTGACCTCACTGTTCTCGCAGCTGACGGATGCTCAACTGAAAGAAGCTCGCCATCAGTTCGAGCACAGCCAGGCACTCTATGAGACCAATATGAGGCTGATGGCCGTGGTCCTGGCTCTGGCACTGTTGTTTGGCAGTCTTTATGCCCTGCTGTTCAGCGCCAGGCTGGCGCGATACCTGGGCGCCGAGCCTCACGAGCTGGCCAGTATCAGCACAAGGATTGCCCAGGGCAGGCTCGGCGATCCGGTGAACAGTCACGCGACGTCGACGGGTGTCATGCAATCGGTCGAGGCCATGCGACGCAGCCTGGCCAGCATGATCGGCAAGGTGCGCGAGGCCTCGCAGCATATCGAGTCCTCGACCCTGAACCTGAGCATCTCGTCTGAACAAGGCCTGAAACAGGCTGCCGAGCAAAATGGCGCGGCCTCCTCCATTGCCGCCGCCGCGGAACAGATGTCAGCCAACATTACACACATCGCCGAGAACGCCGCGCAGGCGCACGACACCACCCAAAAGGCCGAGCAGATCACCGCTTTCGGCATTGCCACCATGGAGCGCTCTATCCTCGAGATGCAGCAGATCGCCCAGCTGGTGACCCAGTCGTCGGATGAAATCGACCAATTGACCCTGCACTCCAACGCCATCGGGAAAATTGTCGGCATGATCCACAGCATTGCCGAACAGACCAATCTGCTCGCACTCAATGCCACCATCGAGGCGGCGCGGGCCGGTGAACAAGGACGCGGGTTTGCCGTGGTGGCTGACGAAGTGCGGGAACTGGCAACCCGCACGACCCGCTCTACCGCCGAGATTGTGGTGCTGGTGAGCACCATTCAAAGCGGCATGAGAAAGGCCAACAGCAGCATGAACACCGGGCGCGAGCGCGTACTTCAGGGCCAACAACTGATCGACAGCGCCGGCGCGTCGATGAATGACGTCAAGACCGCGCTCAACGCGTCACTCAATGCCGTCAGCCAGATCTCCAATGCCCTGCAGGAACAGCGTGAAGCCAGCGAAGACGTGGCGCGCAATGTGGAAAACGTGGCGCAGCGGGTCGAGGAAAATGTCGCGGCGCAACAGCAGGCGGTGCACACCATCCAGGCACTCAAGCAGATGTCGAGTGAGCTGGAGGCGACCGTTCGAGGTTTTACCCTCGAACGGGAATGACCGGGATCAGTCGCGCGAGGTCAGTTCGATCACGCAGCACAGCCCATTGATGGCGACATCCAGTAATCCGGCATCAGCCTCCAATTGCAGGCAATCATGACGGCCCAATTGCTGGGCGTTGTTATCGACCGACACCTCAACCTGCTCACTCATGCTGAACACCAACACCGTGCCCGCCGAGCTGAAGAACCGCTGCTCGCCCGACAACCACTGCAACCGCGCGCTGTAACGCTGCGGCGCGTAAATCAGGTTGAAATCGCGAATCGGCCCACCGAGCAATGTGCAGGACACCTTGCTTTCACCACTGAAGGCAAACGGGTCCAGCGGTAACAGTGGCCGTGTGGTCTGGCCATCCACCGTCAGGGTCATGCCGTCGCCCTGCAAAACGGTGATCACTCGCTCATAACCGGCAAAAGTGGAAAAACCGCCCGATTCGCCAATGTCGGCAATCGACAGGCGCCAGCCAAACCCATCCAGGCCGGTGCCGGCATCACGGGTGATTTCTTCGGTGCTGCCGCCGCCGTTTTTCCACGGCATGCGCGGGTAATCCACCGCACGTAAAACTTTCAGACTACTCATTTATGGCTCTCTATTTATGAAACCGACCTTCCAGACGATGACGGGAACCAGGGTGGATCAAGCGAGCGGCGGTCACCGGCTGACGACCGGACCAGGTGCGGCGACGGATCAGCAGGCACGGCTCGCCCTTTTCAATCTGTAGCAATTTGCATTCGGACGGCTCGGCCAGGATCGCCTCGACCACGTGCTCGCCTTCGGTCAGCGGCGCGACCTGGTTCAGATAGGCGTAGGGCGTTTGCAGGGTGAAGTCCTGCTTGAGGTAATCCGGCGCCACCAGCGCGTTAACGAAACGGTCTTCGATCTGCACCGGAATATCGTTTTCGAAATGCACGATCAGTGAATGGAACACCTTCTGCCCTTCGCGCATGTCCAGGGCCAGGGCGCGCTCGGAGCCGGCGGCCTCTTCTTCAAGGGTGATGACCTGGCAGGTGTGGCGATGACCGCGAGAGGCGATTTCATCGGCGATGTTGTGCACTTCGAACAGCGCGGACTGGCTTTTCGGCTCGGCGACGAAGGTGCCGACGCCTTGCATGCGCACCAACAGACCGTCGGCAGTCATCTCGCGCAGGGCACGGTTGATGGTCATGCGGCTGAAGCCCAACTGGCTGACCAGCTCACTTTCCGACGGAACGCGGTAGTGCGGCGGCCAGTTTCCACTGTCGATTTGCTGAGTGATCATTTGTTTGACGCGGGCGTACAAGGGCGCCGGACTGTCGCCCATGTTCGCGGCCAACGGAGAGACTGGAGGCGGAGTCGGCACGGTTAATCCTTGGTCGTTTAGTTGATGTCGCTAGCTTGCCGGAGTTTACCGGGCAGGCAAACGTCTGTATATGTATATACAAATAACACACGATGGGGTGCTGAACCATGTCCGCCTTCTTTGCCGAACGCGCGCTGCTGCCTAGTGGATGGGCCAACAATGTACGTCTTGAGGTCAGCGCCGATGGCGTATTGACCCATATCCAGGCCGATTCTCATGCAGATGGCGCCGAGCGGTTGAGCGGTCCGCTGCTGCCTGGCATGCCGAATCTACACTCCCACGCCTTCCAGCGGGCCATGGCCGGGCTGGCGGAAGTGGCGGGCAATCCGAACGACAGTTTCTGGACCTGGCGCGACCTGATGTATCGCCTCGTCGGAAAAATCAGCCCGGAGCAACTCGGCGTCATCGCCCGTCAGCTGTACATCGAAATGCTCAAGGCCGGTTACACCTCGGTCGCGGAATTTCATTACGTACACCATGACTTCAGCGGCCAACCTTATGCCGACCCGGCTGAACTGGCCCTGCGTATCAGCCAGGCAGCAAGTTCCGCGGGCATCGGCTTGACCCTGTTGCCGGTGCTCTACAGCCACGCAGGTTTCGGTGGTCAGTCCCCGAACGAAGGCCAGCGCCGCTTCATCAACAGCACCGAAAACTACCTCAAGCTGCAGTCGCGCCTGCACCCGGTCCTGGCGCAGCAACCGGCGCAAGCCCTGGGCTTGTGTTTCCACTCGCTGCGCGCGGTCACGCCGCAGCAGATCAGCGAAGTGCTGGCAGCCAGCGACAAGCAGTGCCCGGTGCACATCCACATCGCCGAGCAGCAGAAAGAAGTCGACGACTGCCTGACCTGGAGTGGCCGTCGTCCGCTGCAATGGCTGTACGAAAACGTCGACGTCGATCAACGCTGGTGCCTGGTCCACGCGACCCACGCCAATCCGGAAGAAGTCACGTCGATGGCCAAGAGTCGCGCCATCGCCGGCCTGTGCCTGACCACCGAAGCCAACCTCGGCGACGGGATCTTCCCGGCGGTGGACTTCCTCGCCCAGGGCGGTCGCATGGGTATCGGTTCCGACAGCCATGTGTCATTGAGCGTGGTGGAAGAGTTGCGCTGGCTGGAATACGGCCAGCGTCTGCGCGACCAGCGGCGAAATCGTTTGTATGGCGCGGAGCAGCCGATGGTCGGGCGCACGCTGTTTGATGCCGCGCTGGATGGCGGCGCTCAGGCACTGGGCCAGCCGATTGGCGCGCTGGAAGTCGGCAAGCGCGCCGACTGGCTGGTGCTCGACGGCAACGATCCGTACCTGGCAACAGCCAACGGCGACGGGATTCTCAACCGCTGGCTGTTTGCCGGTGGCGATCGTCAGGTGCGGGATGTGCTGGTCAATGGCCAGTGGGTAGTGCGCGATGGGCGCCATGCTGATGAAGAAGAAAGCAGCCGCGCCTTCACCCAGGTCCTGCGCGAACTCTTGGGTTGACACCAAAAACCTGTGGGAGCGAGCTTGCTCGCGATAGGGCCATCAGCTTCAACAATGATGTTGACTGACAGTCCGTCATCGCGAGCAAGCTCGCTCCCACAGGGGTATATGTATCAGTTCGAGGTCTTGGCCATCTGCTGTTCCGACGCCCGCCAGATCAACCGGGTAGTGTCGTAACCCTGCTGACGCGCCCTGCTCAGCAGCTCCTCGCGCACCACTCCATTCACGGTCGGCGTGCGCGACAACAGCCACAGATACTTGCGGCTCGGGTCACCGACGATGGCGGTCTTGTAGTCATCGCTGACGTACAGCACCCAATAATCGCCCTTCGCCGTACCCGGGATCAGCCTGGAAAACCAGGTATCGAACTCGACCTTCAGCTTGTCGTTCTTGCCGGGCACCTCCGGATAAGCCGTGCCCTTGACCTCTTCCCATTGCCACTGCGCTGTCAGGCAGCGGTTCAATACCGCGACGTTGCCATCGGGTTTAAGCGTGTAATGGGCTTCGGATTGCGCACAGTCGCGCTGGAAGTACATCGGCAGACGGGCCAACTCGTACCAGGTGCCCTGGTAGCGCTTGAGGTTGACGCTGTTGGCCGTCTTGGGTGCCAAAGGGTCCGGGCCAGACGTGGCACAGCCAGCCAACACCAGGCCGGCAAAAAGGATGATCAATAACCGCTTCATTATTTTTCTCCCGTGGGCGATCGCCCCGGTTTACTTCAGGCCTTGGCCGGAAAACATCAGCACTTTGTCACCGGCGAATTGCACGCTGATAAAGCTGTTCTTGTCGCCCCAGGTGCAACTGGACATGCCGAGCGCGCCTGAACAATCGGCGGGTTTGCCCAACAGGGTCTCCACATCGGCCTTGGCCATGCCGGCCGAGAGCTTCGAGTAGTTTTCCTGATTGACCTTGCTGCAGGCAGCGAGCAATACGCAGAATGAAAGCAGGGCGATGGAACGCAGCGACATGGTGAAACTCCGGGGGGGCGTAGGGGATTGGCATGGCTGCCAAGCTGAAGCTTAGAAGAGAAAACCCCTGTCTGGTTCCCTGCCCGGCAGGCTATTTATCGGGCCACTCGTCTGCCTTTTGCCGAAAATCATTCACTTTCCTCGTTCACCGAGCATTTCGTCGTTTTTCAGGAAAATCCGCCTAATCTTTGGCGCCGTTCAGTCGACATAAATGCAACGCAATGCCACGTCGGTGGCATTTGCTCCCCCATTTTGTAGAACAGCCCCTCTGCGGTAGCTCATCCCATGACCAGAAACATGAAGTTCAGCCACAAGATCTTGCTGGCTGCCGCCCTCGTGGTGGCCGTCGCATTCGCTTGTTTCATCCTGTTCAACGACTATCGCCAGCGCGAAACCCTGCGCAACAGTACCGAGGCTTCGATGCAGGAACTCGGCAGCCTGACCACCAGCAACATCCAGACCTGGCTGGAAAGTCGCATGCAATTGCTGCAGTCGATGGCCCAACAGGTCAGCGCCGATGGCAATGCACCCGCCAGTCTGAAACGGATCATCGACCTGCCCGCCTACACCGGCAACTTCCAGCTGAGCTACTTCGGTGGCGCCGACGGCGTGATGTTCTCGGTCCCGGCCGGCAACCGCGCCGCGGACTACGACCCACGTGCCCGTGGCTGGTACAAAGCAGCCAATAGCGCACAACAGACCATCGTCACCGAACCCTACATCGCCGCCTCCTCCGGCAAACTGGTGATCACCGTGGCCACCCCGGTGCAGCACCAGGGTCAGATGATCGGCGTCGCTGGCGCCGACATCGATCTGTCCAGCGTCAGCGCGATCATCAACTCGCTGAACTTCGGTGGCCACGGTCATGCGTTCATCGTCGGTGCCGACGGCAAGATCCTGATTCACCCGGACAGCAAGCTGGTGCTCAAGAGCCTGGCCGAGGCCTATCCGAGCGACACACCGAAAGTCAGCCCGGGCCTGAAAGAAGTCGAGATCGACGGCAAGCGCCAGTTCATCTCCTTCACCCACGTCAACGGCGTGCCATCGGCGAACTGGTACGTGGCACTGGTGCTCGACCAGGAAACGGCGTTCTCGATGCTCAGCGAATTCCGCACCTCGGCGATCATCGCCATGGTGATCGCCGTAGTGATCATCATCGCCCTGCTGGGCATGCTGATCAGCCTGCTGATGCAGCCGCTGCTGACCATGGGTCGCGCCATGCACGACATCGCCGAAGGCGAAGGTGACCTGACCAAACGCCTGACCATTCACGGCCACGACGAATTCGGCGCGCTGGGGCTGTCGTTCAACCGCTTCGTCGAACGCATTCACACCTCGATCATCGAAGTGGCCTCGGCCACCGGGCAGGTCAACGAAGTGGCGCTGCGTGTGGTGGCCGCGTCGAACTCGTCAATGTACAACTCCGACCAGCAAGCCTCGCGCACCAGCAGCGTGGCTGCGGCGATCAACCAGCTCGGCGCCGCCGCCCAGGAAATCGCGCAGAACGCCGCCCTCGCCTCGCAGCACTCCAGCGACGCCCGCAGCCTGGCCGAAGACGGCCAGCAGGTGGTGGATAAAACCATCGCGGCGATGCAGCAGTTGTCGGCGAAGATCAGCGACTCCTGCGGCAACATCGAAACCCTCAACAGCAACACAGTCAACATCGGGCAGATCCTGGAAGTGATCACCAGCATCTCCCAGCAGACCAACTTGCTGGCGCTCAATGCCGCCATTGAAGCGGCCCGCGCCGGTGAGGCCGGTCGCGGTTTTGCCGTGGTGGCCGATGAGGTACGCAACCTCGCTCACCGCACCCAGGACTCAGCGCAGCAAGTGCAGACGATGATCGAAGAGCTGCAAGTCGGCGCCCGCGCAGCGGTGGGCATCATGACCGACAGCCAGCGCCAGAGCGAAAGCAGCGTCGGCATCGCCAACCAGGCCGGCGAACGCCTGGGCAGCGTGACCCAGCGCATCGGCGAGATCGACGGCATGAACCAGTCCGTGGCGACAGCGACCGAAGAGCAGACCGCCGTGGTGGAGTCGATCAACGTCGACATCACCGAAATCAACACGCTGAACCAGGAAGGCGTGGAGAACCTGCAGGCGACCTTGCGTGCGTGTGCTGATCTTGAGCAGCAGGCGGCGCGGTTGAAGCAGCTAGTGGGAAGCTTCAGGATCTAAGGCGCACTCACCGGCCCCTTCGCGAGCAAGCCCGCTCCCACAGGGATCAAGGACGGGCACAAATTTTGTGTCCGACCAAATCAACTGTGGGAGCGGGCTTGCCCGCGAAGGCGGCATCAGCCGCCATGAAGATCTAGAACCTCGACCCAGGCTTCGACAGAAACGCCAATTCCTCAGCCGTAGACGCCCTCCCCAACACCGCATTGCGATGCGGAAACCGCCCAAACTGCGCAATCACTTGCTGATGCCGCTCGGCATAGTCCAGGTAATCGCTGAACAGTGCCCGATCGCTTTCCGGCTGCTGCGCCACCAATTCGATATAGCGCGAGACGCCTTCGTTCTGCACCGCCAGGTTCTCGCTATGCTCGAACACCAGGTAGATGAACACCCGCTGGATCGGCTGCAACTGCCGGTCGAAATCCGCGGCAATGCCTTGCGCCACCAGTGTCTGAGCCCTGATGTCACCGGAAAAAGCCTTGGGAGAATCGCGAAAGATCATTCGCGGGAGTTGATCGAGCAACAGCACCAGGGCCAGCCAACCTTCGGGACGTTGCATCCACTCGGTCAATCCGCCGGCCAGTGCCTGCTCGACCCAGTCCCCGAAACGCTCACGCGCTTCGAGGTCCTGGCTGTCGCGCTTGCCGAACCATAACCTGCCCTTCTGCGCCGCCACTTCGCTCGCCGATCCGGAGCTTCCGAACCACCAATCAAGCAACGGCTGCCAGGGCGCAGTCATGGTTTATTCCTTGTGATAAGCCGTGACGCGGGCCACTTCTTCTTTCGAACCGAGGAACACCGCCACACGCTGGTGCAGGCCTTCCGGCTGGATGTCGAGGATGCGCTGGTGGCCGTCGGTGGACGCGCCGCCCGCCTGCTCCACCAGGAACGACATCGGGTTGGCTTCGTACATCAGACGCAGCTTGCCCGGTTTGGACGGCTCGCGGCTGTCACGTGGGTACATGAACAGACCGCCGCGGGTCAGGATGCGGTGCACGTCGGCCACCATCGCGGCGACCCAGCGCATGTTGTAGTTCTTTTTCAACGGGCCTTCATCGCCTGCCAGCAATTCGCTGACATAGCGCTGCACCGGTGCTTCCCAGTGACGCTGGTTGGACGCGTTGATGGCAAATTCCTGGGTGGCTTCAGGAATGGTGATGTTTTCGTGGGTCAACACGAAGCTGCCCATTTCACGGTCCAGGGTGAAGCCTTTCACGCCGTCGCCCAGGGTCAGGATCAGCATGGTCTGCGGACCGTAGATCGCGTAACCGGCGGCCACTTGCTGGGTGCCTGGCTGCAGGAAGGCCTTTTCATTCAAAGGTTCGTTCTGGCTCAGGTATTCGTTAGGGCAACGCAGTACCGAGAAGATAGTACCGACCGGGGCGTTGATGTCGATGTTCGACGAACCGTCCAGCGGGTCGAATACCAGCAGGTACGCGCCTTTCGGGTATTTGCCCGGGATCTGGTAGGCGTTGTCCATTTCTTCGGACGCCATGCCGGCCAGGTGACCGCCCCATTCGTTGGCTTCGAGCAGGATTTCGTTGGAGATCACGTCGAGCTTCTTCTGCACTTCGCCCTGGACGTTTTCAGTGCCCATGCTGCCCAGTACACCACCCAGGGCGCCTTTGGACACGGCGTGGTTGATCTCCTTGCAGGCACGCGCCACCACTTCGATCAGGAAGCGCAGATCGGCAGGAGTGTTGTTGCTGCGGGTCTGCTCAATCAAATAGCGACTCAAGGTAACGCGGGACATGGAAGGCTCCGGTGGAATGGGGGGCTAAAAACCCGCGCAGTTTAACGCGAGTCGGGGCGCATTTCCTCCTATCAGACGTGATCCGCCGAAGAGAGTTCATGCGCGGGGTTGAGCGTAGATGGAAATGGGCTGCGTGTGAGCCGGAAAGTAGCGCTCATCTCAGCATTTTTATTGACTGATATACCGCTATCGCGAGCAAGCTCGCTCCCACAGGGACAGCGCAATACCTGTGGGAGCGAGCTTGCTCGCGATTGGGTGCCCAGCACCCACGGTCAGGATTTGACAGAAGGCTTGCGCAGCAGACTGAACGCCATCGCCGCCAGGACCACCACGCAGAGCAACAACACCGCCCACAAACCGAATTTCTTCCAGTGGCTGTCGACCGGCGCAGACGTAGCGCCTGCCGACGGCTGCGTAGCCGCCGCCCCGACATCCACCAGGGCCCGGCCCAGGGTCGCCAGCTTCTGCGGGCTGTAATCCGGAATCAACGTCGATAGCGGCAAGTTGGCTGCCTTCGCCGCGGCATTCCCCACCACCAGCGTGTATGGCCCCGGCCCACGTGCCAGAAACACCAGTTGTGTGGCGCGCATGGCAAACTTCAGCGTCGGTGCCTGATCACCCAGGCCGCCACCGCGCTCGTCCACGGTCAGTTTCAATTGCTGGACGATTTGCCCGGACAACTGCAATTGGTTTTGCACCGCGTCCTGACCATTCTGCGTCAGGCGATAGAGCAAACCGCTGCCCAACGACTGCCATGGCAGGCTGCTGTCGCGCCGGCCGGCCAGGCTCACTGGCGCCAGGCTGTTGGGCTGGCTCAATTCGACCTGCACCCGCTCGACATTAAGCCCCATCGGCAACTGCCAGGTGTATTCACCCGCCTTCACGCTGCTGCCGGCCAATGCCTGGGACCAGACCAACGGCAGTGGCAGGCTGCGGGTACTGGAGCTTTGCAGTTGCGCCGACGTCAGTGTCGGCGCCGAATGCGGGGTGATCCACAGCAACCGCAGGTAGCGCGCCGACTGGCCCGGCAGGTTGACTTCATGCTGCTCGACCCGCTCGTCGGAAAAGGTCAGGCGCGCCACCTGCCCTTCGCCCCAGGACTGCCAATGCTGCAGATCATCGCTGGCTTCGATGGTGAAACGCTGGAAGCCGTCGCGTTCGCTGGTCCAGTCGAGAATCAATTGCTGCAATGGCGCCTTGATAGCGGACGCGTCGAGCAACCAGCCGCGCAACTCCTCCTCACCTGCCTCCAACTGACTGGAGGGCTGCACCTCGACCAAGGTGCCGTTGGTGCTCGATTGCACCCGTACGCTCGGCGCGGTTTCAGTGGCGTCCACCGAGTTGTACAGCGCAAACCATTTCACCTCGGTGAAGGTACGCGTTTCATCGCTCCGCGCCGACTCCCGGGCCAAGGCATAAGCCTGAGCTTCACCCACGGCGTTGAATACACGCACATCGCTCAGGTCAGCCTGCCGTGCATTCAGTTGTACGCTCAGGGGCAGTTCAAGGCGATACCAAGGTCCTTCGCCCGTTACCGACAAAGGCACTTGGGTGGTGAAGTCCGCCGGTTTTTCCTGGGCAACCGCCGACAACACCACACCCATGGCAACAATGCCCAGCCAACCCAGGTTCAGCTTCTGACTCAAGACGACACTCCTTGTGATTCCGGGACCGGTTTGCCGCTATCCGGCGCAGTTTCGGCGCGTTTGGGCGGTAGCGGAGCGAAATAACCCACCACCAGCAGCAACACGCCGACACCAATGAACGACACGATTCGCGCCAGCCCGCCGCGATTGCTCAATTCGACAAAAAACAGCTTGGCCACGACCACGCCAATCAAGGCCGCACCGATCAGCCAGACTTCACGACGGCGACGCAAATGGCCGCCGATCATCAGGCTCAGGGCCATCAAGGTCCAGACAATGGACAGGCCGGCTTGTACTCGCATCGACTCCAGCAACAGATCCAGCTCGAACGGCACCGCGCTCCAATGGTGCGCCGTGCGCATCACCAAGGCCGTAAAGAACACGAACAGCGAGGCACCTGCGACCCCTTGCGTGGCAATAGCGGCGTAATCCTTGCGGACAGCCAGTTGGGGCATGGCGCTGCGGGACCAGACGTAGACGCCGAACAACGCAAACAACAGGCCCAGCTCCAGCGGATTGATCAATGGCACGTAAGGCAGTGGCTCGGCGTTGCCCTCACTGGCGATGTTTGCCAGCCAGAACCAGCCGAGCATCAGCAAGGCCAGCGGCGCAGCGGCGTACACGCGGTATTCCCGAGAATAGGCCGACACCGGCCAAGGCCATGCGCGAGGTGCTGCCATCAACACCAGATACAGGCTTGGCAGAATCGCCCAGCCCAACCAGCGCCAGGCGTTGTATTGCTCGGACAACACCAGCAAGGCGTAACGCAGTTCCAGCGCCAGCACACCCATCAACAGCCAGCAGCCAAGCACATGAGCGACGCTCAGCACAGGCGCTGGCAACATGGGCGCCAGGCGTCGCAGGGACATGAAATGCACGACGAACACGGCGGCCCACGCCAGCCAGCCAAAGTTGGCCGCCGGGTGATAACGCGAGTGCAAGGCCGCGAGCAGCACCAGCGCCGCAGCGGGTATCAACACCGTGCCGAGTCCCCCCAGTGACGGCCATTTCAGGCGCAGCGCCAATACCGTCCACAGCGCAACACTCACGGCAGCGATGCCCAACAACAACGTCGCCTGCATCGACTGCGGCGCAAAATGCAGCACTTCGATAACCCAGGCCAGCGCCCACCAACCCGCGCCCCACACCAGCAACGCCTGGGACAATCGCAACAGACTCAGACCTTTGAACGCGGTGAACGAATGACCGATCTGCAAACGCCAGGCCCCGACCATCGCGGCCAGCCCCAGCAGCAGCGGCGCCCAGAACCCGCCATGGGCCAGGGGCTGCAGACCGTCACTGAACTGTGGCCCAGCCGTCAGGAACAGCGCGCCACCCAACAGTTGCACAGCGAACGCGGCGAACACGAACGTGCGCGATTGCAGGTGCAAGCCAACAAACAACGTGAGCGCCCCGGCCAAGGCCCAACTGATCACCGTGCCGTGGCTGAAGAAAAACAAGGGAGCCAGCAAATAGAGAAACGCCAGCCCGAGACAGGCCAATACCGGCAGGCCTTTGAGCTCCCATGGCCTGATCTGCTCCGGTGAGGCTTTGCGCAATTGGTAGAAACTGAACAGCAACGCGACGCCCAGTAACAGCGCACCTAGCGGTACACCGCCGAGCAGGCTGCTCTCGCTGTCGTGCAGCTCGCGGAGAAACGCCAGCGCCGCCCCCAGTTGCAGCAGCAAGGCAAAGGCCCGGCCCAAGGGCCTTTGTTGGCGCAGACCGAGCCAGAAAATCCCCGCGCCTTCCACCGCCCATGCCGCCGTCGTCCAGCGCGCATCGAGCCCCAGCGGTATCGCCAGGCTGGCGAAGATCACGCCCAGGGCCAGGCAGGTTTCGCCCAACAACAGCGTGCGCCCGGCCATCAGCCAACGGGCAAGCCCCATATAAATGATACCCAGTGCCAAGGCACTGAATGCAGCAGCGAATTCAAGATGCTGCACCAGCACGAACTGCAAGCCGAAACCCACCAGTGGCGGGCCGAACAGCAGTGTGCCGTCGACGTAGTCACCCTTGCGCGCCGACCAGCGCAGCAGTGCTTCGCGACTGCCGTCTGCGGGTGTATCGCCCATCTCCATCAATCTGCGCCGGGCGAACAGCAGACCAATGGCCAGGTACATCAGGAAAAACAAAATCAGAAACGGCTCGGTGCTCCACAACAGCTCCGGCGAGTAGGAGCGCAGGCCCCAGGCGAATCCAATGCCAAAGGTGCCGGTGAAGCCGATGACATTCAACAGCCGCCAGGCCTTGAACCAGGCGATGGCGAAGATACCGGAGTTGAGCAGGGTAAAGTAACTGAACAGCGCGACATGGCTGCCGGTGCCGGTGGAGGCCAGGATGGGCGCGGCGAATCCGCCCAGTGCGGCCGCGGCGGCCAGCCCCAGGGAATCCTGGGCAATGGCGAGAATCGCCGAACAGACCGTCACCGCCACCAGCAGGCCAAACCCCGCCGAGGGCTCGAGCAGCGGATGCAGGCGCATCGCGGCAAACACCGTCAGGTACAGCACGGCAATCCCGGCGCCCTGCAGGATCAATGCATAACTGCTGTTGCGGGCCCTCAACCACCAACCCAGCCCGAGCAACCCCAGTGCTGTGGCAGCCACGCCTGCGTAGCGCAACTCAACCGGCACCACCACGCCTTCAGTGGCATAGCGCAGCAGAAAGGCCAGGCCGAGGAACAGCAGCACCACGCCGACGCGCAACACGGTATTGCCACCGAACAACCAGGCGCGGGCGCGACCTATGGCGCGGTCGATGAGATTCGGGCCACGCGGAGAGACAGGCGATTGCGCTTCGCGAGCGGTCGGTTCGGGTTTCCAGGCATCGGCGGCCGGACGCCTGATTTCGCTGGCCGCAGCCTGGATTGGCTCGAGTTCGGGCGGCAGTTCCCAGATCAATTCCGTGGCTGCGGCAGGGGCTTCATCAAGGAAGGTTTCAGGTGAGACAAGCGGCTCGCGGGTTTCCGGCGCCTTGCCGCCGGATGCTTCGAGCAGCGCCAGCCGTTGCTCGACCGCTTGCAGGGCTACCTGCGCCTGCTCCAGCAAACGCTGCTGCTCGACGGCCTGCGAGTCCATGCGAGCCAAGCGAAGGGCCTGGCCGATACCCAACCCGAGTAACGCGCCCAGCAGCGCATCGCTGAATGACTCGTCGAGTATCCAGCCGAGCACCAGCCCTATCAGCATGAACATCCATTGCATGGTCGATATCCCTAAGCGCATTAGCCAATCCGGAAAGATTAGCTCAGCCGTATCCATAAAGATCGCAGCCTTCAGCAGCTCCTACAGGATGGGTGTAGGAACTGCCGAAGGCTGCGATTTTTTCCGGCGCGCCAGTATATCCACCTGCCTGAAGACTTACTCCAGCGCCTTCCAGATTTCCGTGGCGTACTCGCGAATGGTCCGGTCCGACGAGAACCAGCCCATCCGCGCCGTGTTCAACACCGCTGAACGCCACCATTCTTTCGAATCGTGCCAATGGGCTTCGACGCGCATCTGCGCGTGCCAGTAAGAATCGAAGTCGGCGCAGACCAGGAAGCGGTCGTAGTCCACCAGCGAATCGATCAATCCGGTGTAACGGGACGGATCATCCGGCGAGAACACCCCTCCACGAATCGCTTGCAACACATCGTTCAGGCGATGGGACGCGGCAATGTCCGGTACGGCACTGAACTCATGGTTCTGCTTGCGCGCCTCCACTTGCTGCGCGCTGAGGCCGAAGATGAACATGTGCTCGGCACCGATGCGATCGCACATTTCCACGTTGGCCCCGTCCAGGGTGCCGATGGTCAGCGCGCCGTTCAGGCCGAACTTCATGTTACTGGTGCCTGACGCTTCGAAACCGGCGGTGGAGATCTGCTCGGACAAATCCGCCGCCGGAATGATGCTCTCCGCCAGGCTGACGTTGTAGTTGGGCAGGAACACCACTTTGAGCAAGCCGCGCACGGTGGGGTCGTTGTTCACCACCCGGGCGATGTCGTTGGTCAGCTTGATGATCAGTTTGGCCTGGTGATAACTCGCAGCTGCCTTGCCGGCGAATATTTTCACCCGTGGTACCCAGTCGATTTCAGGTTCGGCGCGGATCGCCTGGTACAACGCCACGGTGTGCATCAGGTTGAGCAACTGGCGTTTGTACTCATGGATGCGCTTGACCTGCACGTCGAACATCGCCGCCGGGTTGACCGCCACGCCCAAGCGCTCATGAATCAGGTACGCCAGGGCTTTCTTGCTATGCAGGCGTTGCTCGGCGAACGCCTTGCGGAACGCGTTTTTCTCGGCGAACGGCTCGAGGGCGAGCAAACGCTCTTCCGGGTTGTCCAGCACCTCGGGGCCCAGGGCATCGACCAGCATCGAGGTCAGCTCGGGGTTGGCCTGGTACAGCCAGCGGCGGAAGGTAATGCCATTGGTCTTGTTGTTGATTCGCTCCGGGTACAGCTTGTGCAGTTCGGAGAACACCGTTTGGCGCATCAGTTGCGTGTGCAACCCGGACACACCGTTGATGCTGTGGGAGCCGAGAAACGCCAGGTTGCCCATGCGCACCCGACGACCGTTGTCTTCCTCGATCAGAGACACCGCGCGCAGCACGTCGAAGTCGTGGATGCCTTTGGCCCGCAGAGAGTCGATGTGGTGGGCGTTGATCAGGTAAATGATCTGCATGTGCCGCGGCAACATGCGCTCCATCAAGCCGACCGGCCAGGTTTCCAGCGCTTCGGGCAACAAGGTGTGGTTGGTGTAGGAGAGCGTATCGACGGTAACCTGCCACGCCGCATCCCACGCCACGTCATAGACGTCGACCAGTTGCCGCATCAGTTCAGCCACGGCAATCGAGGGGTGAGTGTCGTTGAGCTGGATCGAGGCGTGATCGCCCAGGGTCAGCACCGAGGTGTGCATGTTGCGATGGCGGCGCAGCAGATCCTGCAACGAGGCGGCGACGAAGAAATACTCCTGGCGCAGGCGCAACTCCTGGCCGGCCTCGGTGCTGTCCGCCGGGTACAGCACCCGGGAGATGCTTTCGGCCCGGGCCACTTCGGCCACGGCGCCCAGGTGGTCACCGGCGTTGAAGCGCTCCAGGTGCAGATCTTCCATGGCTCGGGCGCGCCACAGGCGCAACGTGTTGACGCTCGCCCCGCGCCAGCCGACCACCGGCGTGTCGTAGGCAATCGCCCGCACGGTTTCCGCCGGGGACCAGACTTGCCGGGATTTGCCGGTGTCGTCGGTCAGGGTCTCGACACTGCCGCCGAAACCGATGGTGTAGACCACTTCCGGCCGCTCGAACTCCCACGGGTTGCCGAAATCCAGCCAGTGTTCGGTCTGCTCCTGCTGCCAGCCGTCGACAATCGCCTGGCGAAACAACCCGTGTTCATAGCGGATGCCGTAACCATGACCGGCGATGCCGAGGGTCGACATGCTTTCCAGGAAACACGCCGCCAGACGCCCGAGGCCGCCGTTGCCCAGGGCAGCATCGGGCTCCAGCAGACGGATGCGCTCAAGGTCGACGCCGAGTTCGGTCAGGGCTTCGCGCGCCACGTCGAGCAGGCCGAGATTGCTCAGGCTGTCGAACAGCAGCCGGCCGATGAGAAACTCCAGGGAAAGGTAATAAACGCGCTTCTGACCTTTGCGGTAGATCTGCCGCGTATGGTCCATCCAGTGCTCGACCATGTGATCCCGCGCGGCCAGGGCAATGGCTTCGAACCAGTCATGGTCGAACGCGTGATCCGGGTCTTTACCCACTGCATAAGTGAGCTTGGTCAAGACGGCGTCGCGGAATGCGGCCACCTCTGCTTCGCGAACAAGTGGTTCTTGAGTCATCGATAGGACCTCGAGCGAGCTTGGAGTTGTCTGAGCCTAGACGGTCTGACAGGCGGTAGAGGCTCTGGTTCGGCAGTTTTTCCTGTAAGTGCGAATCGGGTCGGCAATACATTGTCGAGTACCTGATTCAATGCAGGGGCCGTGCCGGATTAGCGGTTTATTGGCCGGCAGTGAAAAAATCTGGCGAAAGGTTGTTCAAAAATCCACCAGTCCCGGTATGATCGCGCGCCCTGATGCACACGCTGGTAACAAACGATGATGAAGCCGAACCTGATCGCTGCCGCAGAGATCGACCGCCTCGATACCTGGGCCAAGTACTCTGCCCCGATGTGCGGCTCGTGCATGTCCAGCTGCTGCACCCTGCCCGTCGAGGTCAAGATCAAGGACCTGATCCGCATCGGCGTGGTCGATGAGTTCGAGCTGGGCGATCCTCCGAAGAACATCGCCAAACGCCTGCAAAAGGAAGGTCTGGTCGAGCGCTTCAACCAGAAGTCGGGAATCTTTACCCTCCAGCGCATGAGCAACAACGATTGCCTGTACCTGGATCGTAAGAGCCGTCTGTGCACTATTTATGATAAGCGCCCGGATACTTGCCGCAACCACCCGAAAATCGGCCCGCGGCCGGGGTATTGCGCGTACAAGCCGAAGGAAGTTGAGCGCGAGCGGAATTCGCGCAGTATCGAGCGGTTCTGATATTTCCTGAGATTTTCGGTAGCTGATCGGCCGCCTTCGCGAGCAAGCCCGCTCCCACAGGTATTTTCGGTGTTCACACAATGTGTGCCTCACCTTGAACTCTGTGGGAGCGGGCTTGCCCGCGAAGGGGCCCTGACAAACACCACACAAACCCCAGACAAACCCCAGACAAACAAAAACGCCCCCGGCCTTTCGACCGGGGGCGTTTTCGTTCAGCCGGGGCTAAATCTTATGCCTTGGCTTTCTTGGCAGCGCGGGTACGCTCGCTTTCGTCAAGAATTTTCTTACGCAGGCGAATCGACTTTGGAGTCACTTCGCACAATTCATCGTCCTGGATGAATTCCAGAGCCTGTTCCAGGGTGAAGCGAACAGGTGGAACCAGAGCGATGGTTTCGTCTTTACCCGAAGCACGCATGTTGTCGAGCTTCTTGCCCTTGGTAGGGTTGACGCCCAGGTCGTTGTCACGGCTGTTCAGACCAACGATCTGACCGTTGTAGATTTCCTGACCGTGTTCTACGAACAGCTTGCCACGCGCCTGCAGGGTTTCCAGGGAGTAGGTCAGTGCCTTGCCGGTTTCAACCGAAACCAGAACGCCGTTCTGACGGCCGGACATGTCGCCGGACTTCATCACGTCGTAACGATCGAAGATCGAGGTCAGGATGCCAGCGCCGTTGGTCAGGGTCAGGAACTGGTTACGGAAACCGATCAGACCACGAGCAGGGATGTTGTATTCCAGACGTACACGGCCCTTGCCATCCGGCACCATGTTGGTCAGGTCGCCCTTACGCAGGCCCATCTCTTCCATCACCTTGCCCTGGGATTCTTCCGGCAGGTCGATGGTGACGTTTTCGAACGGTTCGTGCTTCACGCCGTCAACCAGACGGATGATCACTTCCGGACGGCCTACAGCCATTTCGAAGCCTTCGCGACGCATGGTTTCGATCAGTACCGAGAGGTGCAGTTCGCCACGGCCGGAAACCTTGAACTTGTCAGCCGAGTCGCCTTCTTCAACGCGCAGTGCAACGTTGTACAGCAGCTCTTTGTCCAGACGTTCCTTGATGTTACGGGAAGTCACGAACTTGCCTTCTTTACCGCAGAATGGCGAGTCGTTTACCTGGAAGGTCATGGAAACGGTTGGCTCGTCGACGGTCAACGGCTTCATCGCTTCAACGGTGTCCGGGTGGCACAGGGTGTCGGAGATGAACAGCGAGTCCATACCGCTGATGCACACGATGTCGCCTGCAGCAGCTTCTTCAACGTCTACACGGTGCAGACCGTGGTGACCCATCAGCTTCAGGATACGACCGTTACGCTTCTTGCCGTCGGCGCCGATAGCCACAACCGGGGTGTTCGGCTTGACGCGACCACGAGCGATACGGCCAACACCGATAACACCCAGGAAGCTGTTGTAGTCCAGTGCGGAGATCTGCATCTGGAACGGACCGTCACGGTCGACTTTCGGCGCAGGTACGTTGTCGACGATCGACTGGTACAGCGGGGTCATGTCTTCAGCCATTTCGGTGTGGTCCAGACCGGCAATACCGTTCAGGGCCGAGGCGTAGACGACTTTGAAGTCCAGCTGTTCTTCGGTGGCGCCCAGGTTGTCGAACAGGTCGAAGATCTGGTCCAGAACCCAGTCCGGACGCGCGCCTGGACGGTCAACCTTGTTGATGCACACGATCGGACGCAGGCCGGCTTCGAACGCCTTCTTGGTCACGAAACGGGTTTGCGGCATAGGGCCGTCTTGAGCGTCAACCAGCAGCAGAACGGAGTCGACCATCGACATTACGCGTTCAACTTCGCCACCGAAGTCGGCGTGGCCCGGGGTGTCCACGATGTTGATGTGGTAGCCGTTCCAGTTGATGGCGGTGTTTTTCGCCAGAATGGTAATACCGCGCTCTTTTTCCTGGTCGTTGGAGTCCATCACGCGCTCGTCGTTGAGCTCGTTGCGCTCCAGGGTGCCGGATTGACGCAGGAGTTTGTCTACCAGGGTGGTTTTACCATGGTCAACGTGGGCAATGATGGCGATGTTGCGTAGATTTTCGATCACTTGTGTATCTCGATCAGAGGATTCGGTGTGCTGACAAGTCTTGGCAGCGATTAACAGTAGCGTCCGTGAAAGCCGTTACAGCTTGACGGTGGCGTCGGGGGGCCGGTGACGCAGGCCACAGGCAAACAGCCCCGGGCACTTAGCTCGGTCGATAAACGCGCACATTGGCATGCCCCTCACTGAGCAAATGGTGGGCATGCAGGCGACTCATCACGCCTTTGTCGCAATACAGCAGGTACTGGCGAGTAGGGTCCAGTTCCTTGAAACGAGCGTTCACTGCATAAAACGGCATCGTTTGTACCTCGATGCCAGCAAGCTCCAGCGGGTCATCTTCAGCGGCATCCGGGTGACGGATGTCGATGACGATCTGACCGGCCAGCGCTTCGCTGACTTCTTCAATCTGCAAGTCCTGGCCCAATTCGTCGATCACGCGATCGATCGGCACCAGCTTGGCGTTTTCGAGCGCACGCTCGAGCACTGCCATATCGAATTCTTTCTCTTCGTGCTCGACACGGTAGCGCTTGGCGGCGGTCTTCGGGTTGACCGAAATGACCCCGCAGTACTCCGGCATGTGCCGGGCGAAATCGGCGGTGCCGATCTCGTTGGCCGTGTCGATGATGTCTTGCTTGTGGCTGGCGATCAGCGGGCGCAAGACCAGTTTGTCGGTCACGCAATCGATCACTGACAGGTTCGGCAGCGTCTGGCTCGACACCTGGGAGATCGCCTCACCGGTGACAAGGGCCTCGATGTGCAGTCGATCGGCAATTTGGGACGAAGCGCGCAACATCATACGCTTCAATACTACGCCCATATGACTGTTATCGACTTTGCCGAGAATTTCGCCCAGCACTTCCTCGAACGGCACACTGACAAATAGCACGCGTTGGGAGCTGCCGTACTTCTTCCAGATGAAATGCGCGACTTCCATGACGCCCAGTTCGTGGGCACGTCCGCCCAGATTGAAGAAGCAGAAATGCGCCATCAGGCCGCGGCGCATGATCTGGTAGGCCGCCACGGTGGAATCGAAGCCGCCGGACATCAGCACCAGCGTCTGCTCCAGGGCGCCCAGCGGATATCCGCCGATGCCGTTGTGCTGGCTGTGGATCACAAACAACCGTTGGTCGCGAACTTCGATGCGGACTTCGATTTCAGGCTTTTTCAGGTCGATCCCGGCGGCACCGCACTGACGGCGCAACTGGCTGCCGACATATTTCTCGATATCGATCGAGCTGAACGGGTGCTTGCCGGCACGCTTGCAACGCACCGAGAAGATCTTGCCGGCCAGTGCATCACCGTAGTGCTGCTTGCACTTTTCAACGATGTCGTCGAAATCACCCAGCGGGTACTCATCGATTTGCAGGAAGTGCGCGACGCCCGGCATGCAGCTCAGGCGCTCGCCCATCTCCTTCAGGGCCTTGGGGTCGCTGACACGGGTTTCCAGCTCGAGGTTGTCCCACACGCCGTTCACCACCACGGCCGGGTCCAGATCGCGGAGCACGGCACGGATGTTCTTGGCCAATTGGCGGATGAAACGCATCCGTACCGGGCGGCTCTTGATGGTGATCTCGGGGAAGACTTTTACGATTAATTTCATGGAAACAGCGCGCGCAGGGCCTGCCGAAAAAGGGGGGCGCGGATTATAGCGGAAATTGCTCAAGGTTTAACCAGTTAATGTGCAGAAGGTTTTGCACGCACCAAAACGGGTCATTTATTGAAATGAACGCCACATTGTAGGGCGGTATTTTTAGCTTTAGGGTGCTTTTCCGCCTGACAGGCGTGAAATTGGGGCAAAAAACCCATGCTGGGGCACTGGCATGCAATTTGCTCCCTTGTGAGGCAGGTTGCCTTGGCAGAGTATTCGCGCCGGCATCACCCACATTTAAGGGCATCCACTACTAGCCCGAAGCCACCCGGAGGACACTATGTCGAAGTCGGTTCAACTCATCAAAGATCATGACGTCAAATGGATTGATCTGCGCTTCACGGACACCAAAGGCACTCAGCACCACGTGACCATGCCGGCTCGCGATGCGCTGGATGACGACTTCTTCGAAGTCGGCAAAATGTTCGACGGCTCCTCCATCGCTGGCTGGAAAGGCATCGAAGCCTCCGACATGATCCTGATGCCGGACGACTCCACCGCCGTTCTGGACCCGTTCACCGAAGAACCGACCCTGATCCTGGTCTGCGACATCATCGAGCCTTCGAGCATGCAAGGCTACGACCGTGACCCACGTGCGATCGCCAAGCGCGCCGAAGAGCACCTGAAAGCCACCGGTATCGGTGACACCGTGTTCGCCGGTCCAGAGCCAGAGTTCTTCATCTTTGACCAGGTGAAGTTCAAGTCCGACATTTCCGGTTCCATGTTCAAGATCTACTCCGAACAAGGTTCCTGGATGTCCGACCAGGACATCGAAGGCGGCAACAAGGGCCACCGTCCAGGCGTCAAAGGCGGCTACTTCCCGGTTCCACCGTTCGACCACGACCACGAAATCCGTACCTCCATGTGCAACGCACTGGAAGAAATGGGCCTGACCGTCGAAGTTCACCACCACGAAGTGGCAACTGCCGGCCAGAACGAAATCGGCGTCAAGTTCAACACCCTGGTGAAGAAAGCCGACGAAACCCAAACCCTGAAGTACGTCGTGCACAACGTTGCCGATGCCTACGGCCGCACCGCGACCTTCATGCCTAAGCCTCTGTACGGCGACAACGGCTCGGGCATGCACGTGCACATGTCCATCTGGAAAGATGGCAAGAACACCTTCGCAGGCGAAGGCTATGCCGGCCTGTCGGACACCGCTCTGTACTTCATCGGTGGCATCATCAAGCACGGTAAGGCCCTGAACGGCTTCACCAACCCGGCGACCAACTCCTACAAGCGTCTGGTTCCAGGCTTCGAAGCGCCAGTGATGCTGGCCTATTCGGCTCGCAACCGTTCCGCTTCGATCCGCATTCCTTACGTGTCGAGCCCGAAAGCCCGCCGTATCGAAGCACGCTTCCCGGATCCGGCTGCCAACCCGTACCTGTGCTTCGCCGCACTGTTGATGGCTGGCCTGGACGGCATCCAGAACAAGATCCACCCTGGCGACGCTGCTGACAAAAACCTGTACGACCTGCCGCCTGAAGAGGCGAAAGAGATTCCACAAGTTTGCGGCAGCCTGAAAGAAGCCCTGGAAGAGCTGGACAAAGGTCGTGCGTTCCTGACCAAAGGCGGCGTTTTCAGCGACGACTTCATCGACGCTTACATCGCCCTGAAAAGCGAAGAAGAAATCAAGGTACGTACCTTCGTACACCCACTGGAATACGAGCTGTACTACAGCTGCTGATCCGGTAGCGCTGCGGCACGCGGCGTGACAAAAAAGAGGCCTCCTTCGGGAGGCCTCTTTTATTGCCAGCGATTCAACGGCTGACGCACATCCCTGTGGGAGCGGGCTTGCCCGCGAAAGCGGTCTGTCTGATAACAGGATGTTGTGTGTACTGACGTCTTCGCGAGCAAGCCCGCTCCCACAAGGGGTTTTCTGTGTTCAGGCGGCCTCGGCAAATCATGCCTAGATGTTAATGGCTTGGGATAACCGCCCGGCCTGACCTATGCTGCAACCCAACGCTTTCGCTTCCGGTAGATTCCATGGGTCGTGGTTTTCTGTTCATCCTGCTGCTGATCGCCCTGCCCGCCATGGCGCAGATCTACAAATACACAGACGCCAACGGCGCCACTGCGTACAGCAATCAACCGCCTGACGGCGTCAGCGTCCAACCGGTCCACCTGCCGCCCCTCAACAGCATTGAGCGCCAGACTCCCGGCGAAGCCGCGCCTGTTGCTGAAACCACCCGAAATGAGCAACCCCAAAAGCCCTATGAAGTACTGGAGCTGACCGGCCTGCCCAATACCGAAGCCCTGCGCGCCAACAATGGAACCTTCACGATAAACGTACTGATCAAGCCGCGCCTGCAAAGCCCCCACCGGTTGCGCCTGCTGCTGGACGGCCAGCCCTACGGCCAGCCAGTCAATGTGCCGATCCTGCAACTGGTGAATATCGATCGCGGCGAGCATCGCCTCGCCGTGCAAGTGATCGATGGCGAAAACGTTGTGCAGCAGAGCCCCACCGCAACCTTCACCTTGCAACGAGTGCACACGCGCTGAAGGCCTGGCTGCTGATTGCCGGCTTCATTGCACTGCTCATGTCGGCACGAAAAACCCCATTCCTGCGACTTTTCTAACCTCATTCAGGTTTGCGCACTATATTGGTGCAACTACTTGCACCGTACTCAGATTCCAACCCATTTTGGTTCGAAATTACCCGCGAAAGCTGGCAGAACGCTACGCAAGCGAGCGTCGAACGCCCGTTTCAGGCCTTTGGCGCTTCTTTTCGGAGCCTTGGTTTACTTTTTGCAACTTCTAATTACCAACACTTGTTTCTTGCGCATGCTCCGCCCCAAAAGAGGTCCCGATGACCATTAGCGACGCACTCCACCGTTTGCTACTCGACAACCTCACCACCGCCACCATTCTGCTCGATGCCGAACTGCGCCTCGAGTACATGAATCCGGCGGCGGAGATGCTGCTGGCCATCAGCGGCCAGCGCAGCCATGGACAGTTCATCAGCGAGTTGTTTACCGAATCGACCGAAGCGCTGAACTCCTTGCGCCAGGCTGTCGAACAGGCCCACCCGTTCACCAAGCGCGAAGCCATGCTGACCGCCCTCACCGGTCAGACCCTGACCGTCGACTACGCGGTAACGCCGATTCTGAGCAATGGCGACACGATGCTGCTGCTTGAAGTCCACCCTCGCGACCGCTTGTTGCGGATCACCAAGGAAGAAGCACAGCTTTCCAAGCAGGAGACCAGCAAGATGCTGGTGCGCGGGCTTGCCCATGAAATCAAGAACCCCTTGGGCGGGATTCGTGGCGCGGCGCAGTTGCTGGCCCGGGAACTGCCGGAAGAAAGCCTGCGCGACTACACCAACGTCATCATCGAAGAAGCCGACCGCCTGCGTAACCTGGTCGATCGCATGCTCGGCTCCAACAAGCTGCCGTCACTGGCCCTGTGCAATGTCCACGAAGTGCTGGAGCGCGTCTGCCATCTGGTGGAAGCCGAAAGCCAGGGTTGCATCACGCTGGTGCGCGACTACGACCCTAGCATTCCCGACGTTTTGATCGACCGCGAACAGATGATTCAGGCCGTACTGAACATCGTGCGCAACGCGATGCAGGCCATCAGCAGCCAGAACGAGCTGCGCCTGGGCCGAATCAGCCTGCGCACCCGTACCATGCGCCAGTTCACCATCGGCCATGTGCGCCATCGCCTGGTGACCAAGATCGAGATCATCGACAACGGTCCGGGCATCCCCGCGGAACTTCAGGAAACCATCTTCTTTCCCATGGTCAGCGGTCGCCCGGACGGTACCGGGCTCGGCCTGGCCATTACCCAGAACATCATCAGCCAGCACCAGGGCCTGATCGAATGTGACAGCCACCCCGGCCACACCACCTTCTCGATCTTTCTGCCACTGGAACAAGGAGCCCCATCGACATGAGCCGTAGTGAAACCGTGTGGATCGTCGATGACGACCGTTCTATCCGTTGGGTCCTGGAAAAAGCCTTGCAACAGGAAGGCATGACCACGCAAAGCTTCGACAGCGCCGATGGCGTGATGAGCCGCCTGGCACGCCAGCAACCGGACGTGATCATTTCCGACATCCGCATGCCCGGCGCCAGCGGCCTGGACCTTCTGGCGCGGATTCGCGAACAGCATCCACGGCTGCCGGTCATCATCATGACCGCTCACTCCGATCTGGACAGCGCTGTCGCGTCCTATCAGGGCGGCGCCTTCGAATACCTGCCCAAGCCGTTCGATGTCGACGAAGCGGTTTCCCTGGTCAAGCGCGCCAACCAGCACGCCCAGGAGCAGCAAGGCCTGGAAGTCGTCCCGACATTGACCCGCACCCCGGAAATCATCGGCGAGGCGCCGGCGATGCAGGAGGTGTTCCGCGCCATCGGCCGCCTGAGCCATTCCAACATCACCGTGCTGATCAATGGCGAATCCGGTACCGGTAAAGAGCTGGTGGCCCACGCCCTGCACCGTCACAGCCCGCGCGCCGCTTCGCCGTTCATCGCGCTGAACATGGCGGCGATCCCCAAAGACCTGATGGAATCCGAACTGTTCGGCCACGAGAAAGGCGCGTTCACGGGCGCGGCCAACCTGCGTCGCGGGCGTTTTGAACAGGCGGACGGCGGCACGCTGTTCCTCGATGAAATCGGCGACATGCCCGCCGACACCCAGACCCGCTTGCTGCGGGTGCTGGCCGATGGCGAATTTTACCGCGTCGGCGGTCATGTACCAGTGAAGGTCGATGTGCGCATCATCGCCGCGACTCACCAGAACCTGGAAACCCTGGTGCATGCCGGGAAATTCCGTGAGGACTTGTTTCATCGCCTCAACGTGATCCGCATCCATATCCCGCGCCTGTCGGATCGTCGCGAAGACATCCCGACCCTGGCCAAGCACTTCCTCAGCCGCGCAGCCCAGGAGCTGGCAGTCGAGCCCAAGTTGCTGAAAAACGAAACCGAGGAATACCTCAAGAACCTGCCGTGGCCGGGCAACGTGCGCCAACTGGAGAACACCTGTCGCTGGATTACGGTGATGGCTTCGGGTCGCGAAGTGCACATCGGCGACCTGCCGCCGGAGTTGCTGAGCCTGCCGCAGGATTCGGCACCGGTCACCAACTGGGAGCAAGCCCTGCGCCAATGGGCAGACCAGGCGTTGGCCCGTGGTCAATCGAGCCTGCTCGACAGCGCTGTGCCGGCCTTCGAGCGGATCATGATCGAGACCGCCCTCAAACACACCGCCGGTCGCCGCCGCGATGCCGCCGTTTTGCTGGGTTGGGGGCGTAACACCCTGACGCGCAAGATCAAGGAATTGGGGATGAAGGTGGATGGTGGGGATGATGATGAGGGGGATGAGGGTTAAACAGCCTTTAGTTATTCGCTGATCGTTGGCCCAATCGCGAGCAAGCTCGCTCCCACAGTGGTTTTTCGGCGTTTTCACTATTGTGTAGACACCATTGAACCCTGTGGGAGCGAGCTTGCTCGCGATGCTTTTAGAGCCATCAATGCACCGACTGAATGCACCGTGAACCGCAATCGCGCACGAAAGCTAAATCGAAACACCGCCTCCATCTGCCGCAAAACTCCCCCCAAAAAACACCAAAGCCCCGAATTACGGGGCCTTGAGTATTACTTCAGAATTTTCTGTTACCACATATGAAAACCTGGCACGCCCCCTGCAATAACCCTTTCAAGTGATTCCGATCACCGACCCGGTTTCGGGGACCTTGGTACAGGCAGGCCGGGGATTCCCCTCTTTACACCGGGCTCACACCGCAGCCGCGACGAGCCCAGCCGTTTTGGGGCCCTTGATACAGGCAGGTCAGGGGTTCCTTCTTTACACCAGGCTCACACCGCACTCGCGACGAGCCTCCCGTTTCGGGAACCTTGGTACAGGCAGGCCGGGGATTCCCTCTTTTATTGCTCCCGGAGATGGATCTCCAGCCGCCAGCGGTCATCGACCTCGCTACCGGCCCACTCGCCCAGCAACGGCCGGGCCGCCACCAGCGTCAGCAGCAACCCTCCATCACTCAAACGTACCCGCCAGTTCACATCCTTGCCGCCAAGCTTGAGCTGGCCTTTCTGCGCCTGGCCCTCGGCGCCAAACAGCAGCGCGACACTGCCGTCGACGATTTCGCCATGGACCTTGGGTTCGTTGTTGAACCACACCACCAGCCCGTCGCCCGTCACCTCAACCTGCTGCAACTGACTCGGGTCTGGCGTGGTCAGGCGACCGATCATCAAGCCGATCATCATCCCGACAATCGCCAGCGAGCCCATCACCCGCAGGAATAGTTTCGAACGCACGTCTGCTTGCGGCGTAGAATGCGCGTCATCTTTACCTTCGGAGCCGTGCATGTTTCACGTCATCCTTTTCCAACCAGAAATTCCGCCGAATACCGGCAACGTTATCAGGCTGTGCGCCAACAGTGGCTGCCACCTGCATTTGATCGAGCCGCTGGGCTTCGAGATGGACGACAAGCGCCTGCGCCGCGCCGGCCTCGACTACCACGAGTATGCCACCTTGCAACGTCACGCCGACCTCGCCAGCTGCCTGGAAAGCCTCGGTCATCCACGGCTGTTCGCCTTCACCACCAAGGGCTCGCGGCCATTCCACGATGCCAGCTTCGCCCCAGGCGATGCGTTCCTGTTCGGCCCGGAAAGCCGGGGTTTGCCCGCCGAGGTGCTGGACACCCTGCCCCCTGAGCAACGCCTGCGCCTGCCGATGCGCGAGGGCTGCCGCAGCCTGAACCTGTCGAATACGGTGGCCGTCGCGGTTTACGAAGCCTGGCGCCAGAACGACTTCAAATAACACCGCATAGCAAATGTGGGAGCGGGCTTGCTCGCGAAAGGGTCATCAGCTTCAACATGAATGTTGACTGAAAAACCGCTTTCGCGAGCAAGCCCGCTCCCACATTGGACTTGCTTCGACGCTCAGAAATGCTTACTGAACGGTCGGAGTCTCGCCGGCAGCCTGCATGCGTTGCAGCTCTTGCGCGTACAGCGCATCGAAGTTCACCGGAGCCAGCATCAGTGCCGGGAACGAACCGCGGGTCACCAGGCTGTCCAGGGTTTCGCGAGCATACGGGAACAGGATGTTCGGGCAGAACGCACCCAGGGTGTGGCTCATCGAAGCATCGTCCAGGTTCTTGATCAGGAAGATACCGGCCTGTTGCACTTCAGCGATGAACGCCACTTCGTCACCGTTTTTCACGGTAACCGAAAGGGTCAGCACGACTTCGTGGAAGTCGGATTCCAGTGCCTTTTGACGGGTGTTCAGATCCAGGGCGACACTCGGCTCCCACTGCTGGCGGAAGATCGCCGGGCTTTTCGGAGCTTCGAAGGACAGGTCACGCACATAAATGCGCTGCAAGGAGAATTGCGGTGCAGTTTCTTCTTCGTTCGCAGCAGTGTTCTGTTGGTCAGTCATCGCAGATCCTTCTTGATCCAGGGTTCTTTTAGGTTTGCTTGTTTGGGGTATTGCCGTCAGGCCCTGAGCAGCGCGTCGAGCTTGCCGGCGCGCTCCAGGGCGAACAAATCATCACAACCGCCCACGTGGGTGCTGCCGATCCAGATTTGCGGCACGGACGTACGTCCGGCCTTCTGGGCCATCGCAGCGCGCACCTGCGGCTTGCCATCGACCTTGATCTCTTCGAAGGCCACGCCTTTGTTCTCGAGCAGGTATTTGGCTCGCGAGCAGTAAGGGCAGTAATCGCTGGAATAGACGACGACGTTGCTCATATCACTTCACCAGCGGCAGATTGTCGGCTTTCCAGCTGGAGATACCGCCGGACAGCTTGGCGGCGGTGAAACCGGATTTCACCAATTCACGAGCGTGAGTGCCGGCGGTCTGGCCCATGGCATCGACCAGGATGATGGTCTTGGCCTTGTGCTTTTCCAGTTCGCCAACGCGGGCGATCAGTTTGTCCTGGGGAATGTTCAGCGCGCCGACAATGTGACCGGCGGCGAAATCCTTGGTTGGACGAATGTCGATCACCACGCCGGCGTCCTTGTTGACCAGGCCGGTCAGTTCGCCAGTGCTCAGGCTACGGCCGCCGCCCTGCATTTGATAGGCAATCAGCAACGCCAGCAGTACGACGAAGATACCGACGAGAATGTAGTGGTTAGTGGCAAATTGAATCAGGTTAGCAACCATCGAAGGAGGTTCCAGGGCGTTAAAATGTCGGCCAGTATACACAGCCACTATGGTGGGCCAAACCCCGTCCGGCGGTGACGCGGCCGGAACTTCGCTTTAAACTGCGACTCCCTTTTCCATCGCCCCTTTTTACTTGAGCCAGAGCGAATTCCATGACTACCACGCCTAAACCTTTGGTCCTGATGATTCTCGACGGCTTCGGTCACAGCGACAACCCCGAATCCAACGCCATTTTCGCGGCGAAGAAGCCTGTACTGGACCGCTTGTGGGCCACCGTGCCGAACGGCCTGATCTCGGGCAGCGGCATGGACGTCGGTCTTCCGGATGGCCAGATGGGCAACTCCGAAGTCGGTCACATGAACCTCGGCGCCGGTCGCGTGGTGTACCAGGACTTCACTCGCGTCACCAAATCGATCCGCGACGGCGAGTTCTTCGAGAACCCGACCATCTGCGCAGCCGTGGACAAAGCCGTCGCCGCCGGCAAAGCCGTGCATTTCATGGGCCTGCTGTCCGATGGCGGCGTGCACAGCCACCAGGACCACCTGGTCGCCATGGCCGAACTGGCCTTCAAGCGCGGCGCTCAAAACATCTACCTGCACGCCTTCCTCGACGGTCGCGACACGCCGCCGAAAAGCGCGCAATCCTCGATCGAACTGCTCGACGCGACCTTCCAGGCCCTGGGCAAAGGCCGGATCGCCAGCCTGATCGGCCGTTACTACGCCATGGACCGCGACAACCGTTGGGACCGTGTCTCCCAGGCCTACAACCTGATTGTCGATGGCCAGGGCGAATTCAACGCCGCCACCGCCCAGGAAGGCCTGCAAGCAGCCTACGAGCGCGGCGAGAGCGACGAATTCGTCAAAGCCACCTCCATCGGCGAGCCGGTAAAAGTCGAAGACGGCGATGCCGTGGTGTTCATGAACTTCCGAGCCGACCGCGCCCGCGAACTGACTCGCGTGTTCGTCGAAGACAATTTCAGTGAGTTCGAGCGTGCCCGCCAGCCGAAACTGGCCGGTTTCGTCATGCTGACCCAATACGCCACCAGCATTCCTGCCCCGTCGGCTTTCGCTGCCGGCAGCCTGGAAAACGTGCTGGGCGACTACCTGGCGAAAAACGGCAAGACCCAGCTGCGCATCGCCGAAACCGAAAAATATGCCCACGTGACCTTCTTTTTCTCCGGCGGCCGCGAAGAACCGTTCCCGGGCGAAGAACGCATCCTGATTCCGTCGCCGAAAGTCGCCACCTATGACTTGCAGCCGGAAATGAGCGCACCGGAAGTTACCGACCGCATCGTCGACGCCATCGAAAACCAGCGCTACGACGTGATCGTGGTCAACTACGCCAACGGCGACATGGTCGGCCACAGCGGCGTGTTCGAAGCGGCGGTCAAGGCTGTTGAATGCCTTGACCTGTGCGTGGGCCGCATCGTCGATGCCCTGGAAAAAGTCGGCGGCGAAGCCTTGATCACCGCTGACCATGGCAACGTCGAGCAAATGTCCGATGCAACCACCGGCCAGGCGCACACTGCGCACACCACCGAGCCGGTGCCGTTCATCTATGTCGGCAAGCGCGACCTGAAGGTCCGCGAAGGCGGCGTGCTGGCGGACGTGGCACCGACCATGCTGAAGCTGCTGGGGCTTGAACAGCCGGCGGAAATGACCGGGACTTCGATTCTGGTCTGATCGGATTTCCAAAACGCCACAAAATCTGTGGGAGCGAGCTTGCTCGCGATAGCAATCTGACAGCCAACATCTATGTTGAATGATCGGACGCCATCGCGAGCAAGCTCGCTCCCACAGTGGTTTTTGGAGTTTTTGAAATGGAATTCAGTCTGTCGCTTGCTCCAGTCATCACACAGTCAGAAATGGGCATTTTTTTTGCCGCCCATGGCGGGCATACTAGGCCGTCCCTTTCCCTGGTGCCGCCCGCCCCTATGCTTCGCGTCCTGATAGCCCTAGCTCTGACTTGCCTGCTCCAACCGGCCTTTGCTGACGAGCGCGCAAACACCCAACAACAGTTGGACGCCACGCGTCAGGACATTGCCGAGCTGAAGAAGCTGCTGGGCAAGCTGCAGGAAGAAAAGTCCGGCGTGCAGAAAGAACTCAAGGGCACCGAAACCGAAATGGGCAAGCTCGAGAAGCAGGTCGATGCCCTGCAAAAAGAGCTGAAGAAAAGCGAAGCCGAGCTGCAGCGACTCGATGCGGAGAAAAAAAAACTCCAGAGCGCGCGCATTGAACAGCAACGACTGATTGCCATTCAGGCCCGGGCGGCCTACCAGAACGGTCGCCAGGAATACCTCAAGCTGCTGCTCAACCAGCAGAATCCGGAAAGATTCGCCCGTACCCTCACCTATTACGACTACCTGAGCCAGGCTCGCCTGGAGCAGTTGAAGAGTTTCAACGAAACCCTGCGCCAACTGTCCAATGTCGAGAAAGACATCGCCATGCAGCAGGCGCAACTGCTGGTGCAGCAAAGCAGCCTCGACACCCAGCGTGACGAGCTCGAAAAAGTCCGCAAGGAGCGCCAGCAAGTCCTGGCCAAGCTCAATGACGACGTAAAGGCTCGCGATCAGAAACTGGCGGCGCGCGAGCAGGATCAGGCAGACCTGTCTAAAGTCCTTAAAACTATTGAAGAAACCCTGGCCCGCCAGGCCCGTGAGGCAGAAGAAGCGCGACAAAAAGCGCTGATTGCCCAGCAGGAAGCCGAAAAAAAGCGTTTACGTGAGGCCCAGGCGCAGGCAGATGCCAGCGATGACGCCCCACGCAAACCGGTCAAGTCGACTCCCGGCGCACTGGTTTCCAGTTCCGGCGAGACCTTTGGTGGTCCGTTTGCGTCAACCCGCGGCAAACTTCCCTGGCCTGTCGATGGTCGACTGCTGGCACGCTACGGTGAAAGCCGTGGCGACGATGCCCGGACCAAGTGGGATGGCGTGATGATCGGCGCGTCTGCCGGCAGCACCGTGCATGCGGTGCATGGTGGTCGCGTAGTGTTTGCCGACTGGCTGCGAGGCGCCGGGTTGTTGGTGATCCTCGACCACGGCAACGGTTTTTTGAGTCTTTATGGTCACAACCAGACGCTGCTCAAGTCTGCGGGTGATGTGGTTAAAGCCGGTGAGTCCATCTCCACTGTCGGCAACAGTGGCGGGCAGGACACGCCAGCGCTGTATTTTGCTATTCGTCAGCAGGGTCACCCGAGTGATCCGGCGCAATGGTGCCGCGCGCAAGGATAAGCGCGTTACCTAATTCAGGAGTTTGTTAGACATGCTGCATTTGTCCCGCCTTACCTCGCTGGCCCTGACGATCGCCCTGGTGATCGGCGCGCCTCTGGCGTTTGCCGCTCAACCGGCCCCGGCGGTTGCGCCTGCGGGTACTGCTGCGACCACCAAGGCGCCACTGCCGCTGGATGAGTTGCGCACCTTTGCCGAGGTGATGGACCGGATCAAGGCCGCTTATGTCGAACCGGTGGACGACAAGACCCTGCTGGAAAACGCCATCAAGGGCATGCTCAGCAACCTCGACCCGCATTCGGCTTACCTCGGCCCTGAAGATTTCGCCGAGTTGCAGGAAAGCACCAGCGGTGAATTCGGTGGCCTGGGCATTGAAGTCGGCGCCGAAGACGGCTTCATCAAAGTGGTGTCGCCGATTGACGACACCCCGGCTTCCAAGGCCGGCATTCAGGCCGGCGACTTCATCGTCAAGATCAACGGCCAGCCCACCCGCGGCCAGAGCATGACCGAAGCCGTCGACAAGATGCGCGGCAAGATCGGCCAGAAAATCACCCTGACCCTGGTGCGCGACGGCGGCACCCCGTTCGACGTGACCCTGTCCCGCGCCGTCATCCAGGTCAAGAGCGTGAAGAGCCAGCTGCTGGAATCGGGCTACGGCTACATCCGCATCACCCAGTTCCAGGTCAAGACCGGTGAAGAGGTTTCCAAGGCGCTGGCCAAGCTGCGCAAGGAGAACGGCAAGAAGCTCAACGGCATCATCCTCGACCTGCGCAACAACCCGGGTGGCGTATTGCAGGCGGCGGTGGAAGTGGTCGACCACTTCATCACCAAGGGCCTGATCGTCTACACCAAGGGCCGCATCGCCAACTCCGAGCTGCGTTTCTCTGCCACCGGCAAGGACGAAAGCGAAGCCGTGCCAATGGTCGTGCTGATCAACGGCGGCAGCGCCTCGGCATCGGAAATTGTCGCTGGCGCCCTGCAGGACCAGAAACGCGCCGTGGTGATGGGCACCACCAGTTTCGGCAAGGGCTCGGTGCAAACCGTGCTGCCGCTGAACAATGATCGTGCATTGAAGATCACCACGGCGCTGTACTACACGCCGAATGGCCGTTCCATCCAGGCCCAGGGCATCGTCCCGGACATCGAAGTGCGCAAGGCCAAGATCACCAGCGAGCAGGACAACGACTACTTCAAGGAAGCCGACTTGCAGGGTCACCTGGGCAACGGCAACGGCGGTGCGGACAAACCGACCGGCTCCAGCAAGGCCAAGCCGATGCCACAGGACGATGATTACCAACTGGCCCAGGCCCTGAGCCTGCTCAAAGGGCTGAGCATCACGTCCGGCCGTTGAGGATGCGCCTGCGGTACATTCTCGGTCTGCTTTGCTGTCTGGCGGGTGTTGTTCACGCAACACCCGCCCCGACCACCCCGCAAAAAGCCTACCTGACCCTGATCATCGATGACCTGGGGCAGAACCTGCCCCGGGATCGCCGCGTGCTGGCCCTGCCCGGCCCGGTGACCACGGCAATCATGCCCGACACGCCTCACGCCACCGAATTCGCCCGCGAAGCCCATCGCGCGGGCAAGATCGTCATTCTGCACATGCCCATGGATCCGGCCACCGGACCGTTCGCCTGGCATCCCGAATTGCCTGTCGATGAGCTGGAAAAGCGCCTGAGCGCCGCGTTCAAAATGGTTCCCTACACCAGCGGCATCAACAATCACATGGGCAGCCGCATGACCGCACAACCCGCGGCCATGGCTTGGTTGATGGCAGATTTGCAACAACGGCACAAATTCTTCGTCGACAGCCGCACCAGCGCCCGGACCGTGGCCGCGGCCGAAGCGCAGAAGATCGGTCTGGCCAGCGTTTCGCGGGATGTGTTTCTCGACGATGAACGAACCGAAGCCGCGATCTTCAGCCAGTTGCAGACAGCGATCAACCTCGCGCACAAGCAGGGTTCGGCGGTGATGATCGGGCATCCGTATCCACAGACACTCGCGGTGCTGGAGCGGGAATTGCCGAAGCTGAAGGCTCAGGGAATTGAGTGGATTGATATCAGGCAGATGATCAGTGTGCGCGGTAATCGGGCGACTGCGGCGCATGGGAAGGATGGGGTGTACCGCTAGAGCTACACAGCGCCCCCTGTGGGAGCGAGCTTGCTCGCGATAGCGATCTGTCCTTCACCAATGTTGTCGACTGACACGACGCCATCGCGAGCAAGCTCGCTCCCACAGTGGTCCGGGCATGACTGAAGGGTTGGTGTTGAATCCTATAGATACCGCGCCATGATCTCGTCGACCTTGCCTTCCTTGCGCATCTGATCCAGCGCCGCCTGGAGCCTGGCCACCGTCTCGTCCGGCACGTCCTTGTTCAGTGCCAGGTACAGTTCGGCACTGTTGAAACGCAGTACGGTTTTCAACCCGTTGACCCCTTCCTGACGCGCCAGATAGCGCCCGGCCGGGTCACCGGTGGCCCACAGGTCGATCTGCCCGTTGACCAGTTTTTTCGCGTTGTCCTGATCGCGCAGTACAACAATCGGATTGAGCCCCTGCTTGGCCAGCGTCTCGGCAATCGCGTCGCCCTTGTAGGCGCCGATCTTGTACTTGCGCGCATCATTCAAGGTTTCGAGGGTGATCTTGCTGTCAGCCTTGGCCAGCATGATCCAGTCATCCGGGCCGATTGGGCCGACCCATTTGAACAGCTTCTCGCGATCCGGTAACCGCGCCATGACGAACACGCCATAGCCGGGTTTTTCCAGGGTGAGCTTGTAGATTCGCTCCCAAGGGAAACGCAGCGTCAGGCTGTATGTAATGTTGGCGCGCTTGAAAACCTCGCGGACGATATCGGTGGCGATGCCGTCGATGTTCTCGTCCTGAGCGAAGTTCTTGCCATTCTTCGCCATGTTGTAGGGCGGGAAGTTTTCAGTCAGCAACACCATGTCGGCATCGGGGCTGTCTTTTGCGTGTGCTCCGCTGATGAACAACAGAGAAGCGCTGGCAAGGACGAGAAGAAAGCGTTTAAGCATGTCTGGCTACCGAAATCCATGGCGTACCCAAGAGTGCCTTGGGCACGCCATGATGTCCACTGGCCTGCACTGGTTTGTTCAGCGCATCACAATTCCGCGATGGGCCATATAAGCCTTGGCTTCCTGCACGGTGTATTCGCCGAAGTGGAAAATACTCGCCGCCAGAACCGCGCTGGCGTGACCTTCGATAATGCCATCGGCCAGGTGTTGCAGGTTGCCGACGCCACCGGAAGCGATCACCGGAATGCCCAGCGCATCGCTGATGGCGCGGGTGACACCCAGGTCGAAACCGTTTTTCATGCCGTCCTGGTCCATGCTGGTCAGCAGGATCTCACCGGCGCCCAGGCCTTCCATTTTCTTTGCCCATTCGACAGCGTCGAGACCGGTTGGCTTGCGACCGCCATGGGTGAAGATTTCCCAGCGCGGGGTTTCGCCAGGTCCCGAAACCTTCTTCGCGTCGATCGCGACCACGATGCATTGCGAACCGAAATGCTGCGCGGCTTCGCCGACGAACTCAGGGTTGAACACCGCTGCGGTGTTGATCGAAACCTTGTCCGCGCCGGCATTGAGCAGGTTGCGGATGTCCTGCACGGTGCGTACGCCACCGCCCACGGTCAGCGGGATGAACACCTGGCTGGCCATGCGCTCGACGGTGTGCAGCGTGGTGTCGCGGCCATCGACGCTGGCAGTGATGTCGAGAAAGGTAATCTCGTCGGCGCCCTGCTCGTCATAGCGACGGGCGATTTCCACCGGGTCGCCGGCGTCGCGGATGTTTTCGAATTTCACACCCTTGACCACCCGGCCGTTGTCCACGTCCAGGCAAGGGATGATGCGTTTGGCCAGCGCCATGATCAGTCCTCAGCCTTTGTACGAATCGCAGAAAGCTTGCGCTTCTGCGACATCGAGGGTGCCTTCGTAAATCGCACGGCCGGTAATGGCGCCGATGATGCCCGGCGCCTTGGCGTCGAGCAGGGTCTTGATGTCGCCCAGGTTGTGGATACCGCCGGAAGCGATCACCGGAATCGAAGTGGCGGCAGCCAGTGCCGCGGTGAACGGTACGTTGCAGCCCTGCATCATGCCGTCTTTGGCGATGTCGGTATAAACGATCGCGGAAACGCCGTCGGCTTCGAATTGCTTGGCCAGGTCGATCACCTGAATGGTGCTGATTTCAGCCCAGCCGTCGGTGGCGACGAAGCCGTCTTTGGCGTCCAGGCCGACAATCACCTTGCCCGGGAATGCGCGGCAGGCTTCGGCAACGAAGGCCGGATCTTTCACGGCCTTGGTGCCGATGATCACGTAGCTGACGCCCGCTTTCACGTAGTGCTCGATGGTTTCCAGGGAGCGGATACCACCACCGATCTGGATCGGCAGGTTCGGGTAGCGTTTGGCGATGGCGGTGACCACTTCGCCGTTGACCGGCTGGCCTTCGAAGGCGCCGTTCAGGTCGACCAGATGCAGACGGCGGCAACCGCCCTCCACCCACTTGGCAGCCATGCTCACCGGGTCATCGGAGAACACTGTGGAATCTTCCATGCGGCCCTGGCGCAGACGAACACAGGCACCGTCTTTAAGATCGATAGCGGGAATAATCAGCATCTGGCAAACCTTCAAATTTGAATGTTCAGCTTGGCTCGGAAATCAGTTTTTCTCGAGCGCCCACAGGTCGCTTTCGATGCTTTCGAACCTCTCTTTGAGGTGCGCCTGCACATCGAAAATCGCCCTGTTGTAATAGTGCGGAGCAATTTCACGGGTAAACAGCTCAAGAATCTCCGCCGCCTCGAACGAGCCGAGGTCGAGTTCGAAGCGGTCTTCCATGAAACGCTTGATCTTGCGATTGGCCTCGCTCTCCTGCTCGGGAGTGAGGGTCAGAATCGGCGGCTTCTTCTTGACGGCCATTTACCAGCGACCGTCCCACGCAGCGAAGTTCTGCAGCAACTGCAGGCCATGGGTATGGCTTTTCTCCGGGTGGAACTGCACGGCGAAACGCGAGCCTTCGGCCAGCGCCGCGGCGAAATCGACACCGTAGTGCCCGCCACCCACCACCTGCCGCGCGTTGGCGGCAGCGATGTAGTAGCTGTGCACGAAGTAGAAACGCGCCAGGTCCGGAATGTCGTGCCACAGCGGGTGACTGACCTTCTGCTTCACTTCGTTCCAGCCCATGTGCGGGACTTTCAGGTGCTCGCCGTCCTCGACCAGATCCTTGCCGAAGAACTTCACCGCGCCCGGGAACAGGCCGATGCAGTCGACGCCGTCGTTCTCTTCGCTGGTGTCGAGCAAGGCTTGCATGCCGACACAGATGCCAAGGAACGGACGGTCCTGGCTGACTTCACGCACCAGCGAATCGAAGCCGAGGCGACGGATCTCCGCCATGCAATCGCGAATGGCGCCAACACCGGGGAAAACCACCCGGTCGGCTTCGCGAATCACGGAGGCATCGCTGGTGATCAGTACCTTGCCGGCACCCACGTGCTCGAGGGCCTTGGCCACCGAGTGCAGGTTGCCCATGCCGTAATCGATAACCGCGACTGTCTGCATTACAGGACGCCCTTGGTCGAAGGCATTTGCCCGGCCATGCGGTCATCGAGCTCGACGGCCATGCGCAGGGCGCGACCGAAAGCCTTGAACACGGTTTCGATCTGGTGGTGGGTGTTGTGCCCACGCAGATTGTCGATGTGCAAAGTGACGTTGGCGTGGTTGACGAAGCCCTGGAAGAATTCCTGGAACAGGTCAACATCGAAGCCACCGACGGTGGCACGGGTGTAGGGAACATGCATCTGCAGGCCCGGACGGCCGGAGAAATCGATCACCACGCGCGACAGCGCTTCATCGAGCGGCACGTAGGCGTGACCGTAGCGACGGATGCCTTTCTTGTCGCCGATGGCTTTGGTGAAGGCCTGGCCGAGGGTGATACCGACGTCTTCCACAGTGTGGTGGTCATCGATATGCAGGTCGCCCTTGCTGACAATATCCAGGTCGATCAGCCCGTGACGGGCGATCTGGTCCAGCATGTGCTCAAGAAAAGGTACACCGATATCGAATCGGGCCTTTCCGGTGCCATCGAGGTTGATCGAGGCTTTGATCTGGGTTTCCAGAGTGTCGCGCTCGACAGACGCCTTACGTTCGGCCATCACCAGCTCCGCAAAATCATTGGGCGAAAAAGGCAGCCATTATAGGCTTGCGGGCGCCAAACAGAAACACGCGAGGTGATATCACTGACGGAGTGAATTCGGAGGTGTCGGCGATGTACATGTCCATACAAGCCATTTGGCACACCCCAAAACAACTGTGGGAGCGAGCTTGCTCGCGATGGGGCCCTCACACTCAACCTTTCTGTCGACTGTCAGACCGCTATCGCGAGCAAGCTCGCTCCCACAGTGTGGGTGTTTGTTCAGGACTGGGTGTTGTCAGCCCGTGAACACCTTAGTGAAACAGTACCGCCGTCTTCTGCAAGGTCACCCACACACCCCACGCCAACGGAATCCCCACCACCAGCCACGCCGCCACCGCCAGCGGTTTGGTGCCAGGCGCGGCTTTCCACTCCAGCACGGTGCTGCTGTCAGCCCCTTTGTCATGGCCCAGCGCCTGTTCGGCGGCCAGTTCGGCGTCGGTCATGAAGTACTTGTCCGCCACCGGGCGCACCAGCAGGTTGCACAGGAAACCCAGCACCAGCAGGCCGGCGAGGATGTACAGCGTGATGTCGTACGCTGCTGCACGCTCAACGCCGATGCTCAGCTGATATTCACGCAGGTAGTTCACCAGCACTGGGCCGAGCACGCCGGCAGCCGCCCACGCCGTCAGCAGACGACCGTGAATCGCACCGACCATTTGCGTACCGAACAGGTCCGCCAGATACGCAGGAACAGTCGCGAAACCACCGCCATACATCGACAGGATGACGCAGAACGCCGCCACGAATAGCGCGATGCTGCCCAGATGACCCAGGTTCGGAATCAGTCCGTACAGGGCAAAGCCCAAGGCGAAGAACACGAAGTAGGTGTTTTTGCGACCCAGGTAATCCGAGAACGAAGCCCAGAAGAAACGCCCGCCGATGTTGAACAGGCTCAGCAAACCGGTGAAACCGGCCGCGATGGCGGCGATCGAAGCCAGTTGCGAAGCGTCGAGTTGGCCGAACGCCAGGTCATTGCCCAACAACTTGCCACCGAACACTTCCTGCAACAGCGGCGACGCCATGCCGAGGATACCGATACCGGCCGATACGTTCAGGCACAGCACCAGCCACACCAGACGGAACTGCGGCGTCTTCCAGGCCACATTCACGTGAACATGACGATGAGTAATCATCGCGTTGGAGGCTTTTTTCGCCGGGGCGGTCCAGCCTTCAGGCTTCCAACCGGTTGGCGGGACGCGGTAGGACAATGCGCCACCGATCATGAACACGAAGTAGATCGCGGCCATGACCAGGAAGCTCTGCCACACGCCGACGCTGGTTGGCGAAGCGAAGTGCCCCATCAGCGCTGCCGCCAGCGGAGCACCGACCATCGCACCACCGCCGAAGCCCATGATCGCCATGCCGGTGGCCATGCCGCGCTTGTCCGGGAACCACTTGATCAGCGTCGAGACCGGTGAAATGTAACCCAGGCCCAGGCCGATACCACCAATGACCCCGGAGCCGATCCACATCAGCCAGATCTGGTGGGTATACACGCCCAGCGCCGAAATCAGCAGACCGCCGCACCAGCACAGAGCCGATACAACCCCTGCCTTGCGTGGCCCGGCATGTTCCAGCCAGCCACCCCAGATGGCGGCCGAGCAACCCAGGAAGATGAAGAACAGGGTGTAGATCCAGCCGAGCATCGAGATCGGCCAGTCACACTGGGACGAAAAGACCTGTGCGATAAAACCCATGTCCGCTGCGCAGGCCACTGGCGCCGTGATGCCCAGCGCCTTGGACAGCGGCAACCAGAACACCGAAAAGCCGTAGGCCATGCCGATGCACAGGTGGATGGCCAGCGCGGCCGGTGGCACCAGCCAACGGTTGAAACCGGGCCTGGCGATGATCCGCTCCTTGGACAGGAACGCGGGCTGGTCGGCACTGAGGCCGTCCGCCGTGATGCTCGTGGTCATTGTATTTCCCCCAATTATTAGTAGGGTTCGCCAGCCACGCTCCCGGCCTTTATGCACGCAGACATGACCGTTTTTTGGTGGAGCGCCTTGTTGTGCGACAACAGGTCGCAGAAGGACGGACGAACGGGCAAAGGTTACCATCTGCCAGTGACAGAAAAACCAAACTGACATCACCTTTGGTACGTCGTCTGACCTCCATCGCTTCATGACCCCACAGGAATCACCATGCCGATCATTGTCGAGCCGCTGAACCAAGCCACGTCCCAGGATCGGCAGGATCTGCAGAAGATCTACCGCGACGCTCCAGACTGGTTGTTCGCCCCGTTTTCCGGCGAAGCGCAGTTGATCGAGGACTGTTTGCGCGACGGCACACTGATCGCCGGACGCTTCAACGATCGCCTGCTGGGCGCGGCCCGCTTGCAAAGGCACCAAGACGCCTGGCATTTGTCACAAATATGTGTGCGAAAAATTACCCGTCGCCGTGGTGTTGCCGAGCGACTGGTGGCCGAAGCGCAAAAAATGGCCGCTCAATCGGGCATGACGCTACGCCTGCTGGCGCCTGCCGGGCACCTGGAAGCGCAGGCGCTGGCCGCCAAGCTGAAACTGCCGCTGGATGTGCTGCCGGAGTGATCGCCGAACGGTCGTCCGTTCCGGGGCGCTATACTCCCCGGCTAAATTTTGAATTCGACTAATTACAAGGACTCGCCCATGAAAGCGTTCGGCAAAATCCTGGGTCTGGTACTTCTCGGGCTGTTGCTGATCATTGTGGCGCTGGGCTTTGCCCTGACCCACCTCTTCGATCCCAACGACTACAAAGACGAGATTCGCCAGATTGCCCGCGACAAAGCCCACATCGAGCTGACGCTCAATGGCGATATCGGCTGGAGCCTGTTCCCGTGGCTGGGCCTGGAGTTGCACGACGCCAGTGTCGCGACCATGGTCAAACCGACTGAACCGTACGCCGACTTGCAGATGCTCGGCCTGTCGGTGCGCGTACTGCCGCTGCTGCGCCGTGAAGTGCAGATGAGCGACGTGCGCGTCGAAGGCCTGAACCTGCGCCTGAGCCGCGACAAGCAGGGTCATGGCAACTGGGAGGACATCGGCAAGCTGCCTGCAACGGCCGGCACCGACGCGACCGGCATCCCGCCAGCCACTCCCGAACCTGTGCCCGAAACCGGCGCCGCGGCGGAAAAACCGTCCCAGCCGATCCGCCTGGACATCGACAGCCTGACCGTGAACAACGCACGGGTCGAATACACCGACGAAAGAACCGGCAAGAGCTTCAGCGCCGAAAGCATTCAGTTGAGCACCGGCGCGGTCCATGACTCCGTCAACATTCCGCTCAAGCTCACGGCTTTCCTGTCAGCCAACCAGCCTGCACTGCGGGTGCGTACCGAACTCAACGGTGAGTTGCGCATCGCACGTGCACTGCAGCGCTATCAGTTCGAGGATATGAAGCTGACGGGGGAAGTGACCGGCGACCCCTTGCAAGGCAAGGCCGTGACGTTCTCCGCCCAGGGCCAGTTGGTGCTGGACAGGGCCGCCAACGTTGCCGAGTGGACCGGCATCAAGGTCTCTGCCAACCAGTTGCGGGCACTGGGTGAACTGAAGGTCAACGATCTGGACAAGACCCCACAGGTCAGCGGCGGCATCTCGATTGCCCAGTTCGACCTGGCGAAATTCGTCGACAGCATCGGCCAGAAACTCCCGGCCATGGCCGAAGGCAGCCTGAGCAAGGTCGAGCTGGTCAGCCGGTTGGCCGCGACACCGACCAGCCTGGCGCTCGACGACCTCAACCTGAAAGTCGACGACAGCACCTTCAGCGGCCGCATCGCCGTCGAAGACTTCGCCAGGCAATCGCTGCGCGCCGTGCTCAAGGCCGACACCTTCAACGTCGACCGTTACCTGCCGCCGAAATCCGCCGAGGCCAATAGCGCGACACAAGTGCGTCAGGCCGAAGTCGCCAGCACCGAAGCCGATGCCATGGCCGGCGCCGGCAGCACGCCATTGCCACCCGCGCCGACCAAGGACGCGTGGAGCAGCGAGCGCCTGCTGCCAGTGGAACGCTTGAGCAAGCTCGATGTGGACGCCGACCTGACCTTCGGCCAGTTGACCCTGCAAAAACTGCCGATCCATAACGCTGCGCTCAAGGCCACCGGCCAGGGCGGCCTGCTGACGCTGGCCAACCTGCGCGGCGACCTGTACGAGGGCAACTTCGAAACCACCGGCACGCTCGATGTGCGCCAGCCAGTGCCGGCACTGAATCTGCAGACGAAGATCAGCCGGGTACCGGCGGAAAAAATCCTCGAAAGCCAGGGCAAGAATCCACCGGTCAAAGGCCTGGTCACGCTCAACAGCAACCTGACCGGCAACGGCAACAGCCAGAAGGCGCTGATCGAAACCCTCAACGGCAACGCCAGCTTCGTCATCAACAATGGCGTGCTGCTCAACGCCAACCTTGAGCAACAGCTGTGCAAAGGCATCGCCACGCTCAACCGCAAAACCCTCAGCGGCGAGCCGCGCGGCAAGGACACCCCGTTCCAGGAGCTCAAGGGCAATCTGACCTTGCGTAACGGCGTAGCCAGCAACCCGGACCTGAAAGTGCGCATCCCGGGCATGACCGTCAAGGGTGACGGTGACATCGATCTGCGAGTGCTGGGCATGGACTACCGCGTCGGCATCATCGTCGAAGGCGATACCAGCGCCATGCCGGACCCGGCCTGTCAGGTCGGCGACAAGTTTGTCGGCATCGAGTGGCCACTGCGCTGCCGTGGCCCGCTGGAGCTGGGCGCCAAGGCTTGCCGTTTGGATAACGACCGCATGAGCCAGGTCGCGACCAAGTTGGCTGGCGACAGGATCAGCGACAAAATCGACGAAAAATGGGGCGACAAAGTCGACCCGAAACTGAAAGACGCGCTCAAGGACCTGTTCAAGCGATGAGAGCCGAGCAGTTTTCAACGGCGGTGCTGGACTGGTTCGACCGCCACGGCCGTCACGATTTGCCCTGGCAGCAGGACATCAACCCGTATCGGGTTTGGGTCTCGGAAATCATGCTGCAGCAGACCCAGGTCAGCACAGTGCTGAACTACTTCGACCGCTTCATGGCCTCGCTGCCAACGGTCGAAGCCCTGGCGGCGGCACCGGAAGACGAAGTGCTGCACCTGTGGACCGGCCTGGGTTACTACACCCGCGCGCGCAATTTGCAGAAGACCGCGAAAATCGTCGTCGAGCAGTACGGCGGCGAATTTCCCCGGGACGTGGAAAAGCTCACCGATCTGCCGGGGATCGGCCTGTCCACCGCCGGCGCCATTGCCAGCATCAGCATGGGCCTGCGCGCGCCGATCCTCGATGGCAACGTCAAACGCGTCCTGGCGCGCTTTACCGCGCAAGAGGGCTACCCGGGCGAGCCGAAGGTCGCCAGACAGCTCTGGGCCAACGCTGAGCGCTTTACACCGCACGACCGGGTCAACGCCTACACCCAGGCGATGATGGACCTCGGTGCCACGCTCTGCACCCGCAGCAAACCGAGCTGCCTGCTGTGCCCGCTGGAAAAAGGCTGCGAAGCGCACATGCTCGGCCTGGAAACCCGTTACCCGATCCCCAAGCCGCGCAAGGCCATCCCGCAGAAGCGCACGCTGATGCCGATGCTGGCCAACACCGAAGGCGCCATCCTGCTTTACCGTCGCCCCTCTACGGGCCTCTGGGGCGGCTTGTGGAGCCTGCCGGAACTCGACGACCTCGACGACCTGTCACACCTGGCAGCGCAGCACTCGCTGGAACTGGGCACCCAACAGGCATTGCCGAGCCTGGTGCACACCTTCAGCCATTTTCAGTTATCCATCGAACCCTGGCTGGTTCAGGTCCAGGAGACCGGCCATCACGTGGCCGAGGCCGACTGGCTCTGGTATAACCTCGCCACCCCGCCGCGCCTGGGCCTTGCCGCCCCGGTCAAAACCTTGCTCGAGCGCGCGGCCGCCGTATTGAACGCAGGAGAGTCGTCATGACCCGCACCATCATGTGCCGCAAGTACAAAGAAGAATTGCCAGGCCTGGAGCGCGCTCCCTTCCCGGGCGCCAAAGGCCAGGACATTTTTGACCACGTCTCGGCCAAGGCCTGGGCCGACTGGCAAAAACACCAGACCCTGCTGATCAACGAAAAACGCCTGAACATGATGAACGCCGAAGATCGCAAATATCTTCAGGGCGAGATGGACAAGTACTTCTCCGGCGAGGATTACGCCAAGGCCGAAGGCTACGTACCGCCGTCGGAATAACCCCGATTTATCGGGGGTCGGAACGTAAGCGACGGTAATAATTAAAATTTTTTTGAAAACTTGCTTGACGACCCCCTGAAAAACCCGTTTAATGCGCCCCGTTGCCCAGATAGCTCAGTCGGTAGAGCAGGGGATTGAAAATCCCCGTGTCGGCGGTTCGATTCCGTCTCTGGGCACCAAATACCGAAAACCCTGAATCGCAAGATTCAGGGTTTTTTTATGCCTGCGATTTGAGGAGCCTCTCGTTAACTCGCATCATTCCAGTGGAAAACCAGGTTACGGGCTGCACCACTGCCAACATCGGCAACGTCCTGCCGGGTTTCGCCGTTGCGCGTCGCAATGACCGTGTATTTACCGGCAGGCAGCTTCACGTAAACCAGCGGGCCGGCATTATTGAGCGTCAGCACGGTTTGCCCCGGGGCTTTCTGGATGACCACGCTCACGTCAGGAATGTATTCATTTTCCGTCCCGACAGAGAACGTCATGTGCAGGTTGTAGCCGGTGCTCTGCTGGATGGCCCTGGACTCATCCTCGCCGATACCGCCGGACAGGTAGGCGATGCCGTTTTGCTCCTGGCGCTGCACCTGTACGCCAGTGCTGTCGATTGGATCAAGGCTGGCGGCGGGCGACATCGATGGAAACATCAGCACGCCGACGGCGGTGAGAGGCAACAGGAGTGAATGGAGGTACTTCATGATGACGACTCCCGGGTTCTGCAGAACCCAATCGTTACATTCTTTGGATTTCCAGTCGCAGGGCGGGGTTTTAGATTGATTTAGCCTGAGTACGAAACGTACTACGCCATTTGCTCCTCAGCCCTCGCCTGCCCTCCGACGCGTCCTGCCAGCGAACCCGGCATTTCCTGCCTGTTTTTCAGTCACTCCCGGCAGCTTCGAAGGGTGCTCACTTGTCATTCTCCTTCGCTATCCAATCTGCTGCGGAAGACCTCATGACGGCCCTCACACCCAACGACATTCACGACCCCTATCTGGCTTCACTGCTTGGGAACCTTGGCAAATCGATCCATCAGGCACGTCAGAAGGTGCTTCGGGCGGTCGATACCGTTCAGGTGCAAACCTGTTGGCAGATTGGTCGACATATCGTCGAGTTCGAGCAGGAAGGCGCTCGGCGGGTGAGGTATGGCAAAGAGTTACTGTCGACCCTGGCAAACAGGCTTACTGCAGAATTCGGGAAAGGCTTTGACGAAACCAATCTGCGAAAAATGCGCCAGTTTTATCAGGCGTTTCCAATTCGTGACGCACTGCGTCTCGAATTGAGCTGGAGCCACTACCGCCACCTGCTTCGGGTCGACAACGACAGCGCCCGTCTCTGGTACATGAACGAATCAGCCACCCAAAACTGGTCAAGCCGCGCCCTGGAACGCCAGATCAATACGCTGTACTACGAACGCCTGCTGGCGAGCCGAGATCGCAGCAGTGTCAAGCAGGAGGCCGCCACCAACATTCAAAACATGAAGGCCAGCCCTCGGGATTTCATCCGTGATCCGGTGGTACTGGAGTTTCTGGGCCTACCCAATGCCGGCAAGCTTCAGGAAAGCGAGATCGAACAGGCGTTGATCGAACAGCTGCAAGGCTTCTTGCTGGAGCTGGACAAGGGCTTCGCGTTCATAGCCCGCCAGCAACGCATCAGTACCGACAGCAAAGACTTCTACATCGATCTGGTGTTCTACAACTACTTGCTCAAATGCTTCGTCATCTTCGATATCAAGCGCGGTGAACTGACCCATCAGGATGTGGAGCAGATGGACATGTACCTGCGCATGTACGACGACCTGAAACACAGCGCGCAAGACAGCCCTACCGTCGGCATCATTCTCCGTGCGCAAAAAGATGAATCCGTGGTGCGCTACTCAATGCAGGAAGGAAGCGAACAACTGCTCGCCAGCAAGTACAAGCTCGTCCTGCCGAGCGAAGAGGAACTCCGTAACGAACTGGATCGGGAACGGGCAGCACTTGAAGAACGACTGCTCGATCAACCACTGCCTTGAGGCCAATGGATTGTTCATCAACGGCATCAAGACTATCGTTGGCAGCTACCCGCAAAGGTCCGACGCCGATGAATTTGCAGGAAACGCCTTCACTCGTCCCAACTCAAATCGAGTTGCCGTTGCAACGCGTTGCGTCCGGCGAACCGTTCAAGGAAATCGCTGCAGACGGCTTTGTCCTCGGTGGTTTCACTTGGCGACACCCGTTCCGGGATGCCGCTCGTCCGGTCGTTATCATCAACGCCGCCACCTCGGTCCGTTGTCGTCATTACTCGCGCTTCGCCGACTATCTGTTCGATCACGGCTTCGACGTCATCACCTATGACTACCGCGGCATCGGCGAGTCGCGGCCGGCATCGCTCAAAGGCCTCAAGGCCTCATGGACCGATTGGGGAGCGCTGGATTTCGAGGCGATGCTCAAGCGCGCACAGCGTGAGTTCCCCGGGCAGCCTATCGATGTGGTCGGCCACAGCTTTGGCGGCTGCGCAGCGGGCCTGGGGGCGTCCGGGCACCTGATCCGGCGCCTGGTGACGGTCGGAGCGCAATTCGCCTACTGGCGCGACTATGCACCCGCCCTTCGCTGGCGGATGTTTGCCAAGTGGCATGTGCTGATGCCACTGGTAACGATGATCTACGGCTACTTTCCGGGCAAACGCCTCGGATGGCTGGAGGACACACCCGCCGGCGTGGTCCGTGACTGGAGCCTGTCCACTGCCCGTTACGAAAAACGCTCCAGCGGCCGCACGATCAGCACAACAAGCGGGCAACTGCCCTTTGCCGATGTCACCGCACAAACCCTGGCCATCAGCATCAGCGATGATCCTTACGGCACGGTCCCGGCCATCGAACGCCTGCTCAGCTACTTCACCGGCAGTACAAACGTTCACCTGCGTATCCATCCCGAAGACATCGGCGAAGAAGAAGTCGGACATTTCGCCTTTTTTCGCAGCCCATACCAAGCCACACTATGGCCCATTGCATTGGCCTGGCTGCAAAACGGCGAACTGGCCCCCGATACCCCCGGGCGGCGAGTGCCGCACAGCTAAGTCAATTGCCCTTTCAACGAATACGGAACGACGCCCATGGCCTCCGCCAACAAGCAGCAAAAACGCGCCTCCCGCGCCAAGGCCAAGGCCAAGCAAAACCGCACCCAGCGGGCCGCCGTGCCGGTCGAACTGGACCCGAACGACGATCGCATCGATTTCGAATCGGTGGATCTGACCGAACTGTTCAAGAAAATGATCGACGCCGAAAAGATCAGCCAGCAAGCCATGTGCACGGCCTTCCTCGAAGACCCGTTGCTGGAACTGGTGTACGAGCAGGAAGGCGAAGAAGGCGCGATGGACTTCATCCTCGCCGCGCTGATCGAATATCGCCAATGGTCGGCCGAAACAGACGAAGCCGGCGCCCTGGCGTGGATCGAATCTCCGGCCTTCCAGGCCGACTATGTGGCGGCGTCCGACGCCATTGCCGCGCAAACCCAACAGAAACCGAACTGAGTTCCCATGGCCTCCCTGAACAAGCAACAGAAACGCGCCAAGCGTGCAAAAGCCAAAGCCAAGCAGATCAATATCCACGGCAGGAAACCCGCTGCACTGGACGATGATGAACTCGGACACCTCGCCGAGCCGATCCCGGAATACACCCTGGCGATGTTCAGCAAAATGCGCGACGCCGAAGCCGTCGGCCGCAGCGAAATGCTCTCGGTCCTGCTGACGAACCTCGCCTTTATCATCGTCGACCACCCAGAACTGCTGGACATGGAAAACGCCGACGACGAAGGCATGGCCGCCACCCACCTGGCCGCCGACATGCTGATCGACTACCGCATGTGGGCCGACGGTATGGACCGCGACGCCGCCCAGGCATGGCTGAGCGAACCACAGTTCATTACTGACTTCGGCACTGCGCTGGACGCCTACCGCGAGTCGCAGGAAATGCCGGCAGAAAAAGCCGAGTAAGGGTTACGGCGCAAACAAAAACGGCCGCTTGTCTTCACTGACAGCGGCCGTTTTGCATTACGCAATATGGATCAGTTCAGCACCACCGCGCCGCGCTTTTCCAGTTTGCGACGGCGAGCCACCAGCAAGCCGGCCGCTACTACCAGGGCACTGAGCAAGCCGGTCGCGAGGATTTCCACACGATGGGCATCCTGGAACAGCATGATGGTCAGGGCCGCAACGATGAAGACGATCACCGCGTAGGTCAGGCCCGGGAAAAGCCACATGCTGAAGACGATTTTCTCACCACGAGCCATACGCTGCTTGCGCATGCGCAGTTGCGAAATCGCGATCACCAGGTACACCAGCAACGCGATGGCGCCGGAGCTGGCCAGCAGAAATTCGAACACGGCAGCCGGGGCCACGTAGTTGGCGAATGTCGCCAGGAACGCAGCGCCAGTGGACAACATCACCGCCCAGTAAGGCGTGCCACTCTTGTTGGTGCGCGTGGACATGGCCGGTGCATCGCCACGCTTGCCCAGGGAGAACAGCATCCGCGACGAAGTGTAGAGCGCCGAGTTCAGGCAGCTGGTCACAGCAACCAGTACCACGATGTCGACGATCATCTTGGCATTCGGGATGCCCATGCGCTCAAGCACGGTCTGGTAGGAGCCCAGGCTTGCCAGTACCGGGTCGTTCCAAGGCACCAGGGCCACAACGATGAAGATCGACACGAGGTAGAACAAGCCGATCCGCCAGATCACCGAGTTGGTGGCCTTGGAGATTTGCTTGCCAGGGTTTTTCGATTCCGCGGCCGCGATGGTCACGATCTCGGTGCCCATGAAGGAGAACATGGTGGTCAGGATCGCGCCCAGTACAGCGCCCATGCCGTTTGGCAGGAAGCCCTGGGTGTCGAACAAGTGCGAAACGCCGCTGACCTGGCTGTTCGGCAGGAAGCCGAAGATCGCCGCTACGCCGAGAATGATGAAACCGATGATCGCCAGGACTTTGATCAGGGCGAACCAGAATTCGAACTCACCATAATTCTTCACGCTGAACAGGTTGGTCACGGTCAACAGCATCGTGATGACCAGGGCGAAGGCCCAGATGTCCACGCCAGGGAACCAGGCATGCAGGATGGTCGCGGCAGCGTTGGCTTCCAACGGGATCACCAGAACCCAGAACCACCAGTACAACCAGCCGATGGTGAAACCGGCCCAGTGACCGATCGCGCGGTCGGCGTATGTCGAAAACGAACCGGTGTCCGGCGAGGCAACGGCCATTTCGCCGAGCATGCGCATCACCAGTACCACCAACATGCCGGCGGCGGCGTAAGCCAACAGAACAGCCGGACCTGCAGCGGCGATGGCGTGACCCGAGCCGACGAACAAGCCGGCGCCGATAACCCCGGCAATCGACAGCATGGTCACATGGCGCGGTTTGAGCCCCTGTTCGAGGCCATTAGAGCTTTGGGTACTGCTCATTAAAACTACCTTTGTAAGGAGAAGCGAATGCGTGCATCCCGTTCGGCGGACCTTCTCGTAAAAAGAAGCCAACAGGGCGTTCTGGATTCTGCACGCAATAATTGCGCCAAAATATTTCAAAACCCTCTAACCCGGCGATCTCGCCTCGACCGGACAGTCATCGCAACCCATTGAATTTAATGGCACTTTGCCAGAGCGTTACCCTGCGACCCACTTTGTGTGGTGAATCAGTGCACCGGAAACACACCTGAAAATGGCTGCGCGCACATTAAAAGTGCACAAGCGGTGCATTTGGCCGGATAGCGCTTCCAACACCCTGTCAAAGCTGGCAACATCGCGCCTTTTTTTGCGGCAGCCACCGCGCTTTTTATCGACAGGCAAGGTTCAAACGGCTGTTCGGTTGTTGATGGGGCGACAGTCTGCTGCGCCGATGCGACAACCTGCCACGTACCAGCCGTTTACCGTCCGTAGCGCTGTTGGCTGCCATTGAAACGCTATGCTAGGTTGGCCGCCTCGCCAGGAAGGCCGCCAAGAGCAGGAGCGCAACATATATGAGGAACGCACATGGCTGAGGCCACGCCCGCGCTTGAAATCCGCAACTTGCACAAACGCTACGGTTCGCTGGAGGTGCTCAAAGGCATCTCGCTGACCGCCCGCGACGGCGATGTGATCTCGATCCTGGGTTCCTCCGGCTCCGGCAAGTCCACGTTCCTGCGCTGCATCAACCTGTTGGAAAACCCGCACCAGGGCCAGATCCTGGTGGCCGGCGAAGAACTCAAGCTCAAGGCTGCGAAGAACGGCGAGCTGGTGGCCGCCGACGGCAAGCAGATCAATCGCCTGCGCAGCGAAATCGGTTTTGTATTTCAAAACTTTAACCTGTGGCCGCACATGAGCGTGCTCGACAACATCATCGAAGCCCCGCGCCGCGTGCTCGGCCAGAGCAAGGCCGAAGCCATCGAAGTCGCCGAAGCCCTGCTGGCCAAGGTCGGCATCGCCGACAAGCGCCACGCCTACCCGGCGCAACTGTCCGGCGGCCAGCAACAACGCGCGGCCATCGCCCGCACCCTGGCCATGCAGCCCAAGGTCATCCTGTTCGACGAGCCCACCTCCGCGCTTGACCCGGAAATGGTCCAGGAAGTACTTAATGTCATCCGCGCGCTGGCCGAAGAAGGCCGCACCATGCTGCTCGTGACCCACGAAATGGGCTTCGCCCGTCAGGTCTCCAGCGAAGTGGTGTTCCTCCACCAGGGCCTGGTAGAAGAGCAAGGATCGCCACAGCAGGTGTTCGAAAACCCGCTTTCGGCGCGCTGCAAACAATTCATGTCCAGCAACCGCTAACGGAGCTACCCACATGCAGAACTACAAAAAGGTCTTCCTGGCTGCCGCCGTCACCCTGGCGTTCAGCGCCGGTGCCATGGCCGAAACCCTGAAGATGGGCATCGAAGCGGCCTACCCGCCGTTCAACAACAAAGATGCCAGTGGCAATGTCGTCGGCTTCGACAAAGAGATCGGCGACGCCCTGTGCGCCAAGATGAAAGTCGAGTGCACCGTCGTGACCTCCGACTGGGACGGCATCATCCCGGCCCTGAACGCCAAGAAGTTCGACTTCCTGATCTCCTCGATGTCGATCACCGACGAGCGCAAGCAAGCGGTGGACTTCACCGACCCGTACTACTCCAACAAGCTGCAGTTCATCGCCAAGAAAGACATCGACTTCAAAACCGACAAGGCGGCGCTCAAAGGCAAGATCATCGGCGCCCAGCGCGCGACCCTGGCCGGCACCTTCCTGGAAGACAACTATGGTGACGACATCACCATCAAGCTCTACGACACCCAGGAAAACGCCTACCTCGACCTGACTTCCGGCCGCCTGGACGGCATCCTGGCCGACAAGTACGTCAACTACGAATGGCTGAAAAGCGACGCTGGCCGTGCCTACGAGTTCAAGGGCGACCCGGTGGAAGAAAGCGACAAGATCGGTATTGCCGTGCGCAAGAAGGACCCGATCCGCGAGAAGCTGAACACCGCACTCAAAGAAATCGTCGCTGACGGCACCTACAAGAAGATCAACGACAAGTACTTCCCGTTCAGCATCTATTGATACTGACCTGCCTGACCGGCGCCCGATGGCGCCGGTTCTCGGCCTTGCCTGCCGCGATTTGAAAAGAAATCCATGATTATCGACCTCTACGGATTCGGCCCGGCGCTCGCCGCTGGCGCGCTGATGACTGTGAAACTGGCACTCTCGGCCCTGTGCCTGGGGCTGGTGCTCGGTCTGCTCGGCGCCTTGGCCAAGACTTCCCCGTACAAGCCGCTGCAATGGCTTGGCGGCACTTACTCGACCCTGGTTCGCGGCATCCCGGAATTGCTCTGGGTGCTATTGATCTACTTCGGCACGGTCAACCTGATGCGTGCCCTGGGCGAGTTCTTCGGCAACCCCGACCTTGAACTCAACGCCTTCGCCGCTGGCGTGATTGCACTGGGCCTGTGCTTCGGCGCCTACGCCACGGAAGTGTTCCGCGGTGCGATCCTCGCCATCCCCAAAGGCCATCGCGAAGCCGGCGTGGCCCTGGGCCTGTCGAAGTGGCGCATCTTCACCCGGCTGATCATGCCGCAGATGTGGCGCATCGCCCTTCCGGGCCTTGGCAACCTGTTCATGATCCTGATGAAGGACACCGCGCTGGTGTCGGTGATCGGCCTGGAAGAAATCATGCGTCATGCGCAAATCGGCGTGACCGTCTCCAAACAGCCGTTCACCTTCTATATGGTGGCCGCGTTTATGTACCTGAGCCTGACGGTGCTGGCGATGACCGGCATGCACTTCCTGGAAAAACGTGCCGCTCGCGGCTTCGCGAGGAGCACCCAATGAACTGGGAAGTCATCATCAAGTGGCTGCCGAAACTGGCCCAGGGCGCGACCCTGACCCTGGAACTGGTGGCCATCGCCGTGATCGCCGGTTTGCTGCTGGCCATTCCACTGGGCATCGCCCGCTCGTCGCGCCTGTGGTGGGTACGGGCATTTCCCTACGGCTACATCTTCTTCTTCCGTGGCACGCCGTTGCTGGTTCAACTGTTCCTGGTCTACTACGGCCTGGCGCAGTTCGACGCGATCCGTAACAGTTCGATGTGGCCGTACCTGCGCGATCCGTTCTGGTGCGCCACGGCGACCATGACCCTGCACACGGCAGCCTACATTGCGGAAATCCTGCGCGGCGCCATCCAGGCGATACCACCGGGCGAGATCGAAGCGGCACGGGCGCTGGGCATGTCCAAGCCAAAAGCGCTGTTCTTCATCATGCTGCCGCGCGCGGCGCGCATCGGCCTGCCGGCCTACAGCAACGAAGTGATCCTGATGCTCAAGGCCAGCGCCCTGGCAAGCACCGTGACCTTGCTGGAACTGACCGGCATGGCCCGCACCATCATTGCCCGGACCTACCTGCCGGTGGAGATCTTCTTCGCCGCGGGCATGTTCTACCTGGTGATGGCTTACGTGCTGGTGCGCGGCTTCAAGCTGCTGGAGCGCTGGTTGCGCATCGATGCCTGCCAAGGACGTTGAGGATGGCGTGTTGACGGGCGAGGCCCTGCTCGCCCGCTTCACCGCGCTGGATGCTTTTCTGACAGAGCATCAGGCACTGTGGAAACCTCGGCCGTTCACTCATCTGCAGCTTCCCTGGGAAGCGTCCTACCCAGCTCTGGCCGAATGGCTACGCAAGCGGTCGCTGGAAGACGCGGAAAACGCCCACAATCAACCCGCCCTACTGAATGCGCCGGAACCCTTTGCTTCCTTGGCATCGATGTCCGTTGCCTTGAGTGCTGTGGATGAATTGCCTGCACACGCACTCGAAGCGGCCGGCCATCGGCTGAACGTCGATGTACCGGGGCGCAAATGGCAGCAGATTGAAGCTTTCGCCAGTCGATTGCAGTTCTGCGAAACACCGAAGCATTGGCTGGACTGGTGCTCGGGCAAGGGACACCTGGGGCGACGCCTGCTGCAGCCTGGGCAACAACTGACTTGCCTGGAATACGACCCGGCACTGGTAACCAGCGGCCAGGCACTCAGCCAGCGTCATCATCTGCATGCGCTGCATATCGAACAGGATGTGCTCGCGGCAAACGCAGCTACTTTACTGAGTGCGCACCACACGCCCGTCGCGCTTCACGCCTGCGGTGATTTGCATGTGCGTCTGATTCAACTTGCCAGCGCCACAGGCTGCAAACAACTCGCCATTGCGCCGTGCTGCTACAACCGGATCAGTCTTGCCCAATACTCGCCGATTTCCTCGGCCGCCCAAGGCTCCGGCCTACAGCTTTCCCTCGACGACCTCGCGCTGCCCATGAGTGAAACCGTCACCGCTGGCGCCCGCGTGCGCCGTCAACGCGACACCTCCATGGCTCGGCGCCTGGGCTTCGACTTGCTGCAGCGGCAACTGCGCGGCATGGACGAGTATCTGCCAACCCCTTCCCTGCCCAGCGCCTGGCTGGACAAACCCTTTGCCGATTACTGCCATCACCTGGCCGCACTCAAAGAGTTATCCACAGTCGGCCCGCAAAATTGGCCAGCCCTCGAAGCCGCCGGTTGGCAGCGACTGGCCGAAGTGCGCAACCTTGAACTGTTACGCGGACTTTTCCGACGCCCACTGGAGCTTTGGCTGGTTCTTGACCGGGCACTTTTCCTCGCCGAGCAGGGCTACAGTGTCCGCGTCGGCACCTTCTGCAAAACCCCACTCACACCGCGTAATTTCCTGCTCCTGGCCGAACGCGCTTAAGCACATCCGACCTGTGGATAACTCTGTTGATGAAATAATCGTGGATCCAATATCTACGCCTGTTTCAGGACTAAATCCACACTGTTCATTTTTTGCACACCCGCATAAAAAATCGAAAAAACAGGCATTTGCGGACAAATGAGAACGGATCCACAAATTCGGCCTAAACCCGGTGCGCCGCCAATGCCATTGTGCATAAGCATTTAACCAAAACGACATAAACGCCTAATCCCGGACCGCAGACAGGGGAAATTGCACCCTTTCATTACTCTTGATATACACACACGCAAGGGCGCCGGCAGTGCGGCCACGAACAAGACCATTCCTCCGACAGGATGCGCCAGTGACGTTCATTTCCTACGCACAGAATTTCGAAGACATACGCCTGTGGCGCGCCCTCAAAACCGTCGAGAACGGCTTCTACATCGACGTCGGGGCAAACGACCCCACCCATGACTCGGTCACCAAGGCGTTCTACGACAACGGCTGGACCGGCATCAACGTCGAACCGATGCCCAACTACTACGAAGCCCTGTGCCAGCAACGCCCCAAGGACACCAACCTGCAATGCGCGGCCGGGGAAAGTGCTGACGAACTGACCTTCTACGGCATCGCCGGCACCGGCCTCTCGACCCTCGACCCAGCCATGGCGAAAATGCACAAAGACGCCGGCATGGACGTTCGCACCCAGACGATCAAGTCCCGCACCCTGAGCTCCATCTGCGAAGAACACGCCCGGGGCCGCGCGATCCACTTCCTGAAAATTGATGTCGAAGGCCACGAAGAAACCGTCCTGCGCGGCATGGACTTCACCCAGTGGCGGCCATGGGTGATCCTCATCGAAACCCCTTGGGCCCGCGACCAGGCCTGGGAAACCCTCGTCACCGACGCCGGCTACCACTCCATCCTGTTCGACGGCATCAACACCTACTACCTCGCCGAAGAACACCTGAACCTCAAACCCGCCTTCGACATCCCGCCGTGCAACCTGGACGAGTTCCAGTTCTGCAAAGGCCACAACTTCAGCCACCCCGTCAGCGACGCCGAACACCAACTCACCGCCGCCCTGCAACGCGCCGAACAGGCCGAAGCACAGCTGCGCGCAATGCAAAACAGTCGAACCTGGAAAGCCATCCAAAAACTCAAGAAAACCCTGCTACGCGCCTGACCCGAAGCCCGCGTAAAAATAGTCAGAATTCAGGGGTTTACAGAACCTATCCAATCGCTATAATCGTCGCCCTGACACGCCGGTATAGCTCAGATGGTAGAGCAACTGACTTGTAATCAGTAGGTCCCGGGTTCGATTCCTGGTGCCGGCACCATACAAAACAAAGCTCCTGCAGAAATGCAGGGGCTTTGTTGTTTCCGGGGTCTGAAAAATCGCTTTCAGTGACCCGCGCTCTGACCACCATCCACATGCAGGATTTCGCCAGTTACAAACTTGGCGCCGTCCAGATACACAACCGCCTGCGCAATATCATCGACCTCGCCCATGTGCCCGACCGGGTGCAGATTGCCCAGTGCTTCATGGGTTTCTGCGCCGTGCATCGGCGTCTTGATGATGCCCGGGCTGACCGCGTTCACCCGGATTCCGCGCTTGGCGTATTCGATGGCCAGGGATTTGGTGGCCGCGTTGAGGCCGCCCTTGGTCAGCGAAGCCAAGACCGATGGCACACCGTCGATGGCGTGGTCCACCAGGCTGGTGGTGATGTTGACGACGTGGCCGCTGCCTTGCTTTTCCATCTCGGCGATGGCGAGTTGGGTGATGTAGAAGAAGCCATTGACGTTCACCGACAACACATTGGCGTAGTCTTCTGCCGTGTATGCGGTGAACGGCTTGGCGATGAAGATCCCGGCGTTGTTGACCAGGGTATCGATGCGACCGAAACGGGACATCGCTTCGCGGATGACGCGCCGGGCGGTTTCCGGCTCACCTATGTCACCGGCCACGGTGAGAATGTCCGGATCGGTGGATGGCTTGATCGAGCGCGAAGTGGCGACGATCCGGTAACCGAGTTCACGAAAGGCTTTGACCATACCGTCGCCGAGACCTTGGGATGCGCCGGTGATGACGATGACTTTTTTCGAAATGCTCATGATGAAGACCTCTGACAATTAAAAGTGGGGTAGAAAATCTGTGATCAGGCGTCGGCCGGTGCCTTGGCCATTTCTCTCAACATCTGTTCGTAGTACTCGACCGATTGCGAGCCGGACACCAGGTGGCGACCGTTCAGCACCATGGCCGGGACCGAGTTGATGCCGCGCTGCTGGTAGTACGCTTCAAGCTCCCGCACCTCAGCGGCGAACGCACCGGACGCCAGCACCTCTTGTGCAGTGGCCCTGTCCAGCCCCGCTTCAGTCGCCAGACTCACCAGCGCCTGGTGATCGCTCGGGTTCTGGCCTTCACTGAAATAGCCCTGCAGCAGCACCTTCTTCAGCTCGACTTGCCGCCCTTCCTGCAACGCCCACAGCAACAAACGGTGTGCATCAAAGGTGTTGTAGAAGTGCGTGCGCTTCTCCAGATCGAATTTGAAGCCGATGGCCTCGCCGCGAGCGATCTGCATGGCCTTGCCGGCAGCGACGTCGTCGGCGGTTCTCCCGTACTTGCGCATCAGGTGCTCGACCGCTGGCTCACCTTCAGCCGGCATGTTCGGGTTCAATTCGAACGGCTTGTAGGTCAGCTCGACCGAGACTTCCCCGGCCACGTTCTCGATCGCCTGCTCCAGCGCCGTCGCCCCCAGCGCGCACCAAGGGCACACCACATCGGAGATGAAATCGATGGTGACGGAGGACGTCATGACTGCCCCTCCGCCTCAGCCAGTTGCTTGCGGTACTGGGTGGTGGTGATGCCGGCGTAACCCCAGTTATCGGTGTCGACTTCCTCGATCACGATGTGGGTCAGGTCAGGGCGCTTGTTGAGGACGCGTTCCAGGGTTTCAGTGATTTCGGCGATCACCTGAGCTTTCTGCTCAGTGGTAACGCCATCGCGGGTGATGCGTACAGTTACGAAAGGCATGAGGGCAACTCCAGTGACCTTCCCGTCGGGATGATGGGAGAGGCGTTGGAGATGAATGTATGGGGTTGGCGGGAGGGGATAAGGTGGGGGCGGGAACTTCATTCGTTACGTGGCGTAATGAGTTTGGCATACCGAAAATACAAGACTGCAAGACTCATCCGGGTCAATGCGACCCGCGTCCAACAAAAAACGCAGCCTTGGGGGAGGCTGCGTTTTTTGTGACGGGGGCTGGAAACGCCGCAATCATTAAACTGAGATTGACTGATCAGTAACCCAACGCTGCAAGTACATGCTCCGGGTCATTATGAATCGCTCGCAACAACGCACGGGCAGGCCCCTCAGGATCACGACGTCCTTGCTCCCAATTGCGTAACGTTCCCACGGGAACATCAATTCGCTTGGCAAACGCTGCCTGGGAAAGTCCCGTGGCGAGGCGAATTTTTTTAACCTGTGCAGCATCGACATGGAATTCGCGCGATGGCTCTCGCTCACCTCGGTCGATCTCATCCATCTGCGTCATGCTTTCAACAAGACGATCGAAGAGATTTTTTTCCATTATTTCCATCCTTTATTGATGGCACAAAGAACTGCTTTTTCTCTATCCGAAAGGGTGTCTTGAATCCCTTTCCGGTAAATCAGTAGCAAACGTATCTGAAAAGCAGAGGTTACGTGATAGTAGATCACCCTTACGCCACCGCTCTTGCCCCTGCCATGCGCGGCCCAGCGAATTTTTCTAAGCCCGCCAGTGCCCTCGATCAAAGCGCCTGCCTCGGGATGCTCGGCGAGATACTGCTGAAATTCTCCATATTCGTGATCGCCCAGATGACCTGGAAGGTCAGCGGTAAAAATCGGCGTCTCGATGAAGATCATGCAGTCCCTGCTATACGTCAATGGCGTATAGCATGAATTCTAGGTGTCAGGATAGTTAAGGGCAATTAGTCTTTCATTTCAGCGTTTTTATTCAAAAAAAGCCCCGAACCAGTCGGGGCTTTTTCTTTCTCAGCCTCTGATCAGGCCTCGAGACCACACCCCATAATCAGAAGATATTGATCGGGTAATCCACAAACACACGCACTTCATTGCCGCTGACGTTGTACTCGCTGGACTTCTGCGACACACGCAGGACCGAGCTGCGCAGTTTCACGCTGAGGTCTTTGGCCGGGCCGCTTTGGACGACGTATTTGATCTGGTTGAAGATCTCGCGCTCGGTGCCGCCTTCGCTGGTGGAGGTGGTGATGTTGTCACCGCGTACGTAGGCGAAGTTGTAGCTCAGGCCCGGTACACCGAAGGTGCTGAAGTCCAGGCCGTAGCCCAGTTGCCAGCTGCGTTCGTCTTCGGCGTTGAAGTCGGACCAGTAGGAGTTCGCCAGGTAGATGGTGTTGCCACCGTCGCCGATGCGACCCTGGTCTTTCTGGTAGCCGCCGTAGGCGTAGCCCAGGTTGCTGTCGCCAGTGCTGCGCTGGTGCGCGAGAGTGAACGAGTGCGGGCCGGTGATGAAGGTGGCCGCCAGGCTCCAGATTTTGTTGTCGTCGCCGGTGATAGCGTTTTCGCGGACGTAGGAGTCGTCCAGCTTGGTGCGGTAGCCGTTGAAGTCCAGGGTCAGGGACTGATCCTTGTCGATCGGGAACACGTAGTTGGCGTTCACGTATTGCTTCTTAAGCACGTCTTCGACGTCGGAAGCGTACAGCGCGGCCTTGAATTGTTCGGTGAACTGGTAGCTACCGCCCAATACGTTGATCGACTTCAAGCCACCACTGTCACGGCCTTCAGCGCTTTTACGCGATTCGGCGGTGAAGCGACCGGCGTCCAGTTGCAGGCCTTTGATCTCCCTGGAGGTGATCAGGGTGCCGGTGTAGCTTTCCGGCAGCAGGCGCGAGTTGTCGTAGTTCAGCACCGGCAGGGCCGGCATCTGGTCGCCGTAGGTCAGGGTGGTGCTGGACAGGCGGAACTTGATCGCTGCGCCGCCCTTGGACAGGTCGTCAGCCGGCTCGCCGCTGTCGCCCTTTTTGAAGAAGTCGATGCCTTGCGCGCCGCTACGGTCTTCGCTGCGCTCCAGGTTCAGAGCGTAGAGACCGAAAGCGTCTACACCCACACCCACGGTGCCCTGGGTGAAGCCCGACGAGAACGTGCCGATGGCCGCCTGGCCCCACTCGGATTTATCCGGGTTGCCGTCTTTGTAGTCACGGTTGATGTAGGCGTTGCGCAGCAGCACTTTGAGGCTGCTGTCTTCAACGAAACCCTTTGATTCGGCCTGGTCGTTCGCCATGGCCTGTGTAGCGCTCAACATCCCCAGAGCAATCAGGCTGATTCTCTTGTTCAACATTTTGTTTTTTTCCTTGATACGGTTGATACGCGCTGTGTCGAATGGCCGAAACGGCGCTATTGCGCTCTTATTTCAAGGCGAAAACAAAAAGGCCCGCCCACGATTTCTCGCGGCGGGCCTTTTATTGTTTTTGAGTCGTGGCGGTCGGCCACAGGCGTTGGGCCGAATCGTAGCCGCGCCTTTGACGATGTGTCAATTTCATGAATCTTCTAAAAACAGGCGAAAAACGTCTAAGAAACTGCTTTACGCGGCAGGAATATTCAATCGACGCAGCCTTCGAGGCCACAGGCTGCTACGGAACGGGATGAGAGCTGCTCCGGCAGCGACTGTCCCAGCCACTGCGCAAATGCCTGGGGTTTGCCCAGCCATGGCCCGATGTCGATCAGGGTGAATTGGTCATTGTGTTCAAGCACCAGGGTCGGAAAACCCTGCCCGCCCACGTTGGCCAGCAAAGCCCGGCTGTCCTTGATATGGCCTTCGGTGTCGGCTGCCCCGAAGGCTCTTTCGAAGGCTTGAGGCTCCAACCCCATACCGTGGGCCAGTTCAAACAGCACCGACTCGTCGGCGATGCGGCGCCCTTCCACGTAGTGAGCGCTTTGCAAACGCCCCAGCAACTCCAGCCCGCGACCTGCCATTTGCTCGGCCGCCAGCACCGCAGCGATGGGTGGAGCCGAGTCGAACACGGCGCTGTGATCTCGCAGCAAACCTTCGAAATAGGCTTCACCGAACGGCTGCCCGCTGTATTCGGCAATGCGCCGGTCATGGGGCATGACGTAACTGCGCAGTTGTGGCGAAACCCTTTGACGATTGGCCCCCGTCATCATGCCGCCACCGTGGGCAAGCACGGGCAGCACAGCCTGGGCGGCTTGCACCAGCGGTTTGGCGCCGTAGCACCAACCGCACAACGGGTCGTAGATGTAATGCAGGATCATGGGAAAGCTCCGATAGAAATTCAGGAAAATTCGATGTCGGCAGATTAGTGCCACAGCGGTTTCGGAAAAACGCCGGATCAGCTTTCAGTCTGTTGCTTGAATCGGTCGAATGACTGCACAAACCCTTTGTATCAACTCAGAAATAATTCGAAACAATCAAATGAGAAAAGCTCTCAATAAGCACTAACAACAGTAAATGACAAGCATTACTATTCGCGCCCTCCAGATGCTTCAACCTAAAAATCCCACGGATGCGCTCTTCAATGCCTGCCCCTTTTCGCCTTGCGCCCTACAGCCTTGGGCTCTCTGCCTTGTTGTCTGCCGGTTTTTCCTTCGCTGCACCGACCACCCTGCCTGCCACATCGATCAGCGCCGAAACTGAAGCCGACGACCCGCGCGTGACACAAACCAACACGGCGACCCGGACTGCCACACCGGTACGCTACGTGCCACAAGCCATCGACTCGATCAAAACCTCGAACGTGATGAATTACGGCAGCAACGATATGGGCACGGCGCTCAGTGGCATCCCCAACGTCAGCAGCGGCGCCGACACACGCTTCGACAGCCTGCGCATCCGCGGTTTCGACGCCAGCAACGATTTCTATCTCGATGGCATCCGCGACGACAGTCAGTACGTGCGCGACTTGCACAACATCGAACGCATCGACGTCCTGAAAGGCCCTGCCGCCGTGTTGTATGGCCGTGGCAGCCAGGGCGGCATCGTCAACCGGGTGAGCAAACTGCCCGAGTTCGGTCGCCGCTCGACCCTTGAAGCCCAGGGCGGTAGCGAGGACTTGCGCAGCCTGTATGCCGACCTCAGTACCGATCCTTCCGAGAACATCAGCCTGCGCCTGAACATGGGCAACATGGACGAGAACAGCTTCCGCGATGGCGTGAGTGGCAATCGCCAGTTGTTCGCACCTTCGATGAGCTGGCAGCTGACACCCGACCTGAACTGGTTGGTGCAGTACGAATACAGCCGCTACAACCGCACGCCGGATCGTGGTATCCCCGGTGTAGACGGTCGCCCGGCCGACGTAGGACGCGATACCACCTACGGCAGTGAAAACGATTTCATCGACGACAAGGCGCAATCCCTGCGCTCGAAACTCACGTATGAACTGAGCGACAACTGGCAGCTGCGCCAGACCCTGGGTGTGTTCAAGCTCGACAGCGATTTCGACAATACTTACTTGAGCGGCTATGTCCCGGCCACCAACAAGGTCACGCGCCAGCACTGGCAGCAGGACCTGAATACCCGCAACCTCTACAACAACGTCGAGCTGGAAGGTGGCTTCGATACGTTCGGCCTGGAGCACCGCTTGCTCACCGGCATCGAGATCGGCAGCCAGCGCCGCGACCCGCTGCTGTACACCGCCGCCACTTCCGGGCCGGGCAGCTCCCCGGTGCCGGCGCTGGACCTGTACGCCCCCGACCGCAATTTGCGTCATACCGGGCGCATGGTGGTGTCGAGCAACACCCATACCGAGGTCGAGAGCCGTGCGGTGTATGTGCAGGATCAACTGCGCCTGAACGATCAATGGCAGTTGCTCGCCGGCCTGCGTTACGACACGTTCGATATCGAGTCGACCAACAAGGTGCGCGACATTTCCGAGGACAGTGACAGCCATAGCACCAGCCCTCGCGTTGGCGTGGTCTGGACGCCGCTGCAAAATCACTCCTTCTACGCGTCCTGGAGCAAGACGTTCTCGCCGGTCGGTGGTGGCTTGATTGGCATCACCCCGGGTGCGGCCGGTAACAGCAATGACCTGAGCCCCGAGCTGACCAGGCAGAAGGAACTCGGGGTCAAGAGTGACTGGCTCGATGATCGCCTGAGCACCACGCTGGCCATCTACGAGCTGGAGCTCTACAACCGCCGCACCAGCGATCCGAATAACCCGACCATTACCCTGCTCTCCGGGCTGCAACGTTCTCGCGGGATCGAGCTGACCGCTGCCGGCAGGATTACCGGCAACTGGTACGTGCGCGGTGGCGTGGGTCTGCAGGACGCAACCATCGAAAAGGACAACAACGGCCTGGAAGGCAAGCGCATCAACAACGTGGCCAAGCACAACGGCAGCCTGTTCCTGACCTGGAAACCGGAAATGGGCTGGTATGCCGAAACCGGTTTGACCCTGGTTGGCGACCGCTATGCCGACAACCTCAACACCGTCGTGTTGCCGGGTTATGGCCGCTGGGACGCCTTGGCGGGCTTCCGTCAGAAAGATTGGGATTTGCGCGCGGCGCTGAACAACATCAGCGACAAGACGTACTACTCGTCGGCGACCAGTGCATTCCAGATCCAGCCGGGGGCACCGCGTAGCCTGGTGGTGACGGGCACCTACAGCTTCTAGACACCACAAAACCTGTGGGAGCGGGCTTGCCCGCGAAGGCGTCGTGTCAGCCGATGGCAACGTTGCTGACACACCGCTTTCGCGAGCAAGCCTGCTCCCACAGTGTTCAGTGTGTTGAAAAAAAAAGCGCTGCCATCCCGGCAGCGCTTTTTCTTGATCAATCCGTTGTTGTTCTTCTTATCCTTCCATTACATCCCACAACGCATCCAGTTCCGCTTCGCTGAATAAACCAGCAGGGTAACGCTCGATCATCGTCCGGCGCGGATCAGTTTCACTGATCTGACGCATTCCATTGGACTTGAACCACTGCGCCAGAATCTGGAGCGATTCGCTGTTTACGGCCAGGGGATGCAACGCCTTGTCGCTCACTACGTTCACTTCGGCGTTCATTTCAGCGCTCTCTCCCGGTTTGTGAGCGGCTAACTTATCCAAGGTTTATGACAGAACATCGAAGTCCTCCCCCTCCCCGAGTTACAACAACAGAGATACAAGAGCTGTGCCAAGGTGTCTGAAGTGTGGCCTCGCGGATACAAAAAAGCCCGCAACCCTGAAGGGCTGCGGGCTCTGCGAATTGCGGCAGGCTGATTTACAGTTTGAGAAATTTCGCAATCAACTCAAGATGTTACAACCTCACTCACTCCTTGTGCGGCGCGGGTTGCTGCTGGGTAAGGCAGTGAATATTGCCGCCCCCCAGTAACAGTTCACGACCAGGCACCATCACCACTTCATGCTGTGGGAACAGGTTCTGCAGGATTTCCTTTGCCGGGCCATCCTGCGGGTCGTCAAAGCATGGCGCGATGATCCCGCCGTTGACGATCAGGAAGTTCACATAGGAACCGGCCAGACGCACAGTCGGGTTACGTTCCTGAGTACCGTCCACCGGATCGACGCCGGCGCACTCTTCCTCGGTCGCAAACAGCGGGCCCGGGATCGGCATTTTGTGCACCGTGAACGGGCGGCCCTTAGCGTCGGTGCTGCTTTGCAGCACGTTCATTGCCGCCTGGCAGCGCGGGTAGTTCGGGTCCTGCGGATCATCGGTCCAGGCCAGCAGCACTTCACCCGGACGCACGTAGCAGCAGAAGTTATCCACATGGCCGTCGGTTTCGTCGTTGAACAAGCCATCCGGCAGCCAGATGATTTTATCCACCGCCAGGTTCGCACTCAGGACCGCTTCGATTTCTTCGCGGTTCATATGCGGGTTGCGATTGCGGTTGAGCAAGCACTCTTCGGTGGTGATCAGCGTGCCTTCACCGTCGACGTGAATCGAACCGCCTTCAAGTACGAAGCCTTCGGTGCGGTAACGCGGGCTGCGTTCGATCTCGAGGATCTTGCCGCCGACCTGCGAGTCACGGTTCCACGGCGAATACAGGCCGCCGTCAAAACCACCCCAGGCATTGAAGTCCCAGTTCACGCCACGGACTTCGCCACTGTTATTGATGACGAAAGTCGGGCCGGAGTCGCGAACCCAGGCGTCGTCACTGGACATTTCCACTACGCGAATATTCGGCACGTCCAGACGGGCACGGGCGTTTTCGTACTGGCCGGCGGAAACCGCCACGGTGACCGGCTCGAAACGGGCGATGGCCTTGGCCACGGCCACGTGCGCGGCCTGTGCCGGTTTGCCACCCAGGCGCCAGTTGTCCGGGCGCTCGGGCCAGATCATCCAGGTCTGGGTTTGAGGTGCCCATTCGGCTGGCATGTAGAAGCCGTCGGCGCGAGGGGTGCTGTTCAACGTGGTCATGACTCAGGACTCCGGAGTGGCGTTGATGCCTGACAGAAAAGAAAGCGCATGGGTACACGCCGTGGACTGGCCACTTTATATCCGATAAATATCGGCTTTTAAAGCACCTTCAATCCGCAGCTACAAAAATAATCGACAAAAAGCCGATATCAATCGAATTAACACCACCACCTCTGTGGGAGCGAGCTTGCTCGCGATGAGGCCATTCCCGTCACAGATTTTTCGACTGAAAGACCGCTATCGCGAGCAAGCTCGCTCCCACAGGGGGATTGTGTCTACAACCCTTCTGCCAGCACCTTCGACAGCATGTCCACGAAGAAATCCACGCTCTGGCGCGAAGTGACCATCGGCGGCTTGATCTTGAGGATGTTCAGGTAATCGCCGGTCGGCTGCATGAAGATCCCCAGCTCACGCAAACGATCGCACAGTGCGGTGGTTTCCTCGGTGGCCGGCTCCAGGGTTTCGCGGTTGCGGATCAACTCGACGCCCAGGTAGAAACCGGAACCGTGCACCGCGCCCACTAACGGATGAATATCGATCAACGCTTCGAGGCGCTGTTTGAAGTGGCCGCCAACGACCTGAGCGTTCTCCCAGAGTTTTTCCTCTTCCATCACATCCAGCACGGCCATGCCAACCTGGCAACTGACCGGGCTGCCACCGGCGGAGGAGAAGAAATAACCCTCGGCCTCCAGCGCCTCGGCGATTTCCCGGCGGGTGATGACCGCGCCCAATGGCTGGCCGTTGCCCATGCCTTTGGCCATGGTGATGATGTCCGGCACCACACCTTGCTCTTCGAAGCCCCAGAAGAAATCGCCCATGCGTCCGTAGCCGACCTGCACTTCGTCGGCGATGCACACGCCGCCCTGGGCCCGGACCATGCCATAGACTTGCTTCAAATAGCCTGGTGGCAGCGAGATACCGCCGGCATTGCCGTACACCGGTTCACAGATGAAACCGGCCAGTTGGCGTTTCTGTTCGGCGATTTTCGCCAGGTTGTGCTCGACGCTGCGCACGTAATCCGGCGCACTGTCGGGGCCACGGAATTCACCGCGATAAGTGTTTGGCGCGGTCACCGGATGTACCCAGTCCGGGCGGCTGCTCAAGGCCTTGGGGTTGTCGGCGATCGAGGTCGAAACCGAGTCCGCGCCCACCGTCCAGCCGTGATAGGCCTCCAGCACGCTGAGCATGTCGCGGCCGCCGCTGTAGGCCCACGCCAGGCGAATCGCCAGGTCGTTGGCCTCGCTGCCGCTGTTGACCAGGAACACGCGGTCCATGCCGTCAGGGGACAGTTTCAGCAAGCGTTCGGAGAACTCGGCCACGGCCGCGTAGTTGAAGCGCGAGTTGGTGTTGAGCAACGACCACTGGCGGCTGGCGACCGCTGCCATGCGCGGATGACCGTGGCCCAATACCGCGACGTTGTTGAGCATGTCGAGGTAGGAGCGCCCCTGCATGTCGATCAAATGGTTGCGCCAGCCACGCTCGATGCGCGGCGGGTCGACGTAATAATGTTTTTGCGTACGGGCGAAACTGGCGTCACGCCTGGCCAGCAAGGTCGCGCCGTCGAGCTCTGCTTCGGCATCACAGGCCAGCCCCAGCAATGCCGCAGGAGATGGGCACAGTGCCTGCCAGGCAGCGGCGCGCGATGGCGTGCAGAACAACGGCGCATCGATCGACGCGCCACGGCTCAACTGCACGATCAACGGCCCGTTGACCGAACCCAGCACCTGGCCTTTGACCAGTGCCGCGCCACTGTGCAGCGACGGCGTGACACCCCAAAGCCGCACACTCAATTGCGGGCCGTCCAGTTGCAGCACGCCCGCCGACGGGTGGTGCACCACACCGGCAAACGGTGCTTCGACCGTCGTGCCCTGAGGTACACGCAACTCGACGTGCAAGGGGCAAGTGTCCGGTTCGGTGGCACTGTCCGGGCGGGTGTGGGACAGGCGGTACTGTCCATATCGACTGGCCGCCAGGCCATGAGCTGCGGCGGCTTCATCCAGCAAGCGCTGATCGACCCCCTCCTGCTCCCAGTTCCCGGCTTCGAAATGCGGGCTGAGCACCCCCAGGTCGATCAAGGCGAACTCACGCCCCACCAGGCTTGGCAACAGCGGCGCAAAGCCTTCACTGCCGATGGCCGGAAGGCTGTGGCCGACAGCAGTGAGGATCGCCGCTTCCATCAATGCCAACGGCACCGACGTGGCCACACGGAAGATTTCCCATTCATGGACCAGGTTATCGCGACTGTAGGCATTGCCCGGATCGATGCTGACCTGCTGTTCGCCACTGAGCACCAGCACCGCCGCACGGGCGACGATCAGCGGCCACAGCGCCAGCAGCTCTTCGTGTTGCAAGGGGTTGACCGCATGGTAAGCCTGGATTGCCGGCAAAATGCAGAACGGATCGCCCTCGCCATGATGCAGCAGCGCGGCGCAGGTGACCGACAGATCGGTAATGCGCCAGGTACGCACCAGGTCACCGAAATCGATCACGCCTTGCAGTTGCCAATGGCGTTGCGCATCGCGCTGCCACACCACGTTGTCGTCGGTGATGTCCATATGAATGGCCTGCACCGGCAGCCTGGCTTCCAGCGGCTGCAAATGCCGCTCGGCTTGTGCAGACGCTTCGACGATCAGTTTGCGCTGGGCTTCATCCTTGATCACCGGCAGCAAGTGCGCGATCAGGGCGTGAGCATGGCGAGCGTCCCATTGCAGGGTTCGCACCAGACCCGGATGATCGAAATCCGCCAGGGCCAGGTCCATTTCACCGCACAGGCGACCGAAACCGGACACCACCGTCGGGCTGAAATGACCGAGGCTCGTCAGCGGCTGGCCTTCGATGTAGTCGAGCAGACGAACGTGCACGGCCTGGCCACCCACGTCCAGCGACAGCAGGTCTGCACCGTTTTTCGCCGCGATAACACGCGGCACATGGACATCGGGGTGCTCGCCCAAGTGCTTGAGCCCGGCATGCTGTGCCTGAAGCTCAACGACCGCGTAGTCGCCACGGCAGATTTTCAGGACGAAACGTCCCCGCTCGCTGTCGACACGGTAGTTCAGGTCTTGCTGGCTGCCCAGGGCCTGAAGTCTGCCGCTGAACCCGTAATGTTCTTCCAGCAGCTCTAGCGCTTGCTCCGCAGACACCTGCGGGCTGGGCAAACTGGCGCGATGAATCAACGTGGCGAGCGGCATACAACAACCCCTGAAATTTTATTAGGCGCCTATATCGCCACTGCTTCGGGCGATACGCAACCCCCCGCAAGCCGGTATGGGTGTTCTGGCACTCGCCTCCAATGGCACTTTGCGCAAGAATGGCGGCCATCAAACGCATGCAACTGGAGAGCCCACCATGAACGTAGTGACCACCGACCTGCCCGGTGTTCTGATCCTCGAACCCAAGGTCTTTGGTGACGATCGTGGTTTCTTCTACGAGAGTTTCAATGCCAGGGCCTTCAAAGAGGCTACCGGGGTGGACACTGAGTTCGTTCAAGACAATCACTCCCGTTCGCAGAAGGGTGTGCTGCGCGGCCTGCATTACCAGCTGGAAAATACCCAGGGAAAACTGGTCCGCGTCACAGTCGGTGAAGTGCTGGACGTCGCCGTGGACATCCGTCGCAGCTCGCCGCACTTCGGCAAATGGGTCGCCGTGCGGCTGTCCGCCGCCAATCATCGGCAGCTCTGGGTCCCGGAAGGTTTTGCCCACGGGTTTGTCGTACTCAGCGAATTTGCCGAGTTCCTGTACAAAACCACCGACTACTACACGCCATCGGCCGAACGCAGCATTCGCTGGGACGACCCGGACCTGGCCATCGACTGGCAACTGAAAGGCACGCCGCAACTGTCGGCCAAGGATCAGGCCGGCGTGTTTTTCAAGGACGCCGACGTCTTTGCCTGAAAGGCCGGCTGAAACTCGCCTTTCAAGATGCAGCTGACCCAAGGCGGGCAAGCCTAGGCATAATGCGCCTGTACCCACAGGCGCATGCTGCTCATGAAACCGACTCTCCCCCCCAGACCCCGTTGGCGCAGCCTGGCCCTGCTGGCACTGTGCCTAGCGCCATTGCTGTGGCCGCTGGAGCACCTGGCCGAGCGCTATTACCGCAGCGAACTGGCCAGCCAGAATCGTCAGACCCTCGACCTCTATGTCGCCAACCTGCTGGGCACCCTGCACCGCTATGAAGTGTTGCCGCAAATCCTCGGTGACCTGCCGGCCCTGCGCGCCGTTGTCGGTGCACCGGACGATGGCGTCACCCAGGGCAATGCCAACCGCCTGCTGAAAAATATCGCCACCCAGACCGGTGCCGAAGTCATGTACCTGATGGACGCCACCGGCAAGACGCTGGCCGCCTCCAACTGGGACAAGCACGACAGCTTTGTCGGGCGCAATTTTTCCTTCCGGCCGTATTTCAGCGAAGCCATGGCCGGGCGGCTCGGGCGCTTCTTTGGTTTGGGTACCACCTCCGCCAAGCGCGGTTACTTCTTCGCCGCCGGCGTACGCAATGGCGAAAAAATCGTAGGGGTGCTGGTGGTCAAGGTCGACCTCGACCACACCGAAAGCCTCTGGGGCAAAACCCCGGAACAACTGCTGCTGACCGACCACAACGGGGTGGTCATTCTCACCTCGAGACCGGAGTGGCGATTCCGCTCGACCCGCCCGTTGAGCGAAGCCGAAAGCAAAGCCATCACTGCGATCCAGCCCTATCCAACCCGCGATCCCAAACCGCTGGAGCTCAACCCCAACGCCTGGCTGACCCAGACCCAGCAGATCGCCGAAACCGGCTGGAATGTCAGCATCCTCGCCCCGCGCACCTTGATCGACCGTCCGGTGCGCACGGTGGTGGCCATCGGCGGTGCAACGCTGCTGGTGGTGATGCTGTTGCTTGGCCTGATGATGCAGCGCCGCCGCCATTACCTCGATCGCATTGCTTTCGAAGCCAAGGCCCGCCGCGAACTGGAAGGTCGGGTCGCCGAGCGCACCAGCGATCTCGAAGGCCTGAACCGGCGCCTGAAACAGGAAGTACTGGAACGCGAGCAGGCCCAGCAGGAGCTGGTCCGCGCCCAGGATGATCTGGTCCAGGCCGGCAAACTGTCGGCACTGGGCACCATGTCGGCAAGCATCAGCCATGAACTCAATCAGCCGCTGGCAGCGATTCGCAGTTATGCGGAAAACGCCGAGATATTGCTCGACCACCAGCGCACCGACGATGCCCGCGGCAATCTCAAGCTGATCAGCGAACTGACCGGTCGCATGGCCTCGATCATCGCCCACCTGCGCGCCTTTGCCCGGCGTGACCGGCATGCCCCGGAAAGCGTGGCCCTGCAACCGGCACTGGATGATGCCCTGGCCTTGTTGGCCAAGCGCCGACGCAGCATGGACGTCGAGCTGATCCGTGATCTGCCCGCCGCCACCCTGTGGGTCGAGGCCGGGGAAACCCGCCTGCGCCAGGTGCTCGGCAATCTGCTGGCCAACGCCCTGGATGCCCTGACGGAAAAAGGCCCGCCACGCAAACTCTGGTTGAGTGCCCAATCCACGACCGAAGGCGTCAACCTGTACATTCGCGACAACGGCCCGGGCTTTTGCATGGAGGCCCTTGGACGCGCCAGCGAGCCGTTCTACACCACCAAGACTCGAACCCAGGGCCTGGGTTTGGGGCTGGCGATTTGCGAAACCCTGATGCGCGCCTTCGGTGGTGAACTGTCGTTCGCCAACCACAAGGAAGGCGGCGCCCTGATTACCCTGAAGCTGCGCGCAGGCGCACCAGGCGTGAGCCTGCAACCGTCCGAGGACCGAAGTGCATGACCATCGACAACCGCATTCAGGTCGTGTTGATCGACGACGATCCCCACTTGCGCCAGGCCTTGAGCCAGACGCTGGATCTGGCCGGCCTGAAGATCCTGCCGCTGGCCGAAGCCAAGGGCCTGGCCGGGCAACTGGAGCGCGACTGGCCGGGTGTGGTGGTCAGCGACATCCGCATGCCCGGCATGGACGGTCTGGAACTGCTGACCGAACTGCACGCCCAGGACCCTGAATTGCCGGTGCTGCTGATCACTGGCCACGGCGATGTGCCACTGGCGGTGCAGGCCATGCGCGCCGGGGCCTATGACTTTCTCGAGAAGCCGTTCGCCAGCGACGCTTTGCTCGACAGCGTGCGCCGCGCGCTGGCCCTGCGCCGGCTGGTGCTGGACAACCGCAGCCTGCGGTTGGCCTTGAGCGACCGCAACGAACTGAGCGCCCGCCTGGTTGGCCATTCACCTTCGATGCTGCGCCTGCGCGAGCAGATCGGCGCCTTGGCGGCGACCAAGGCCGACGTGCTGATCCTCGGCGAAACCGGCGCCGGCAAAGAAGTCGTGGCCCGGGCGCTGCACGATCTATCAGGCCGGCGCAACGGTCCGTTCGTGGCGATCAATGCCGGTGCCCTGGCCGAATCAGTGGTCGAAAGCGAGCTGTTCGGCCACGAGCCCGGCGCCTTCACTGGCGCGCAGAAACGCCGCATCGGCAAGTTCGAATTCGCCAATGGCGGCACCTTGTTCCTCGATGAAATCGAAAGCATGAGCCTGGATGTGCAGGTCAAATTGCTGCGCTTGCTGCAGGAGCGCGTGGTCGAACGCCTGGGCGGCAATCAACAGATCCCGCTGGACATCCGCATCATCGCCGCGACCAAGGAAGACCTGCGCCAGGCAGCGGATCAAGGGCGCTTTCGTGCCGACTTGTATTACCGCCTGAACGTCGCGCCGCTGCGGATTCCACCCTTGCGCGAACGGGGCGAAGACGCGCTGATGCTGTTCCAGCATTTCGCCGACGAAGCCAGTGCCCGCCACGGCTTGCCGCCCCATGAACTGCAACCAGGACAACGTGCCCTGCTGCTGCGCCACACCTGGCCCGGCAATGTGCGCGAGCTGCAAAATGCGGCCGAGCGTTTTGCCCTCGGGCTGGAACTGGCCCTCGACAACAGCACGCCGGAAGGCGGCGCTGGCCCTATGGCCGAAGTCGTCAGCGGTGGGTTGAGCGAGCAAGTGGAGAACTTCGAAAAAACCCTCATCGCCGCCGAACTGGCGCGCTCGCACAGCTCCGTGCGCAGCGTCGCCGAAGCCCTCGGCATTCCGCGCAAGACCCTGCACGACAAACTGCGCAAGCACGGTTTGAGCTTTTCGGACAGTGGCGCTTCGGCCCACCCTGATGACCTCGACTGAGCTACCGTCCAATCATCCAATTCAAGCAAGAGGCCCCCTGAATGAGCCGCGACAGTCGACAACTGGAATCAGTCCTCCATCACGACATTCCCCTCACCCGGGACATGGGCCTCAGAGTGCTCGACTGGCATGACCAGCAACTGCGCCTGCACTTGCCGCTGGAAGCGAACGTCAACCACAAGAGCACCATGTTCGGCGGCAGCCTGTATTGCGGCGCGGTCCTGGCCGGTTGGGGCTGGCTGCATTTGCGCCTCAAGGAAGAAGGCATCACGGACGGGCACATCGTGATTCAGGAAGGGCAGATCAGCTATCCGCTGCCGGTGACGGGCGATGCCAACGCTATTTGCCAGGCGCCGGATCCGGTGATCTGGAAGAAATTTTTGACCACGTTCCAGCGGTACAGCCGAGCTCGGTTGACGCTGCATACGCGGGTCGTCAATGAAGGTCGTGATGAGGATGCGGTGCGGTTTGTCGGGCAGTACGTATTGCACCGCTGAATGTGAGGGGTGTTGTACAACCTGTGGCGAGGGGGCTTGCCCCCGTTCGACTGCGCAGCAGTCGCAATTCAGGCAATGACGTTTAGCTGAAAATGCGCAGCGGCCGAGTTTGGGGCCGCTGCGCAGCCCAACGGGGGCAAGCCCCCTCGCCACAAAATAAAGGTGAGTTCAGGAGCGTGCCAATTCCAGCAGCTTCTCCCGCCAAGCCGCCTTCGCCGGCAACGCCAGAAAGAACGCATTCAACAGCGACTCCCGCGCCGGATAGCTGAACGGCTCACCACTCAGCTCCAGCACCTCACCGCCCGCACCTTCCAGTACGCCTTGGGCGGCCGCCGTGTCCCACTGCGAAGTCGGTGCCAGACGCGGATAGCAATCCGCGACCCCTTCAGCCAGCAAACAGAATTTCAGCGAACTGCCGATGTTGGCCAGTTGCAGCTCGCCAAGACTGGCGCTCAACCCGGCCAGCAAACGCTCCTGCTCCGGGCTCGAATGGCGACGGCTGGCCACCACGGTGAACGACTCTCCGGGCGCTAATGCATCACGCACCTTGATCGCCACTGGCGTACCACCTTTATCGCCACGCCACGCGCCGAGGCCGGCGCCACCGACATAGAAACGACCATTGGTCGGCATCGACACCACACCGAACACCACCCGACCGTTTTCTATCAGAGCGATGTTGACGGTGAACTCTTCGCTGCCGCTGATGAACTCCTTGGTGCCATCCAGCGGATCGACCAGCCACCAGCGCTGCCATCCGGCCCGCACGCTTTGCGCAATGTTGGCGTCCTCTTCGGAGAGCACCGGGATGCCCGGATCCAGCGCCGTCAGTCCGGCCAGAATCAGGTGGTGCGCGGCCAAGTCAGCAGCGGTCACCGGCGAATCATCAGCCTTTGCCGTGACGGCCGTGCCTGTACGCCAGAACGGCAGGATCGCTTCGCCGGCCTGCAAAGCCAGCTCAATGACCGATGCCATCAACGGATGCGGGAAATTCATGACTGGAACGCTCCGCGCTGAGTCAACAGGTCTCGGGCCAGGTACAGCGCCGCCAAGGCACGGCCTTCGGTAAATTGCGGGTTTTGCGCCAGCGCCGAGAGTTCACGCAGATTGACCTTGTCCACCCGCATCGGCTCGGGTTCGTCGCCCTCCAGGCGCGCTTCGTAGAGGTCGGTGGCCAGCACCACCTGAATCTTCTGGCTCATGTAGCCGGGGGACAACGACAACTCGGTCAGGTGCTCCAGCTGTCGCGCGCCGAACCCGGCCTCTTCCTTGAGCTCACGCTCGGCCGCCGCCAACACGTCTTCGCCCGGCTCGATCAAACCCTTGGGCAAAGACATTTCGTATTCATCGGTGCCGCCGCAATACTCCTCGACCAGCACCGCATGCTCGGCATCGAGCATCGCCACGATCATGACCGCGCCGTACCCGGCCCCTTTGCCAACCAGGCGCTCATACGTACGCTCCACGCCATTGGAAAAGCGCAGCTTCAGCTCCTCCACGCAGAACAATCGACTGGTGGCGACAATTTCGCGGGCGAGTATGGTGGGTTTCTGGCGCATGCAAAGCTCCTTGGCGTGAACGCGCTACTATAACGCGGCTTTCCCGTTTGTTTACGCCAGAAATCTTTCTACTGCCCGAGACGTTGCCATGCCTTCATTACCCTGGTCCGACATCGATACCGTTCTGCTGGACATGGACGGCACGTTGCTTGACCTGCATTTCGACAACCACTTCTGGATGGAGCACCTGCCCCAGCGTTACGCCGAATTGCACGGGGTCAGCCGGTCCATGGCCGAGATGGAATTGCAGCCGTTGTTCGAGCGCAATGCCGGCCAGCTGCAGTGGTACTGCCTGGACTTCTGGAGTGCCGAACTGAAGCTGTCGGTGCGCGACCTGAAACTGGAAACCGCGCATCTGATCGCCCTGCGCCCGGATGCCGACACCTTTCTGACGGCGATCAAACGGGCCGGCAAGCGCGTGGTGCTGATCACCAACGCCCATCGGGATGCGCTGTCGTTGAAGCTGGAAAAAATCGAACTGGCGCCCTACTTCGAGCGCCTGATCAGTTCCCATGACTACGGCTTCCCCAAGGAAAACCCGCAGTTCTGGGATGCGCTGCAAGCCGATATCGATTTCGAACCGGCACGCAGCCTGTTCATCGATGACACCTTGCCGATCCTGCGCAGTGCGCGGGATTTTGGTGTGGCGCATTTGCTGGCCGTGCGTGAACCGGATAGTCGCAAGGGGCCGAAGGATACGGCGGAGTTTGCGGCGGTCGGGGATTATCGGGATTTGATTGCAGGACTTTGATACCGAGGCGCCTGCTTCGCGGGCAAGCCACGCTCCCACAGGATCTGCGTCGTTCGCATCCATTGTGAAACGGCTCAGACTCTGTGGGAGCGTGGCTTGCCCGCGATGGCCATCACGCGGTTTGACGACTTACTCAGGAATCCGCAACGATTGCCCCGGGTAGATTTTGTCCGGGTGCGACAGCATCGGTTTGTTGGCTTCGAAAATCTTGTTGTACTTGTTGGCATCGCCGTACACGCGCTTGGAAATCGCGCTGAGGGTGTCGCCCTTCACGACGGTGACAAACACCGCGGCCTTCACCACCGGCCCGGTCACAGTGATCTGATCATCCACGCTGCCAACCCCGGCAATATTGCCCACGGCCAACAGAATTTTTTCCTTCTCTTCCTGGCTTGCCACTTCGCCGGTCACGGTCACTTTGTCACCATCGACCGTCGCCTGCACATTCGGGTTGCCCAGCCCGACCTTTTTGATGTGCTCCTTCAATTGCTCACTGGCATTGGCGTTGCCTGGCGTCAGCAAATCCAGCAGTTTTTCGCCTGCCTCCTTCACAAAGCTCAAAAGACTCATGGTGCACTCTCCTTGGGGTTGGGGTTGGGGTTCCAGACGCAAAAGCCTAGACCACGGCCACCACTTGCGAATCCAACCCGACCAATGACCCCGCTTGCGATAGAATCCGCCACTTCCCGCGCCCAGGAGCGAAGATGGACATCAAGCAGCTGAAATTCCTCATCGCGCTCGACGAAACCCGCCATTTCGGCCAGGCCGCCGCACGCTGCCACATCACCCAGCCAACCCTGTCCATGCGCCTGCGCAGCCTCGAAGAAGAACTCGAGCTGCCGCTGGTCAATCGCGGCCAGCGCTTCGAAGGCTTCACCGCGCCGGGCGAGCGGGTGCTGGCCTGGGCGCGCACGGTGTTGGCGGCCTATGACGGCTTGTATGCCGAGGCCGCTGCCTGTCGCGGCAATCTGGTCGGCACGTTGCGCCTGGGCATGGTGCCGTTGTCGAGCTTCGATCCGCTGCCCCTGCTGCAACGCCTGCACGCCCAACACCCGAACCTGCGCTTCGAGCTTTCAGCGTTGAGTTCGGAACAGATCCTCGAACAACTGGCGAACAATCGCCTGGATCTCGGTGTTTCCTACCTGGAACGCCTGGACGCCGAACATTTCGACTCCCTGGCCTTCAGCGAAACCCGCATGGGTCTGCTCTACGACCAACGCTTCTTCACCTTTGGCGAGGCGCCGCTGAGCTGGGAATCGTTGATCGAACTGCCACTGGGCATGCTCACCAGCGGCATGCACTTTCGCCAGTCGATCGACCATAACTTCCATAGCCGCGGCCTCACCCCACAACCCTTGCTGCAGACCGACGCCGTCCATCAACTGCTTCAAGCCGTGCACGGCGGCCTGTGTTGCGCCGTGATGCCCCTGGACGGTGGCCTCGAAGGGTTGACCGACCACTTGCGCCTGCAACCGATCGAGAACGCCCAGACCCTTGGCCGCCTGGGGCTGATCATGCGTCGCAGCGCGCCACGCTCGGCCCTGGCGGAAGCCTGTTTCGCGATTTATCAGCAATCACTGACGAGCGCTTGATCGACGGCATCTATCGGTAGATCAGTATTAGCGATTAGACGCGACAGTTTGCCGCGCCTAGTCTTAAAGCTGATCAAACCGTGGGTGATGCCATGAACACCAAGCGCCCTGCCTGCGCGGCGCCTGCCCTCGAAACGCCCGCGCCCGCCGCCAGCCAGACGTACAGCTACAGCAACTTTGAATACTCGGAATCGGACAGCACCGCCCTGGCCGAGGAAGTCGCGTTGGCGATTGCCTATAACGGCATCAGCCAGGCGGTCATGCTGGTAACGCCAACGGATCTGGAGGACTTCATTGTCGGCTTCAGCCTGGGCAGCGGCATCATCCAGGACGCCTCGGACATCTACGACCTGCAACTGAGCGGCTCGGGCTCGGCGCAATACGCGCAAGTGACCATCGCCAATCGCGCCTTCTGGAACCTCAAGCAGCAGCGTCGGCAACTGGCCGGCACCAGCGGTTGCGGGCTGTGCGGCGTGGAAGCGGTCGAGCAGGCCTTGCCTGACCTTCAGGTATTGCCCGGCGCCCCGCTGCCACCCGTTGAATGGCTCGATGGCCTGCGCCAGCGCATCGGCGCCTTCCAGCCTTTGGGCCAGCATTGCGGTGCGGTGCACGCTGCGGTGTTCATGAACGATCAGGGCGAGTTGCTGATGGGCCGCGAAGACATAGGCCGACACAACGCCCTCGACAAGCTGATCGGTGGCCTTGTCCGCCAGAACATCCCGACCGCCGGCGGGCTGGCGATTGTCACCAGCCGCTGCAGTCTCGAATTGATCCAGAAAGTCCTGCGCGCCGGCATCCAGACCCTGGTCAGCCTGTCGTCGCCCACGGGCCTTGCCGTGCAATGGGCTCGGCGCCACAACCTCAACCTCATCCATTTGCCACAGAAGAATGCGCCGCGGGTCTACAGCCCAACGTTGGAGAATCAAGCGTGAGTCAACACCGTCAAGCCGACCAGACCCCCGTCCCTCGCTACAAGCCCTACAAAGGTCCTGCCGGTGGCTGGGGCGCTCTGATCAGCGTGGCGCAGGCCTGGTTGACCAGCGACAACGCACTGAAAAACCTGCGCATCATGCTCAAGACCAACCAGAACGGTGGCTTCGACTGTCCGGGTTGCGCCTGGGGCGATTCTCCGGAAAAGGGCATGGTGATGTTCTGCGAGAACGGCGCCAAGGCGGTGAACTGGGAAGCGACCAAGCGCCGTGTCGACGCCAAATTCTTCGCCAGACACAGCGTCACTTCGTTGCTGGAGCAGAGCGACTACTGGCTCGAATACCAGGGTCGCCTGACCGAGCCGATGCGCTACGACGCCGAAACGGACCGCTATAAATCGATCAGTTGGGACGACGCCTTCGCGCTGATCGCCAAACACCTGAACGGCTTGTCGAGCCCGGACCAGGCCGAGTTCTACACCTCGGGCCGTGCCAGCAACGAAGCGGCTTATTTGTACCAGCTGTTCGTGCGCGCCTTCGGCACCAACAACTTCCCTGACTGCTCGAACATGTGCCACGAGGCCAGCGGTGTGGCGCTGTCGCAAAGTGTCGGCGTCGGCAAAGGCACCGTGACGTTCGACGACTTCGAACACGCCGATGCGATTTTCGTCTGGGGCCAGAACCCCGGCACCAACCACCCACGCATGCTCGAACCGCTGCGTGAAGCCGTGAAACGCGGTGCGCAAGTGGTGTGCATCAACCCGCTCAAGGAGCGCGGCCTGGAACGTTTCCAGCACCCGCAACACGCGATCGAAATGCTCACCAACGGCGACAAACCGACCAACACCGCGTTTTTCCGCCCGGCCCTCGGTGGCGACATGGCGATCATGCGCGGCATGGCGAAATTTCTCTTGCTGTGGGAACGCGACGCACAGAAATCCGGCGCACCCGCGGTGTTCGACCATGACTTCCTCAATGAGCACAGCGTCAATGTGCTGGAGTACCTGGCGGCCATCGACGACACCCCGTGGGAGCAGATCGTCGAGCAGTCCGGCCTGACCCTGGTCGAGATCGAGCAAGCGGCGCGCATGTACGCCAAGGGCAAGAACGTCATCATGTGCTGGGCCATGGGTATCACCCAGCATCGCCATTCGGTGGCGACCATCCAGGAGATCGCCAACCTGATGCTGCTGCGCGGCAACGTGGGCCGCCCGGGTGCAGGCCTGTGCCCGGTGCGGGGTCACAGCAACGTGCAGGGTGACCGGACCATGGGCATCAACGAACGTCCGCCGGCAGCCTTTCTCGATGCCCTGGAGCGCCGCTTCCAGTTCAAGGTGCCACGTCACAACGGCCACAACGTGGTCGAGGCGATTCATGCCATGGCCGAAGGCCGGGCGAAAGTCTTCATCGGCCTGGGCGGCAACTTCGCCCAGGCCACGCCGGACAGCCCGCGCACGTTCCAGGCTTTGCAAAACTGTGACCTGACCGTGCAGATCAGCACCAAGCTCAACCGCAGCCATTTGACCCACGGCAAGGACGCGTTGATCCTGCCGTGCCTGGGCCGCACCGACATCGATATCCAGAACGAAGGCCCGCAAGCGATAACCGTCGAAGACTCGTTCAGCATGGTCCACGCCTCCAATGGCCAGTTGCAGCCGCTGTCGAACCAGATGCGCTCGGAACCGGCGATCCTGGCCGGTATCGCTGCCGCGACACTGGGCAGCCACCCGGTGGACTGGAACTGGCTAGTGGCCGACTACAGCCGCATCCGCGACCTGATCGCCGAGACCATTCCCGGTTTCACGGACTTCAACGAGAAGGTCAAGAATCCCGGCGGCTTCTACCTGGGCAACAGTGCCGGCGCACGCAAGTGGAGTACCGACTCGGGCCGGGCCAACTTCCGCCCGAACGCACTGCCCATAGACCTGGTGCACGAACGCACCCGCGCCACCGGTGTGCTGCCGGACCTGATCATGCAATCGATGCGCTCCCACGATCAGTACAACACCACGATCTACGGCCTGAATGACCGCTATCGCGGGGTGAAGGGACAACGCGACGTGTTGTTCGTCAACGAGGCCGACATCATTCGCCTGGGCTTCAAACCGGGGCAAAAGGCTGACATCGTTTCGCTCTGGGACGATGGGGTCGAACGTCGGGTGAAAGGCTTCACCCTGCTGGCATTCGACATCCCGGCCGGGCAAGCGGCGGCGTACTACCCGGAAGTGAATCCGCTGGTGCCGCTGGAAAGCACCGGCGATGGCAGCCATACCCCGACATCGAAGTTCGTGGCGATCCGGTTGGAAGCGGCGAGCGAGACCGGGTTGATCATGGCCAGGTCTGCGTAACGCTTCGCCTGAACCGGCCCCTTCGCGAGCAAGCCCGCTCCCACATTGAATCTCTTGCGTACACAAAATTTGTGTTCGCTGAAGATCCAATGTGGGAGCGGGCTTGCTCGCGAATACGGTAGATCAAACAACAAACTTTCCGAATTCTGCACTTTCCTTTCGCCCACAAAAAAGGCCGTTTCCTGATGAAAACGGCCTTTGCGAAGTAGTAAAAGACCGGCAAAAAAACGTTAAGTTCCACCAAAAAAACAGTAACTTGCAATATTGTATACAAGTCGTGTTATTCGTCGGATTTCGATTGTCACGCCCATTCCAGAGCCTCAGGATCGCGCCGTCATCCCCTTGAGGTTCCTCCATGAAGTTCTCCTCGATTCTCTTGTTGTCCCTTGGCCTGGTCAGCGGTATCGCGTCTGCTGGCGGCACCACCGAAGCCGGTGTAGGCGGCGCATTGGGCGGGGTTCTAGGCTCGGTCGTCGGTCAGTCGTTAGGCGGCAGTACAGGTTCCACCATCGGCGCGGCCCTGGGCGGCGCGGGTGGTAGTGCCGTCGGCGCAAACAAACACAGCCGTGGCGAAGCAGCCATTGGCGGTGCGTTGGGCGCAGCGGGCGGTAACGTGGTCGGCCGCAGCGTGGGCGGCACCACCGGCAGCCTGATCGGCGCAGCAGCAGGCGGCGGCGCCGGTGGTGCGCTGGGTAACTACATGGGCAAAGAGTACGATAATGATGACGACGACGATCGTCGTTCGTATCGCGGCCATGGTGATCGTCGTTACTACCGTGACGGCCATCCAGGCCGCGGCCATGCCTATGGCCATCGCAAGCACCGCCACAAGTACTACCGCGACTAAGGCCTCGAGCGCCTCGCTGATCAGTACAACAAAAATCGCAGCCCAAGGGCTGCGATTTTTTTTGCCTTACTGAACCACCAGACGCTCCAGCGCCCCGCGTAACCCGGCAGGAATCGCTACGGGTTGATTCGACGCACGATCGACAAACACATGCACGAAGCGCCCTGCCGCACAGGCTTCATCCTCGCCTTGCCTGAACACGGCCAGTTCGTACTGCACCGAACTGTTGCCCAACTTGCCCACGCGTAGACCGATCTCGATGCGATCCGGGAAAGCAATGGACGCAAAGTAATCACAGGAGGAGCTCACCACGAACCCCACCACTTCGCCGTCATGGATATCCAGACCGCCGACTTCGATCAGGTAAGTGTTAACCGCCGTATCGAAGAAGCTGTAATAGGTGACGTTATTGATGTGACCGTAGGCGTCGTTGTCGTGCCAGCGGGTGGTGATGGGCTGGAAATGCGGATAGTCGGTGCGTTGAGGCATCAGCGTTGCATCCTGGAATGGGTTTACCAAGTCTAAGGCGAAAAACGCGATTTCGTTCTTCGCGAGCAGGCTCGCTCCCACAATGGATCATCGCCGAACACACATTTTGCAGACAATGAAGTAACAATGTGGGAGCGAGCCTGCTCGCGAAGGCGCCCTTGCAGACGCTACATCAATCACTGGTCAGCAAAGCCCTTGCCCGCCACCGCCAACTCTCCAATCAACCGCGCCGGGTTCCAGTGATCGCCCTGACGCGTCTCAAGATCGATCAGGCGCCGATGGATATCCGCCAGCCCTTGTTGATCCGCCCAGGCCATCGGCCCGCCCTTGTCCGCCGGAAAACCGTAACCATTGAGGTAGACCAGATCGATATCCCGAGCCGATCCGGCAATGCCTTCCTGCAGGATCTTCGCGCCTTCGTTGACCAGTGCCAGCAAGCAGCGCTCGAGAATCTCCTCCGGGCCGATCTCGCGACGCTGAAATCCCAGCTTTTCACTGACTTGAAGCACCAGTGCATCGACCTGCGGATCGTGCTCGGCCTGCCGGCTGCCCGGTTCGTAATGGTAAAAACCGTTGCCACTCTTTTGGCCGAAACGTTCCAACTCGCACAGTCGATTGTCCACCTGAACTTCAGGCGCGTCCTGCCCGACACCGGACAGTTGCCGTGCTCGCCACTGCAGGTCGACGCCCACCACGTCGAACATGCGGAAAGGCCCCATGGCGAAACCGAACCCTTGCAGCGCTGCGTCTATCTGGTAGGGATAAGCCCCTTCCAGCAGCATTTTCCGCGCCTCAAGCACATAGGTATTGAGCATGCGGTTGCCGATGAAACCGTCACAATTGCCCGCCACTACACTGACCTTGCCCATGCGCTGGCCGAGCGCCAGCGCCGCGTCGAGGACTGCCGGAGCAGTCTGCGCGCCACGGACGATTTCCAGCAGCTTCATGATGTGCGCCGGGCTGAAGAAATGCAGGCCCAGCACTTGCTGTGGTCGGCGTGTGACTGCCGCGATAGCGTCGATGTCCAGCGCCGAAGTATTGCTCGCCAGAATCGCTTCAGGTTTGAGCAAGCCATCGAGCTCACGGAAGATTTTCTGCTTGAGCTCAAGGTTTTCGTACACCGCTTCGATGACCAGGTCGACATCGCGGATGGCCACATAACCATCGGCCGCCGTTACGCGCGCGATACGGGCGTCGGCTTCTGCCTGATCAATGCGGCCCTGACGCACACTGTGGGCGTAGGTGTCCGCCACGGTTGCCATTGCCTGTTCCAGCATTTGCGGATTGTTGTCGACCCACTGCACGGCCACTCCGGCGTTGGCCAGGCACATGACAATGCCACGGCCCATGGTGCCCGCGCCGATGACGGCGGCGCGCTGAATATTCGACGGTGTCTGGCTCATGTTTTGTTCTCTTGTTGGCGATCCGAAGACAGCCACCACCATAGTCAGCCACTGCACATTTTTGAAATTTATTCCTGTGATGATCAACATTCAGCGGATGGATATAGCCCTTTGAGTACACCGTAAATCCCTGTGGGAGCGAGCTTGCTCGCGATGGCGATTTGTCAGTCACCATCACTGTTGAATGTGCCGGCCTCATCGCGAGCAAGCTCGCTCCCACAGGGGTTGTGGTTCAGGCTGCCAGATGCCGCTGGGCCCACCCGCGTACCTCGGCATACGGATAATCTTCCAGCGCCGCAAATCCGGGAATCGCCCGTGCCTTGAGTTTTGTGAACAGCGGCACGCTGATCCCGCATAAAAACCGCGTCACGCGTTCAGCCGAAGGCACGTTGCCCGTGTGCTGCTCGTGCCTGTGGATAAAGTCGCCACACAACGCCTCGAAATTTTTATCCACAAGCGCCGGCAACTCCGGTGGTGCCGGGAGCCGCGCCACTTGCCCATGGCAGACCGAACAATGTCCGCATTGCTGCGGAGCATTGTGATCGCCGAAATACTCGGCCAGGCGATAGCCCAGGCAACGGTCGGTGGCGAACAGATCCAGCATCGCGTGAATCCGCGCGATCTCGGTGTGTTCATGCCGAGTGAAATAACGGTGCAGCTCTTCGCTCAACACGGTGCTGTCGAACCCGCTTTGCAGCACGCTGTAGACCTCGGTCATCTGCTTGCTTTCGAGCTCCACCCAACCCTTCTCCTGGAAGTAGTCCAGCGCCTTCACTACTCGACTGCGCTCGGCCTGATGCTGCTCGTGCAACGTCTCGAAATTCACCGTGGCCCAGGTCCGGGCGCGGCTGGAGGTCTGGATGATCGCAGCGACAAAATCCCTGCGCTCGCCTTCAAAACGCGCCAACAATGCCTCGGGCTCCTCCAGATACTTGAATCGATACTCGGCGTAGTAGGCGTAACGCGGTGCGATCAACCCGCGCAGTTCGAGTTGCACCAGCAAGGTCTTGAGCGGCAATTGGCGAATATTGCTCTGATCCGCCAACGGCCCCAGCAGAAACTCCCACTGCCCTTCGGGTGCTGCGGCCTGCATCTCGTCCATCACGCAACGGATGCCATCGAGCTCGGGGGTGTCGCCGTAGACGAAGTTCTCCAGCACGTTGAGGCTGTCGCGGTTGGCCAACACCAGGCAGTCCGACGGCTGCCCGTCACGCCCGGCGCGACCGATTTCCTGGCTGTAGTTTTCGGTGGATTTGGGCAGGTCGAAATGCACCACATTGCGGATGTCGCTTTTGTCGATGCCCATGCCAAAGGCGATGGTGGCAACGATGCAATTGGACTGCCCGCCCATGAAGCGACGCTGGATCGCTTCCCGTTGTTCATGAGGCAACCCGGCGTGATAGGCCTCGGCCTGAATGCCGTTGCGGTTCAGGTGTTCGGCGATGTGTTCCGCCGTTTTCTGCAGGGTGACGTAGACGATGCTTGGCTGGTCCGCACGCAGGCTCATCCACTCGACGAGGCGTCTGCGCTTGTCCGCTCCACGAACCGGTTCCACCAGCAAATTGAGGTTCGGGCGATAGAAACCGGTGGTCACCACATCGTCGGCGGCGATGGCGAACTTCGCCTGCATGTCGGAGATGACCCTGGGCGTCGCCGTTGCGGTCAGCAGCAGCACCTGAGGGATATTGAACTGGCGTTGATAGTCGGGAAGCTTGAGGTAGTCCGGGCGAAAGTTGTGCCCCCATTCGGAGATGCAATGCGCCTCGTCCACCACCAGCAGCGAGATCGGTACTTGCTGCAGAAAATGCCGGAAGCGCTCGTTCTTCAGGCGTTCCACCGAGATCATCAGAATCTTCAGTTCGCCGGATTTTGCCCGAGCCATGACGTCGCTGGCGTCATCGCGGCTCTGGGCCGAATCGATACTACCCGCCGAGATGCCGTGGCGTTGCAGGAACGCCAGTTGATCCTGCATCAACGCCAGCAACGGCGAGACCACCAGCGTCAGGTGCGGCAGCAACAGCGCCGGCAATTGGTAGCAAAGGGACTTGCCGGAACCGGTGGGGAAAATCGCCGCCGCCGAACGCCCGGCCAACACGGCACTGACGGCCTCCTCCTGACCGGGCCGAAACTGTGGATAACCGAAAACCTGTTCCAGGGTGTTGTGCATAAGCTGTCACTCCGTTGACCGCTGCGGAGTCAAAAGCCTAGCCGGCGATTGCAGCGAGTCGAGAAAAGGTCGGGGGCGAAAACGATACGGGATGATACAGCGTCCCAACCCACCGATCCCTGGCCATAGGTTGAAACACAGGAGGCACTTTGCCCACTGATCTCGGCCTTACATCAGCCGGTATGGTTTACCGCCATCAACTTCCGCCAGGTATCCATCATGCGGGAAGCCTGAGATACGCGGATTTTTATCAAGGAACGACCATGTCCCAAAAACACTTTTTTCCGCTTGCCTGCACCCTCGCACTTCCCCTTCTTTTGAACGGATGCCTGACCGTCCCGGAGCAGCCTTCCCTGGACACGGCAGCCTTTGAAACGCCGGAGTATCAGGCCCAGAAAGGTCTGGCGATTGTCAACGCATCAAGTCTTTATGCCCGCGGCGGCACCGGCCAGGGTGTGGCTGTCGCACTGATCGATTCGGGTCTGAACAGCAGTCTGCCGGAGTTTCGAGGAAGGCTCCGCGATCCGGGTTTTGACCATGTCGAGAATCAGGTCGGCACTTTTGATCGGGTCGGCCACGGCACCCAGATGGCCGGCATCCTCGCAGCCAACAAGGATGATCAGGGCATGCACGGCGTCGCGTTCAACGCACAGCTGATCCCCTATCGCTTCGGCGACGATAACGAACCCTTTTTCTTCGACGGTGAAATCGCTCAGTCCTGGCAAGCAGGTTTCGACAAGGGCGCGCGCATTCTCAACAACTCGTGGGCCAACGCCATTCCTGCGACCGAAATCAACGAGGCGCGTTACAAGCAAGTCATGCCGCAATCACTGGTGACCGCGCGCAAACTGGTTGAGGACGGCGCCGTATTTGTTTTCCCTACCGGCAATGAACTGAAACGAGAACCCTTGGCTGAACCCGGCTTGCCTGTCGCCATCCCCGAACTGGAAAAAGGCTGGATCGCGGTGGTTGCGTTGAAAAACGACGGCAGCACCATCAATGCCAAATCCAACTATTGTGGCGTGGCGGCAGCCTGGTGCATTGCTGTACCGGGTGGCGACTCCGGTGCAGGGCAAGGCCTGCTGACCACCAACAAGGATGGCACCTACACCCAGACGGCTGGCACCTCGCCTGCTGCCGCGCTGGTCAGCGGAGCATTGGCGGCACTGCAAAGTCGTTACCCCGAGCTCACTGCGCAGCAAGTGCGCGAGCATCTGCTGGCGACGGCGAACCAGACTGGCCTCTATGCCAACAGTGAAGCGTACGGTAGAGGCTTGATGGATCTGGAAGCAGCCTCGCGCCAAGCGCCAAAGGTCATGACCGAGTAAGTCTGTATGGGTCGTTCGGCAGCGTCGAGACAACCTCACCAGTCTGAACCACCCACACGACTCAGGCCCCTTGTGTGCAGGCTTGCTTGGGAAGAGCCCAGCACAGCCACTGTAAAACTCGAAACACCCGACATTGTCCGAGGCACCCTCTACCGAGAGGTAATGCGAAGCGACTGAGAACGCTGTAAGCATTTTTACCTCGCGCCATTTCACGTTGAAAACCCAGCAACAACCTGTAGTCCCCTTCCTCCAAATATGACAAAACCCTTACAAAGCCTGTCGACCTCAGCCGTCTTGTCCCCCAACGCCATACCCTCCTATAGTTTCCTGCGCGGCTGAAAACAGTGTCTCGGCCTGCCGGGAACACTTGCCGATTTCGCAAAGGACGCACTCAATGAAAAACCGCGACTCACTGACAGCCCGCTACCACCCGCTAAAGACCCGCTACAGCGAAACCCCGGTGCTGGTCATCGATACCGAGGCCGATCCCTACGAGATCCTCGACGCCGCCCGACAACGCATCCGCGCCGCCAGCGACCTGCTCGAAACCCTTTATTGCACCTGTTTCAAACAGGCCGAAGCGAGCGACATCCCCAATATCGTCAGCGCCTTGTACCTGCTGACCCAGGACGGCAACGACCTGCTCGACATCGCCCGGCAGCGCTTGCCGAAACACGTTGCTTGTCCCACCACAACTCCCTGTGGGAGCGGGCTTGCTCGCGAAAAACGATAACGCGGTCCACTGTGGATAACGCCGTCAGCAACGACCTATGAAAGCTTCGGCAAGGTCCTACAAAACAAGACACCTTGTCGGCTATCGATGACCAGTCACTCAATCCTATAGTCCGGGCTGTCGCTGCCAAATCAGCGATTCGGGCTTGGTCACCCGAATTAGATCTACGTACTCACCCGTTGTATGCTGCCGACGCTTTTTTGTGTCTGCACGCTATATGGTGGCTGTGTTTGGGATGCCTTCGGGCATGCCGGTTCTGTGCGTAGATCTCACCGGTTGACCAACCCGAACACAGTCGCCTCCCATCGTTTGGTCACGATGATGGCGGTCCTTTCTGGCACATCTGAGATTGCACATCATGAATAAATGGAATCCGTTCACCAACGAACGCTATCTACCGCTCCACACCAACCTCACCGATTCCCCGCCCCTGATCATCGACACAGAGGCCAACCCCCAAGACATCCTCGAAGCTGCCCTCCAGCGCATCCGGGCCTCCAGCGAGCTGCTCCGAACCCTGCACTGCCAAAGCTTCGACCAAGGCGACCTCGAAGACATCCCGCACATCACCCATGCGCTCTACCTGCTGACCCAGGACGGCTGCGACCTGCTCAAAGTCGCCCAGCAACGGATGATGGGCTGGAAAGCGCCAGTCTGAGATCAACACTCAAGTACATTGAGGGCAGTGTACTAACTGGCATTATTCTGGCTGTTTATCGCCATTTCAGCTGGAATAATGGCAGTGTGAATATCTATCCACAAAACGTTTGATGCGGCCGGGACGCTCTCAAGGCAAAGCGATGCTCTTCCATCCAAGTGCTATTATTCTGGTAGTTAAGGCTAAAAAATGAAGGAATATTGGCATATGGCCAAGAAAACCGCGCCACTCCTGCCTGCCGCATCCAGACTGCTTGCCGAATTCGGGGAGCGATTGAAGTTGGCCCGACTGCGCCGCAAGCTCACAGCCAAGCAAGTCGCCGAGAGGTCAGGCATGTCGCTGACAACCTTGCGCTCTCTGGAGTCTGGAGGTTCAGGCGTGACCATCGGCGCCTACCTGTCTGTCATGCAAGTTCTGGGGCTGGAAAAAGACTTGAACAAACTCGCGGCAACCGATGAGGTGGGCCGGCAACTGCAAGACGCACAACTGAAACCCAAGGCAGCCTCAGCGAAAGACTCGAACCGACGAGTACACAGAATAAGCGCAGTAAAAAAAGCCTCTCCAATACCTGAAAAAGACACGGGAGTGATTGAAAGTGCCAGCCATGCTGAGGATCTATCCGCTGATTACCCCTTCAACACCCACTCACTTTCCAATCTGTTGACCAAGAAAAAAACCAAACCCGCGACAGGTGAAAAATGACGCAGATTGCGGTGTATGCCGATTGGGAGTCCTTGAATGGGCCCAGACGCCTCGGTTTCCTGCATGCCCGAAGGACCCGCTCCACGGACGTCTTCGAGTTTGAATACGACACTGCTGCGCTTGCAGATCCCGAGTTGAACTTCACACCGCTGGACCCTCGAATCGGGCTCTATGAAGGCCGTCAGTTCCCGGGTCAACATCAAAGCCGATTTGGCGTGTTCGCAGATTCAAGCCCGGATCGGTGGGGTCAATTGTTGATGAAGCGGCGGATGGAACGAGATGTTCGCGACGGTTTGGCGGCCAAAGGCAGCAAGCTCAGCGAGTCGGATTTCCTGTTAGGCGTGCATGACCTCTATCGGGTCGGCGCGATCCGCTACAAGCTCAATGACGAAGGTAACTTTCTCGATGATCGCGATGGCGTGGCCGCCCCACCTTTCGTTGAATTGCGCGCATTGGAGCAGGCAAGCCGTGCCCTGGAAAACGATCCGGACAACACCTCACTCGACGGCCGCGAATGGCTGAGAATGCTGATCGCGCCGGGGGGCTCTCTCGGTGGTGCCCGCCCCAAGGCCAGCGTTGCAGACGAGCAAGGGCACTTGTGGATTGCCAAGTTCCCCAGCACCCGCGATGACTATGACATGGGCGCCTGGGAACTGGTGGTGAATGCCCTGGCCAATCACTGCGGCCTGCGCGTCGCAACCGGTATCGCCCGGCGCTATGCCAGTGATTATCACTGCTTCATGGTCAAGCGATTCGACCGCACCGATCGGGGTGGCCGATTGCACTTTGCCTCAGCCATGACCATGACTGATCGAGTTGACGGTGACGATGCTTCCGTCGGCGCGAGCTACCTTGAGTTGGCCGAAGTGCTGATGGAACACGGCTCGGAAACCAAAGCAGACCTACGGGAGTTGTGGTCTCGAATTGTGTTCAACATCCTGGTCTCCAACACCGACGATCACCTGCGCAACCATGGTTTTATCCTTGATCCGGGTCGGGGATGGCGATTGTCTGCCGCTTATGACATGAACCCGGTGGCCCACGCCGATGGCTTGAAACTCAACATCACCGATACCGACAATGCGCTCGATTTGGAGCTGGCCCGGGAAGTGGCGGAGTATTTTCGGCTCAGTCGCGCGGATGCAGAAAACATCATCGACAGCTTCAAACAAGTTGTCAGCCAATGGCCAACGCTAGCGCGGGCATTGGCACTGTCAAAACGTGAACAGGACAATATGGCGCCTGCATTTCGATTGGCGGAACCTACACAATGAACCTCGCCCCCAACTTCCCCGACGACCACCCAATGCAGCAACTCATGCAGCTATTGCACGAAGAACTCGGCCTACCCGAACGCAAAACCATCAGCCTCAGCACCTCGATCAACTTCGACCTGGGCTGCAACGGTGCCGATGCACAGCATTTGATCGAAACCCTGGAAAACCACTTCGCCATCGACTTCGTGGATTTCGACAGCTATCGCTATTTCCAGCCCGACGGCTACGATGTATTTCTCAAGCGCAAAGCCAAGGGTCGCGGCGACAAGGTGCCATTGACCCTCGGCATGCTCTACCGGGCCATCAAGGCCCAACGCTGGGACACGCAGGCGCTGGAAGGCTTGTAGCGTGCACAAAAAAGCCGCCCCGAAGGGCGGCTTTTTCGTTAGCTCAATCCAGCACTTACAACTTTGGACCCGCAGCCTTGATCGCGTCGCTCACTTCGAACTTCTTGAAGTTCTCGATGAACAGGCCGGCCAGTGCTTTGGCGGCTTCGTCGTAGGCTGCTTTGTCGGCCCAGGTGTTGCGTGGGTTCAGCAGGCCAGTCTCAACGCCCGGTACGGCCACTGGCACGTCGAGGTTGATGGTGTCCAGGTGCTCGGTCTCGGTACCGATCAGCGCGCCGCTCTGGATCGCTGCGATCACGGCACGGGTGGTCGGGATGTTGAAGCGCTTGCCGACGCCGTAGCCACCGCCGGTCCAGCCGGTGTTGACCAGGTAGACCTTGGAGCCGAAGCCGCGGATGCGCTTGATCAGCAGCTCCGCGTATTCGCCGGCCGGACGCGGGAAGAACGGTGCGCCGAAGCAGGTGGAGAAGGTCGACTTGATGCCGCTGCCCGAACCCATTTCAGTCGAGCCCACCAGTGCGGTGTAGCCGGACAGGAAGTGGTAGGCCGCTTGTTCTTCGTTGAGGATCGACACTGGCGGCAGCACGCCGGTCAGGTCGCAGGTCAGGAAGATCACAGCGTTCGGCTCGCCACCGAGGTTCTTCTCGGAGCGCTTGGCAACGTGCTCCAGCGGGTAGGCGGCGCGGCTGTTCTGGGTCAGGCTGACATCGGCGTAGTCGGCGTGCTTGGCATCGTCGATAACGACGTTTTCCAATACCGCGCCGTGCTTGATGGCTTTCCAGATAACCGGCTCGTTCTTCTCGGACAGGTCGATGCACTTGGCATAGCAACCGCCTTCGATGTTGAACACTACGCCTTCGCCCCAGCCGTGCTCGTCGTCACCGATCAGGTAACGGCTTTCGTCGGCGGACAGGGTGGTCTTGCCGGTACCGGACAGACCGAAGAACAGGGTCACGTCGCCTTCTTCGCCGATGTTGGCGGCGCAGTGCATTGGCAGTACGTCGGCAGCCGGCAGCAGGAAGTTCTGCACCGAGAACATGGCTTTCTTCATCTCACCGGCGTAACGCATGCCGGCGATCAGCACTTTTTTCTGTGCGAAGTTGATGATCACGCAGCCGTCGGAGTTGGTGCCGTCACGCTCTGGCACGCATTCGAAGTTGGCAACGTTGAGGACCTGCCACTCGTCACGACCCGCCGGGTTGTACTGAGCAGGGTTGATGAACAGGCAACGGCCGAACAGGTTCTGCCAGGCAGTCTGGGTGGTCATCTTCACGGCCAGGTAGTGCTCGGAAGCCGCACCTACATGCACGTGGGAAACAAAATGCTCTTGCGCGTTGTTGAAAGCTTCAACACGGTCCCACAGGGCGTCGAATTTGTCGGCCGGGAACTTGCGGTTGATCGGGCCCCAGGCGATGGCGCCCGTGGTGCTCGGCTCATCAACGATGAAACGATCGACTGGCGAACGGCCGGTACGGTGACCGGTACGAACAACCAGTGCGCCGGTATCGGCAAGCTCGCCTTCACCGCGATTGAGGGCTTCTTTAACCAGATCATCAACACTCAGATCGGTGTACACGGCATTGTTGGCTTGCGTCATGAGGTTCCCCGTCGGCCAGTGGCCGAGTGCTCCAAACGTTTTTGTAGTAGAAAGTCGTGCACTACTACCGCGAAAAAAGTGGGCCGGATTATGCCAGAAAAGCCCAAAAAAAGTAGGCCCCTCCTGTCGTAACGGCGTTAATCCGGCGGTAGCCAGTGAATTTACCTGCGCTGAACCGTTTTAGTGACGGGTATCTGACGGCGTCTCGATACCCGCGCCGGCGAACAATTGGGTGACATCGGCGGCATCGAACAGGTAGCGCTGGTTACAGAACTGGCAATCGATTTCGATGTTGCCACCGTGTTCGACCACCAATTGCTGCGCATCTTCCACACCCAGACTGACCAGCGCATTGGCCGAACGTTCGCGCGAGCAGCTGCAACGGAAGCGCAACTTCTGTACATCGAACAGGCGCACCTGCTCGTCGTGGTACAGGCGATGCAACACGGTTTCGTTGTCCAGGCCCAGCAGTTCATCGGCGGTCAGCGTGCCGCCCAGGGTGGTGAGATGCTGCCAGCTGGCGGCGCGTTCGTCTTCGTCCTTCAAACGGTCGGCAGGCAGCTGTTGCAGCAACAGGCCACGGGCGCGACGGCCGTCGGCGTACAGCCAGAAACGCGTGCCGACTTGCTGGGACATGACGAAATAGTTGGTGAAGCATTCAGACAAGGTGGCACCGTCGAGGTCGACGATGCCCTGGTAACGCTGGCCCTGAGTCGGGTCGATGGTCAATGCCAGCACGCCATCCGGCATCAGGTCGGCCAGGGTCGCGTCAGGTGCGATTTGGTCCGCTTCGTAACGGGCCAGGCCACGGATGTCGCGCTCGCTCGAGCACTCGATCATCAGCAGCGGGATCGGGCCTTCTGAGCGGGCTTGCAGAATCAGCAAGCCATCGAACTTCATCGCGCCGACCAGCAACGATGCGGCCGCCATCAGCTCGCCGAGCAGTTGCGCAACCGGTTGCGGGTAGGCGTGTTTGGCCAGGACTTCGGCGTAGCTGAGCTCCAGCGAGACCAGCTCGCCACGGGTGTCGCTGTCATCGAAGATGAAGCGTTGGGTGAAGTCGTTATCCGGTAGGTCAGTCATTAGTCTGGGTATCTGAAGTGGTGACAAAAGTGATTACAGAATTCGAGGTCGCGCCTTGGCCATAGCGTCTTGCTGTCTGGTTATGGCTTACAGGCGGGCGATTGTGTGCGCTTTACGACGAATGGCACTGCCAATGGCTCGTTTAGGGTAGGCGAATTACCCCATATGGCTACGCGCAAGCACAATTACAAGTCGTTGCCTGTTTGAGTGATCGACGGACCCGGTCAATCATTCGTTGCTACTGCCACGAAACTTGAACAGATCCCGTCGCTGTTTCTTGCTCGGTTTGCCATCGGTGCTCACGCCCAGGGCGCCTGCCTTGCGCTCGGCGGCGGCGTTTTCGCGCTTGGCGATGCTGGCTTCCGTTTCGGCGTACAGCATCTGTGCCTCCGGTGCGCCACGGCGAACGATCGACAACGCCTGGACCACCACCGTGCGCTCCTCGAAGCCGGTACGGATCACAAACTCGTCACCGACCCGTGGCTCTTTACCCGGCTTGCAGCGTTCGCCCCGGCAGTGCACCTTGCCGCTTTCAATCGCCGCCTTGGCCAGCGCGCGGGTCTTGTAGAATCGTGCAGCCCATAACCATTTATCGAGGCGGACTTTGTCGTCCTCTTCACTTTTTTGTGCCATGGAATTTCCTCATTCTGAAATATTGGTGAACTGTACTACCGTTTCTGACGTACCAAGAATTTCACCGACCCGGATTACAATACCGACATTCCATAACCTCCTTGCGAGGCTGGAAATCCGGGCTGTAGATATCTGTCGCCTTTTAATCATTATTCTGCGTGAATACCGCGAATCCGGCCGCGTGCGGCCCGAGCGGTTTCTACCGGTTGAGCACTTTTGAAGACATTTGACCATTTGACCGTTGTCGGTCTGCGCGAGTGGGTGGCGCTCCCGGATTTGGGAGTCGCCGGTCTTCGGGCAAAAATCGACACCGGTGCCAGCACCTCAAGCCTCCACGCCACCGACATCGAGTTGTTCGAGCGCGATGGTGAGCAGTGGGTGCGTTTTACCGCCCACCTGGGCTCCGTCGTACAACTGCGCCACCGACGCTGCGAAGCACCGCTGGTGACGATGAAAACCATTAAAAGCTCAAACGGTCACGCGCAGGTGCGATACGTGATCAGCACCACCCTGGCCCTCGGTGACCGGGTCTGGCGGGTCGAGTTCACGCTCGCCTGCCGCAAGTCCATGCGTTATCGCCTGCTGCTCGGCTCCAAAGCCCTGATCCATGGCCAGTTGGTGGTCAATCCGGGCATCAAGTATGTACAAGACAAGCCGGTGTTCCCGGTATCTACCTCCTCCACAGGTGTTGCATGAAGATCGCTGTGCTGTCGCGGAACCCGCGTCTGTATTCCACCCGCCGCCTGGTTGAAGCCGGTACTGAACGCGGCCATGAAATGGTGGTGGTCGACACCCTGCGCGCCTACATGAACATCGCCAGCCACAAGCCGCAGATCCACTACCGCGGCAAGCCGCTGGAAGGTTTCGATGCAGTGATTCCACGGATCGGTGCGTCCGTGACTTTTTATGGCTGCGCCGTGCTGCGCCAGTTCGAAATGATGGGGGTGTTCCCGCTCAACGAATCGGTGGCCATTGCCCGCTCACGGGACAAGCTGCGTTCGCTGCAATTGCTGTCCCGTCGCGGGATCGGCTTGCCGGTGACCGGGTTTGCCCACTCCCCCGATGACATTCCCGATCTGATCGAAATGGTCAACGGCGCGCCGCTGGTGATCAAGGTGCTGGAAGGCACCCAAGGCATCGGCGTGGTGCTGTGCGAAACCGCGACCGCCGCAGAATCGGTGATCGAGGCATTCATGGGCCTCAAGCAGAACATCATGGTCCAGGAGTACATCAAGGAAGCCGGTGGTGCAGACATTCGCTGCTTCGTCGTCGGGGACAAGGTGATTGCGGCAATGAAGCGCCAGGCCAAACCCGGCGAGTTTCGCTCCAACCTGCATCGCGGCGGCAGCGCGAGCCTGATCAAGATCACGCCGGAAGAGCGCATGACGGCGTTGCGTGCAGCCAAGGTCATGGGGCTGGCGGTGGCGGGTGTGGACATCCTGCGCTCCAATCACGGGCCGCTGGTGATGGAAGTGAACTCGTCGCCGGGACTGGAAGGGATCGAGACCACCACTGGCAAGAATGTGGCGGGGATCATCATTGAGCATCTGGAGAAGAATGGCGGGCCGAATATGACCCGGACCAAGGGTAAGGGTTAACCCTGGTTTTTGTGGCGGCTGGGAGGCCGCCTTCGCGGGCAAGCCCGCTCCCACAGGGTTTTGGGTTGATAGCGATATTTCGGCTAGCCAAAATCACTGTGGGAGCGGCGGTGCGGCGATCCGACTTGCCCGCGAAGGGGCCATCAGCCCCACTGAAAAAATCAGGTTTTAAACCGCATCCCTCGGCAACATCAACCCCAACGGCAAGCGCACCCGCGCTTCCAGTCCACCGCCCGAACGGTTACGCAGTTCAACATTCCCACCATGCATCGAAGCAATCCGCTTCACGATCGCCAGCCCCAACCCGGTGCCCTTCCCGCCCCTGGCACGGTCACCGCGAGTGAACGGGTTGAAGATCGCTTCCAGCTCCGACGGATCAATACCGGCACCGCGGTCCATGACGCTCAGCACCACGTACGGTGCGCTCACATCCCCAGACACGTACGCCGCCACCTCCACGCCGCTGCCGGCATGATGCAACGCATTGCCGATCAGGTTGTTCAACAGTCGCTTCATCGACACACGACGCAACGGAAACGGCTGAATCGGCTCCAGGCGCAGCCGCACTTTCTCTTCATTCTGGTTGTAGGGCGCCGCGACTTCGCGGACCAGGTCGCTCAGGTCAACTTCTTCCACCGACTCGTCGCGCCCGTCACGAATGAACGCCAGGAACTGATCGAGAATCGCGTCCATGTCTTCGATATCGCGCACCATGTCGTCGGTCAGGTCGGTGCGATCGCCCATCAACTCCAGGGACAGACGCAAGCGGGTCAACGGCGTGCGCAAATCATGGGAAACCCCGGCCAGCATCAGCTCACGCTCGCGACCGGCCTGTTCGACGTCCTCGGCCATCTGGTTGAAGGCGCGGTAAACCTCAGTCATCTCGCTCGGCGTATCGCTGATTGGCAGGCGCACGCTGCGACCCTGGCCGAGTTGCCGCGCGGCATACACCAGACGTTTCAAAGGCTGATTGAGTTGGCTGACGAAGATCCACGCAGACGCCGTGGACAGCAGACCGATAGCAAGGAACCAGCCGAGGACATTCCAGATTTTCTGGCCACGCAACGGGTGCGGATACAACGGCACTTTCAGCCAACCTTCACCCAGGCTCGGCGCACGAACCCACAGTGCCGGGGGAGAATGCATGCGTAGTCGCACTTCGGTGTCCGGCCCCAACTCGGTCTGCATCTGTCGCTGGTAAATCTCACTGTATGGCCAATGTTGCTCGCCTTCCGGGACACCGGCGCCCACTACCCGAATCAGGGGTGCACTTTCGGCAATCTTTGCGCGGCTTTCTTCGTCAGCCGCCCAGTAGGCGCGCAGCACCAGGGCGACACCGTGGCTGTACTGGCGGTCCACCAGCACATCTTCGTTCATCAGCAGATAAACCAGGGTCAGCGCCTTGGAGAAGAGAACGACGATGAGCACCAGCCAAAGGGTGCGGGAGAAGAAGCTCTGGGGGAACCAAACGGGGGTTTTCATGGATAACCGTTAAACACTTGCAGGAGAGAGCGATGCTCGCATATTGCGGTTTGCGAGTCTGCGGGCAGGATCGATTGATCCGATGCCCGCATGACCCGCTCCTACACATCGCCAATCACTTGGTGGCGGTACCATCCGGAACAAACACATAACCCACGCCCCAGACAGTCTGGATATAACGCGGTTTGGACGGATCGGGCTCGATCATCCGGCGCAGGCGGGAGATCTGCACGTCGATGGAGCGCTCCAGGGCATCCCACTCGCGGCCGCGGGCCAGGTTCATCAGTTTGTCGCGGGTCAGCGGCTGACGCGCGTTCATCACCAGTGCCTTGAGTACCGCGAACTCACCGGTGGTGAGCATATGCACTTCTTCGCCGCGCTTGAGCTCGCGGGTGGCCAAGGACAGCTCATAGTCACCGAAGGTCACGCTTTCGTCTTCGCTGCCTGGGGCGCCTGGCACCGGCGCCGACTGGCGACGCAGTACCGCCTTGACGCGAGCCATCAGCTCATCCGGGTTGAACGGCTTGGCCAGGTAATCGTCGGCGCCCAGTTCCAGGCCCTTGATGCGGCTCAGCTCGTCGCCCTTGGCAGTGAGCATGATGATTGGAATCTGGTTGTTCGCGTTGCGCAGGCGGCGGCAGGCGGTCAGACCGTCTTCGCCGGGCAACATCAGGTCGAGGACGACCAGGTTGAACACTTCGCGCGCCAGCAGGCGATCCATTTGCTCGGTGTTCGGTACGGCGCGGGCGCGGTAGCCCTTGCTGACGAAAAAACGTTCCAGCAGGCTGCTCAGCCCCGGATCGTCGTCAACGATAAGAATTTTCTCGCCTTCAGCAGTTTGTGCAGTGCTGCTCATTGGATGCTCCTTTGATCTCGGCGCGCATTATGGCGTAGCTGCCGTTATACGCACCGTGTGCATTGTTAGCAGATTTTTCCTTTAGTGCCAGAAAACCGGCCATTGCACCGGCAACCCGTGATGCCCCCGAATGACAGAACGCTGGTTATAATGCGCGGCCTTTTGTGTCAGGCAACATCAGACAGGTACTACAGACAGACGCCATTTATTTTCATGGCGTCGGCAGTAATTGTTCGATTTCACGGGTCAACGGGATACCTTTTGATCCAGGTAGCGGCGCAGGCCAGGCCGCTCAACCAGACTCGCCGAGCCCTTATCCTTGAGCCTGCGAGCCTGCTTTCACAATTTGTCAGGTGGTTTTATGGACAGCATCAACAGCCGCATCGCCGAGGAACTCGGTGTACGCCCACAACAGGTCGAAGCGGCCGTCGCGCTACTCGATGAAGGCTCTACCGTTCCCTTCATCGCCCGTTACCGGAAAGAAGTGACCGGCAGCCTCGACGATACGCAATTGCGTCATCTGGAAGAGCGCCTGCGCTACCTGCGAGAACTCGACGAACGGCGCATCAGCATCCTTGCCAGCATCGAAGAGCAAGGCAAGCTGACCCCGCAACTTGAACGCGACATCAAGCTTGCCGACACCAAGACCCGTCTCGAAGACTTGTACCTGCCGTACAAGCAGAAGCGCCGCACCAAGGGCCAGATCGCCCTGGAAGCCGGCCTCGGCGAACTGGCCGACGGTTTGTTCAACGACCCGTCCCTGAGCCCGGAAACCGAAGCCGCACGTTTCATCGACGCCGAAAAAGGCGTGGCCGACGTGAAGGCAGCCCTCGAAGGCGCCAAGTACATCCTCATGGAGCGCTTCGCCGAAGACGCCGGCCTGCTGGACAAGCTGCGCAACTACCTCAAGCAGGAAGCCACCCTCAGTGCCCGCGTGATTGCCGGCAAGGAGGAGGAAGGCGCCAAGTTCCGCGACTACTTCGAACACGACGAACCACTGAAAAGCATGCCGTCGCACCGCGCGCTGGCGATTTTCCGTGGCCGCAACGAAGGCATCCTCAGCTCCGCGCTGAAAGTCGGCGACGAACTGCCGGGCACCATGCACCCGTGCGAAGGCATGATCGGCCAGCAATTCGGTATCCAGAACCAGAACCGCGCCGCCGACAAATGGCTGGGCGAAGTGGTGCGCTGGACCTGGAAGGTCAAGCTCTACACCCATCTGGAAACCGACCTGCTGGGCGAACTGCGCGATGGCGCGGAAACCGAAGCGATCAACGTGTTCGCCCACAACCTGCACGACCTGCTGCTGTCGGCCCCGGCCGGCCCGCGCGCCACGCTGGGTCTCGACCCTGGCCTGCGCACCGGCTGCAAGGTGGCGGTGGTTGATTCCACCGGCAAGCTGCTGGATCACGCCACGGTTTACCCGCACGTGCCGCACAACAAGTGGGACCAGACCATCGCCGTACTCGCCGCCCTGTGCGCCAAGCACTCGGTGGACCTGATCGCCATCGGCAACGGCACCGCCAGCCGTGAAACCGACAAGCTCGCCGCCGAGCTGATCAAAAAATATCCAGCGATGAAGATGACCAAGGTCATGGTCTCCGAGGCCGGTGCATCGGTTTACTCGGCATCGGAACTGGCTTCCAAGGAATTCCCGGACCTCGACGTGTCGATCCGTGGCGCCGTGTCGATTGCCCGTCGCCTGCAAGACCCGTTGGCCGAGCTGGTGAAGATCGATCCGAAATCCATCGGTGTCGGCCAGTACCAGCACGACGTGTCGCAGCTGAAACTGGCCCGTGGTCTGGATGCAGTGGTCGAAGACTGCGTGAACGCCGTCGGCGTCGACGTCAACACCGCGTCCGTGGCGCTGCTGGCGCGCATCTCCGGTCTCAACGCGACCCTGGCGCAGAACATCGTCAGCCACCGCGACGAGCACGGTGCGTTCAGGACCCGCGCTGCGCTGAAGAAAGTCGCGCGCCTGGGTGAAAAAACCTTCGAACAGGCGGCCGGATTCCTGCGCGTGATGAACGGAGACAATCCCCTGGACGCCTCCGCGGTGCACCCGGAAGCCTACCCACTCGTGCAGCGTATCGCCGCCGAGACTGATCGCGATATTCGTTCGTTGATTGGCGACAGTGGTTTCCTCAAGCGCCTGGACCCGAAAAAATTCACCGACGAAACCTTCGGTCTGCCAACGGTCACCGACATCCTTCAGGAACTGGACAAGCCCGGCCGCGACCCGCGCCCCGAGTTCAAGACCGCCGAGTTCCAGGAAGGCGTCGAAGACCTCAAGGACCTGCAACTGGGCATGATCCTCGAAGGCGTGGTGACCAACGTGACCAACTTCGGTGCCTTCGTCGATATCGGCGTGCATCAGGACGGTTTGGTGCACATCTCCGCGCTTTCGGAGAAGTTCATCAAGGATCCGCGCGAAGCGGTGAAGGCCGGTGACGTGGTGAAAGTGAAGGTCATGGAAGTCGACATCCCGCGCAAACGCGTTGGCCTGTCGATGCGCATGAGCGATACCCCGGGCGAGAAAATCGACGGCGCTCGCGGTGCGCGTCCGGGGTCGGCGCCACGCCAATCCCAGAACACTGCACCGCGCAAGGAAACCACGGCAGCAGCACCGAGCAACAACGCCATGGCGTCGCTGTTCGCCAATGCCAAGCAGTTGAAGAAACGCTGATGGACATTCCCGCCGGGCTGACCGAAAGCGCGTTTTTCAAGCTGTTGGGCTGCCGCTTGCACAGTCTGGAAACCGGGGTGGCGCAAGTCGCCCTGGCACTGGAGCCCGAACTGCGCAATCGCGGCGGCAAGCTCCACGGCGGGGCCTTGTTCAGCCTGGTGGACATTGCCATGGGGCTGGCCTGCTCCAGCACCCACGGCTTTGACCAGCAGAGCGCGACCATCGAGTGCAAGATCAACTACATCCGCGCCGTATCCGAAGGCGAGGTGATGTGCACGGCGCGGGTGATCCACCCGGGTCGCCGCACATTGGTGGTCGAAGCCGATGTGATGCAGGGCGACAAACTGGTCGCAAAAGCACAAGGCACGTTCGCTGTCCTGTAGCTAGTCGTCATCAATTTGAGTTAATTTCAGCGCAAAGCAACCTGTGGGAGCGGGCTTGCCCGCGATGGCGGTGTGTCAGACCACATAAATGGTGACTGACACTCCCTCATCGCGGGCAAGCCCGCTCCCACAGGGAACGTGCAATTCTTGAAAATCGGCATATGGCCTGTCAGGCTCAAAAACGAGGCGAAAACGCCAGTTTTAACTTCACCCTTGTAGACCGTCTTGCCCACCCCCATATTGGGGCGACTGACGCGTGAAGGAATCCAACTTGAGCGAACTTCTCAACCGCCGCCTGGCCCTGCTCGGCGAGCGCGCTAACCTCTCTCTGCTCGAACAGTGCCTTCACGGCATCGAACGTGAATGCCTGCGCGTGACCAGCGAAGGTCGCCTGGCGCAAACGCCGCACCCGGAAGAATTGGGTTCCGCGCTGACCAACGAACAGATCACCACCGACTACTCCGAGTCGCTGCTGGAGTTCATCACTCCGGCCCTGCCCGACCCGGCGGACACCTTGGCGAGCCTGGACAGCATTCACCGTTTTGCCTACAGCAAGCTCGGCAACGAGTATCTGTGGAGTCCATCGATGCCGTGCCCCTTGCCGGCCGAGGAAGACATCCCGATCGCCTATTACGGCACGTCCAACATCGGGCAGCTCAAGTACGTGTATCGCAAGGGCCTGGCCCTGCGTTACGGCAAGACCATGCAATGCATTGCCGGCATCCACTACAACTTTTCCCTGCCGGAAAAACTCTGGCCGCTGCTCAGGCAGGCCGAAGGCTTTGTCGGCAGCGACCGCGATTTCCAGTCGTCGTCCTACATCGCGCTGATCCGCAACTTCCGCCGCTACAGCTGGTTGCTGATGTACCTGTTCGGTGCGTCGCCAGCGCTGGATGCCGGCTTCCTGCGCGGCCGTTCGCACCAGTTGGAACAACTGGACCCGCACACCCTGTACCTGCCGTATGCCACCAGCCTGCGCATGAGCGACCTGGGTTACCAGAGCAACGCTCAGGCCGGCCTGACGCCGTGCTACAACGATCTGGCCAGCTACACCGACAGCCTGCGCAAAGCGGTGGCCACGCCGTACGCACCCTATGTCGAAGTCGGCACCCATCAGGATGGCGAGTGGGTACAGCTCAACACCAACATCCTGCAGATCGAAAACGAGTACTACTCCAACATCCGTCCGAAACGCGTGACCTATACCGGCGAGCGGCCGATCCAGGCGCTGATGGCCCGGGGCATCCAGTACGTCGAAGTGCGCTGCCTGGATATCAACCCCTTCCTGCCGATGGGCATCGACCTTACCGAGTCGCGCTTCCTCGATGCGTTCCTGCTGTACTGCGCGCTCAACGACAGCCCGCTGCTGACCAACACCAGCTGCGGCAACGCGACCTCGAACTTCCTCAGCGTGGTCAAGGAAGGTCGTCGTCCAGGCCTGCAACTGCAACGCGACGGCCAGCCGGTTGATCTGAAGGAGTGGGCCGGTGAGCTGCTGGAAAAAATCGCTCCGCTGGCGGCGATGCTCGACCAGAGCCATGGCGGCGATGCTCACAGCAAGGCGCTGGACGCCCAGATGGCCAAGGTCCGGGACCCATCCCTGACACCGTCGGCCCAGGTGTTGGCGGCCATGGCCGAGCACAAGGAAAGCTTCGCCCAGTTCTCGCTGCGCCAAAGCCAGGCGCATGCCGAGTTCTTCCGCAGCGAGCCGTTGCCGGCTGAGGAACAAGCGCAGTTTGAAGAGCGGGCGCGTTCATCGCTGGCTCAACAGGCTGAGCTGGAGCAGAACGAAGTCGGTGATTTCGATGTGTTTGTCGGGGCGTACCAGGCGAGCATTCTGGCTATCAGCAACTGATGGTCCTTCGGACCTTATCGTCGGAACGCCGCCCGGAGCGAGCTTGCTCGCGATGACCGCGTAGCGGTCGTTCCTCAAGTTTTCCTCTCATAAGCTCATTCTAAAAAGTTATTTATTTTCGAATTCTTAGATCATTTAGTCTCTTTCTCACGCCGACATCCGGTCGCCTGACAAGGAGCTTTCTGATGAAACTGACTTTCCCTCTACGCTTGCTGGCGGCCGCAACGCTGGCTACCGCGACTTTCTTTGCCCAGGCGGCCGACGTCACCGTTGCCTACCAGACCACCGTTGACCCGGCGAAAGTCGCCCAGGCCGACGGCGCTTACGAAAAAGCCACCAAGGCCGATATCAGCTGGCGCAAATTCGACAACGGTGCCGATATCATCGCCGCCATCGCCTCCGGCGACGTGCAGATCGGCTACCTCGGTTCCAGCCCCCTGACCGCTGCCATCACTCGCAAAGTCCCGGTGGAAACTTTCCTCATCGCCACCCAGATCGGTGCCGCCGAAGCCTTGGTCGCCCGCGACGGCTCCGGGATCAAGACTCCGCAAGACCTGATCGGCAAGAAAATCGCTGTGCCGTTTGTATCCACCGGCCACTACAGCCTGCTCGCGGCACTGAAGCACTGGAACATCGATCCCTCGAAAGTCACCGTTCTCAACCTGGCGCCACCGGCGATCATCGCCGCCTGGAAACGCGGTGACATCGACGCCACCTACGTGTGGGATCCAGCCCTGGGCGTGGCCAAGGAAAACGGCAAGGTCCTGATCACTTCCGGTGAACTGGCCAGGTTCGGCGCCCCGACCTTCGATGCCTGGATCGTGCGCAAGGATTTCGCCGAGAAGCACCCGGAGATCGTCACCGCGTTCGCCAAAGTGACCCTCGACGCCTACGCCGACTACCGCAAAGACCCACAAGCCTGGCTCGCCAACCAGGGCAACGTCGACAAGCTGGTAAAACTGTCCGGCGCCAAGGTCAGCGACATTCCGCTGCTGCTGCAAGGCAACGTCTACCCGCTGGCGGCTGACCAGGTGCTCACCCTCGGCGCGCCGACCACCAAAGCCATCACCGACACCGCCGCGTTCCTAAAGGAGCAAGGCAAGGTCGAGGCGGTGCTGCCGGACTACGCGCCGTACGTCAGCGCCAAGTTCATCACCAATTGATCGGGAGTTGACTGCGATGGCTTTGCTACAGCTGGAGCGTATCAGCGCACAGTACCCCGGCAACCCGGAACCGGTGTTGGCGGATATCTCCCTGAGCCTGGGCCCCCGGCAATTGCTGGTCGCCCTCGGCCCGTCCGGCAGTGGCAAGACTTCGCTGTTGAACCTGATTGCCGGTTTCGTCGAACCCAGCGCCGGACGCATCACCCTCGACGGCGTGCCGGTCAAAGGCCCGAGCGCCGAGCGCGGCGTGGTGTTCCAGGACGACGCGCTGCTGCCCTGGCAAGACGTGCTGGCCAACGTCGGCTTCGGCCTGGAGCTGGCCGGTATTGCCCGGGACAAACGCGAAGCGCGTGCCCGGGAAATGCTCGCCCTGGTCGATCTTTGCGGTTTTGAACAGCGCCGCATCTGGCAGCTCTCGGGCGGCCAGAAGCAGCGTGTCGGCCTGGCCCGCGCGCTCGCTGCCGACCCGCGCGTGTTGCTGATGGACGAACCTTTCGGCGCCCTGGATGCCTTCACCCGCGAGCAGATGCAGGAGCTGTTGCTGCAAGTCTGGCAACGCACCGCCAAACCGGTGTTCCTGATTACCCACGACATCGAAGAAGCCGTGTTCCTCGCCACCGACCTGATTCTGTTGGCGCCGAACCCCGGGCAAATCGTCGAGCGCCTGAGCCTCGACTTCGGTCAGCGTTATGCCGCCGGCGAGTCGGCCCGCTCAATCAAATCCGACCCGCGTTTTATCGAAACCCGAGAACACGTGCTCGCCAAAGTGTTCTCCCAACGCAGCACCGCCCAGCGGCAGGAGCGCGCATGAGCAGTTACGAAATTCCCGTCGCCGCGATAAAGCCAGGTACTCCTGTGCCTGCGGCACAACGCCGCTTGAGCACTCGCTGGATCAGCGTGCTGACACTGGCCGCGCTCATTGTCATTTGGTGGGCCGTGACGGCGACCGGTTTGATCGAGCCGCTGTTCCTGCCGCCACCTTCCGCCGTGCTGCAAAAAGGCTGGCTGCTGGCGACCTCGGGTTACATGGACTCAACCCTGTGGCAGCACCTCGGGGCGAGTCTGAGCCGCATCGGCCTGGGCCTCGGCTTTGCGATTCTCACCGCCGTGCCGGTGGGCATCGCCATCGGCGCCAACCGTATCGCCCGTGGCGTGCTGGACCCGCTGATCGAGTTCTACCGGCCCATCCCACCGCTGGCCTACCTGCCGCTGATCGTGATCTGGTGCGGCATCGGCGAACTGTCGAAAGTGCTGCTGATTTACCTGGCGATTTTCGCCCCCATTGCCATCGCCACCGCCACCGGCGTGCGCACGGTCGACCCGGCCAAATTGCGTGCCGCGCAGTCGTTGGGGGCCACTCGCGCGCAGTTGATCCGCCACGTGATTTTGCCGAGTGCCTTGCCGGACATTCTGACCGGGGTACGCATTGGCCTTGGTGTCGGTTGGTCGACCCTGGTCGCCGCCGAATTGATCGCCGCCACCAGCGGTCTTGGCTTTATGGTGCAGTCCGCCGCGCAGTTCCTGGTCACCGATGTGGTGGTCCTGGGGATCTTGGTGATTGCACTGATCGCCTTCGCGATGGAGCTGGGCCTGCGCGCCCTGCAACGCAAACTGGTGCCGTGGCACGGCCAGGCCCACTGAATAATTGCCCTGTGAGTACCCTGTGGGAGCGAGCTTGCTCGCGATGGCGGTTGCACGTTCAACACTTGTGTCGCCTGACAGTCCGCTATCGCGAGCAAGCTCGCTCCCACAAAAGCTCGACACCCCGGATCAATGAGAACCACCATGAGCCACCCAACCATTGTCCCCTTAAGCTCGGCCCTCGGTGCACAAATCAGCGGCGTCGACATCAGCCAGCCGCTGAGCGCGGAACATCGCGACGCCATCGAACAGGCGCTGCTCAAGCATCAGGTCCTGTTCTTTCGCGACCAGCCGACCACCCCACAGCAACAGGCACGATTCGCGGCGAATTTCGGCGACCTGCACATTCACCCGATCTACCCCAATGTGCCGGAACAACCGGAAGTGCTGGTCCTCGACACCGCCGTCACCGACGTGCGCGATAACGCGATCTGGCACACCGACGTGACCTTCCTGCCGACCCCGGCCATGGGCGCGGTGCTCAGCGCCAAGCTGTTGCCGGAGTTTGGCGGCGACACTTTGTGGGCCAGCGGAATTGCCGCGTATGAAGCCCTGTCGGCACCGATGAAAACCTTGCTCGAAGGCCTGAACGCCACCCACGATTTCACTCGTTCGTTCCCGCTGGAGCGCTATGGCAACACGCCCGAGGCGCTGGCCCAGTGGGAGGAAGCACGGCGCAAGAATCCGCCGCTGTCACACCCGGTGATCCGCACGCACCCGGTGAGCGGGCGGCGTTCGCTGTTCGTCAACGAAGGCTTCACCTCGAAGATCAACGAATTGTCGGAAACCGAAAGCGAGGCGATTCTGAAGTTTCTGTTTGCCCACGCGACGCGGCCTGAATTCACCATTCGCTGGCGCTGGCAGCAGGACGACATTGCGTTCTGGGACAACCGCGTGACCCAGCATTACGCCGTGGATGATTACCGGCCGGCGCGGCGGGTGATGCAGCGGGCGACGGTGTTGGGGGATGTACCGTTTTTTCGCTGATCAGCCAGTTTCTGTATTGATTGAAATGGCCCCTTCGCGGGCAAGCCCGCTCCCACAGTGCCCGTGTCGTACACAAATCCTGTGAATACCGCTGAACCTGTGGGAGCGGGCTTGCCCGCGAAGAGGCCGACAGACTTGCGTGATCCGGGCCGACAGGAACACAGTCGCCAAAGCAACGAAGAAGCGATAACGATCGCAAGGATGGAAGAAGCCATGCACACCACCATCATCATCACCTTCGGCCTGGCCCTGCTCGCGATGATGCTGTTCATCGGCGAGAAACTCGGCTTCAGCCGCCAGACACTCACCTACAGTTTCGTGATCCTGTGGCTGGCGCTGACGGTGATCAACGGCGCCATCGGTGTGGTGACCGCCGGCCAGTCGTTGAGTACGGAACTGGGGATCGGCACGATGGTGTTCAGCATCCCCGTGGCGGCGCTGGTGTTGTTCATGGTGCTGAGCGCCGAGAGCTAAAAGCCCCGGCGCCCTGCCCGTGATCAACGCACCAGATGCAGGAACTGCATGTGCCGTTCGTACTGGTCGAGGATGTCGTTGATGATCTGCTCCTTGGTGTAACCCACCAGGTCGTAGTCCTGGCTGCCCTCGCTCAAATGCACTTCGGCCCGGTAGTAACGGCGATTGTTGAGTTGCTTGGAGCCCATGCCGCCACGGGCAAACGAAGGCGTGAAATAGCCGCGCATCTGCACCTGATAAACGAACGGATGCTGATCGCCGTGGCCGATTTCCAGGCTGACGCTGTCATGGGCCGGGTCCGGGTGCATGACCACGTGCAGCCCCTTTTCGCGAAACACCGCCGACACTTCCTCAATGGCCGGTCGCACCGTCGTATCGAGGAAGCGATAAACCTCGTCGCGCGACGGGAAATGCACAGCCTGACTCAGGCGTTGCCGCCAGCCGCCCTTGCCACGTCGAGAACCCGAGACCGGTGCCAGTGAATGCATCTGCGCAATCTGCTTCTGCGACTCCAGATAAAACGCCTTGTGCAGCCCCCACATCATCAACAGCAAGATCAGCGAGAACGGCAACGAAGTCAGGACCACCGCCGACTTCAATGCATCGATGCTGCCGGAAAACAGCAGCGCGCTGGTCACCAGTGCGGTCATTGCGCCCCAGAACACCCGCAGCCATTTCGGCCCGTCTTCATCGGGATTGCCGCCCTTGGCGGACAGCGTCGACAGCACCACGGTGCCGGAGTCGGCGGAGGTGACGAAGAACACAAAGCTGATGAACACCGTCACCGCGATGACGGTTTTGCTCCACGGGTAGGTTTCCAGCAGCAGATAGAGCGTCATCGACGGATTGTCGATAGCCGACATGCCGAGCGCGCTCATGCCGTGGTTGAGCACTTGATCGATGGCGCTGTTGCCGAAGATCGACATCCACGCCAGGGTGAAGCCGAGCGGAATCAGGAGCACGCCGAAGACGAATTCGCGGATGGTGCGGCCACGGGAAATCCGCGCGATGAACAAGCCCACGAACGGCGACCATGCGATCCACCAGGCCCAATAGAACACCGTCCAGCCGCCCAGCCAGTCGCTGGGTTTGTCGTAGGCGTAGAGGTCGAAGCTCTTCATCGGCAAGGCGCCGAGGTAATCGCCGAGGTTCTGGATCAGGGTGTTGAGCAAGTGCTGCGTGGGGCCGGCGAACAACACGAACAGCAACAGCGCACAGGCCAGCAGCATGTTGATGTCGGACATGACCCGCACGCCCTTGTCGACGCCCGACACCGCAACGATGATCGCCGCGCCCATCATCAGGGTGATCAGGCCGACCTGAACCCACTGGGTGTGGGCGATGCCGAACAGGTAGTCCAGGCCCGAATTGAGGTGCAACACACCAAAGCCCATGTCGGCGCCAAGGCCAAACACCGTGGCGATGATGCCGAAGCCATCCACCGCGTAGCCGATGGGGCCATTGATGCGCTTGCCGATCAGCGGATACAGCGCCGAGCGCAGGGCCAGCGGCAGGTTGTGGCGATAGGCGAAATAGGCCAGCGCCATACCGACAAAGGCGAACACACCCCAGCCATGCAGGCCCCAGTGCAAAAACAGAATCTGCATCGCCTGACGCGCCGCGTCCGCCGTGCCGGCCTCGCCTTGCGGCGGCTGCAGCATGTGGGTCAACGGTTCGGACACACAGAAGAAAAACAGGGTGATGCTGATCCCCGCGGCGAACAGCATGCCGGCCCATGACAAATAGCTGAATTCGGGCTCGTCGTGGTCGGCACCGAGCTTGATCTTGCCGTAGCCAGACAAGGCGGTGACCACCACGAAGACCAGATACAGGGTCATCGCCAGCAGGTAATACCAGCCGACCGTGTTGGCCGCCCAGTTTTGCGCCGCCAGCAACCAGGCACCGGCCTGTTCGGGCATGGCGATGACAACGACACCAAACAACAGAATGAAACTCGCCGAGAACCAGAACACCGGCGGATTCATGCGGACCAGGCCGCTTGGAGGGATGGACGATGCACTCATGTACGGTGCACCTCGAAGGGGTAAAACGTGGCTGTAGAAATCGGACTCAGCAAAGGCAAGCCTCCTGTTGTGAGCGGGCAGCGAACCACCGGTTTAACTTGAATGAACGTTCAAGTTAAACATGGATAGGGGGCTAAGGACTAATCGCAGGGCTCGGCGGTAGTGTTAATACGCTAGCTCAAGGGAGGATCTGGTGCGGGATTGGCGACTCGATTCGACTTGAAATCCAATCGCGGGCAAGCCCGCTCCCACAGTGGATCCTGGTTGAACACAAAAGCTGTGAACGACAGAAAACCTTGTGGGAGCGGGCTTGCCCGCGATGAGGCCAGACCAGTCAAAGGAGATTCAAAGACCTACTTCTGCGCCCCATCTTCATGCTGCAGATTCGCCTGGGTCAGGTTGCTGCCCGCCGGCACGCTGCGGGTCAGCCAGACGTTGCCGCCAATGGTCGAACCCTGGCCGATGGTGATCCGCCCCAGAATCGTCGCCCCGGCATAAATCACCACGTCATCTTCGACAATCGGATGCCGAGGCTGGCCTTTCTGCAACTGACCGTCTTCGTCCGCCGGGAAGCGCTTGGCGCCCAGGGTCACGGCCTGATAAATCCGCACGCGCTCGCCGATGATCGCGGTTTCGCCGATCACCACGCCAGTACCATGGTCGATGAAGAAACTGCGGCCGATCTGCGCGCCGGGGTGAATGTCGATACCCGTGGCCGAGTGGGCGATTTCCGCGCTGATACGCGCCAGCAACGGCAGCCCGGCACGGTACAAATGGTGGGCCAGCCGATGGTGAATCACCGCCAGGATCCCCGGATAGCACAACAGCACTTCATCGACACTGCGCGCCGCCGGGTCGCCGTGATAGGCCGCCAGTACGTCGGTGTCCAACAGGCTGCGCAAGCCCGGCAGGGCGAGGGCGAAGTCCTGGATGATCTGGATGGTCTTGGCTTCGACTTCGGTATCGGCCTGGGCACTGTGGCGCGCGGCATAGCGCAATTCGAGTCGCGCCTGGGCCAACAGCGCATTCAACGCCACATCCAGCGTGTGGCCGACGTAGAAGTCTTCACTCTCTTCGCGCAGGTCTACCGGCCCCAGGCGCATCGGGAACAGCGCACCGCACAAGGCTTCGAGAATCTCTGCCATGGCCGCCCGGGAGGGCAGCTCGCGACCGCCCTGCTCGGTACTGGCCCGGCCATTTTGCGCTCGCCATTGCTCACGCGCGGTGCGAAGCTGGCTGACGATGGTCTGCAATTGCCAATGGCTGGAACGCTCACTCACGGTAAAAACTCCTCACGGGCGACCGGACTGTCTGGCCGCACTGACGGCGATTACTTTACGGCAAGGGCAGCGGGGCAAATTAAGAACCAATAATGCTGTGCTCATTACGATTAGCTATAAGCAATTGACGGTTGCCCAGCCTTTTTCGCGTGCCTATAGTCCTGAGATCTTCCACGGCCAGTACGGACCCATGATCAAACAACAGCTTGCCCGCTTTAACCGCCTCGACCTGCTCGGTCAACCCACCGCCCTGGAAAAACTCGAACGCCTGTCGACCTGGCTGGGTCGCGACCTGTACGTCAAACGCGATGACCTGACGCCGCTGGCAATGGGCGGCAACAAGCTGCGCAAACTCGAATACCTGGCCGCCGATGCGCTGACCCAGGGTGCCGACACCTTGATCACCGCCGGCGCGCTGCAATCGAACCACGTGCGCCAGACGGCTGCCATTGCGGCGAAACTGGGTCTGGGCTGCGTAGCCCTTCTGGAAAACCCCCTCGGCACCGATGACAACAATTACACCGGCAACGGCAACCGCCTGCTGCTCGACCTGTTCGATGCCAAGGTCGAACTGGTGGAAAACCTCGATAACGCCGACGAACAACTGCAGGCACTGGCCGACAGACTGCGCAGCAACGGCAAGAAGCCGTACCTGGTGCCGATCGGAGGCTCCAACGCGCTGGGCGCACTCGGCTACGTACGTGCCGGGCTGGAACTGGCCGAACAGATCAAGGACACCGGCCTGACGTTCGCCGCCGTGGTCCTGGCCTCGGGCAGTGCCGGTACCCACAGCGGTCTGGCACTGGCCTTGAGTGAAGCACTGCCGGAGCTGCCAGTGATCGGCGTGACGGTCTCGCGCAGCGATGAAGACCAGCGGCCAAAGGTTCAAGGTTTGGCTGAACGCACTGCCGAACTGCTGGGCATGGACCTACCAGACGCTTTCAATGTCGAGTTGTGGGACGAATACTTCGCCCCGCGTTATGGCGAGCCGAATGCCGGAACACTGGCGGCGGTGAAGCTGCTGGCGAGTCAGGAAGGCTTGCTGCTGGACCCGGTCTACACTGGCAAGGCCATGGCGGGCCTGCTGGACGGGATCGGGCGTCAGCGCTTCGACGAAGGTCCGATCATCTTCCTGCACACAGGTGGGGCGCCGGCGTTGTTTGCTTATAAGAATTTTCTGTAGGAGCGAGCTTGCTCGCGATGGACGACAGGGCGCCGCGGGGTGTCAGGTTGCCCGCGTTATCGTTGACGACCATCACGTGCAAGCTCGCTCCTACAGTAAAAACGCAGGTTATTCAAAAATGGAATAACCAGAAGAATAATTAATATTTTCCATTCTAAAAACGCCATCATATAGTCATGCTACAGGTGAATTTGCAGCGAGACGCATAAGCTGCATTAGGGCAGGATATCGCAGTCGTCCGAATCCCGAATTTGCCAACTTTCCTAAAGCGTCTTCCATAAGAAAACACAGGGGCTTGTCATGAATTTTTCCGCACTACGTCGCAATCTGCTGGTGGGCTCGCTGGGCCTGGCACTGAGCGCTGGCCTGATTGGCCAAGCCGTTGCCGGTGAGCAACTGCAAAAAATCAAGGACGCCGGCGTGATCAACGTTGGCCTGGAAGGCACTTACCCACCGTTCAGTTTCGTCGATGCCGACGGCAAACTGACCGGCTTCGAAGTCGAGTTCTCCGAAGCCCTGGCCAAAGAGCTGGGCGTCAAGGTCAAACTGCAACCGACCAAATGGGACGGCATCCTCGCGGCCCTGGAATCCAAGCGCCTGGACGCAGTGATCAACCAGGTGACCATCTCTGAAGAGCGCAAGAAGAAGTACGACTTCTCCGAGCCTTACACCGTTTCCGGTATCCAGGCGCTGGTGCTGACCAAGAAGGCCGCCGAGCTGAACATCAAGACCGCTGCCGACCTGGGTGGCAAGAAAGTCGGTGTAGGCCTGGGCACCAACTACGAAGAGTGGGTGAAAACCAATGTGCCGACCGCCGATGTCCGCACCTATGAAGATGATCCGACCAAGTTCCAGGACCTGCGTGTCGGCCGTATCGACGCCATTCTGATCGACCGCCTGGCCGCGCTGGAATACGCCAAGAAAGCCAAGGACACCACCGCCGCCGGTGACGCGTTCTCCCGTCAGGAAGCCGGCATTGCCCTGCGCAAAGGCGAGCCTGAACTGCTGGCCGCGGTGAACAAGGCAATCGACAAGCTGCGCGCCGATGGCACCCTGAAAAAGCTCTCGGAAAAATACTTCAACGCTGACGTCACTCAATAATGGAAGAAGCTTTCCAACTCGCACTGGACTCCGTGCCCTTTCTGCTCAAGGGCGCGTACTACACGGTCATCCTCAGCCTGGGCGGGATGTTCTTCGGCCTGGTGATGGGGTTCGGCCTGGCGCTGATGCGCCTGTCGCGCTTCAAGCTGGTGAGCTGGATCGCCCGCATCTACGTGTCGTTCTTTCGCGGCACGCCGTTGCTGGTGCAACTGTTCGTGATCTATTACGGCTTGCCGCAATTGGGTCTGGAACTTGATCCGCTGCCAGCGGCCCTGATCGGCTTCTCGCTGAACATGGCCGCCTACGCCTGCGAAATCCTGCGTGCCGCGATCAGCTCCATCGAGCGCGGCCAGTGGGAAGCCGCTGCCAGTATCGGCATGACCCGCGCGCAAACCCTGCGTCGGGCCATCCTGCCGCAGGCCATGCGCACCGCATTGCCGCCGCTGGGCAATAGCTTCATCTCGCTGGTCAAGGACACGGCGCTGGCCGCTACCATCCAGGTGCCGGAGCTGTTCCGTCAGGCGCAACTGATCACCGCCCGCACCTTCGAAATCTTCACCATGTATCTTGCCGCCGCACTGATCTACTGGGTCCTGGCCACGGTGCTGTCGCACCTGCAGAACCAGTTGGAAGCGCGGGTCAATCGGCACGACCAGGAGTCCTGACCCAATGATTGTCGTGGAAAAACTGACAAAGCAGTTCAAGGGTCAAGTCGTGCTCAATGGCATCGATCTTGAGGTCAAGGAAGGCGAGGTGGTCGCGATCATCGGCCCTAGCGGTTCGGGCAAGACCACCTTTCTGCGCTGCCTGAATTTTCTGGAAGAACCCACCAGCGGCCGGATCAAGGTCGGCGATATCGAGATCGATACCAGCCGTCCCCTGAACCAGCAGCAGAGCCTGGTGCGACGTTTGCGCCAGCACGTGGGCTTCGTGTTCCAGAACTTCAATCTGTTCCCCCATCGCACCGCCCTGGAAAACGTCATCGAAGGCCCAATCGTGGTCAAGAAGACCCCGCACGCCGATGCTGTAGCCCTGGGTAAAAAACTCTTGGCCAAGGTCGGTCTGGCGGGCAAGGAGGACGCTTACCCGCGTCGCCTCTCCGGTGGCCAGCAACAGCGCGTGGCGATTGCCCGGGCGCTGGCAATGGAGCCCGAAGTGATCCTGTTCGATGAGCCGACCTCGGCCCTCGACCCGGAACTGGTGGGCGAGGTATTGGCGACCATCCGTGGCTTGGCCGAAGAGAAACGCACCATGGTGATCGTCACCCACGAAATGGGTTTTGCCCGGGACGTGGCCAACCGTGTGGTGTTTTTCGACAAGGGCGTGATCGTCGAACAAGGCGAAGCGAAGGCGTTGTTTGCCAACCCGAAAGAAGAGCGAACCCGACAGTTCCTGAGCAAGTTCCTGAATAACGCACACAACTAAAAACCCTGCGTAACAACGGTAAACTTCCATGGACGGAAGTGATACCCCTCGAAATACGCTTCATTAATACAAAATCAAACCCATCTATTTAACATGCATATCCTGTACGCGTGCGCGGTACAAATATATGCGTCACGATAATTAAGCAATGCCAACTCAACCAGATCCTCCGTCGTAAGACGGCACCCAAGACTTGCACAAGTCTGCCCGTATTCACTCGCTTTCAGCAGAAAACTTCGACGCACAGGCACGGTTTAATTACTTGGAACCGTAGGAACTTTCTGAATAGCGCCACACAACCACCATAACTAACAAATCTTATTGACAGCGGATCTCCCTGACTTTTATCTAGTCTTCAGCCAGCGACACTCATCACATTCAACTCATTGTTCCCGCTCTAAGTAATGAATGGTTTTTTGTTCGATTATTGGTTTTTGATATTCCAGAAACGGACTTCGTTGCAAGACTTCAAGGAGACTTCATGAATAGCACCTCGAACAAATCCGGGCTTGCAGCCCCGACCCTGGCGCAATCGAACAAGGCCGGCATCAACGTCACCTGCGCGGCGCACCTGCTGATCGATGTGGCGCCCTACCCCGCCATGGACGCAGGAGACCTGGTCGAACTGTTCTGGGACAACTGCTACGTGGCCTCCCGCGTGCTGACGGCCAGCGATGTCGGCCGACCGGTGCAGTTGCGGGTGCCTGAGAGTTTTGTCGCCAACGGTACCTCGCGCATTCACTACCGGGTCATGCAGATTGGCCGGGGTCCGGCGGTATCGGCCAGTCAAAACGTGCAGATCAAACTCGACTGTCCAGGCGGTCAACCTTCGGCGCTGTGCGGCGATGAAAACCAGTGCCTGGCACCGGTGAGCATTCCCGAGGCGATTCGCCGTCAGGGGGTCAATCCGAGCCAGGTCAAACGCGGTGTTCCCTTGACCATCGAGCCGTACCTGAACATGGCTGTCGACGACGAGATCACCCTGCGCTGGGGCGATGTGCGCATGGATCTGCCACCGCTCAAGTCCGCCGATGTAGGCCAGCCGATCCACGTCTGGATACCGCCGGCCATCATCCTCGAAGCAGGCGAAGATCTGCACCTGGAAGTGACGTACTGCATTCTCGACAGGGTAGGCAACAACTCCCGCTGGGCACCGGCCCGCACGCTGAAGATCGGTTGCGCCAATCCTTATGTGAAAGTCCCGAAGAAACAGCATCTCAAGGCTGCTGAACCCTGCAGACAGCGGCGGCAGTGACTGTGCCCACCGTGTTTTTGTGGCAAGGGGGCTTGCCCCCGTTGGACGCGAAGCGCCCCAAAATATGCAACTTCGGTCCATCAGGACATCGCGGTAGCAGGTTTTGCGGCCGCTGCGCGGCCGAACGGGGGCAAGCCCCCTCGCCACAGAGATTGCCCCCCCAGAACACCTTCTATTAATATTCCTAAAAGTTAGTTCATAAAATATTTATACACGTTTAGGGTATATACACCGGACCACCGGACATTCTTGTTTTCATGCGCGGCCACAAGCGGCGCTTCCATAAGATGTGAGGTAGGTATGGTCCGGAACACAATCACCCCAGTGCAGATCGCCAGGGCATTGCGAGCAGCCAAGGAGTGGCACTGATGTCCAGTCTGGCAGATGCAATCGTCCAGAGTGACCTGGACATCGCCCCGTTGTTGTTGCCCGCACAAATCTTGCGCAACGACGCCCAAGCCATCAAGGCGGCCCAGGAACTGGCGCACGTTGCGCGCCTGCAAGCGGCCAAGCGTGACCAGTTGCGCAAGCTCCCATGGTCTGAAATCGAACTGTTCACCCGCAGCGGCCTGGGCAGCATTTCCATCCCCCGCGAATACGGTGGCCCGCAGGTTTCGTTCGTCACCCTGGCCGAGGTCTTCGCGATCATTTCCGCCGCCGACCCGGCGCTTGGGCAGATTCCGCAAAACCAGTTCGGCATTCTTAACCTGATCCTCGGCAGCGCCACCGAAGCGCAGAAAAGGCAACTGTTCAAAAGCGTCCTCGATGGCTGGCGCATCGGCAATGCCGGGCCGGAACGCGGCACCAAAAACACTCTGGAACTGAAGGCACGCCTCACCGCCGACGGCGTCCTCAATGGCCAGAAGTTCTATTCCACCGGTGCGCTGTTCGCCCATTGGGTTGCGGTCAAGGCATTGAATGACGACGGCAAACAAGTGCTGGCGTTCATCCGTCGCGGCACGCCGGGATTGCGCATCGTCGATGACTGGTCCGGCTTTGGTCAGCGCACCACCGCCAGCGGCACGATTTTGCTCAACAACGTGCAGGTCGATCCAGAACTGGTGGTGGATAACTGGCGGATCAACGACACGCCGAACATCCAGGGCGCCGTCTCCCAACTGATTCAGGCGGCCATCGACGCCGGTATCGCCCGGGGTGCCATTGACGACGCCATCGACTTCGTGAAAACCCGCGCACGGCCGTGGATCGACGCCAAGGTCGAGCGGGCCAGCGATGACCTGTATGTGATCGCCGATATCGGCAAGCTGAAAATCGAACTGCACGCCGCCGAAGCGCTACTGCGCAAAGCCGGGCAGGTGCTCGATGAAGTCAGCGCCGCACCGCTCACCGCCGAGTCCGCCGCCCGCGCCTCGATTGCCGTGGCCGAAGCCAAAGTGCTGACCACCGAGATTTCGTTGCAGGCCAGCGAAAAGCTGTTCGAACTGGCCGGCAGCCGCGCCACCCTCGCCGAGTTCAACCTCGACCGCCACTGGCGCAATGCCCGGGTGCACACGCTGCACGATCCGGTGCGCTGGAAATACCACGCCATCGGCGCCTATCGCCTCAACGGCACGCTGCCTAATCGTCATTCCTGGATTTAACGACCAGACATCTGGAGAAGCACATGAGCATTTCTCAACACGTCGCGGTCATCACCAGCGATGAGCAAGCCCTGATTGTCGCCAGCGATCTGGCCGAAGATTTCAAACGCGACAGCGCCCTGCGCGACCGCGAGCGCCGCTTGCCACACCCGGAATTGGAAGTGTTTTCCCGCTCGGGCCTGTGGGGCATCAGCGTGCCCAAGGAATATGGCGGCGCCGGTGTTTCCAACGTCACCCTGGCCAAGGTCATCGCCCTGATCGCCCAGGCCGACGGCTCGCTGGGACAAATCCCGCAGAACCATTTTTATGCCCTCGAAGTGCTGCGCGTGAACGGCAGCCATGAGCAGAAAAAACGACTTTATGCCGAAGTGCTGGCCGGCCAGCGCTTCGGCAATGCCCTCGCCGAACTTGGCACCAAAACCGCCCACGATCGCATCACCAGCCTGACCCGCGATGGCAGCGGCTATCGCATCAATGGTCGCAAGTTCTACGCCACGGGTGCGATTTACGCCCAGCGCATTCCCACCTCGGTGGTGGATGAAAACGGCGTGCAGCAACTGGCGTTCGTCCCGCGCAACAGCAAGGGCCTCACCGTAATTGACGACTGGAGCGGCTTCGGCCAGCGCACCACCGGCAGCGGTTCGGTGGTGTTCGAAGATGTCTACGTCGCGGCCGAAGATGTCATCCCCTTTCAAAGCGCCTTCGAGCGCCCGACGCCGGTCGGCCCGCTGGCGCAGATTCTCCATGCCGCCATCGACACCGGTATCGCCCGCGCCGCATATGAGGACGCGCTGCACTTCGTGCGCAGCAAAACCCGGCCATGGATCGACGCCACCCACGAAAAAGCCACGGACGATCCGCTGACCCTCAAGAGCTTCGGCCACCTGAGCATCCGCCTGCACGCCGCCGAGGCACTGCTGGAGCGTGCCGGCGAATACCTCGACAACGCCCAGGCCGACACAAATGCAGAGACCGTCGCAGCCGCGTCGATTGCCGTCGCCGAAGCCCGCGCCCTGAGCACCGAAATATCCCTGGCCGCCGGCAGCACGCTGTTCGAACTGGCCGGCAGTCAGGCGACCTTGATCGAACACGGTCTCGACCGCCACTGGCGCAACGCCCGGGTGCACACCCTGCACGACCCGGTGCGCTGGAAGTACCACGCCGTGGGCAACTACTACCTCAACGATGAAAACCCGCCACTACGGGGGACCATCTGAATGGCTAAAAAGAAGATCCTGCTCAATGCCTTCAACATGAACTGCATCGGGCACATCAACCACGGTTTGTGGACGCACCCGCGCGACACGTCCACCCGCTACAACACGATCGAATACTGGACCGAACTGGCGCAATTGCTCGAGCGCGGGCTGTTCGACGGCCTGTTCATCGCCGACATCGTCGGGGTCTACGACGTTTACCAGAACTCGGTGGACGTGCCGTTGAAAGAGTCGATCCAGCTGCCGGTCAACGATCCGCTGTTGCTGGTGTCGGCCATGGCCGCGGTGACGAAAAACCTCGGTTTCGGCCTGACCGCCAACCTCACCTACGAAGCGCCGTACCTGTTCGCCCGACGCCTGTCGACCCTGGATCACCTGAGCCGTGGCCGGGTCGGCTGGAACATCGTCACCGGCTACCTGGACAGTGCAGCCAAAGCCATGGGCCTGAGCGAACAGGTCGAGCATGACCGCCGCTACGACCAGGCCGACGAGTACCTGGAGGTGCTCTACAAACTCCTGGAAGGCAGCTGGGAAAACGACGCGGTGCTGAACGATCCGCAGCAGCGGATCTATGCGCAGCCCGAGAAAGTGCACAAGGTCGAGCACAAGGGCGAGTTCTATCAGGTCGAGGGCTATCACCTCTGCGAACCCTCGCCGCAGCGCACACCGGTGCTGTTCCAGGCCGGCAGTTCGGATCGCGGCTTGCTGTTCGCCGGGCAACATGCCGAGTGCGTGTTCATCAGTGGCCAGACCAAGGCATCGACCAAGGCGCAAGTGGACAAGGTGCGCGCCAGCGTCGTCGAAGCCGGGCGCAATCCCGAGGACATCAAGGTGTTCATGGGCCTGAATGTGATCGTCGGCGCCACCGAAGAGCTGGCCTGGGCCAAGCACGCCGAGTACCTGGGCTACGCCAGTGCCGAGGCCGGCGTGGCGCACTTTTCGGCGTCCACCGGGATCGATTTTTCCCAATATGAAATCGACGAGCCGATCCAGTACGTAAAGAGCAACGCGATCCAGTCCGCCACCAAACACCTGCAAAACAACGACTGGACCCGGCGTAAATTGCTGGAGCAACACGCCCTGGGTGGCCGCTACATCACCGTGGTCGGCTCACCGCAGCAAGTGGCGGATGAGCTGGAATCCTGGATCGCCGAAACCGGGCTGGATGGCTTCAACCTGACCCGCATCGTCACCCCGGAAAGCTATGAGGATTTCATCGAGCTGGTGATTCCCGAGTTGCAACGGCGGGGGTCGTACAAGACCGCTTATGACGATGGGACCTTGCGCGAAAAGCTGTTTCGCGGAGGGGCGTTTTTGCCTGAGCAACACATCGGTTCGACTTTCCGACGCTAAAAGCATCGCGAGCAAGCTCGCTCCCACATTTGGAATGCATTCCCCTGTGGGAGCGAGCTTGCTCGCGATGAGGCCCGAACAGACACCACAAACTTAATGTACTGACTGGATAACTCATCATGAAAAAGCACTACCTCTCTCACCCAGTCAAAGCACTGGCCCTGGCCCTCGGCCTGTTCAGCTCTGCGGTTTTCGCCGCCGACGCGCCGCTGAAAATCGGCACCACCGCCGCTTTCGCCATTCCCCTTGAAGCAGCCGTCGAAGAGGCCTCCAAACAAGGCCTGAAAGTCGAGCTGGTGGAGTTCACAGACTGGATCGCGCCGAACGTCAGCCTCGCCGCCGGCGATATCGACGTGAACTATTTCCAGCACATCCCGTTCCTGGAAAACGCCAAGGCCGCCTCGGGTTTCGACCTGGTGCCGTTCGCGCCGGGGATCATCAACAACGTCGGCCTCTACTCGAAAAAATACAAAAGCTTCGACGAACTGCCGCAAGGCGCCAGCGTGGCCATCGCCAACGACCCGATCAACAGCGGTCGAGGCTTGCAACTGCTGGCCAAGGCCGGCCTGATCACCCTCAAGCCCGGTGTCGGCTACAAAGCCACCGAAGAAGACATCATCGCCAACCCGAAGAACATCAAGATTCTGCAAGTCGAAGCGGTGCAACTGGTACGCGCCTATGACGATGCCGATCTGGTGCAGGGCTACCCGGCCTACATTCGCTTGTCGAAAACCTTCGATGCGGGCTCCGCGCTGCTGTTCGACGGCCTCGATCACAAGGAATACGTGATTCAGTTCGTGATCCAGCCGAAGAGCAAAACCGACCCGCGCCTGATCAAGTTCGTCGACATCTACCAGCACTCACCCGCGGTGCGCGCCGCACTGGATAAAGCTCACGGCAAACTCTATCAAGCCGGTTGGGAAAGCTGAGCATGACCGCCGCCATCCAACGGCGACTGGAGACTCCAGAGCCGCAAAGCGCCGAGCGCACCGAGCTGCATCCCGAACTCAACCACGCCCACGTGCGCTTCATCGGCCTGGGCAAAACCTACAACGGCCAACAAGGCCCGGTGGCCGCGTTGCACGGCATCGACCTGGCGATCCAGCGCGGCGAAGTGTTCGGCATCATCGGCCGCAGCGGCGCCGGCAAGTCGTCGCTGATTCGCACCATCAATCGCCTGGAGCAACCGAGTAGCGGTCGGGTGCTGATCGATCAGGTCGACATCGGCGAATTCGACGAAGACCGCCTGGTGGCACTGCGTCGGCGCATCGGCATGATCTTCCAGCACTTCAATCTGATGTCGGCCAAGACCGTTTGGCAGAACGTCGAGTTGCCGCTGAAAGTCGCCGGCGTGCCCAAGGAGCAACGCGAGCAGAAAGTCCGTGAGCTGCTGGAACTGGTCGGTTTGCAGACCAAACACAAGGCTTACCCGGCGCAGCTATCCGGCGGGCAGAAACAGCGCGTTGGCATCGCCCGGGCGCTGGTGCATGACCCGCAAATCCTGCTGTGCGACGAAGCCACCTCGGCACTGGACCCGGAAACCACGCAATCGATCCTCGGCCTGTTGCGCGAGATCAATCAACGCCTGGGCCTGACCATTGTGCTGATCACCCACGAGATGGCGGTGATCCGCGAGATCTGTGATCGCGTAGTCGTCCTCGAACACGGGCGCATCGTCGAGCAGGGGCCGGTGTGGGAAGTCTTCGGCAATCCACAACATGAGGTCAGCAAGACGTTGCTGGCGCCGTTGCAACACTCATTGCCGCAAGAGCTGCAGAGCCGTTTGCAGCCGCAATCGAACGCACCGGATGCCGCCGTGTTCCTGCGCTTGCAGTTCACCGGCAACCAACGCAACGAGCCTGACCTGGCGGCACTGTTCAGCGCCCTGGGTGGCCGCGTGCGATTGCTGCAAGGCGGCGTGGAACGGATTCAGGGCCATGCCCTCGGGCAACTGCTGTTGGCGGTGACGGGCTCCCCCCTCGGTGCCGAAGAATTGCGTCAACGCGCCAGCCAATGGGCGCAACAGGTGGAGGTGCTGGGTTATGTGGTTTGATCGCTTGCTGCAGGGTTTTATTGACACGTTCCTGATGGTCGGCGTGTCGTCGCTGATCGCGCTGTTGGCGGGCATTCCGCTGGCGGTGATCCTGGTCACCAGCTCCAAGGGTGGCATCTACGAAGCACCGGCGCTGAACCGCGTTTTGGGTGCGTTCGTGAACCTGTTTCGCTCGGTTCCTTTCCTGATTTTGATGGTGGCCTTGATTCCGTTCACCCGGCTCATCGTCGGCACCACTTACGGCGTATGGGCGGCTGTGGTGCCGTTAACCATCGCGGCCACGCCGTTCTTTGCGCGCATTGCCGAGGTCAGTTTGCGCGAGGTCGATCATGGGTTGATCGAAGCGGCGCAAGCCATGGGCTGCCGGCGCGGGCACATCGTCTGGCATGTGTTGTTGCCGGAAGCACTGCCTGGGATTGTTGGCGGGTTCACGATTACCTTGGTGACGATGATCAACTCTTCCGCCATGGCCGGGGCGATTGGTGCGGGCGGGTTGGGGGATATTGCCTATCGGTATGGGTATCAGCGGTTTGATAGCCAGATCATGTTGACGGTGATTGTGTTGTTGGTGGCGTTGGTGGCGGTGATTCAGTTGGGCGGGGATCGGTTGGCTCGGGGCCTCAACAAACGCTAAGAATGTTACGAACACTCTTTGTGGCGAGGGGGCTTGCCCCCGTTGGGGCGCGAAGCGGCCCTAAAACCATTCCATAAGGTGTGTCAGAAAAAACGAGGCCGCTGGTTTTACGACTGCTGCGCAGCCCAACGGGGGCAAGCCCCCTCGCCACAAAAGCGCCCTTGCCACAGGTCATCATTGGCCTTCGGAGGGAAGTTTTCGTACAGGGAAATCAGCGGTTTTGCAGGCTCGATCCCTTTCTTTTGCAGGACGTTTCCTAGATCATTTCGCTCGCTTGCGCCTGACAATTTCCGTGGCTAGTCTCGGTCCGTCACTGCTCATCAGTGATCGGGTTTAGTCGCCCGGATCTTTCCAGGCGCACAGCGCCACCTCACTCCAGGTGTTTTCATTGCCTGAACGTTATGGTGGCTGTGCGCAGGGCACCCTCGGGTGCGCCGGTATTGCCTGGAGACCGGTCGACTAACCTGCGTGCAGCTGCCACCCCCTGCTCGTTTAGTCGCGACATCGGTTGGCTCCAATTAAATCCAGGAGTTTTACCAATGAAAAAATCCGTTCCCGATCCGCCCCCCGAAACCTCCACCGAAGACCCGCTCAGGGATCGCTCAGCGCTCTACCGCGCCATCGATTTCCACCTCACCGGCAAGCAACCCGCAGCACCCGATGAAATGCGCTTCTACAACGTCAGCAAGGACGTGAGCTTCGAAGACACCCAGCTCTATGTCGCCGACCTGCTGCGCTGTGCTTCGGTCTCGGCGTATCAGTGTGGCGACCAGCTCAAGGGTGCCGACCGGGCGATGGTGTACTCGATCTGGCATTTGCTGGAGATTGCCAAGGCGATGGTGGATCACTCCATTGAGTGTTTGGGGATGAAAAAAAGCTGAACCAGGCTTTAGTAATCCGTTGTCAGTGCCACCGCCATCGCGAGCAAGCTCGCTCCCACAGTTGACCGTGGAAATCTGTGGGAGCGAGCTTGCTCGCGATGGGCTGCGCAGCAGCCCCCGACGCCATGGCGTATATTCGGTGAATCCAAATTGCCTGCGCAGCCGACCATGAAACAAACACCCATCGACCTCGAACAGATCACCACCACGACCCTCGGCCACTACAACGCGGTGGCCGAAAGTTTCCGTGAAGGCACGCGAGATCACGACGTCAGCCAGAACATCGATGCCCTGTTGCGGTACATCCAGGGTGAGGCGCCCTTCGACATTCTCGATTTTGGCTGCGGACCGGGTCGTGATTTGCAGACGTTCACCCGCATGGGCCACACAGCCGTCGGCCTCGACGGTTCGGAAAAATTCGCGCAGATGGCCCGCGAGGACAGCGGGTGCGAGGTATGGCAGCAGGACTTCCTGAAGCTTGATTTGCCGGCCGAGCGTTTCGACGGGATCTTTGCCAATGCGGTGCTGTTTCATGTTCCGCGCCAGGAACTACCACGGGTGCTGAAGCAGTTGTGGGGAACGCTGAAACCGGGTGGGGTGTTGTTCAGTTCCAATCCCCGTGGCGAGAATCAGGAAGGCTGGAACGGGCCGCGTTATGGGTCGTATCACGACCTGGCGGCCTGGCAGCAGTTGCTGATCAAGGCGGGTTTTTTGGAGTTGGAGCATTACTACCGGCCGGCCGGGCTGCCGCGGGAGCAGCAGCCCTGGTTGGCGAGTGTGTGGCGTAAAGCTGTGTAGTCAGTCCCGACGCCATCGCGAGCAAGCTCGCTCCCACAGTTGACCGCGTACACCTGTGGGAGCGAGCTTGCTCGCGATGAGCGCGAAGCGCTCGCTTTTTAAACAGCCTCTTTCTTCGGCTCGCGAATCTTGTACCAGGCCACATACAGCGCCGGCAAAAACAGCAGCGTCAGCAAGGTGGCGATGACGATCCCGCCGATCATCGCGTAGGCCATCGGCCCCCAGAACACTTCCCGGGCAATCGGGATCATCCCCATGCTCGCCGCCGCCGCGGTCAGCAGTATCGGCCGGCGCCGATGCTCGGTGGCCTGCACCACCGCATCCCACGGCGCATAACCCTTCTGCTCGTACTCCTCGATCTGGGTCACCAGGATCACCGAGTTACGGATGATGATACCGATCAACGCGAGGATCCCGAGGATCGCCACAAAGCCCATGGGCGTCCCCGTCGGCACCAGCGCGATCACCACGCCGATCAGCCCCAGCGGCGCGACGCTGGCCACCAGGAACAGCTTCTGCACGCTGTGCAGCTGGATCATCAGGAAGGTCGCCATCAGGAACAGCATCAGCGGCACAACCTTGGCAATCGGGCCCTGGGCCTTGCCGCTTTCCTCCACCGTACCACCGGTGGCGACCTTGTAGCCCGCCGGCAGTTTGGCTGCGAACGCGTCGATGGACGGCTTGAGGATTTTCACCAGGTCCGTCGGCTGGATCTCGTCGCGTATCGCCGCCTTGATGGTAATGGTCGGCAGGCGATCCCTGCGCCATACCAACGGCTGCTCCAGTTCGTAGCGCACCGTGGCGAACGCCAGCAGCGGAATCGACGTGCCGTTCGGCGTGACGATTTGCAGGTTCTGCAGGGTTTCCGGCGTTCCGCGCTCGGAATCCACCGCACGACCGACCACGTTGATCAGGTAAATGTCGTCATCGACCTGGGTCACCGACTGGCCGCTGACGATGCCGTTCATCAGGTTGGCCACATCCTCGGAAGACAGCCCCAACTGCCGCGCCTTGTCCTGGGCGATGTCGATGCGCAGCACTTTGCCCGGTTCGTTCCAGTCGTAGATGATCTCGCCCACATGCGGGTTCTTGTCCAGCTCCGTGGCCAGGTCGATGGCATGTCGGCGCACCTGATCGATGTCCTTGCCGCTGATCCGGTACTGGATCGGACGCCCTACCGGCGGGCCCATTTCCAGTGCCTGGACATAACTGCCGATGCCGACGAAGTCGTTGCGCAAGCGCTCGCGAAGCTTGTGCATCATGGCCTCACGCGTGTGGCCTTTGCTGACGATCACCAACTGCGCGTAGAAGGGGTTCTGCAGTTGCTGGTCCAGTGGCAGATAGAAGCGGATGGCGCCCTGCCCGATGTAGGTGCTCCAGCGCTCGATGTCCGGGTCGTCCTTGAGCGTGGCTTCGAGGCGATCGACGGCCCGGCGGGTTTCATCGATCGAGGCGTTTTGCGGCAGGTTCAGGTCCACCAGGATTTCCGGGCGGTCCGAAGACGGGAAGAACTGGTTCTGCACGAAGCGCATGCAAAACAGCGCCAGCACAAAACACAGCACCGTAATGCCGATAGCCCACCAGCGATTGCGCATGCACCACAGCAGCCCGCCGTTGAACGCCTTGCCGATGCGCCCGGGTTCGCCTTCATGGGGTTTCACCTTGGTGCTGAGAATGTGCACGCCGATCACCGGCGCAAACAGTACCGCCACCACCCACGACACCAGCATCGCACAGGCAATCACCGCAAACAGGGTGTAGGTGTATTCACCGGCCGAGCTGGCGTTCAAGCCGATCGGCACGAAGCCCGCCACCGTCACCAGCGTACCGGTGAGCATCGGGAACGCCGTGGAGGTGTAGGCGAAGGTTGCCGCCTGCTCCTTGGTCTCGCCCAATTCCAGGCGCGTGACCATCATCTCCACGGTGATCATCGCATCGTCCACCAGCAGGCCGAGGGCGATGATCAGTGCACCGAGGGAAATCCGCTGCATGGTGATGCCGCTGTACTCCATGAACACGAACACCATCGCCAGCACCAGCGGGATCGAACAGGCCACCACCAGCCCGGCGCGCACGCCAAGGCTGACGAAGCTGACCAGCAGCACGATCACCACCGCCTCGAACAGCGCGCTGGTAAAGCCGCCGACGGCCTCCTCGACCACCACGGCCTGGTCGGACACGTTGTAAATGCCGACGCCCACCGGCAGGTCGGCGGTCAACTCGTCAATACGGGCGTGCAAGGCCTTGCCGAACGCCTGGACGTTGCCACCCTTCTGCATGGCAATCGCCAGGCCGATGGCCGGTTTGCCGTTGAAGCGGAATTCCGGCGAGGCCGGATCGACGTAGCCGCGGCGGATTTCGGCAATATCGGCCAGGCGATAGTAGCGGTCGTTGAGCTTGAGGTTGACCTCGGCCAGGTCTTTCTCCGAAGCGAACTTCCCTGACGTGCGCACCGAAATCCGCTCCGGCCCGGCCTCGATGACACCCGCCGGGGTCACCGCGTTCTGGGATTGCAGGCTCTGCACCACCTGACGCTCATCGATGCCCAGCGCGGCGAGTTTGCGCGTGGAGAAGTTCAGGTACAGCACTTCGTCCTGCTGGCCGACCATTTCGATCTTGCCCAGGCCCGGCACACCGCGAATCTCCATGCGCGCCTGTTCCACGTAGTCGCGCAACTGACGCAGGGTCAGGCCGTCGGCGGTGAAAGCGTAGATCGACCCGAAGACGTCACCGAACTCGTCGTTGAACGACGGCCCCTGTATGCCTTGCGGGAACTGGTATCTGATGTCGTTGATCTTCTTGCGCACCTGGTACCAGATTTCCGGGATGTCCTTGGCACTGGTGGTGTCGCGCAGGTACACGTACACCGTCGATTCGCCCGGGCGCGTGTAGCTTTTCACGTAGTCGAGGGAGTCGAGCTCTTCGAGCTTTTTCTCGATCCTGTCGGTGATCTGCTTGAGGGTTTCCTCCTGGGTCGCCCCCGGCCATTTGCTCTGGATCACCATGGTTTTGATGGTGAACGACGGGTCTTCTTCGCGCCCCAGGTTGAAATACGAGAACACACCCATCAGCAACGCGACGAACATCAGATACCAGATGAACGACTGATGCTTGAGGGCCCATTCCGAGAGGTTGAAAGGCCCTTTCATTGACTGTCCTCGTCGATTTTCACTTGCTGCCCCGGTTTGAGGCTGTTGACACCGGCACTGACCACCCGCTCGCCGTTCTTCACGCCGCCGGCCAGCACCACGGTGCTGTCGGTGCGGCTGATCACGGTGATGTCACGGGGGGAGACGGTTTTACTCTGCGCATCGATCACCCAGATGCGCGGCTTGCCATCGACCTCCTGCAGCGCGGTGACCGGCAACTCGATGCGCGGCTTGACCGCCGAGCTCAGGGTGACGCTGATGGCCGTGCCCAAGCGCAAGCCCTGTGGCGTTTCGGCCAGGGTCAGGCGGGCGCGACGGGTGCGTGTCGCGCTTTGAGCCTGGGGTTCGATTTCACGGATGATGGCGGTGGTGTTGATGCTCGGATCCAGTTGTGCTGCGACCTGAAACACCACATCGCTGGGCAACTGGTCAACGAGGGTATCGGGCAGGTCGATCACCGCTTCCTTGATGTCCGGTTGCGCCAGGGTCACCACTTGCTGACCCGCCGTCACCACTTGCCCGGCCTCGGCGCTCCACGCGGTGACCACGGCTTTATGGTCGGCACGCAGTTCGGTGTAGCCCAATTGGTCTTTGCTCTGGCTGACGGCCGCCCGGGCCTGATCGAGGGAGGCCTGGGTGGTTTTCAGGTCCGTGTTGGCCGCGTCGAGTTGCGCTTGCGCGCCGACCCCGCGATCGAACAGGGCTTGTTGACGCTGGGCACTGGCCTTGGCATTGATCAGTTGCGCCTGGATTTTCGCCAGGTCGCCCTGGGCCGAACGCAATTGGTTCTGCTGATCGGAAGGATCGAGGGTGGCGAGCAGCGTCCCCTTTTCCACTTCGGTGCCGACATCGACGTTACGGCTGGCGATCCGCCCGCCCACGCGGAAGCCGGTATTGCTTTCATAACGCGCCTGGATGCTGCCGGCGAAGCGGCCCAGGTCTTCTTCGTTCAAGGTCTGGACCTTGATCGACAACACCGGTCGTACCGGTGCCGGCGGTGGTTCGCTTTCGGAACAGGCGCTCAGCACCAGCCCGATGGACAACGCCCATAAAGGCTTCATGGCTTGGCTCCCCACGTCAGATCCTTGTAAGTGTCTTCGGCAATCTCGACGTCCATGTCAGGGTGCAAGAGTTGGCCGCCCGCGATGATGACTTTGTCGCCGTCTTTCAACCCGCCGCTGATGATGACCTTGCCGGTCAGGTAGCGGCCGACTGTGACCGAATGCAATTGGGCCTTGCCCTTGTCGTCGACAATCCACACAGCGGGTTCACTGATGTTTTTGGTCAGCGCCGACCACGGCAACTCGATGACCGACTTGCCCGATCCCTTGGCCGTGGCACTCACCACCGAACCCAATTGCATGCCGTCGGGCAGACTGTTGAGGCCGACCTTGACCTGCACGGTACCGGATTGCGCCGACACCGCCGGGGTGATTTCGCGCACGGTGCCGGTGGTTTTGATCGCCGGGTTGTCGAGCAGGCTCAGGACAATGGTGTCATCGCTGGGTTTCTCGGCGAGCAGGGATTCATAAACGTTGAACACCGCATCGCGGTCGCCGTCACGGGCCAGGCTGAAGATCGGCATCGTCGCCTGAACCACCTGGCCGACCTCCGCCTGGCGCTCGGTAATGATCCCCGGCGCATCGGCGATCAGCGCCGTATAGCTCAACTGATCCCTGGCATTGGCCAACTGCGCCTGGGCAGCGCTCAGGGCGCTCTGGCTGCTGTTCAAAGCGGCCTGGGCCGAGTCATATTCACTCTGGCTGGTATAACCCTTGGGCAAGAGTTTTTGCTGGCGTACGAATGCCGCCGCGTTCTGCTTCACCCGCGCCTGTTCGGCGGCCACTTGTGCCTGGGCCGAGTCGACGTTGCTCTGCAAGTCCTTGGGGTCGAGTCGGGCCAGCACTTGCTTGGCGGTCACTCGATCGCCGACGTCAACCGAACGCTGGATGATCTTGCCACCCACACGGAAAGACAGCTCCGTCTGTATCCGCGCCTGAATATCACCGGTGAGGGTAACCGGGGCCGCGTAGTCCGTCGGCTTGACGACTTGCACGAACACCCGTGGCAGGTATTCCTGTACGGGTTTTTTCTGGTCGCAGGCCGTCAGCAGGGTGACGACGCTCAAGGCCATGACTACTTTGAATCCGGGAACCACCATGCAAACTCCTTGGCCTTTTTCATGTCCAGCACGACAGAGAGCTTAGAACAGGACAGCAACCTTGCACGAGCGTCTTATGAAGAAAAAATCCACCCTGCCTTACGTCCAAAACACTTGCCCCAGGCACCTGCCCGTAGCGGACAATGGGCGTCGCTCGACCCCGCCACAGGACCCCACATGCTCAACACGCTCGCGGTAGCCAACTACCGCTCGATCAACAAACTGGTGATCCCGCTGGGCCGACTGAATCTGATCACCGGCCCCAACGGCAGCGGCAAATCCAACCTGTACCGTGCGCTGCGCCTGCTGGCGGAAACCGCCCACGGCGGCGTGGTCAATGCCCTGGCCCGTGAAGGCGGGCTGGATTCGACCTTCTGGGCCGGCCCGGAAACCCTCTCCCGGCGCATGCGCACTGGCGAAGTCGCCATCGAGCCCACCGTGCGCCAAGGCGTCAAACGCCTGCGCCTGGGGTTTGCGGGAGAGGATTTCGGCTACTCGATCAGCCTCGGCCTTCCCGATTCCAATGGTCACTTCATGCTGCCAGGGCACAGCTCACCGATCCCGTCCTATTTCAGCCTCGACCCGCAGATCAAGCGCGAATGCCTGTGGGCAGGCGCGTTCTACCGCCCGGCCAGTCTGCTGGTCGATCGTGACGGCCCGATGATCCGCGCCCGCACCGAGCGCAAGTGGGATGTGCTGGCGCAGTACACGCCGACGTTCGACAGCCTGTTCGATCAGGTCGGCAGCCTGCGCGGTTCACCGGAAGTGCTGGAGATGCGCGAGTTCATCCGCCGCTGGCGCTTTTACGATCATTTTCGCAGCGATGCCGACGCCCCGGCGCGTCAGCCGCAACTGGGCACTCGCACACCGGTGCTGCATCACGACGGGCGCGACCTGGCGGCGGCCTTGCAGACGATCATCGAAATCGGCGATCCCGACGCCTTGCGGGCGGCGATCAGCGACGCCTTCCCCGGCGCTCGGTTGAATATCGACCCTCTGCCCGGTGGTCGCTTCGCCATCGAGTTCTTTCAGGAAGGTTTATTGCGGCCGCTGTCAGCTGCCGAGCTGTCGGACGGAACCTTGCGTTACTTGCTGCTGGTCGCCGCGCTGCTGACGCCACGGCCACCGACACTGATGGTGCTGAACGAGCCGGAAACCAGCCTGCATCCGGACCTGCTGCCGGCGCTGGCACGCTTGATCATCCGTGCCTCGGCGCAGTGCCAGGTGTGGGTGGTGTCCCATGCCCGGCGCTTGATTTCGGCGTTGCAGGAGGACCCGGACTGCAGCTGTATCGTGCTGGAGAAAAATCTTGGCCAGACCGGGATCGTGGGCCAGCGCATGCTGGATGAGCCGGCATGGTATTGGCCGGATTGAACGGCGTGTGATTTGCCGGGATGAGGGAAGACGTCTATTTTCCCTTGCGTCGTAGGAAGGATCTTTTTTTCGAAACACAACTCCAAGGACGAACCACTTTTGGCCAGACTCCCGGCCAACATCTCACAAGGACGAGAACATGGCAGACGTAAAAACGCCGCAACGGCTGGATCCGCAGGACATTCTGAAATTATTGATGGCGTTGCGCAGGGCGTTGAAGGCCGGGCCGGCCTGATCAACTCCATGGTCAACAGGCTGTTTGTGGCGAGGGGGCTTGCCCCCGTTGGGCTGCGAAGCGGCCCCTGGTAACCAATGACGCACCTTGGGACGAATGCTGCGCATTCGAACGGGGGGCAAGCCCCCTCGCCACAAAGGCTCCCGCGCCACAGGCAAATCGAACGCTCAAAAAAAACGCCGACGCTAAATCAGCCGTCGGCGTTTGAAACCTTGAAGGGGTTTGCTTCGCGAATCAGAACGCTGGCAATACCGCGCCGCTGTACTTCTTCTCGATGAAGGCTTTCACTTCCGGGCTGGTCAGGGCCTTGGCCAGTTTCTGGATGGCAACGCTGTCCTTGTTGTCCGGACGGGCCACCAGGAAGTTCACGTAAGGCGAGTCGGCACCTTCGATCACCAGCGCGTCTTTAGCCGGGTTCAGGCCCGCTTCCAGCGCGTAGTTGGTGTTGATCATGTCCAGGTCGACCTGATCCAGCACACGCGGCAGCATGGCCGACTCAAGCTCCTTGAACTTGAAGTTGTGCGGGTTCTTGGCGATGTCTTTCGGGGTGGCCAGGGCGTTTTTCGGGTCTTTCAACTCGATCAGGCCAGCCTTCTGCAGCAGGATCAGGGCACGGCCGCTGTTGCTGCCTTCGTTCGGAATGGCAATGGTCGCGCCGTCTTTGAGCTCAGCCAGGGTTTTGACTTTCTTCGAGTAGCCGCCGAAAGGTTCGACGTGCACACCGATCACGGTTTCCAGGTGAGTGCCTTTGCCTTCGTTGAAGCTCTTGAGGTACGGCAGGGTCTGGAAGTAGTTGGCGTCCAGACGCTTCTGGTCGACCTGCACGTTCGGCTGAACGTAGTCGGTGAAGACTTTGATTTCCAGGTCCACGCCTTCTTTGGCGAGGGTTGGCTTGATCAGCTCAAGAATCTCGGCGTGTGGAACCGGGGTCGCGGCAACCACCAGTTTTTCGCCAGCCTGGGCCAGGCCCGCGGTCAGGGCAGCCGCCAGTGCGGTGAACAACAGAACCTTTTTCATGCAGTGTCCTTATCGAAAATCACAGTCGCTTGTGGCGACGGCTTGAAGATGAGAGTGCCAGTGAAGTGCTATCGCTGGCGTGAAGCGGACAATACCGGGATTTTTTATTCCCGAACAATAACGTTTATTCAGCTTCATATTCCATTTTGTTCATACAACTGTAGGAGCGAGCCTGCTCGCGATGGTCGTGAACGAAAACGCGCCAAACCTGAGACCCAACGGCGTCTGTGGGTTTCTCGCGAGCAAGCTCGCTCCTACAGAAATCCGGCGTTTGCGAGCAGTTGTTTCAAGGCGTCTTTTTCGGCATCGGAACCGTTGCAAAAAATCTGCTTGAGCTGCTGTTCGATCTTTCCCAGACCTTCATCAGGCAAATTCAAATGCTCCGGCAGAATCTCGTCGCCCGTACTCACCAGCAGCGCAAAGTGAATGACGTTTTCCAGCTCCCGGGTATTGCCCGGCCAGCTGTGGCGCTCAAGCACAAGCTGCGCCGCTACACTGATCAGCGGCACCGGCAGGTCGAGGCGCTGGCTGTAGATGCCGAGGAAGTATTCGGCCAGCGGCAGAATGTCCCCCGTACGCTCGCGCAGCGCCGGCAGTTCTAGCGGGCCTTCGCTGAGGTAGTGATAGAGCCGTTCATGGAATTTTCCGGCGGCCACCGCCTGGGCCAGATCGATGCTGGTGGCCGCCACCAGCCGCACATCCACCGGGCTCGGCTGCTGAGCGCCGACGCGGGTGACTTCGTGGTTCTCCAGGGCGGCGAGCAGCTTGATCTGGATCGGCAGCGGCAGGTCACCGATTTCGTCCAGGTACAGCGTGCCGCCGTTGGCCGAACCGAACCAGCCGGCACGACTGCTCGCCGAACCGCTGTAGCTGCCCGCCGCATAGCCGAACAGCTCGGCGTCGGCGTAGGTCGGGCTGATGGCGCCGCAGTTGACCGACACGAACAACCCGCCGCGATCACTGGCGCGGTGGATCTGACGGGCCAGCAACTCCTTGCCGGTGCCGGTTTCGCCCCGGATCAGCACCGAGACTGAACGCGTGGCCAGTTGCTCAAGGTCTTCACGTAATTGCCGCGAGCGCGGATCGACAAATACCAGCGCCTTGGCGCGGATGCTCAGGGGACTTTTTTCGGCGTCGGGAAAGGTCAGCAGCGGCTGACCGAAGGTTTCAAAGCTCATGGCAGACTCCCGCCCAGAACCGCCGGGAGACGGGGGCGTTAAATAAAGAAAGTGTTCAAGCGCGGCGCAGGGCGTGGAGTTCCATGCGGTTTTGCAGGCGATAGAGATAGGCAAAACCCTGCTCCCAACGCTGATGACCGGACTTCACGTTGATATGCCCCGCCCCCGCCAGAATCCCCGCCTCGGCACCCCAGTTGCGCGCCAGCTCCAGGGCTCGCGGTGCACTGACGGCGCTGTCGTTGTCGGAGCTGACAACCTGGCTGGGGAACGGCAGCAGATCCGTCGGGATCGGCGCGAAGTTGCGCAAGGCCGGTGCACAGGCCGGGCGCTCGACATCCGCCGGTGCGACCAGCAGGGCACCGCGCACCTTACGCAGGAACTGCACAGGCGCGGTGGCCGCCCAATGGGCGACGGTGATGCAACCCAGGCTGTGGGCGATCAGGATGACCGGCGTGCTGTCGGCGGCAATCGCCTCGGCCAGCGCCGCGACCCAGTCTTCACGGCGCGGCGTCAGCCAGTCGGCCTGCTCCACCCGCGCACTGTTCGGCAGGCTGTTCTGCCAGTGGCTTTGCCAATGATCTTCTGGCGATCCTTGCCAGCCCGGCACAATCAGGTAGCGAATTGATTCGTTGCGCATGGGGGAGCTCTCCTGCTGCGTGTCTGTTCCCGGTCGAGTATAGGGAGGCGAGATATATTCGTTAAGGAATAAGAAGCTATTTATTAAGATCAATATCGAATATAAAACACATGACCTGTGGGAGCGAGCTTGCTCGCGATAGGGCCCGGACATTCAACATCGATGTCGATTGATCCACCGCCATCGCGAGCAAGCTCGCTCCCACAGGGAACAGTGTGTTCGCGAAAGTTGAAGCAAAAAAAAGGGCCGCACCCTGCCAAGGAGACGGCCCCGGAAAACGAAAACCTGTTAACGCGCAGTGATCACCGACAACTTGGTAATCCCTGCCCGTTCAATCGATGCCATGGCCCGCGCCACCTCGCCGTAATTCACACCATCGTCCGCCTGCAACTGCACGCGCACCTCCGGATCCTTGGCCTTCGCCGACTTGAGACTGAACTCCAGCAAGTCCGGCTGTATCTCGTCCTTGTTGATGAACAGTTTGCCGGCACCGTCGATGCTCACCACCAACGGGTCCTTCTGCTCCACCGGCGCCACCGCTTCGGTCTTGGGCAGGTTGATCGGAATGGCGTTGGTCAGCAGCGGTGCGGTGACGATGAACACCACCAGCAACACCAGCATCACATCAACCAGCGGCGTCACGTTGATCTCGCTGAGCACCTCGTCAGTGTCTTGCGTGGAGAAGGCCATATCAGGACGCCTCCTTCACTTTCTGCGCGTTGCCCTGGGCTGCCACCTTGTGCGCTGTCGGGTGGATCAGCACGCGGAACGAACTCTTCTGCGCCAGGCTGTAGAAGTCGTGGGCGAAGTCGTCCAGATCCGCCGCCGTCAGTTTCAAGCGCCGCAAAAAGTAGTTGTATACCAGCACCGCCGGCACCGCGACGGCGATCCCCACACCCGTGGCGACCAGTGCCGCGCCAATCGGCCCGGCGACTGTTTCAAGGCTTGCCGAGCCCGCCGCGCTGATGCCTTTCAACGCCTCCATGATTCCCCACACCGTGCCGAACAAGCCAATGAACGGCGAGGTGCTGCCAATACTTGCGAGCACTGCCAACCCGGTTTCCAGTGACCGGCGCTCGCGCACAATCTGCTGGCGCAAGGCTCGCTCCAGACGATCCTGATGGTTGATCGCCTGGCTCAAGTCAGCCGCCTGTGGCGTCTCGCCCACCTGGATGGCCGCATAACCGGCCTGCGCCACCCGGGCGGCCGCGCCGGGCCGGGTTTCGCTCAGTTCGGCCGCCGAGTCGAGACTCGAAGCGGCCCAGAACTGCTGATGAAACTTTCGATCCTGTGCCTTCAGGCGACCGAACTGCACGCCCTTGAGCAATGCCAGGCCCCAGGTCGCGACGGAAAAAACCACCAGCAGCCAGATCACCGCGCTTTCGATGGATTCAAGTGGAGAGGCCAGTAACGTCATGATGTATTCCTCGTGTAAACGTTTCGCGCGAAATTGGTTTCTGTTTAATGAATCTTGAAATCGATGGGCACGCTGACCCAGCCGTCCCGGGCGACATCACCTTGCTTGGCCGGCACAAAACTCCAGCGTTTCACCGCGTTCAGCGCGGCGTCGTCCAGTGCATCGCGACCGCTGCTTTTCTGGATCTGAATCTCGCCGGGCTTGCCGCTGGCCAACACATGCACGCGCAACAACACAGTGCCTTCCCAGCCGCGACGCTGGGCCAGCGACGGGTATTCCGGCGCCGGGTTTTTCAAATAGCCGGCGGTGGCGGAGGCCGGTGTCACAGGCGCTGGGGCCGGTGGTGCAGGTGGCGCCGGGGCCGCGACAGGTGCTGCCGGCTTCGCTGGCGCGGGTGGCTGCTCAACGGCTTTTGGCGCCGGTTTCGGTAGCGGTTTGGCGACCGGTTTGGGCTTGGGAACCGGCTTTGGTGGAGGCGGCTTCACCGCCAGCTCATCCTCCACAGGCGGTGGCGGCTCAATCACGGGTTGCACAGGTTGTGGAGGCGGCGGCTCGACCACTGGTGGCGCCGGTCGCGAGAATTCGATGGTCATGGGCGGGACTTCTGGCGGCACGATCGGCAGTACCGGTGTCGGTTGCTGATTGACCCAATAGATCACCGCGCCATGCACCAGCAACGCCAGCACGCCCAGCACGATTGCTTCACGCCGGCGAAGGGCGCCTTTGGGGGTTCGCTGCAAACGCAACTGCCCCAAGGGCACCCGGTGCGGTCGGCCGAGGTCGACCAATTCGCCACCGGGTGCCTGGCGCCAAAGCACCTCATGTGCACCGGCGGCGATCTGGACATTGCCCATTGTTTTACTCCCTGCGGTCTCTTTGCGGATAACCGGAACGTCGTGCTGAACATCCCCCGACGACGCCCCGGTAGAGCAATCATTGGCTTGAACGCTTAGCTCTTAAAGTAATGTTTAAACTTAAATTTAGAACCAATACGAATAAACAAAACCCTCAACCCACCGCCAGAGCCCGCCGTTCAAGGGCTCCGGCACAGTGGAAAAAATCCGATGCTTTTCGGGCATTGAAAGTATTCATTCGAAGCATGCTTTTTCGCCGTCAGAAGTCGTATCGGCCGGTCACACCGAGCGTGCGTGGCGTACCGGGCAGGCCTTCATAACCACCGTTGGCAGCCGTCCACAGCGTCGTGTAGTAGGTTTTGTCGAAGGCGTTTTTCAGCCACAACGAAACGTCCCACTGCCCCTGGTTGAAGTCGCCGCGCAGACCGGTGGACAGGTTGACCACCGCATAACTCGGGATCTGCCCGAAGTCGGAGTCTTCCACCGTGCCCACCGCTTTGGAGCGGAACGCATAACTGGCGGTGACGTACTCCTCGAAGCCGTTACTCAGATTCCACTTGTATTCGCCGTTGGCGTTGCCGATCCATTTCGAGGCGCCGACCACTTGATGCCCGGTCAGGTCGCAGGAGGCTGGAGCACCCGGCCTCAGGCTGACTTCCGGCGGGCACGGTGCATCCTTGTAGGAGAGATAGCTGACGTCGTTGTACGAACCGTTGATGTTCAGCGTCAGGCCGCGCAGTGGGATCAGGGTGCTTTCGAACTCCACGCCACGGGAGCGCACGGAACCGGCGTTGGTCAGGTATTGCACACGATTGACGTCGTCATAGGCGTTGGTCTGATAGCCGTTGACCTGGGTCCAGAACAGGTTGGCGTTGAGTTGCAGGCGACGGTCCCACAGGGTGCTCTTGAAGCCGAGCTCGGCGTTGTTGGCGCGCTCGGTGCCGATCAGCAACGAGTCGGCACCGGCCACCGGCGCCATACCGACGGCCAGGTTTACCCCACCGGATTTTTCGCCGTGGGACAACGTGGCGTAGGTGAGCAGGTCATCGGTGAGGTGGTAGCTGAGGTTCAACAGGCCCGAAGGACTGGAGCTGTACTGGTTCAGATCGCCGGAATCGTAGGCCCCCGCACGAGCGCGTCGTGACGCGGCGGCCGCGCCGGTGACTGCAGCACCACCGGCGGGTGCATTGCGGGTCACCCAGGCGTTTTTCTCTTCATAGGTGCCGCGCAGGCCGGCAGTGAAATCCAGGCGTTCGGTCAGGTGCCAGGTGCCCTGTGCGAACAGCGCGAAACTGTTGGTTTCGATATGACCGTTGCCGACACTGTCGATGTTGTTCAGCGCACCGGTGGGCGTGCCACTCCAGATATCGGCTTGCGGTCCGTAAAAGGTGAAGGATTTGTTGTCCAGGTCGGAGCCGAAATAATAGGCGCCGAGCACGTAATCGAAGAACCCGCCGGTAGGCGACGCCAGGCGAAACTCCTGGGAGTACTGCTTGTCCTCCACCGAGACCCCGGCGTTGTAGAAGACGGTGGCGTTCAGGCCGTCATCATTGCGCGGGGTGAAATTCCACCAGCGGTAAGCGCTGATGGACGTCAGGGTGAAGTCGCTCGGCAGCGTCCAGTTGGCCTCCACCGATGTGCCGCCCTGATGCACGGTGACATGCTGGTCGTTGTTCAGGTTGACCTTGCGGTGCGTGCCGTCGACCAGTGTCGCGCCCGCTGCATTGGCCCGGGTCTGGTAAAGGTTGGTGCCATTGATGGTCGGCCCGATGCTGAACAACACGCGGGTGCCGGCGCTGGAATCTTCTTCGTTGTAGTCGCCGATCCAGCGCAGGTTGAACGATTCGTTCGGCTTGAACAGCAACTGGCCACGGAAGCCATCGCGCGAGCCGCCGTTCAAATCGTGGCCGTCGAATTCGTTCTTGATATCGCCGTCGCTGCGGGTGCGATACGCAGAAAAGCGCCCGGCGAGCTGGTCATTCAGCGGGCCGGAAATCGTGCCCTTGGTCTGGAAGTAGCCATCCTCGCCCACCGAAGATTCGATGCTGCGTTCCGGGGTGAAGGTCGGCGCGCGGGTGCTGATGTTGATCACGCCGGCGGTGGTGTTCTTGCCGAACAAGGTGCCTTGCGGACCGCGCAGCACTTCGAGCTGCTCGATGTCCATCAGGTCGAATACAGCCATGCCCGGCCGGCCGAGGTAAACGTTATCGAGGTACAGACCGACACTGCCTTCCAGGCCATCGCTGGCCGGGTTGTTGCCCAAGCCACGAATCGACACGCTGGACTGGCGCGCATGCATGTAGGCGACGTTGACGCTGGGCACCAGTTGCTGCAAATCCTGGATGCGATAGACCCGCTGGGCTTCCAGGGTCTGGCCGCTGACCACGCTCATCGGGGTTGGTACGTCCTGCGAGCTTTCTTCGCGGCGGCGGGTTGTAACCGTCACGGTTGCCAGTTGGGTATTGTCGGCCGTGGCGGTTTTTGCCGGGGTGGTTTCAGGGGTGGCGCTTTCGGCCGCATAGCCTTGGGTCCAGCTGGCACTGCCTGCCAGTAGCAGAGCCAGGGGCAGGCGTTTGAGCCGTTGGGGTGAGGAGGTTTGAGCAAAGTGCAACGGACTCATAAGGCGGGGTTCCCGATCAGAAGAAATGCTTTATTGCTTGCCAGGCCGCCATCGCGAGCAAGCTCGCTCCCACACTGATCCTGTGAACACCGAAGACCCCCTGTGGGAGCGAGCTTGCTCGCGATAGCGTCGGCTCAGACGCCGCCGATATCCGGCCCTTTCACGGTCTGGCTGACCTGCCCGTTCACACCCACCGGCACTTCACCCTTGAGCGTCACACGGCGCACGATCCGGTCCTGGGTCCCGTAGTCATCCACCGCATAATGCTGGGTGGAGCGGTTGTCCCAGATCGCCACGTCACCGGCCTTCCAGCGCCAGCGCACGATGTTTTCCTGGCGGATCACATGGCTTTGCAGCAACCCGAACAGGTGCGCCGAATCGGCCTGGGAATAGCCCTTGATGCGTTTGACGAAATGCCCCAGTAACAGGCTCTTCTCGCCGCTGATCGGGTGCACGCGCACCACCGGGTGTTCGGTTTCGTAGACAGTCGAGGTGAAGACCTTGCGATAACGCTCCAGCTTCTCCGCCGAGACGTCTGGCCGGGTGCCGGCGTAGTCGTATTCGTTGCTGTGCACGGCGACCAGTTTGTCGGCCAGTTCACGCAGCTCCTGCGACAACCCGTTGTAGGCGGTGGCGGTGTTGGCCCACAGGGTGTCGCCACCGAAAGCCGGGGCCACCACCGAGCGCAGGATCGAGGCTTTGGGGTAGGCCTCGACGAAGGTCACGTCGGTGTGCCAGGAACTCGCACGCTGGCCCTCGGCACCATCCAGTTCCAGCAGAAAACGCGTGCCTTCACGCACCGGCACGGTCGGGTGCGCCACCGGTTCGCCGAGCAGGTGGGCGAACGCCTCCTGGCGCTGATCGTCGAGTTGGGTCTGCTCGCGGAAGAAGATCACTTTGTATTGCAGCAGCGCCTGTTGAATGGCTTCAACGGTGGCGGCATCCAGCTCGCCGGAAAGCTGTACGCCACGGATTTCGGCACCGATGCGACCGGCCACCGGGTGGATTTCAAGCGCGTGAACAGCGGGTTGTACTGCGAAAGCGGCATTGCTCATGGGTAGACCCTCATCAGACTGCTTGCGGTTGAACCGGCCGCGAAACACTGCTCTATCTATATTCTATTTAGATCTAATAGATATCAACATGCTTCGTTGACGGAATAAGAGGTTGCATTTAAAACCTCAGTCAACCCTCGTCGCAAATGCCTTCGAGCTATTTTTAGGATGCCGGAAAAGCATATGGATCTTCGCCAGTTGCGTTACTTCATCGCCCTCGACGAACACCGCAGTTTCGTGCGCGCGGCCGAGGCCATGGGCATTACCCAACCGGCCTTCAGCCGCAGCATCCAGGGGCTGGAGCAAGAGTTCGGCTGCGTGTTGGTGGACCGTGGCAACAAGGATTTGCGCCCGACCCCAGAGGGCCTGGTGGTGCTGCAACATGCCCGCAGCCTGGTGCAGGGTGCGGCGCTGCTCAGCGCCGAAGTGACACAGATGACCAAGCTCGATGCCGGGGAACTGCGCTTCGGTTGCGGCCCGGCGCCGGCGGTAAAACTGGTGCCGGATGCGGTGGCGCAATTCATCAATGCACACCCGAAAGTGCGCACCTGTTTCGAGGTGGATAACTGGGAAAAACTCAGCCGCGCCCTGAGCCGTGAGGAGATCGAATTCTTCATCGCCGACATCCGCCACTTCGAGTCCGACCCGAACTTCCAGACCCAGGCGCTGACGCCCAAACGCGGTGTGTTTTTCTGCCGTCCGGGGCATCCGCTGCTGGCCAAGGAGAGCCTGTCGACCAACGACATGTTCGATTACCCGCTGGCGACCACAAAGATCCCCCCAGGCATTCGCAAACTGCTGGCGAACCTCAGTGGACGGGTGGATTTTTCGCCGACCCTCGAGACCGAACATTTTCCGGCGCTGGTGAAGGTGGTGTTGCAATCCAACGCCATCGGCGTCGGTACGCAAGAGGCGTTCATCGAAGACATTGCCCAGGGTGCGCTGGTACTGCTGCACTGGCGCAATTTGCCGCAGAACATCGAGAGCATGAATGCGCGGTGCGGGATTGTCAGCCGCACCGGGTTCCGGTTGTCGCCGGCGGCGCGGGCGATGATCGAGACGCTGGTGGCGGTGGACAGACAGCAAGTCAGCGTCGCGGTTTAGGGCCTCTTCGCGAGCAAGCTCGCTCCCACAGGGGATCGTTGTCGGACACAAGTTTGTGTACGACTCAAATCTAATGTGGGAGCGAGCTTGCTCGCGATGAGGCCAGTGAACTCACTGAAGATTCAGAGCTTGGCCGCAGCCAACTCCGGCGCCACCCAATCGCTTACCTTGAACGACTTGCGAATCAGCTTCTGCTGCGAAGCCAGGTCCACCGCATCCTGCAATTTGCCAAGGAACACCGGATCGAGCGTCGACGGGAAAACCTCGCTCAGGTTCTGATCCTGCAGGTCCTGCGTGAGGATCACCGCCGGATAATTCGCCAGCTCTGAAACCAGCTGAATGTAGGCGTCCTTATTGCTGTCCTGGGTCAACCACGCCACCGCTTGCTGTTGAGCCTTGAGCAACGTGGCGACCGCCTCGGGGTGCTCGTCGACGAACTTTCCGGTTCCCACCAACACGGCCTGCACACTGCCGGCGCCGCCCAGGTCCTTGGTGGTCAGAGGCAACTCGGCCAGTCCTTTGGCCTGTAATGCGGTAAGCCCGGAACCACCCCACGAGGCATCGATCTGTTTCGCCGCCAGCGCCGCCACCGCCGCGTTGAAGTCCAGGTTGATGACTTTCACATCCTTCTCGCCCAACCCCTGACTGGCCAGCGCCGCATCGAAGGACAACTGGCTGGCCGTGCCACGGAAGATCGCCACGCGTTTGCCCTTGAGGTCTTGCAGGGTCTTGATCCCCGAACCCGGTACCACGCCGAGGTAGTGCTTGACCCCGCGCGCCGAGGCGCTGAGCAATCGCGTATCCAGACCATTGGACTTGCCGATGATGGCTGCCAGGTCACCAAGGTAGGCCAGGTCCACCTGACCGTTGGCGAACGCCTCGTTGATCACCGGGCCTGCGCCCTTGAAGAAGCTCCACTGAATCTTGATGCCTTGATCGGCAAAGGCATTTTCGAAGATCTGTTGATCGCGCAACACATCCACTACACCGCCACCGCTGTGCTGCGTACCGGCACTCAGGTCCGGCACGGCGATGCGGATTTCCTTGAGTTCACCGGCGTTGGCCGTGAAGGCCAGCAGACCCGCCAGGGCCGGTGCGGCGAACAGGCTGATGACACGTTTGAAGGGAAGGTTCATGGGTACGGCTCCTTGGGGCAACGGGCGTTGATGAGCCGAAAGTAGGACGAATCAGAACCAACACTTAAATACTATAAATTCACATTTTTATAGCTTTTTGATCTATATCAACTCCTACGGGCCTTCCGATCGCGTATGCAAAAACAGCATCAAAAATATTCTTCGAAGGCATTGGATGTGCGCGCGCTCCCAAGCCTTAAATGGCCTTGCTTATCCCTAAATAGAATTGATTTTTATTTTTATAGATCAATTTTGCATACACATTAAACCCTGTGGGAGCGAGCTTTGCTCGCGATAGCGGTGTGTCATCCAGCACATAAGTCGCCTGACACACCCTCATCGCGAGCAAGCTCGCTCCCACAAAAAACAGGCTTGCATTGCAACCCGACAACGGAGGTCACCCATGGCCCGTGTTTCCCTTCTGAGCCTGCCGCTGGCCGCACCTCGGCTTGATGGTCGACGACATTGGCCGACCCTGAGCCAGCGGCTCTTGCCCTGGCTATTACCCCTCAGCCTGTTTGCGCTGTGGTGGCTCGCCAGCCGCAATCACTGGATGAGCGAGCAGATCCTGCCGGCGCCGACCCTGGTCTGGAGCAGCGCCGTTGAATTGTCCCAAGGCGAGTTGTGGAGCCATTTGTGGATCAGCCTGCAACGTTTGTCCTGGGGCCTGCTCGCGGGGATCAGTGTCGGTGCGGTATTGGGCGCGGCGCTGGGTTTCAGTCGTACGCTCGAACGCCTGGTGTTTCCCACCTTCGCCGGGTTGGCGCAAGTCCCGACCCTGGCCTGGATTCCCTTGTTCATGGTGTTTTTCGGCATCGGTGAAGTGCTGAAACTGGTGGTGCTGATCAAGGCGATCGTGGTACCGGTGACCCTGCACACACTGGTCGGCGTGCGCGACGCGCAACCCAGGCTGCGCGAAGCCGCCGCCGTGTTGCGCCTGCCCAGGCACCTGTTGATCCGCCGCCTGGTGCTGCCTGCCGCACTGCCGGCCTTCATGGCCGGTGTGCGCCTTGCGCTGGCCGCCGGATGGACCTCGCTGCTCGCTGTCGAACTGCTCGCGTCCAGCGAAGGCATCGGCTACCTGATGGTCTGGGCACGCCAGTTGTTCATGCTCGACATCGTCTTTGTCTGCATTGTGGTGATCGGCTTGATCGGCGTGGCGATGGATCGTGGCATCGGTCTGTTGGACAGGACGCTGGTGCACTGGCCGCACCCGGCCACCGCCGAAATCCGTCGTGGCCCGCGTTATCAAGGCTGGCAACGTCTGCAACCGTGGCTGCTGCCACTGGCGCTGCTGGCGTTGTGGCAATTGAGCTCGGATCAGCAGTGGGTTGACCCGAACATTCTGGTCAGCCCGCTGGCCGTCCTGCACACCACCTGGCATGGCCTGCTCGACGGCACGTTGATTGGAGGCATGGCCCTTAGTCTGGGTCGAACCCTTGGCGGGTTACTGCTCGGTGGCGGGCTCGGCTTTGCTCTGGGCCTGCTGCTGGGACTGTCGCGCACCAGTGAACGCGTGCTCGGCCCGACCCTCGCCGCCCTCCGCCAGATCGCCATTTTCGCCTGGGTGCCGCTGCTCACCGCGTGGTTCGGCCTGGGGGAATTGGCCAAGTGGGTGTTCGTCGCCCTCGCCGCGTTTTTCCCGCTGTTCATCGCCACCCAACGCAGCGTCGCCAATCTCTCGCCACAACTCAACGAGGCGGCCCAAGTGCTGCGCCTGAACCTGCCCCAACGCCTGCGTCGGTTGGTGTTGCCGGGTGCGGCACCGGGAATTTTCGCAGGGCTTCGCCTGAGCCTGATCTACGCCTGGCTCGGCACCATCGGCGCCGAATACTTCATGCCGTCAAACGGCGGCATCGGCAGCCAGATGATCGGCGCCCAGCAACTGCTGCGCATGGACCTGATCATGGCCGGCATGCTGCTGGTGGGCCTGACCGGCGCCCTGCTCAACCTCATTGGCCAACGCCTGGAAATCCGCGCCACTCGCTGGAGACACGCATGAACGCACCGATTGTCAGCTTCAATCACGTGGGCAAGACCTTCGACGTCGACGGCTTCGAACTGGAGGCCATTCGCGAATTCAACCTGGACATCGCCGAGGGTGAGTTCGTCGCCATCGTCGGCTCCAGCGGTTGCGGCAAATCTACTTTGCTGCGGCTGCTGGTGGGCCTCGACAGGCAATTTCGCGGGCAGATAAGCGTCGATGGCAAAGCCGTCACCGGCATCGGTGGCGAGCGCGGCATCGTCTTTCAGGAACACCGTTTATTCCCGTGGCTGAGCGTGGCCGACAACATCGGCCTGGGCCTGGTCAACGAGCCATTGAGCGCCGCGCAAAAGCACAAGCGTATCCATGACTTCATCGAACTGGTGGGCCTGGGCGACTTCGCTCGCGCCTATCCGCACCAGCTCTCCGGCGGCATGGCGCAGCGCGTGGCCATCGCCCGTGGCCTGGTGGCCAGCCCGCGGATTCTGCTGCTGGACGAGCCCTTCGGCGCCCTCGATGCGCTGACTCGCCAGCAGATGCAGGACGAACTGCTGGCGATCCGCGCGCGAGCAAAAATCACCACGGTGCTGGTCACCCACGATGTCGAGGAAGCGATCTTCCTCGCCGACCGCGTGGTGGTGATGGAGCCGCGTCCGGGGCGGATCAAGCAAGTGGTCGACATTGCCCTGCCCCATCCGCGCCATCGCAGCAGTTTCGACTTCCACCAATTGCGCGAAGAACTGCTTCACGAACTCACCAGCGACGGTCACTACCAGCCTCCCGTGCCGGTGCAGGTCCGCGATCTGCCGCTGTCCTTCATTGCCTACTGAAAAAGGAAATTTTTGATGCCGCAACGTCCCAATTTTTTAGTGATCCTGGCCGATGACCTGGGCTTTTCCGACCTCGGCGCCTTCGGCGGCGAAATCAACACGCCGAACCTCGATGCCCTGGCCAACAATGGCCTGCGCCTGACCGATTTCCACACCGCACCGACCTGCTCGCCGACCCGTTCGATGCTGCTCACCGGCACCGATCACCACATCGCCGGCATCGGCACCATGGCCGAAGCCCTGACCCCGGACCTGATCGGTAAGCCAGGCTACGAAGGGCACTTGAACGACCGCGTGGTCGCCCTGCCCGAGCTGCTGCGCGAGGCGGGTTACCAGACGTTGATGAGCGGCAAATGGCACCTGGGCCTGACCGCCGAATTGGCGCCCCATGCCCGGGGCTTCGAGCGTTCGTTTTCGCTGTTGCCCGGTGCGGCCAACCATTACGGCTTCGAGCCGACCTACGATGAAACGACGCCACGGCTGCTGAAATCCACGCCGGCGCTGTATATCGAAGACGACCGGTTCATCGACGAACTGCCGAAGGATTTTTATTCCTCCGACGCCTTCGGCGACAAGCTGCTGCAATACCTCAAGGAACGCGACCAGACCCGGCCGTTCTTCGCCTACCTGCCGTTTTCCGCACCGCACTGGCCGCTGCAGGCTCCGGCCGAGGTGGTGGAAAAATACCGCGGGCGCTATGACGCCGGCCCTGAAGTGCTGCGGCTGGAGCGTCTGGAAAAAATCAAGAAGCTGGGATTGATCGAGGCCGATGTCGAGCCGCATCCCCTGATCCAGCTGAGCGCACAGTGGGATGCGTTGAGTGATGAACAGCGGCAGATTTCTGCGCGAGCCATGGAAGTTTATGCGGCAATGGTCGAACGCATGGACTGGAACATCGGGCGTGTCGTCGATTACTTGCGCCAGCAGGGACAACTGGACAATACCTTCATCCTGTTCATGTCCGATAACGGCGCCGAAGGGGCATTGCTGGAGGCTTTCCCGAAATTCGGGCCGCAGCTGCTGACCTACCTCAACCAGCACTACGACAACAGCCTGGACAACATCGGCCGGGCCAACTCCTACGTCTGGTACGGGCCGAACTGGGCGCAAGTGGCGACCGCACCGTCGCGACTGTTCAAGGCCTTCACCACCGAAGGCGGGATTCGCGTGCCGGCGCTGGTGCATTACCCGCAGCTGCCGCTCAAGGGCCAGATCAGCCATGGGTTTGGCACAGTGATGGACATCACGCCGACCATTCTGGACCTGGCCGGTGTGCGCCATCCGGGCAAGCAATGGCACGGCAAACCCGTGGCGGACGTTCGCGGGAAGTCGTGGCTGGGGTTTCTGTCGGGCGAGACGGCGCACGTGCATGACGAGCACACCGTGACCGGGTGGGAATTGTTCGGTCGGCGGGCGATCCGCCAGGGGCAATGGAAGGCGGTGTACATCCCGGGACCGGTGGGGCCGGCGACCTGGCAGCTGTATGACCTGGGCAGTGATCCGGGAGAGATTCATGACCTGGCGTCGAGCCAGCCGCAGCGGCTCAGTGCCTTGATCGAGCATTGGCAGCGGTATGTGGATGAGACTGGGGTGATCTTGAGTGAGTCGCCGTTTCAGCCGGATTGATGCTGCCTGAACCGGCCCCTTCGCGGGCAAGCCCGCTCCCACAGGTTTCTGCGGTGAATGCAAAATTTGCGTTCAGCACAAATCACTGTGGGAGCGGGCTTGCCCGCGAAGGGGCCCTTTCAAACGACGACTAGACTTGAGCCGTACGCACCTTTTCCACAGCCACTTCTTCCCTGCGCTCAAACCGGTTAGCCCGCGCAAACGTACCGAAGTCATTGAACCGCACACCCATCTCGCGCATCACCTTGTGCCCCACCGGCACGGTCAACTGGCGGATGTAGAACGGTTCCTTCACCACAAAGTGATGGATCCCGTGGCTGCTGCCGAAGTTGAAGCAGAACGCCTGCAGCGGCCACAGCCAAGGGGCATTGAGTACCTGGCATTGCTGCATCACGTTGCCCGGCTCCACGTCACCGTAGTAATGCATGTTCGAGCTGATGAAGTGCAGGCAGAAGGTGCGCAACACGTTCGGGCCGATGATCACGACGGCCGCGATGTCGATCACCTGCATCACCGACAACGTCGTCGCCGACCACTCGATCGGTGCGCCCATCAGGTACGCAACGCCGTTCGCTGCGTGGAAGCCGAGAAAGACGTACCACGCGCCCCAATGCATCAGCGCCAGCGGTGCATAGACCTTCAGCGTGCGCTTAATGATGCTGAACTTCATTGCCCAGGTCTTGGCCCGCAACATGCGGATGACCGAGGACATGATGTTGTCGCCGATCATCAACAGCCGCGCAAAACCCCAGGGTTCGCCATTGGTGATGGCGCGCTCTTCCGTGTCGGTCTCAGAGCCCGACACCTTGTGGTGATTGAGGTGCAGATGGCGGCGAATCCAGGGATTGATGGTGCTCGGCCGCGCCAGCCACACCAATCCCATCATCAGGTTGTGCGGCACTTTTTGCTTGCGGAAGTACATGCTGTGGATCAGGTCGTGTTCCAGCTCATGGGTCAGCGAGGCGAAAAAAGCATTGAGCAACAGGCACGCCCACCAGGCCATGTGCCCGCTCATGTAGAGCGCCGCCGAACCGACCATACCGGCGATGGCGAAGGTCAGAATGCCTGCGCCGAGGGCGTCCTGGTGCTTGAGAACCGGGTATTTCTCACGCAATTCGACACCTCTGGCCAGCACCACTTCACGGATATGGGCTGAACGTTGGGCTGCATTCAGTCGTTGGGGGCTTGCAGAAGTACGGTCCATGCTTCCATCCTCTGGTTATTGATGGTTGCATCCTGCCTTGCGGAACCTCGCAATGCGGTAGCCGTGAACGCCAACCTGTTGACTGGAAGCGCCAATCAGCATGACTGAACCGACCTCCCTCGCCAGCTGGACCCGCGCCCTGCGCAAGCAGCTCGATGCCTTGGGCATTGACAGCACCGCCCTGTGCCAGCAATCGGGGCTCGACCCGCAACTGATGGACGACCCGAACGCGCGCTACCCGCTGTCGGGCACCACGCAGCTGTGGAATCTGGCGGTGCAGGCCAGCGGCGACCCGGCGATCGGTTTGCGGGTTTCGCGTTTCGTCAGCCCGACCACCTTCCATGCGCTGGGTTATGCACTGGTCGCCAGCGGCAGCCTGCGGGAAGTGTTCGAGCGCATCGTGCGCTATCACCAGGTGGTCAGCGATGCCCTCGAACTGGAACTGACCCGCGCCGAGGATCGCTACCGTTTCCGTCTGAAAATCCCCGCTGGCAATCCCGCCCCGGCCTTCGAAGCCATCGATGCGTTCATGGCGATTTACGTGCGCACCTGCCGCAATCGACTGGGCCGTGAATACGCACCGCTGGAGACTTACCTGCGCCGGCCGGAGCCGGCAGACGCGCACCAATGGCATAAAGTCTTTCGCTCGCCGGTGCACTTCGGTGCCGACGAGGATCGGCTTGAGTTCGCCCTCATCGACTTCGACAGCCACCTGGACGACGCCAACCCGGAACTGGCCGAACACAACGAAACCGTGCTCAAGCGCACCCTGGCGCAACTCAAGCCGCTGACGTGGGAGCGCAAGGTCCGCGACGCCATTGAAGAGCAACTGCCCGAAGGCGAACCCAGCGCCGAGCACATCGCCAAGGCCCTGCACCTGAGCCTGCGCAGCCTGCAGCGGCACCTGGCGGATGAGGGCTGCCGGTTCGATACGCTGCTCAACGAAAGCCGCGAAAACCTCGCGCTGCTGCACCTGCGGGACCCGCAGGTGTCGCTGAGCGAAATCAGCTATCTGCTCGGGTTTGCCGATACCAGCAGCTTCAGTCGCGCATTCAAGCGTTGGACAGGGATGACGCCGGGGCAGTTTCGGGATGGGTTGCGCTGATTGATTCGGAAGGTGAATTGGCTGGTCTGGCCCCATCGCGGGCAAGCCCGCTCCCACAGGTTTTTTATCGGTGACCACAAATCTCTGATTCACCCGGCCCCCCTGTGGGAGCGAGCTTGCTCGCGATAGCGGACTTTCAGTCGACATACCTGGAGACTGACACACCGTCATCGCGAGCAAGCTCGCTCCCACAAGGGATATGCGTCGAGTTTCAGATCGTGGCCAGTTCCCGCAAACGAGCAGCATCGAGGATTTCGATTTCGCCGTAACTCAGCCCGATAACCCCCTGCCCCTGCAACTCCTTGAGAATCTGGTTGGTGGTCTGGCGCGACAGCGACAACATGGCGGCAAGCTGTTCCTGGGGCAGTTGCAGGACGCGCCGCGGCGGGGTGGTCTCGCCATAGCCTTCGGCGATCATCAGCAAGCGGTGTGCCAGCCGTGCCGGGGCCGGCAACAGGCTCAATTGTTCGAGGTTGATGAAGGTCATGCGCAGCTTCTGGCTCATCAACAACGCCAGTTGCCGCCAGTGCTGCGGATGCTCGTCGAGCAACGCCAGCAAGGTGTTCTGGGGAATGTGCAGCAGTGTGCACTGGCCCACGCCGTAGGCATCGTGGGTGCGTGGCTGGCCATCGAACAGGCAGATCTCGCCGAACCAGTGTGGCGGTTCCACCAGGCTCAGCAAGGCTTCCTTGCCCTGCTCGCTCACAGCACCGACGCGTACCGCGCCTTCAAGCACCGCGTACAGGCCGCAGGGCGGATCGCCGCGCTTGAACAACCGCTGGCCCGGCGACAGGCGCCGCAGCCTGCCCACCGACAGCAGGCTATCCTGTAGGGAAACAGGCAAATGGCTGAACCACTGACCGCTCATCAGGCGTGGGCGCCAGACCTGCATATCCATGAAAACTCCTAGAGATTGTCGCCTGGCTGACAGAGCGGGAAGTGGCCCCGGGGCATGATCAATCACCCCCACAGGAGAACAACAATGAAAAGCCTCGTCGACCACCTCAGTCAATACGCCGCCTACCACCGTGATCCGCGCAATATTGCATCGCACTTTATCGGTATTCCGCTGATCGTGGTCGCCGTCGCGGTGTTGCTGTCCCGGCCGCAGTGGTCGCTGGGTGGCGTGTGGCTGTCACCGGCGGTGCTCGTTTCGCTGGCATCGGCGTGGTTTTACCTGCGCCTGGAATTGCGCCTGGGCGTGTTGATGACCGTGTTGCTCGGGCTGTGCGTGTGGGCTGGTCATGCGCTGGCACAGCAAAGCACGCTGGTCTGGCTGGGCAGCGGCGTGGCGATGTTCGTGATCGGTTGGGCGATCCAGTTTGTCGGCCATCACTACGAAGGGCGCAAACCGGCTTTTGTCGATGACGTGACCGGGTTGATTGTCGGGCCGTTGTTCGTGGTGGCGGAGCTGGCGTTCATGCTGGGGATGCGGCATGAGCTCAAAGAGCAGATCGAGGCGCGGGCGGGTGGGGTGCGCCTCAATCCGAAGCGTGCAGCTGTCTAGATCGCATTCGCGGGCAAGCCCGCTCCCACACTGGATTTGTGAACGACGCAAATCAGTGTGGGAGCGGGCTTGCTCGCGAAGCTTTTGCCTTAGATGTTGGCGACTTTCTGCCAGACCTTCGGCTTGAAGAACAGCGTCTCACCCTTCGCCAACCCGATCAGGCTGTCGTGATCCTTGACCACTTCCGCCTCGATCAGATCGCTCTGCCCTTCAACCTTCAGCGTCACCCGTGTCGTTGCGCCCAATGGACGAATATCGCGCACTTCAGCCGCGTGGTGATCTTCCAGTTCATGGCGCGACAGCGACACTTCGTGCGGGCGGAACAGCACGTGGTTGTCTTCACCCAGGTGCAGGCGGTTCGAATCACCAAGGAAGTGATAGACGAAATCGCTGGCCGGGTTTTCGTAGACATCACCCGGTGAACCGATCTGCTCGATCACACCCTTGTTCATCACCACGATACGGTCGGCGACTTCCATCGCTTCTTCCTGGTCGTGGGTCACGAACACCGAGGTCAGGTTGATGTCTTCGTGCAGACGCGCCAGCCAGCGGCGCAGTTCCTTGCGAACCTTGGCGTCGAGAGCGCCGAAAGGTTCGTCGAGCAGCAGCACTTTCGGCTCCACCGCCAGCGCCCGGGCCAAGGCAATGCGCTGACGCTGGCCGCCGGAGAGTTGCTCCGGGTAGCGATCCGACAACCAGTCCAGTTGCACCATGTTCAGCAGCTCGTGAACCTTGGTTGCGATCTGGCTTTCGCTCGGGCGCTGGTTTTTCGGCTTCATGCGCAGGCCGAACGCGACGTTGTCGAACACCGTCATGTGGCGGAACAGGGCGTAGTGCTGGAACACGAAACCGACGTTGCGATCACGCACGTCGTGGCCGGAAACGTCTTCACCGTGGAACACGATGTTGCCCTTGTCCGGGGTTTCCAGGCCGGCAATGATCCGCAGCAGCGTGGTCTTGCCGCAGCCCGACGGGCCGAGCAACGCGACGAGTTCGCCGCTCTGGATGTCCAGGCTGATGTTGTCCAGCGCCTTGAACGCGTTGAAATTCTTGCTGACGTTACGCACTTCGATCGACATGAATTATTCCTCCGCGGCGCTGGCGCGCAGGCGGTTAATACGGTTTTCGCTCCACTGCTTGAGCAGCAGGATGAAGAGCGCCAGGATCAGCAACAGGCTCGCCACGGCGAACGCGGCCACGTGGTTGTATTCGTTGTAGAGGATCTCGACGTGCAACGGCAGGGTGTTGGTCACCCCGCGAATGTGCCCGGAAACCACCGACACTGCACCGAACTCACCCATGGCCCGGGCGGTGCACAACACCACGCCATAAATCAGGCCCCATTTGATGTTGGGTACGGTGACGTGCCAGAACATCTGCCAGCCGTTGGCGCCGAGCAGACGTGCGGCCTCCTCTTCCTGAGTGCCTTGTTCCTGCATCAGCGGGATCAGTTCTCGGGCCACGAACGGCACGGTGACGAAAATCGTCGCCAACACGATGCCCGGCAGGGCGAAGACGATCTGGATGTCGTGGTCCTGCAGCCATGGGCCAAACAGACCCTGGGCGCCGAACATCAGCACATAGACCAGACCGGCGATCACCGGCGACACCGAAAACGGCAGGTCGATCAGCGTTACCAGCATGCTCTTGCCACGGAACGAGTACTTGCTCACGCACCAGGCGGCGCTGACGCCGAACACCAGGTTCAGCGGCACCGAAATCAGTACGGCGATGACCGTGAGTTTCAGTGCCGACAACGCGTCCGGCTCAAAGATCGCGGTGAAGAACGCACCGAGGCCGAGCTTCAGGCCCTGGGACACCACGATGAACAGCGGCAGCAACAGGAACAGCGCAAAAATCAGCCAGCCAAGGCCGATCAGGATTCGCCGCGAAGTCGCGCTGCCACGGCGGGCAGCGTTCGAGGAAGCGGCAGCAATAGACGATTGGGACATGGGTGCGCCTCCTTATGGGGTTTCGATGCGTCGCTGCAACAAGTTGATCAGCAGCAACAGGACGAAGGAAACCACCAGCATCAGTACACCAATGGAGGTAGCGCCGGTGTAATCGTATTGGTCGAGTTTGACCATGATCAGCAGCGGCAGAATCTCGGTCTTCATCGGCATGTTACCGGCGATGAAAATCACCGAACCGTACTCGCCGACCCCGCGGGCAAAGGCCAGCGCGAAACCGGTCAGCCATGCCGGAAGCAGTGCCGGCAGCAGGATATGGCGGAAAACCTGCAATGGTTTCGCACCCAGGCACGCCGCCGCTTCTTCGACTTCACGAGGTATGTCTGCCAATACTGGCTGTACGGTACGTACTACGAATGGAAGTGTCACAAAAGTGAGGGCAAGGGTGATGCCCAGGGGGGTGTAGGCGATCTTGAAACCCAGATCCGCTGCAAACTGACCGACCAGACCGGTAGGGGTGTACAACGCCGTCAGCGCAATACCGGCCACTGCCGTGGGCAATGCGAACGGCAGGTCGATCATTGCATCGATCACTTTTCGTCCAGGGAAGGTATAGCGCACTAATACCCAGGCCAGCAGCGTGCCGATGATGCCGTTGATGATTGCGGCACACAGGGCGGTGCCGAAGCTGAGCTTCAGCGCCGCCAGCACCCGTGGCGCCGAGATGATTGCCCAGAACTGATCCCAGGTGAGTTGAGCGGCATGCACGAACATCGCCGCCAGTGGTATGAGCACAATCAGGCTGAGGTACACCAAGGTGTAGCCCAGCGTCAGCCCGAAGCCGGGTATGACGGGGGAGATACGACGCGACATAAAAGTCCTTGGTTAAAAAGCGTTCCGCTAAAACCATCCCTGTGGGAGCGAGCCTGCTCGCGAAGGGGGAGTACCCGTCAACATCCCTGTCGACTGAAACACCGCCTTCGCGAGCAGGCTCGCTCCCACAAGTTAAGCACCCAGGCTGACTGCATGGGTGCTCATTGATGGCCATTTAAGATTATTGCGCCTGGTAGATCTGGTCGAACACCCCGCCGTCATTGAAGAATTTCGGTTGTGCGGTTTTCCAACCGCCGAAGTCCTTATCGATGCTCACCAGCTCCAGTTTCGGGAACTGCTGGGCGTACTTGGCGGCCACATCCTTATCACGGGGGCGATAGAAATTCTTCGCCGCGATTTCCTGGCCGGCCGGGCTGTACAGGTGCTTGAGGTAGGCTTCGGCGATCTGCTCGTTGCCCTTTTTCTCGGCATTCTTGTCGACCACCGCCACCGGTGGCTCGGCGAGAATCGACAGCGAAGGCACGACGATGTCGAACTTGTCGGCGCCGCCCTCTTCTTTCAGGGCCAGGAAGGCTTCGTTTTCCCAGGCCAGCAACACGTCACCCTGGCCGTTGTTGACGAAGGTAATGGTCGAGCCGCGGGCGCCGGTGTCCAGCACTGGCACGTGCTTGAACAGGGTTTGCACGTATTCCTTGGCCTTGGCTTCGTCGCCGCCATTGGCTTTGAGGCCATAGGCCCAGGCCGCGAGGAAGTTCCAGCGCGCACCGCCGGAGGTTTTCGGGTTCGGCGTGATCACCGAAACGTCATTCTTGATCAGGTCACCCCAGTCCTTGATGCCTTTAGGGTTGCCCTTGCGCACCAGGAACACGATGGTCGAGGTATAAGGCGTGCTTGCGTCCGGCAGGCGCTTTTGCCAGTCAGCCGGCAGGGACTTGCCGAGCTTGGCGATTTCGTCGATGTCACCGGCCAGGGCCAGGGTCACGACGTCGGCACGCAGGCCATCGATTACCGCTCGGCCTTGCTTGCCCGAGCCACCATGGGATTGCTGGATTTTCACGGTGTCGCCGGCATGTTCCTTTTGCCAGAACTTCACGAATTCGGCGTTGTAGTCCTGATACAGCTCGCGGGTCGGGTCGTACGACACGTTGAGCAGTTCGTAGTCCTTGGCAACTGCAGAACCGGCGAAAAGGGCGCTGGCCAGGGCGGCCAAAGCGAAATGACGAATCGACGACATGGTGAAAGCTCCTGGAATTCTTGGTTTGTTGGCTTTTTCTTATGGGATATCGGAAATCGCGGTGCCTGATTCGCCTCAGCCCGGCTTGTTGCCCGGCTGCTGCAAGCGGAATTTTTCTTTGCGTTCGATCTGCACCACCTGCGCGTTGTGCACAGTGATTTCCACGGCCCCAAAACGCAGGTCGCGCAGGGCGCTCTGGATTTCACGCAGGATGGTGGCTTCGTCTTGACCGTCGACACTACGCAGGGATGCGCTCATATTGCTGCTCCTTCAACTGAGAGTTTGCCTCGCAGTGTCGGCACTGCTTGCGGCTTGGGAGCAATACTAGTGAGGTCTTGATATTCTTAAAAAGACTATTTAAGAATGTTTATATAACCAAAAAACATTATCTGACAAGACAAGGCTTTGCGAGGGATTGCACCTTTCAAACGTACGCAAACCCCCTGTAGGAGCGAGCTTGCTCGCGATGGTGGCAGGAGGCACCGCGTTCATTCAGGCAGCCCTTGTCATCGTTGAAGTTCTTCGCGAGCAAGCTCGCTCCTACGCGATCACCGGCGCATGAGCCCAGTTCAACTGCCCTGCCGGCACCGGTCGCCCGAACCAGTAGCCCTGCCCCAGATCACAGCCCTGCTCAAGGAGGAACGCCGCCTGTTCGACCTGCTCGATCCCCTCGGCATGAACCTGCATGCCCATGCTTTGGGCCAGGGCGATGATCACCCGCGAGATCGCCGCATCATCCTCGTCCCACGGCAATCCGGCGACGAAGCCCTGGTCGATTTTCAGTTTTTGCACCGGCAGGCGCTTGAGCCGCAACAGCGATGAGTAACCCGTGCCGAAGTCGTCGATGGCCAGGCGCACCCCCAACTCGCGCAGGCGATGCATCTGCTCCAGCGCGACTTCCGGATCATCCATCACCGCGCTTTCGGTCACTTCCAGTTCCAGACAGGCCGGTTCCAGCCCGGTTTCGTGCAGCACCTGCGCCACCTGCTGATACAACTCGCGACGAGCAAACAGGCGCGAAGAAATGTTGACCGCCACAAACGACAGCACCACCCCGTCCTGCTGCCACTGACACATCTGCCGGCACGCCTGCGCCATGACCCATGCATCGATTTCGGCGATCAGACCGGTTCGCTCGGCGACTGGAATGAATTCCGCCGGTGACACCAGCCCCCGCTGCGGGTGCTGCCAACGCACCAGCGCCTCGACACCCATCAGGCGGCTGGTCTTCAGGTCGTGAACCGGCTGGTAATAAACCTGTAGTTCCTGCTGGTCCAGGGCGCGGCGCAATTCGAAGGCGATCTCGACGCGTTGTTGGGCATGGGCGGTCAATTCTTCGGTGTAGAGCGCGTAGTCATTGCGACCGGTGCTTTTGGCCTTGAACAGTGCCGAATCGGCGTTGCGCAACAATTGTTCAACGCTCAAGGCATCGCTGGGGAACAGGCTGATGCCAATGCTGGTGTTGATGAACAGCTGATGTCCATCGATAGCAAACGGCTCTTTCAGTCCGTTGATGATCCGTTGTGCCAGCGCAGCCGCCTGGACCAACTGCGGACAGCATTCGGCCAGCACGGCAAACTCGTCGCCACCCAGCCGAGCCAGGGTAATGCCGGGATCGAACATACCTTTCAGGCGCCCGGCTACAGCCTTGAGCAACTGATCGCCGATGGTATGCCCGAGGCTATCGTTGATCATCTTGAAGTGATCGAGATCGATCATCAGCAGCGCGCAACCACGCTTGTGCACCTGTGCCGAAGCCAGGGCCTGTTCGGCGCGGTCGCTGAACAGCAGACGGTTCGGCAGGTCGGTCAGCGGGTCGTGGTGAGCCAGGTGCATCAACTCGTGTTCGGAGTTCTTGATTGCACTGATATCGGAAAACACCGCCACATACTGGCTCGGCTGGCCGTCGTCGTCATGAATCAGGCGGATTGTCTGCCATTGCGGATAAATTTCGCCGCTTTTGCGCCGGTTCCAGATTTCCCCGCTCCACTCCCCGGCGCTTGCAAGCGTGGCGAACATCGCTTGATAGAATTGCGCTGGATGGCGCCCCGACTTGAACATATTGGGCCGCTCCCCCAGCACCTCCTCACCGTCATAACCGGTGATCTCCATAAAGGCCCGGTTCACATGGACGATTGCGCCTTCCCGATTGGTGACCAGCACCCCTTCGCGGGTGCAGTCGAACACTGCCGTCGCCTGTCGCAAGCGCATGCGGTCGGCATCGCGCTCACGCAGTTTGGCGCCGATACCCAGACACCGCAGCAGCCGCGCCCGGGCAATGAAGATCAATCCGGCGCTGAACAGCACCCAAACGTAACCGTTGATCAGTTGCCATCGCAGTCGCTCGGCGGAGCTATCGAAGAAACTGTTTAATAAATAGCCACTGATCTGCAGCCAAACCACAGAAAGCAACAGATAGAGCAGCGCTGCACGCAAGGCATCACGATAGGTGGCAGGCATCCGGCAATCCATGTCCATACGAAAAGGTTGGAATTATAGTTTAAAGACACATCCAGCCACTCTTATCTGAAAGGGCGACTGGTTTTCTGTGTGGGCTTAGTGATAATGCAACGGCTGTTTTTTCTTTATCGAGGGCCCTACAGCCTATGTGGTACGAAGGTTTACTTGGCTTGTCAGCCTGGTCACTGGTAGCAGTCACCCTGCTGATGACCCACGTCACGATCATCGCCGTCACGGTCTATCTGCATCGTTACTCAGCCCACCGCTCCCTGGAGCTGAATGGGGGCCTCAAGCATTTCTTCCGTTTCTGGCTGTGGCTGACCACGGCGCAGAACACCCGCGAGTGGACGGCCATCCACCGCAAGCATCACGCCAAATGCGAAACCGTCGATGATCCGCACAGCCCGGTCATCAAGGGGCTGTCCACGGTGCTGCGCAAAGGCGCCGAGCTGTACCGCGCCGAAGCGGAAAACCCCGAGACGCTGCGCATCTACGGCAAGAACTGCCCCGAAGACTGGATCGAGCGCAACCTCTACAGCCGCTTCCCGCTGCTGGGTGTGGCGATCATGGCCGTTATTGACCTGCTGCTGTTCGGCACCATCGGCATCACCATCTGGGCCATCCAGATGATGTGGATCCCGGTATGGGCCGCCGGCGTGGTCAATGGCCTGGGCCATGCCATCGGCTACCGCAACTTCGAATGTCGCGATGCGGCGACCAACCTGGTGCCGTGGGGCATCCTGATTGGCGGCGAAGAACTGCATAACAACCATCACACCTACCCTAATTCGGCAAAACTGTCGGTGAAGAAGTGGGAATTCGATCTGGGCTGGGCGTGGATCAAAGTCTTCAGCTTCCTGCGCCTGGCCAAGGTTCAGCGGGTTGCGCCGATTGCCCATCGCGTCGAAGGCAAGGGCAACCTGGACATGGACACCGCCATGGCGATCCTCAACAACCGCTTCCAGATCATGGCCCAGTACCGCAAATTGGTGATCGGCCCGCTGGTCAAGCAAGAGCTGGAAAAGGTCGATCACTCGGTACGTCACCAGTTCCACCGGGCCAAACGCCTGCTTTCGCGCGAGACCAGCCTGCTGGATGACAAACACCATGTACGCATCCAGACCATGCTCGAGCACAGTCAGGCGCTGAAGGTAATCTACGAGAAACGCCTGGCCCTGCAGCAGATCTGGGTCAAGACCAGCTCAAATGGCCACGACATGCTGGCGGCCATCAAGGACTGGGTACACGAAGCCGAAGCCAGCGGGATTCAATCCCTGCGCGACTTCGCCGATCAGTTGAAAACCTACTCCCTGCGCCCTGCCGCCGTCTGACCGCAGCGCGCAGCCGCAATACCTGTGGGAGCGAGCCTGCTCCCACATTGATTTGTGGCCGCAAAAAAACATCGCCAGTACCGCCCGGCGGGAGCAACCTCCCTCGCCACAAAAGGCGGGAACTTCATCTTGAAACCCTTATCTCAAAGACACTTCGCCATCCCCGGCGGGCTTGGTGTTGGCCGCATGCCCTTTGAGATTTGTTTCGATGGCCCAAAAGAACCTGCAAGACTCATCTCCGTCACATTGGCCCGAGGCCGCGCAGACCCTGATGGCGTTGATGCACGCCCAAGGCGAAGTCACACGCCTGACCGAACGGGAACAACTGCTCAACACATTGCTGGCAAGCGTCAACGCGGTGCTGTGGGCATTCGATTGGGAATCCCGCCGGGTGCTTTACGTCAGCCCTGCCTATGAACGGATCTTTGGCCGGTCAGCCGATCAGTTGCTGGCCGACTGCAATCAATGGCGCGACAGCATTCACCCTGACGACCTCGACTACGCCGAACGAAGCCTGGCCGAAGTGCTGGACAAGGGCGCCGTCGAAGATCGTGAGTATCGAATCATTACCGCCGACGGCCAGGTGCGCTGGCTAAGCGACAAATGCTTCATCAATCGCCAGGCCGAGCCGGGGCAACCGGTGATCATCGTCGGCATTGCCGAAGACATCACCAACAAAAAACAGATGGAAACCGAACTGCAGCGCCTGGCCACCATCGACGCCCTGACCCAGAGCAGCAATCGCCATCATTTCTTCGAATGCGCTCACCGCGAGTTCGCACACGCCCGGCAACAGGGCGAGCCGCTGTCGTTTCTGATGCTGGATATTGATGACTTCAAAACGATCAACGACACCTACGGTCACCAGGAAGGCGACAACGTGCTGCAACGCATTGCCGAAAGCGGACGCGCAGCGTTGCGCCGTCGCGACCTGTTCGGGCGCATTGGCGGTGAGGAATTTGCTGCGGTGTTTCCCGGGTGCACGCCGCAAATGGCCCTGCAAGTGGCTGAACGCCTGCAACGGCAGATTCAGCAGTTGAGTTTCAACCATGAAGGCCGGACGTTCGGCATCACTGTCAGCCAGGGCCTGACCAGCCTGAGCGCCTCGGACGAAAACGTGGAGGACCTGTTTTCCCGGGCGGATGCCGCGATGTATCAGGCCAAACGCGAGGGCAAGAACAGGATTGTCACGGCCTGACAGGCACCACAGACCCCATGTGGGAGCGGGCTTGCTCGCGAAGGGGCCGCATCAGTCACCTTTTATGTCGACTGACACTCCGCTTTCGCGGGCAAGCCCGCTCCCACAGGGGTAAGTGGAGAGCTTACTTTTTGCGCAACCGCATCAATTCCGGCAAACCGATCTTGAGCAACCGCGCCGTCCGGCTCTTGGCCAACTCCTCGATGCCCTCATGCTCGGTCAGGCGCGCCATCTGCGCCGCCATGTTCATCACCAGCGCTTCGCGGGAGTAAACCCCGCCACCGAGCTGGTAGGCCGCTGCAATCAGCTCCCGCAACTCCAGCGGCAGACGCCAGCGCGTACGCAGGGCCGAGCCATAGGCCGCGCCATATTCAACCAGCGCCTCTCCCACTTCTTCCAGCTCGTCCAGTTCGCCGCCAGCCTGTTTCCATTCCTGCAGGCAGCGCAGCAACGCCAGATCACCGAGGCGATGCAACATGCCGGCGCAATAGCAGCGCTCCTGATCCAGATCGAGCAAGCGCGCCAGGGTGCGCGCATACTCGGCAGTGTGCAGCGACAGATCCCAGTAACGCTCGGCATAGTCGGCCAATTGCGGATCGCTGAGCCGGGCACTGCGCTTGAGCGTCAATCCGAGAATCAGGTTCATGCTCTGCCCGGTACCCAGGCGATGCAGCGCCTGGGACAGGGTTTGCACACCCGCGCCGCGGTGCTGGGCCGCGCTGTTGGCGGCGGCAATCAGCACAGCCGTGACCTGCGGATCGGTGCGGATTTCGTCCTCCAGCACCGTCAGGTCGAGGCCATTGGGATTGAGGCTGCGTTTGACCGCCACTTGCACGTCGGTCATCAGCGGCGCACCGTCGGCCAATTCCCGTCGACGCTCCAGAAACACCGACAACGTCATGCCCGGCGCCAGCGCCGGCACTTCGCACGAGACTTCTTCCCCCGCGTGCAGCAGCAACCCCTGCAACCGATGGGTCAGGCTTTCCATGTTCAGGGGCTTGGTCAGGTACGCGGCCGGCGCCAGCGGCAAGGCCTCGCGCACGCTGGCACTGTCGTTGCGACTGCTCATGAGGATGAAGGGCAGCGGCGGGTTGCGTTTGCGCTGGCGGATGTTACGCAGGACATTCAGGCCATCGACACCCGGCAACTCCCAATCGGCGATGACCAGGTCATAGGAATTGGCAGCCAATAGCTCCAGCGCTTGCTGGCCATCGGCGCACAAATCCAGCCGTGCATCGCAGCGTACGTTCAACAACACTTCCTTGAGCAGATCCCGGGACCAGGGGTCGGCCTCGGCAATCAGTACTCTCGGAACCGCGGGTAAAATGACAGTTGTCATACAGCTCTCCCTGGCAATGCAGGAACCTTAGCCAATGCTGGCCATTCGATACAGCGTTAATGCGCGGGATGTGTTTTCAGGGGCATGAAAAAACCCGCCGAAGCGGGTTTTTTGTGGATCAGGTCACACTGGGTGATCAGAGCTCGGCGAAGCACTCTTCGATGATCGCCAGGCCTTTGTCCAGTTGCTCGTCCGGCGAGGTCAGCGGTACCAGGACGCGCAGAACGTTGCCGTAGGTGCCGCAGGACAGCAGGATCAGGCCCTTGTCGCGAGCCTTGGCCACAACCGATGCCACAGCGGCGGCGTTTGGCTTGTGGCTGTCGCCGTTTTCGAACAGCTCGACAGCGATCATCGCACCCAGGGCACGAACTTCGCCGATCACCGGGTACTTGGCCTGGATGGCCTTCAGGCCAGTTACCAGACGCTCGCCAACGGCCTTGCAACGATCCAGCAGGTGCTCTTCTTCGAACACTTCCATCACGGCCAGGGCCGCGGCGCAAGCAATCGGGCTACCGGCGTAGGTGCCGCCCAGGCCGCCTGGAGCGATGGCGTCCATGTATTCGGCCTTGCCGCACACACCGGCCAGCGGGAAGCCGCCAGCGATGGATTTGGCGAAGGTGGTCAGGTCGGCAGCAACGCCCATCTGTTCCATGGCGAAGAAAGTACCGGTACGGCCAGCGCCAGTCTGTACTTCGTCAGCGATCAGCAGGATGCCGTGCTGGTCGCACAGGGCACGCAGACGCTTCATGAATTCTTTCGGAGCGACGTAGAAACCACCTTCGCCCTGAACCGGCTCGATGATGATCGCAGCGATGTCTTTCGGCTCGGCGTCGTTCTTGAAGATGCGTTCGATGGAAGCGATCGAGTCGTCGATGCTCACACCGTGCAGTTCGTTCGGGTACAGCGCGCGGAAGATGCCGCCTGGCATCAGGCCCATGCCGGCCGAGTAAGGCACGACTTTACCGGTCAGGCCCAGGGTCATCATGGTGCGACCGTGGTAAGCGCCGGTGAACGCGATCACGCCGGCACGGCCAGTGGCGGCACGGGCGATCTTGATCGAGTTTTCCACGGCTTCGGAACCGGTGGTCACCAGCAGGGTTTTCTTGGCGAAATCGCCTGGCACCTTGGCGTTGATTTTTTCGCACACTTCTACGTACGGCTCGTAGGCCAGCACCTGGAAGCAAGTGTGGGTCAGCTTGTTCAGCTGCTCGGTCACGGCCGCGATGATTTTCGGGTGCACGTGGCCGGTGTTCAGCACGGCGATACCGCCGGCGAAGTCGATGAACTCACGACCTTCAACGTCGGTCACGGTCGCGTTCTTCGCGGACTCGGCGAAGATCGGGTGAATCTGGCCAACACCACGTGGAACTGCATTGGTACGGCGGGCCATCAAAGAAGCGTTAGTCTTGCTCATTACATTCCTCATTCGCCGCTCATCGGTCGGCGTGGTTCAAGGATTAAGCAGCGGGGAACAGCGGCGGCAGCATGCGATGATCGACTGCCACGGCGTTCCCGGCCACCGAGAATATTCCGGTTTGAAGCGGCGCAAAGGGACAGCGCTCTCGTGCCCTTTGCGCTTGAAGCAATGCTCTTCCGGGTTAGATGCCCAGGCAGAGGTATTTGATTTCCAGGTAATCTTCGATGCCGTACTTGGAGCCTTCACGGCCCAGGCCCGAGGCCTTGATGCCACCGAACGGCGCGACTTCGTTGGAGATCAACCCGGTGTTGACGCCGACCATGCCGTATTCCAGGGCTTCAGCCACACGGAACACGCGACCCAGGTCGCGAGCATAGAAGTACGAGGCCAGACCGAATTCGGTGTCGTTGGACATCGCGATCACCTCGGCTTCGTCTTTGAAGCGGAACAGTGGGGCCAATGGACCGAAGGTTTCTTCCTTGGCCACGGCAGCGTTGTTCGGCACGTTGGTCAGGATGGTCGGCTCGAAGAAGTTACCTTCCATCGACTTGCCGCCGGACAGCACGGTAGCGCCTTTGGAAACGGCGTCAGCAATGTGCTCTTGCACCTTGGCCACGGCTTTTTCGTCGATCAGCGGGCCAGTGGTAGTGCCTGCTTCCAGACCGTTACCGATCTTGAGCTTGGCCACAGCGGCTTTCAGCTTCTCGGCGAATGCGTCGTAGACCGAATCCTGAATGTACAGGCGGTTGGCGCAGACGCAGGTCTGACCGTTGTTGCGGTACTTGGAGATGATCGCGCCTTCGACGGCCTTATCCAGGTCCGCGTCGTCGAACACGATGAACGGCGCGTTGCCGCCCAGTTCCAGGGACACTTTCTTGATGTCCTTGGCGCATTCCGACATCAGTTGACGACCGATTTCGGTCGAACCGGTGAAGGACAGCTTGCGCACGATCGGGTTGCTGGTCAGTTCGCTGCCGATGTCGCCGGCGCTGCCGGAAACCACGCTGAACACGCCTGCAGGGATACCGGCACGCTGGGCCAGTTCGGCCAAGGCGAATGCAGAGAACGGAGTTTGCGAAGCAGGCTTGAGCACCATGGTGCAACCGGCGGCCAGGGCCGGGCCGGCTTTACGGGTGATCATCGCGGCCGGGAAGTTCCACGGGGTGATTGCAGCGGTCACGCCGATTGGCTGCTTGATCACGATCAGGCGCTTGTCTGGCTGGTGGCCCGGAATCACGTCACCGTAGATGCGCTTGGCTTCTTCGGCGAACCATTCGATGAAGGACGCGGCGTAAACGATTTCGCCCTTGGCTTCGGCCAATGGCTTGCCCTGTTCCAGGGTCATCAGGCGAGCCAGGTCGTCCTGGTTCTCGATGATCAGTTCATACCAGCGACGCAGTTTGCCTGCACGCTCTTTGGCGGTCAGGGCACGCCAGGCCGGCAGCGCTTTGTCAGCAGCTTCGATCGCACGGCGGGTTTCGGCAGCGCCCATTTTCGGCACAGTGCCCAGAATTTCGCCCGTTGCCGGGTTGTTGACCTTGATCGTCTGACCATTGTCCGCATCAACCCACGCGCCATCGATGAAGGCTTGCTGGCGGAACAACTGGGTGTCTTTAAGCTGCATGTCGGCTTTCCTTAACAGCACCGCGCACGCGCGGAGCAAATTATGATTGTAGAAAGGCGCCTCGATAGGCTGCCGTCAGGGAAATCATTCACCGGGCTGAAGCACATAAATAGCGCACTGATTGAACTCGTGCGGTTCAGCACCCAGACAAGAGCGTTTGAAATCTCAAACGAATCCTAGGATCAAAGGGGGTAAAGGACAATAGGCTGTTCGAAAAAAAGAACGAAAACGACGCTTTTGCCCGTATTTTCTGATCAACGTAGCAAACGCCCGTTACAGCTTTAAAAAAACGCAGGCGATTCAGCAGCATGGACGCCCGCAGTGCATATGAGTATCATGGCGCCCGCTGCACCAGTAGCTCAGCTGGATAGAGTACTGCCCTCCGAAGGCAGGGGTCGTGGGTTCGAATCCCGCCTGGTGCACCATACGTTGTAACGAGAAAGCCTCAGGCCTTATGGGTCTGGGGCTTTTTTTTGGGTGTTGTTTTTATGAAATCAAACTGACTCCATTGGAGTCGGGTGAGAGGTAGCAGGCCATTAGCAAAACATCGGCGCGAGCTCCATGGCGGAGCCGACGGCACGCGGGCTGAAGGTTCAGTTGTCAACTTAAAGTTGACTACTCCAGCACTCGGCGAGTGATTGGGGGGAAACCCAGACAATCCCCCCAGAGTTCTACTAGCACCCCTGGTTATCTACCGAACGGAGCCTGTTGCTGGTGATCGCATGGGGTGAGGGTACGAAGCAACCGTCAAGGACAACTTGACAGTTCGATTTGATTACATGCGCCAGCGTCAGCGTCAGTCGCGTGCAGCGTTTCGTAGTTTTTTGGGTAGTCAGGGGACGGCTCCAAAGATACGAAAAAAAAGTACCTTATAGTGTTCCATTCTCTGCATTAGGGTACAAAAAACCGCCGAAGCGGTTTTTTTTATTCTGTGGTCCAGTCGAACTCGTCGTACTCCTCATCGTCCTCGTCGTCCTCGAAGAACTCCTCTTCAAGGTCGTCGCCTTCAACAACATCCTCTTCCGGCTGGTTCAGCAGAAAATCCTTGCGACTCTCGGTAATCGCTCGCCGTAGTTCTTCACCCTTTTGCGGGCAGTTGAGCATTTGGGCGATGCGGTCGATTTTTTTTGCCACGGCATCCTCCAACGCATCGGCTATAGCCTGATAGTGCGCGCTTTCGGGGGTGGATGCCAAATCCCAGCCATGCTGCGCACTTCAGTTTGCTGCAAATCAGCCTTTAGCGGTGATAGCGCCGTACCACGCTGCTGTTTCTCAGGACGTGGCCTTTGATTTTTTCCAGCAGCTGCGCACGGGTCAGGCCGGCGGGCAAAGCGTCCGGGGCCAGGTCCAGGGCGTAGATCTGGATGATGTAGTGGTGCGCGCTGTCGCCAACGGGTGGGCAAGGGCCGATGTAGCCGGTGGTGTTCTGGCTGTTGATACCGCCAACGCCCTCGAGGCCGGGTTTGCTCCCGGCACCGGCCGGGATCTGGTGGGTGCCGGCCTTGATGCCGTAATGCACCCACTGATCGATGCCCTGGCCTTTCTGGCCGTCCGGGTCGTGCATGACGATGGCGTAGCTTTGGGTGGCGGCCGGGCCGGTGTTCCAGTTCAATGCCGGGGAAATGTTGTGTCCGCCACAACCCGCGGAATCGCTCGCAGCGGCCGAGGTGAACAGACGGTCATCGGAAACTCCGGGAATGTTCAGGGTGAAGCGTTCCTGGGCCTGCGCCGGGAACTGCACGCAAAGGGCGACAGCGGCGGCTGCGAGCCAAGCGTTGATTGAGGTCAATCGGGTCATACCGGAGCACCTTGTGCGTATTGGGCCGTCGTCGGCGTGCAAACTATAGCCGGACCGTTCACGCCGTGGCAGCGGGCAATTGGCTGAACCTCTCGATAAGCGCCAGACTCATAAGTAAACGTCTGTCTGGAGAGCAATCATGACTCTGCATCGCGTTGCGCGTGTCACCAATGTGCCCGAAGACCGGGGTCTGGAAGTGCAAGTCCAGGGCAGCAAGATTCTACTGTTGCGGGCCGGTGAGCAACTTCGCGCTTATCAGGCAGAATGCCCCCATGCCGGCGCCCCGCTGGCTGACGGTGCGGTATGCAACGGTCGTCTGACCTGTCCGTGGCACAAGGCGCAGTTTCGGATCGAGGATGGCGGGCTGTGTGAACCGCCAGCCCTGGACAGTCTCAAGCGCTATCCCCTCGAAGTTCGTGACGGCGACATCTGGGTCGGCGACCAGCCGTTATCGGACGCCCACACGCCACCGGCCGACGATCCACGAACCTTCATTATTATCGGCGCTGGCGCGGCAGGCACGGCGGCAGCAGCGGCGTTGCGCGAGAAAGGCTTCGGTGGCCGGGTGCTGTTGATCGACCGCGAAGCCGATGCCGGATACGACCGCACTGCGCTGAGCAAATACGTGATCGCCGGGGAAATGCCGCCGCAGGAAGTCCCGCCGCTGCGCGACGAGGCGTTTTACCGTGAGCAGCGGATCGAGCGCCTGCAGGGCGAAGTGGCCAGCCTGGACGCATCAAACCGCACACTGCGGCTGACTGACGGCCAATCACTGACCTACGACGCCGCGCTGCTGGCCACCGGCGGCGAACCCAAACTGTTGACGCTGCCCGGCGCCGACTTGCCGCAGGTGTTCGTTTTACGCTCCAGAGTCCATGCACAGCAGATTCTGCACAGCGCCAGCGCCGGCCAACGGGTGGTGATCATCGGCGACAGTTTCATTGCCATGGAGTCCGCCTCGTCCCTGCGCCAGCTTGGCCTGGACGTGACTGTGCTGGCCCGCCACGCAGTGCCATTTGCCAAACAGTTCGGCGAAACAGTCGGCAAGGCCATTCGCGCGCGGCATGAAGCCCATGGCGTGATGTTTCATACCCAGGGCAATGCGGCGCAGATCGAAGGAACGGACAAGGTCGAAGCCGTACGCCTGGACAACGGCCAACGCCTGGCGGCCGATCTGGTGCTGGTCGGCATTGGCGTCACGCCGGCCACCGCCGCCTTCACCGGGCTGGCGAAAGAACAGGATCAGTCGCTGCGTGTCGACGGCGCAATGCGCGTGGCCGACGGCCTCTGGGCGGCTGGCGATATCGCCACCTTCCCGCTGAACAACCAATACGTGCGCATCGAACACTGGCGACTGGCCCAACAGCAAGCGCGGATCGCAGCGGCCAATATGCTGGGCGGGGACGAGCATTACCTCGACGTGCCGTTTTTCTGGACCTGGCATTTCGGCAAGACCTACGACTACCTCGGGCATGCCGAGGCCTGGGACGAAGTCGAGTTCAAGGGCGACCCTTACGATCCACCCTTCATAGGCCTGTTCGGAAAAAATGGCGTGGTGTCCGCGGCGCTAGCCTGCGAGATGGACCGGGCCATGGCAATGCTTGCCGAGCGGATGAAACAACCGTTGCCCTGGGAAGAGGCATGGCGCCTGATCCGTGACGTTCCCTAGGGGGGGGGGCGGACAGCAAAACGCCCGGCACCTGCGCGATGCAGAGGCCGGGCGTTACCGGGTAAGCGGCCGCCGTTATTCGGTAGCGCCGGTTTCCGCAAACTTGCTCATGACAAAACCGGCAAACTCTTCGATGGTCATTTTCTGGCCGTTGAAATCCACCTGATTGTTGGCGTAATGCAAGTTGGTGACGATATTGTTGCCGTCCAGTTTTGCCAGTTGGCTGCCGACCGCCATGCTGCCGAACATGTCTGCGGTGGCGGTGGCCTGATCGGCAATCAGCTTGGCGTCGGTCTGACCGTCGATTTGCGACTGCACGGTGAGTACATCGACCAGCATGGGTTTGGACACTCTCAGTTTGAAGTCCAGCAACGCGATCAACTGCCTGACCAGCTGATCGGTCGGCAGGTCGATGGTTTGTGGCTTGGTCAGGTTGAGCACCATGTTGGCGCGACTCTCACCGTTGGCTGTGTTGAACGACAGGTTTTCCAGGGCCACCTGCGGACCGGCCGCCAGCAGTTTTTCCAGGCTGGATTTGAGCAATGCCTCTTCGGCTTCGGTCAGTTTCAGCTCCGGTGCCGGCAGGCCCGCTTCCACCGCTTCGGCCGCCGCACGCTCATACGGCTGCAGCTTGCTCTGGTAGACCTGCATCAACGACATCGTGGCCGGAATGTCGAGGTTCTTCACGCTCATGGTCAGCGCACCGGAACCGATGGGCTTGCCATTCAGGGACACTTCGCCAACTTTGTAATCGGCACGCCCGGAAGCGTTGCTGCCCTTTTCTTCCGTCAGGTTTTTCATCTCGAATTTCTTGAAGTCCAGCACCGACTGCTTGACGCCAAAAGTCGATTTGCCGCTGGCCAGTTCAAGGACGTTCTCGCCGACATAGAAGCCGTAGGTACTTTTGGTCAGGTTGCTGGCCAGGGTCAGGCCGTTCAACTCAACCTGCACCGGTGCCTGGTCTTCAGAAACGGTGGTCACTTTCAGGCTGTCCATGTAGCCGGTGGCCTTGACCTTCTGCGCCTTGGCGCTCGCGTCGACGTCCATGCTCAGGCCGGAGAATTTCATGCTCGACTGGTCATCCAGCGCCATTTCCAGCGGCTGCAACTCGAAGGTGCCATTGGTAGCGTTGTCATAGCCGATGTTGACCACGCCGGTCAGTGGGGATTTGTCCTTGGCGGCGGCAAACCACTTCTCGGTGAGCGGGGTCTTTTCCAGTTCGTAGTGACTGGTCGCCAGGACCGGCAGCCACTTCAGCGACATCAGCCGCGAGAACGGCAACGGGCCGTGTTCGATGTGATCGACAAACAGCAGCTCGACCGGTGCTTCGCCGAACATTTCACCTTCGCCCTTGAGACGATAGTGCGCAGTACTGCTGAATACATGACGCTCCAGCGACACCAGTTCCAGCGAAGCGGTGCCGTTGGAACCGACCATGGCCGCTTGCAGCTCCTTGTTGGCATCGGCAATCGAGGAGTTCAACACACCTTCTAGCCTGGTGCCGGTGAACCATGCTCCGCCTGCGCTGATGGCACCGATTGCGACAACAATTCCCAGTAGCACGCCTGCTGATTTGTTCATGTATGACCCGTTCAATATCCGTTGTTGAAAGTGTGGTCGTCTTCCCTGAACCCATGACGGGTTGCGGCTCGACTGTGCTGAAAGTGGAATGCAGATTAGCATCAGGCGCGACGAACGGCCCAATGATTAAAGGTGAAGGAGTGTCTTGGGGGATCTCAGGGTTCGAATTTTTCGCTGTGCATTCAATCGCCTTCGCGAGCAAGCCCGCTCCCACATTGGAATGCGTACTCCTGTGGGAGCGGGCTTGCCCGCGAAGGCGTCAGAACAGCCAACACAAAATCAGGAGTATTGGACTTCGATCTCATCGAGTTGATGATCAAAGCTTTTAAGCCGCGCCGTCCAGGTGTACACCAGCACTTCGAAGTCGCGGTTGATCACCGCCCCGCCCGTCACTTCCGCGCGTGGGTCGCAGACGTCCAGTTGATAACGTTCACGGGCCATGGCCGTGGCGACATCGGCCAGCTCCCGGGCATTGCTGAGCCAGTGCCGATCGTCGTCAGCCACTTGCCGGTCCAGCGCCAGGCATTGTTTTTTCAGGGTTTCGAGGCTTTTTTCCAGCGGCGTGCCGGTCAATTCGCCCATGACCTCCTGAAACGTGCGCCCCGGTTGCCAATAACTGCCCCAGAAATAGCGGTCGAACACTGTTTCGACACGACGCAACGCCACCTTGGTATCCCAAATAAGGACCAGGGTCTTGCCTTGTTCGAGTTGTCTTTTTTTGATGCGCTGATTCTGGACCGACGCCCAGGCCACCACCGCAACGGACATCACGGCTATCAATGCGACTGCACTGTCGAGGAACACCAGAGCCTGGTCGATCTGGTGGGCCAGCATGACGCCGTAGAAATAGGTGGCCGACAGCAGCACCAACGCCACGATGGCGCACCAGAAGCCGAGAGCATAAGGGTTTTTCATTGTTGGTTTCCCCCTGACCTGCGCGAGCCTTGTGCGAAGAAAGGGCGCTTTGCACAAGGCGCCTTTCCAACACTTCAAAGCATAGCAACGGCCTCAGGGTTTGCCGGGGTTCGACGCTTGCGTTCGTCCGCTTTCCCAGCCGCCGCCCAACGCCAGGAACAAATCGATCTGGCTGGCGGCTACCTGGGTGTTGGCAGCGGCCAATTGCGCCGTGACATCCGTGTAGGTGCGGGTCGCTTGCAAGTCAGCCAGGAACGATTCGCGGCCGGCCTGGAAGAAGCGATGGGTCTGTTCGGCCGCCAGTTTTGCCGATTGCTCGGCATCGGCCAGGGCGTCGCGGCGTTGCAGCAGGGCCGTGTATTGGGCAAGGCTGGTCTGGGTTTCACGAATCGCGTTGAGCACCACCCCATCGAAATGCGCCAGCGTCGCCTGGGTCACCGCTTCGGCTTCGCGGATGCGCGCCCGGGCGCCGTTGGTCGGCACCTTCCAGGTCAGCGACGGGCCGAAGCCCCAGCGGTTGGTCGACGGGTCGCCGAGATCGTCGAGGATACCGACGGTACCGATGGTCGCGCCGATGCTGATATTCGGGTACAGCTCACCCGTGGCGACACCGATGCCGGCCGTCGCGGCCGCCAGCCGCCGCTCGGCCTGCCGCACATCCGGGCGACGCTTGAGCAACGCGGCGCCATCGCCCACCGGGACCAATTGTGCGATTTTCGGCAGTTCGTCGCAGGTAGCGGTGCCCGTCGGTAGCTGGTCCACCGGCTTGGCCAGCAACATCGACAGGCGATACAGCCCGGCCTGACGTGAGGCCTCATAGCGCGGCATGTCGGCGCGCAGGGATTTGAATTGGGTTTGCGAGCGGGTGACCTGGGTTTCATCGCCACGCCCGGCATCGCGCAGGCGCTGGATCAGTGTGGTGCTTTGCGCTTGCAGGTCGAGGGAGTGCTGGGCGATTTCCCGCTCTTCGTTGGCCGCGCAAACCTGAGTGTAGGCCCGCACCACGTCGGCCACCACAGTGATGCGTGCCGTATCGGCGGCGGCCTGCGTCGCATCGGCATTGGCCTTGGCCGCCTCGATACCGCGTTGCAAGGTCCCGAACAGGTCGAACTGGTAGGACGCGCTGATGCCGATGTCGCCAATGTTGGCCACCGGCACTTTTTCCGGTAGCAGGAACGCCTGGCCGGACTCCTGCAAGCGCTGGGCGCCCATCTGCACGCCGCCGCTCCAGCCGCCCGCCGCTTCGGCCTCATCCACCTGAGCGCGAGACCGCGACAGGCTGGCTGCCGCCACGCGCAAATCGGTGTTGGAGGCCATGGCCTGCTGTACCAGCTGGTCGAGTCGCGGGTCCTTGTACAGGCGCCACCAATCGGCTGGCACCGGTGCGGACACCACCGTTTCGCCATCGACCGCCAGATCGCCCTGGATATCTGGACGATGGACAGCCGCCTCTTCGGGCAAATGATAATCCGGCCCGACCATCTGGCACGCCGACAGCAGCAAACCCAAACCGGCGACCGCCAAACCCGAGGCCTTGCTCATTGCGCCGGCTCCCGTTGCTGATCGTCGATGATCGATACCGTGGCGGTACGCCCGGCGATCATGCGGAAATCTTCCGGCACGTCATCGAAAGCGATGCGCACCGGAATCCGTTGGGCCAGGCGCACCCAGCTGAAGGCCGGGTTGACGTTGGGCAGCAGGTTGTTGCCGCTGGTGCGGTCGCGGTCTTCGATACCGGCGACGATGCTTTCTACGTGCCCGCGCAAGCGCGCATTGTCGCCGATCACCCGGATGTCGACGCTCTGGCCGATATGGATGCCGTTCAGTTTGGTTTCTTCGAAATAGCCGTCGATGTGGAACGAATTGCTGTCGACCACTGACAACACCGGACGCCCGGCGCTGACGAACTCCTGGGTCCGTGGCGCACGGTCGTTGACGTAGCCGTCCACCGGGCTGCGGATCACCGAGCGGTCGAGGTTGAGTTGCGCGCTGTCCACCGCCACCTGGGCTTCCGTCAAGGCCACCTGGGCGCGGGCCACTTTCGACTGGCTTTCTTCCAGTTGCTCAGCCGGCACCAGATTACCGAGACCTTTGTTTCGCTTGGCCTCGCGTTGGGCCTGAGCCAGGGTTTCTTCGCGGTCGGCGACAGCCGCTTTCGCTTGGCGCAGTGCCAGCTTGAAGCGGTCCGGATCGATGCTGAACAGCACCTGGCCGCGCTTGACCAACTGGTTGTCGCGCACCTCCACTTGCTGGATCAACCCGGAAACATCCGGCGCGATTTGCACGATGTCGGCACGGATGTGCCCATCGCGGGTCCAGGGCGCGAACATGTAATACATCACCATGCGCCAGACCACGACCACCGCGAAGCTCACGATCAGCAGGGTCAACACCACGCGACCAAGGGTTAGAAAGGGTTTTTTCATGTCATCAGGTATCGACTGAGTGAGTCCACGGCGCCAAGCAGCAGGGCGTAGAGGGCCACGTTGAACAATGCCCGGTGCCAGACCAGACGGTAAAAGTGCAGGCGCGTCAGCAGCCCGTGCACCAACAGGTACAACACATAGGTAATGCCCATCAGCACCAGCAGCGTGGGCAGAAACACCCCGCTGACATCCAGGTCACCGATCATAAAGGCGCTCCATCAATGCCATGGGGAAGCGGTTCTTCGGGCTCGGCGGCGCCGACGAATTCGACGCCGGGCAACAATGCCAGGCGCAGGCCGCTGAGGGCGTGCAGCAGATGCCGACGGGTTTCGTCATCGCCGGCACCACTGAGGGCGCGACGTGTGCGGTCGAGGGTCATCAGCAGCGGGCTCGGTGCCGGCAAGCGCTCACCGGCCTTGAGACAGGCCTTGAAGTACTCGCCAACCTCGGCCACCACCTGGCGCAGCAGCACCTGCGGCACACCGAGGACCCGCGGCGTGTGGGCCAGCAGGTCCAGCAGATTCAGCGCCACCCGCACTTCCCGCAGCGCCACGCCGGAGTCCTGGCCGGTCATGGCCAGGCGCGGCAGGTGCTGCATCAGCCGATCGAGCATCTTTATGCCCAGCAGCCGATGTTCGGACAATGTGGCCGGCTCGGAGAGGCCGACAATGTCACGCCAGCTGAAACGGGTCAGGCGCTTGGCTGCCAGCTCGGCCCCGAACGGCCGGGCGATCAGGGTCCAGATGAACGCGAACAGCAGCCCCATGGGACCGGCCAGGTTGGAGTTGGCGAAACTGAGGAAGTCGGCGTCGTAGGCCCCCTGAATACTGATGAAGGACGAGGTGTTGACCAGGGTCAGCAGCATGCCCAGGTAAAACTGCGGCTTGACCGTCAGGGTGCCGACACAAATGAACGGCACGGCAAACGCCAGCACCAGCATCGGAAAGTCATGCAGGTTGGGCAGCACGAGAAACAGATAAAGGCTGGCGAACACCACCGACATCGCCGTCCAGAAAAAGAACCGGTAAATCTGCGGCGCCGGGTCGTCCATCGAAGCGAAGAAGCTGCACGCCACCGCCGCCAGGATCACGGCGCTGCCGCCATCGGTCCAGCCGAGCAGAATCCACAACACCGAGGCCACGATAATCGCGGTGACGGTGGAAGCCGCGGAATACAACATCAGGCCGCGATCCAGAAACGGGGACAGCCGCCCCAGCCGCCAGTGCCGATACACCGCGCGCCAGCTGTCCTGGCTTTCGCACTGGATGGCGTATTGCAGGCTGCGGCAGTCCTGCCACAAATCGATCCACTCGCCGAGACGGTAGATGGCATTGGAGAACAGCAGCTGCTTGCGGTCATCCAGCGCTTCGGAGGTGGGTTGCAGGGCTTCCAGTTGATCCTTCAGTGCTTGCCAGCGGTCGAGGTCGGCATCCTTGTGCCCGAGCCATTCAGTGGTGGCCGTGCGCAACGGCGCGAACTTGTCCACAAGTTCGGGCGTACGCCGTTCCAGGGCATAAAGCGCGTCGTCGAGGGCGTCGACTACCGGCAGCAGGTGAATCATCCGCCCACGCAACTCCTTGGTATTGCGCACCGTCTGCGGACGCGAACCTTCGTGGGGCAACTGACCGATCATCAACTCCAGGGAATTGAACGTGGCGACCATCGATGCACGCAACGCGCTGACTTCTTCAGGCTGCACGTTACGACTGAGGAAGCGCAGGCTGTAGGTCGATGCATCGGTAAACCATTTGCTCACCGAATCATTGAACACCGGCGCCAGGCGCCGCGGCCAGAACATGGCACCGACCACCGCCGCTACGACGATGCCCAGAAAGATTTCTTCAGTCCGCGCTTCGGCCACGTCCCACACCCCCAGCGGATTGTTCACCACCGGCAGGGCGATCAACGGCAAGGTGTAGCCGGCGAGCATCAAGGCGTAGTTGTTCGCGGTGCGCAAATGCAGGGACAGAAACAGCAGCGTGCCGGTCCACAGTGCAATCACCACCACCAGCACGTAGGGGCTCTGCACGAACATCGGCACGAACAGAACCGCCGCCGCCGCGCCGATAAAGGTGCCGACTGCCCGGTACAACGCTTTGGAACTGGTAGGTCCGAGAAACGGGCTGGAAACGATGTACACCGTGGCCATCGCCCAGTACGGACGCGGCATTTGCATGAGCAGGGCGATGTACAGCGCGATCATCGATGCGGCGAAGGTGCGGACCCCGTAGAACCAGTCTCGCGCCGGGGGCATGCCTGCAAAAAATCCGTTCAAGAGTTGGCCACCGATGGCGGCGTGGCCATTTCAAAAGCTCTCAGTACCCGCAGCGTAGCTTCCAGATCACTCGGGGCAATACCTTCCAGGACTTCCTGGCGCAAGCGCACCAACTCCACTTCGACCGCCTGCACCAGCTCCCGGCCGGCGTCGGTCAGGCTCAGGCATTTGGCGCGGCGGTCCTGCGCGTCTTCGGTCCGGCAGACGTAACCGGAATGGCACAGTTGATCAAGCAGGCGCACCAGCGATGGACTCTCCATCCCGGCGGCTTGCGCCACCGTCACCTGGCGCACGCCCTCACCCAGGCGCCCGATCATCAACAGCGGAACGGCGCAGGCTTCGGAGATTCCATAGTTGACCAGCGTGGTCTGGCAGATTTTGCGCCAATGCCTGGCGGCCACCACCATGGCACTGCTGATGTTCATCTGGAGAACGTCGAGGTTGTTAGGCACGAGGGAAAATACACACTGTTAGTTTGCTAACTATCAATATTGCATTGGAGAGGATTTTCCGTCAAGTTTTGAAACAATTACGTAACAGCGACCTGCCGAGAGCCCTCAACGTTTCCTGGCGCGCTCATACACCTCACTGCGTTCGCGCTTTCCTACTGCAACGACAGAAACAACAATGCGCTCATCTATCACCTCGTAGACGAGTCGATATCCCGATGACCTCAGCTTGATCTTGTAGCAGTCAGGCATGCCATGCAGCGCGTCAGACTGGATTCGAGGCACCTCAAGCCGCTCTGACAGCTTCTTTTTGAATTGCTCACGTACTGTGTGCCCCAGCTTGTCCCATTCTTTGCGTGCAGACGGGAGAAATTCGAGCTTATAAGTCATCCAGCGTTACCGGGATCGGCGTTTCATGACGACGAGAACGCACGAGTTCCGCCAACTCCAAATCATCAAGGCGCTCCATCATGGCTTCGAACACATCGGCAGGAACCATGTAGCCCATGACGCGATTGTGATTGAGCACCGCGACAGGCCCTCCATGGGCGCCATTCAAAACGGCAGAGGGGTTTTTCTTTAGTTCAGACACGCTGACAGCCATATCGGCCAAAACATTCTGCATAATTAAGACCTCAAATAAGGTCTTAATTTTGGTCAAAAAATTCGATCAGAGCAACCTCCGTGGACCGCCGCCTATCCGTTATTTACACCCCCCGCCCCTTCCTCAACATCACATCCAGCTGATCCACCACCTCGGCCCAATCCGCGTCATCGAGAATCTCGTCTCGCAGAAGCTCCGCCTGACTCGGGCTCCAGAAAAATGCATCCGCAAGGTGCAGTTCCGGTTTGAGCGGTGAATGGGTGGCGATGAATTTATCGATGCTTTCGGCGTCGTCCGGCAGGCCGAGTTGTTTGAACAGGGATGGCAGGTTGTGGGTCGGGCTTTCCATGTTGAACTCCGGTGAGTTTATAAGGGGACCGCTGCGCGGTCATCGCGAGCAGGCTCGCTCCCACAAGTATCTGTGTCGATCACAAAACCTGTGGGCGCGAGCCTGCTCGCGAAGACGTCAGCATTGACGAAACAAAACTCAATGACTCAACTCCCGCACCTCCGCATGCGGCACCATTTTCAGGAACTCGGGCATGTCCATGCGCACCAGGTTGACGTGGTTGCCGGCCTCCAGATAGATGTCTTTCTGCCGGGTCAGCAGCGGGTCGATGACCACCTCCAACCCATAGGACTCACCCAGCGCCGGTACGGCACCGCGTTCGCAATCGTCGAACAGGTGCGCCAGGTTGCTTTCCCGGGAAACCTGCCACTCACCGCTGCTGCGGACCTTGCTCAGGTCAAGGTGACGGCTGGCGGGCAGCACGGCCATCAGGTAGTGCCCATGGTGATCGTCGAGGATCACCGATTTGGCCACCCGTTCGGCAGGAATACCGGCGACCCGCGCCGTTTCGAGGCTGCTGGCCGAATGGGGGTGGCTGACGATGTCATATTCGCATTGAGCCTTTTCCAGGCTTCGCTGCACGGTTCTTGCCATACGCATGATGCACCTCGGTGTCCGCCGTGATCGCTGGCAGACGATGGTTAAAGCGTTGCTTGCGTAGTAAAAGTCTAGGCCCGCCGGCGTGATCCGGTGGGAAATCCGCCCATCGGCCGACGACGACAATTGAGCAAAATTCATACAGGGCGAGGGTCAACTAAACTGTACTCAGAGCCACTCCACGACTCTCCCGGAGGGTCAAGTGAACACGCGTTGTTGTGCAGTTGCGTTGCTGTTGGCGTTGAGCGGATCGGCCTTCGCTGCCGACACGGTTGTGTTGCTGGTGCCCAATCCCGTGGGAATCTGGCTGATCACCTTCGGCATCGCATTCCTGATCGCCGAAGCGGCCCTGCCCAATTACGGCGTGATCGGCCTGGGCGGCATCGTGATGTTCGTGATCGGCGCGGTCATCCTGTCCAACACCGAAGTGCCCGTGCCGTTGATGATCGGCCTGGCAGTGGTCAGCGCGCTGCTACTGATCTACCTGGTGATTCACGCCCTGAAGACCCGACCGCGCCACATCGTCAGTGGTGATGCCGGGCTGCTCGGTAGCGTGACGGCAGTGACGTCATTGCAGGCCGGCAACGCCTATGGCGGCTGGATTCATTTGCAAGGAGAACAATGGCAAGTGCTCAGCGCGACGCCGCTGCAACCCGGACAACAGGTGCGGGTGGTGGGGCGCAAGGGCTTGCTGCTGCAAGTGGCCGCGGCTGACGCGGCGCCGGGCGGAGAATAGTCATGGGTTTGCAATTGGGTCTTGTCGCGCTGCTGCTGTTGCTCATCGCACTGGCGGGGTCGACGTTCCGCATCCTGCGCGAGTACGAGCGCGGGGTGGTGTTCCAGCTCGGGCGCTTCTGGCAGGTCAAGGGCCCCGGCCTGATCCTGCTGATTCCGGTGGTCCAGCAAATGGTTCGGGTCGACTTGCGCACCGTGGTGCTGGACGTGCCGCCGCAAGACGTGATCACCCGCGACAACGTGTCGGTCAAGGTCAACGCGGTGCTGTATTTCCGCGTGCTCGATCCGCAGAAGGCCATCATCCAGGTCGAGGATTTCCTGGCCGCCACCAGCCAATTGGCGCAAACCACGTTGCGGGCAGTGCTGGGTAAACACGAACTGGACGAACTGCTGGCCGAACGCGAACGGTTGAACCTGGACATCCAGCAAGTGCTCGACGCCCAGACCGACGCCTGGGGCATCAAGGTCGCCAACGTCGAGATCAAGCACGTGGACCTCAACGAATCGATGGTCCGTGCCATTGCCAGGCAGGCCGAAGCCGAGCGGGAACGGCGCGCCAAGGTGATCCACGCCGAAGGCGAATTGCAGGCCTCGGAAAAACTCATGCAGGCCGCCGAAATGCTGGGCCGCCAACCGGGGGCCATGCAACTGCGCTACATGCAGACCCTGAGTTCGATTGCCGGCGACAAGAGCTCGACCATCGTCTTTCCGTTGCCGATCGAGTTGCTCAAGGGCATGGCTGACTTGTCGTCGAAACCCTGAAGGCTGCAACCCTCTCTTTCATTGCCCGGTGTTGCCGCCCAGGTACAACCTGGCGGCAACACCGGCAACGGTGCAAACTCGTCCGGCACGTCGGCGGTGCCGATCAGCCAGATTCGACCCGAGTCCATGGACCGTCAGCGCTGCGCCGTCTCGGCGAACGGATACACCGACTCCCAACCCCCACCCAACGCCTTGTACAACCCGACGGCCGCCAGCGACACGCCGGTCGAACTCTCGACCCACTGCTCCTGCGTGGCCAGCAGCGCCCCTTGAACAGTGAGTACGGTAACGAAATCCACCACGCCCTCAACGTACTGCTGTTGCGCGGCGTCCAGCGCAATGCGGTTCTGACGCACGGCTTCGGCCAGGCTGTCGCGGCGTAATTGGCTGGCGTTGTAGGCGGTCAGTTGGTCATCGATTTCATGCCAGGCGCGCAACACGGTTTGCTGATAGGCAATGGCCGCTTCCTGTTGTTGTGCTTCGCGCAATTGGAGCACGCCCCGCAAACGGCCACCGTCGAACAACGGCAAGCTCAATTGCGGGCCGATCCCGAACGAACGCGAACCCCAGGAGCCAAAATCGCTCAGTTGCATGGCCTGGGAGCCGATGTTCCCCGACAGGGTGATTCGCGGATAGAAATCCCCCTTGGCCACGCCAATGCTGGCCGTGGCGGCATGCAGTCGCGCTTGGGCCTGGCGAATGTCCGGTCGACGTTCAGCCAGTTGCGAGGGCAAGCCAATGGCGACCTGGCGCGGCGTTTGTGGCACTGGCGCGTCTGTGGATAACTGCGCCGCCAATGCCTGGGGCGCTTCGCCCATCAACAGGCTCAAGGCATTGATCAGTTGCCACTGGCGCTGCTCCAGCGCGGGCAGACGCGATTCGATGGCAGCCACCTGTGCGGCGGCTTCGGCGACATCCAGATCCGTCGCGACGCCGTCGGCCAGGCGCAGTTGCGAAAGCTGCAGGCTATGGCGGGCGACGTCGAGGTTCTGTTCGGTGACGAGCCGGGTGTTCTGCACACCGCGCAGTTGAATGTAGTCCTGGACGGTTTCGGCCAGCACCGACAACAGCACACCGCGCCGGTCGTTCTCGGCGACCTCAAAAGTGGCGTCGGCCGCTTCGGTTTCCCGACGCACGCGGCCCCAGAAGTCCAGCTCCCAGGAAGCGGAAAATCCGGCATTCCACAGGTTGAAAGCCGATTGGCCGTTGTGACCCGACGGATCGCTCAGACCTTCACCACTGTTGTGATTGCGCCCGTAACTGCCACTGGCGGCCGTGTTGGGGTAGCGGTTGGCAGTGATGACCTGGCGCACCGCACGACTTTGCTGCAAACGGCTGCCGGCCAGCTTCAGGTCGAGGTTGTCGGTCAGGGCGCGCTGGCTCAAGGCCGAGAGTTGCGGGTCGTGAAACACTTCCCACCAGCGCTCGGCCATTGTTTCGGCGATGGCCTGGCTGGTGGCTGCCTTTGATGGTTTTGCCCATTCGGTGATTTGTGGGGTTTCGGGCTTTTGGAAATCGGGGCCGACGGTGCAGGCGCTGAGGCTCATGACGAGCAAGGCACTGAAGGTGAGCGGCTGCCACAGGCCTCTTCGCGAGCAGGCTTGCTCCCACAGGGGAATGCGGTCAATTGTGGGAGCGAGCCTGCTCGCGAAGGCGTCAGCGCAATCAACGAAAATCTTCATCGCTGAACAACCTCTTCCGCCTTGGCGGTGGCCGTATCAATACTCGCCTCCACCGACATCCCCACCCGCAAGCGCTCGGCCAGCGACTGCCCCGGCTCCAACACGATCTTCACCGGTATCCGTTGCACCACCTTGGTGAAGTTGCCAGTGGCATTGTCCGGTTTGATCGCGGCGAACGTCACCCCGGTGGCCGGTGCGATGCTGTCGACACGACCGTTGAGTGCCGCACCGCCCAGGCTGTCGACGCGCACCTGCACCGCCTGCCCCGGCTGCACATCCGTCAGTTGCGTTTCCTGGAAATTGGCCATCACATAAGCCTGCGCCAGCGGCACCACGGCGAGAATCTTGCTGCCCGGCGTCACGTAGGCACCGACCCGTACCGCGCGTTCTCCGACCATGCCGTCCTGTGGCGCCACGATCCTCGTATAGGATAACTCGTAGCTGGCCATTTCCAGCTTCGCTTGCGCCCGCTTCAGACCGCCTTCCGCCGCATCGCGCTGGGCCGTCAGGATCTCCACCTGCTTGCGCTCCGCCGCCAGCACTGCCGTGGCGTTAGCCAGACGTGCGCCAGCCTGGTCGATGCGCGTTTGCGCCTGTTGCGCATTTTGCACCGTGCCGGCGCCCACCCCGGCGAGGTGCTTGTAGCGGTTCAATTCATGCTCGGCAAAGGCCATTTCCGCCTTGGCCGAAACCACCGAAGATTGCGCCTGGGTAATCACCGATGCCTGGCGCTCCAGAGTCGCCCGGGCGTTTTGCAGTTGCGCCCTGGCCACCAGCGTTTCGGCGTCGGCAGCCTGGGCGGCGGCGCGCAAATCCCGGTCATCGATCAGCGCCAGCAATTGCCCCGCCTTGACCTGCTGGTTGTCCTCGACCAGCACTTCCTTGATAAACCCGGCGACCCGCGGCACGACCAGGGTGAAATCCGCCGAGACGTAAGCATCGTTGGTGTTCTGCTGGGTACGCTTGCCGAACAGGCCGGGCATTGCCAGGTACAGCGCCCCACCGACGGCCAATGCGACGGCCACGGCCACCGCGACTTTCTGCTTTGCTTGGGTGTTCATAAAAACCTTCTGTTTCAGTGGAGCATTCAGGTCGGTGTGCGCGGCGGATAGATCCGCGTCGGCAGCCAGAAAATCAGCAGGATCAAGGTCATGGCGATACCGGCCATGCACAGGTAAAGATCAGAGGACGTGAGCACCAGCGCTTGTTCATGCAGACGATGAGCGAGACTTGCGCTGTCGCGTTCGGCCAGCGGCGAGTTGCCGAGGCGATCGACCAGCATGGTCGAGTGAAAATGCAGACGGGCCGTGGTCAGCGCTTCGATCACCCCGGTGGCGATGACCGCCGACAGGCCTTTGACGGTGTTGAACCAGGCCGATGCGAACGGCCCCTGCATCGGGTTGATGCTGCCGGTGGACAACATCAGCAGTGGCAATACCGCCATGGGCTGACCGAAAATCTGCAGCCATTGCAGCACATAGAAATCGTCGCGAATCCACGCGGACGTCAGTTGCGAGCCGCCGACGCACGACAACGCCAGCATGCCCAGGCCGATGCCCAATACCCAGCGGCAATCGACCCAGCGAAAGTTGCACAGCGCCGCCACCAACGGCAGCGCGATCAATTGCGGCAGCGCCGCCAGCAGCATGATCGGTGCGGTCTGCACCGGGCGATAACCCTGGACCTGCGCCAGGTAGCTGGACGGAATGATGATCACTGCCTGCAACACCACCAGCACGCCCGCCAGGGTCAGCAAGGCAAAGGACAGGTTACGGATGCCGAGCATCTGCATCTTGAAAAACGGTATCGGCTGCGACCACTCGCTGGCCAAAAACAGCACCAGCAGCAACAGCCCGCCACCGAGCAATCCGCAGATCAGGTTCGACTCGAACCAGTCCAGACGGTTGCCCTGCAAGATGCCGATCACCAGCATGCAGATGGCAGGAAAGCCCAACAGCAATCCGCGCCAGTTGAAGGATTTGAAGCGCTCCAGGCGCAGCGGGTCCTGGGGCAGGCCATACGCTACCGCGGCCATGGCAATCAGGCACGGCGCGATGATTTGCCAGAAAGTCCATTGCCAACCGACGTATTCGGTCCACAGCCCGGCCAATGGCGTACCCAGGCCCGGGCCGAACGTCGCCGTCAGGGCATAACCGGCCAAGCCATACAACTTCACGTTGGCGGGCAGAAACCGCAGGGCCACGGTCATCAACATGGGGGGCAGTGCGCCGCCCGCCAGGCCTTGCAAGGTGCGCAGCAACAGCAGGCTTTCGTAGTTAGGGGCGAAGGGGCACAACACACCCAACAGGGTGAACAGGCTGATGGCGCACAGAGTGAAACGCCGCAACGAGAACGTCACCGCACACCACGGCGCAAACGCCATGGCCGCCACCGACGTCGCGGTGTAACAGGCGACCAGCCAGGTGCCTTCGTCGTAGCCGATGGCCAATGCGCCGCGGATGTCGGCGAGCGCGACCTTGGTCACCATCTCGTTCAGGCCCGACACCAGCACCGCCAGCAGCACGCCCACCAGGCCGATGATGATCCGCGGGCCGAAGACCGGCGGTGCGGCCGCCGTGCTGGCCGCAGCGACAGGTGCCGTGACCGTAAGGGAAGTCATGTACTGCGAACTCCGGCGTGGAAAGACCGAAGCATTCTAAAAAGCGTGATGCCTGACGAAAATCAACTTATCGGCAGGTTATAAGTGCGCCAGACGCAACAATACCCCCCTGTAGGAGCGAGCTTGCTCGCGATAGCGGCAGGTCAGCCAATAGGGATGTCGAGGCTGCCGGCCTCATCGCGAGCAAGCTCGCTCCCACAGAGGAACTGATCAGCTCATGGTTGAGCAGCCAGCCACGTTTCATCGCAGCAGGTTTTCAGGGTTTCACGCAGCCAGCGGTGCGCCGGGTCCTTGTCGAAGCGCGGGTGCCAGGCCTGGGTCAGCATCAGGGTCGGCAACGGAACCGGCAGGTTGAACGAGCGCAGTTTCAACCCCAGCCGCCGCACACTCAGCAAGGCTTCCTTGGGCACCGGCAGGATCAGGTCGGAATCGGGCAAGGCAAACATCGCCGCATGAAAGCTTGGCGCGATCACCGCCACCCGCCGCTCCAGGCCCAGGGCATTGAGCGCGGTATCGATCGGCCCCCGGGCAATGCCGCGCCGGGACATGCTGATATGGGAATAACCGGCATAGCGCTCAGCCGTGATCTCTTCGTCCAGTAGCGGATGATCCTCGCGCACCAGGCCGACGAAGTGGGTGGAAAACAGGTTCTGAACCTTCACTTCCGGGGTCAACGGCCGTGTGTTGCTGACGCTCAGATCGATCCGCCCTTCGCGCAAGGCCTCATCATCGCCATCGCCTTCCGGGACGAAACGCAATTCGCAGTGCGGCGCCTGCCGGTCGAGGGTGTCGAACAACCTGCCGCCGTAAACTCCGACAAAGAAGTCGTTGGCCCGAATACTGAACCGCCGCCGCAGCGAACTCAGCTCCACCGCATCGGCCGACCGAAACAGCAACCCGGCCTGCTCCACCACGCTGCGCACTTGCTCGCGCAATTCCAGCGCCTTGGGTGTCGGCACCAGGCCACGGCCGGCACGCACCAGAATCGGGTCGCCAATGGCTTCGCGGATGCGCGTCAACGTCCGGCTCATGGCCGCGGGGCTCAGGTTCATCCGCCGCGCCGCCCCCACCACACTGCCCTCGTCGAGCAAGGCGTCGAGGGCGACCAACAGGTTCATATCCGGGAGTTGCATGCAGGGCACTCATGACCGATCAGGATTGATCCTGGTGCAATGCTAGCAGATCAAAAGATCGCAGCCTTCGGCAGCGCCTACAGAGGAATGCGAGCTCTGGATTTCCAATCAGCGCTGCATGCCCCAGCGCTTGACCGTCACCCGCTCCAACGAATCAAACACCAGGTTCTCCACCAGCAACCCAATCAGAATCACCACCGCCAGGCCGGCAAACACCTTGTCGGTATACAGCTCATTGCGATTCTGAAAGATGTACCACCCCAACCCACCCTTGCCGCTGGTCGCACCAAACACCAACTCGGCAGCAATCAATGTCCGCCAGGCAAAAGCCCAGCCGATTTTCAACCCGGCGAGGATCGACGGCAGCGCTGCCGGGATCAGGATGAACAGCACAAAACGCATGCCCTTGAGGCCATAGTTGCGCCCGGCCATGCGCAGTGTTTCCGAGACGCCGAGAAACCCGGCGTAGGTGTTCAGCGCCAAGGCCCAAAGCACCGAGTGCACCAGCACGAAAATCAGGCTGTTCTGCCCCAGGCCGAACCACAACAGTGCCAGCGGCAATAGCGCGATAGCGGGCAACGGGTTGAACATCGACGTCAGGGTACTGAGCAAGTCGCGACCGAATTGCGTCGACACCGCCAGCGTCGTCAGGCCAAACGCCAGGACGATGCCGATCAGGTAACCCTTGAGCAACACCACCAAAGAGATCCACACTTTGCCCAGCAACTCGCCACTGAGCAGGCCGTCGTACAGCGCGTGAGCGGTCTGCAAGAAACCCGGCAGCAGCAGGTCGTTGTTCTGATAGCGCGCAACGGCTTCCCAGAGCACGGCGAGCAACACCAGGATCAGGCTTTTACGCAACCAGCCCTGTTGCCACAGGCGTTGTCCAAGGGGTAGTTCACGCTCCAGCGGCACGCTGGTCAGTGGCTGCAAAACCGTTTCGAACGCTTCACGCGGGGATGATAAATGGCTCATCGGGCCCTCCTCTCAACTGGCTCAATAAGCGATGCGGATGTCAGCGAAATCCAGCTCGTGCTCGGCTTGCGGTGATTGACCTTCGTCGAACAACAGTCGGTGAATGCGCCGCGCCGATTCCTGAAATGCCACACCGCCCAGGCTGTGCAAATCGTATTGGTGGCTGTGCACTTCCGCCCGCACCCGCCCCGGATGCGGTGACAGCAACAGAATGCGGTTACCCACCACCAGCGCCTCTTCGATGGAGTGCGTGACGAACAGCAGCGTGAAGCGCACCTCTTCCCAGAGCAGCAACAATTCTTCCTGCATCTTGCGTCGGGTCAGCGCATCGAGGGCGGCGAAGGGTTCGTCCATCAGGAGGATTTTCGGCTGCATCGCCAGCGCCCGAGCGATGGCAACCCGAGCCTTCATGCCACCGGACAAGGTGTGCGGATAGGCATCGGCAAACGCCGCCAGACCAACCTTCTCCAGGTAGTGCAACGCCCGCTCTTCAGCCTCTTTGCGCTTGAGGGTTTTCGAGGCCAGCAGCGGAAACATCACGTTCTGTTTGACGGTTTTCCACGGTGGCAGTTGATCGAACTCCTGGAACACCACGATCCGGTCCGGCCCCGGCGCATCGACGCGCTGGCCTTGCAGACGGATCTCGCCCTCCACGGGCTGGATGAAGCCGGCAGCGGCCTTGAGCAAGGTCGACTTGCCGCAACCGGACGGCCCGAGCAGGACAAATCGGTCCGCCGGATCGATCTCGAAGCTAACTTGATGGGTCGCCCGCACCACCCGCTGCGGCGTACGGTATTCAAGGCTGACGTTATCGACCGACAGCAGCGCCTGGGCTGCCGCGATCGGTTTGCTGACCGTGTGGTCTTGCAAAGGGGCGTTCATTTCGGTCAGCTCCCTTGCAGTGGCTTGGCGTCCTGGAAGAAATAATCCTTCCACGAGTCCGGTTTGTTTTTGATTGCGCCGACACGGTAGAGGAACTCGGCCAACGGGTAAGTGTTTTTCGGCGTGACGCTGAACTCGAACTGCGGGTTATCGATGATTTTCAGCAACGCGGCACGGTCGATTTTGGCCTTGGTCACGCGGATGTAGGTGTCCGCCGCTGCACCTTTATCGTTCTGCGCAAACTGTGCGGCTTCGGTCAGCGCTTCGATGAAGGCTTTGTAGGTTTTCGGGTTCTCGTTGCGGAATTTCTCGGTGGCGAACAGAACAGTCGGCGAATTCGGGCCGAGCAGGTCATAGGTGTTCAGCACCACGTGTACATTGGGATTTTCCAGCGCCTGATCCTGGAAAGGCGGGTTGGAGAAATGCCCGGTCAACTCAGTGCCACCGGCTACCAGCGCTGCTGTAGCGTCGGGGTGCGGAACAGCGATGGTGTACTTGTCGAGGCGGTTGAATTCCTTGTCGCCCCACTGCCTGGCGGCCGCGTATTGCAGGAAGCGTGACTGTACCGACACGCCCACTGCGGGCACCGCGATGCGGTCCTTCTCGGTGAAATCGGCAATGGTTTTGACCTTCGGATTATTGCTCACCAGGTAGTACGGGAAGTTGCCGAGGGAAGCCACGGCCTTGACGTTCTGCTTGCCGTGGGTGCGGTCCCAGATGGTCAACAGCGGGCCGACACCGGCACCGGCAATGTCGATCGAGCCGGACAGCAGCGCATCGTTGACCGCCGCGCCGCCGGAGAGCTGGGTCCAGTCGACTTTGATGTCGATACCTTCCTGCTTGCCGTACTTCTCGATGAGGTTCTGATCGCGCACCACGTTGAGCAGCAGGTAGACGATGCCGAACTGTTCGGCGATGCGGATTTCACCTTCGGCATGGGCCACGGTCGGCGCGACCAGGCTGCCGGCGATCAGACTGAAACCCAGGCCGATGGCGGCGGCCAGGGGTGCAAAGGGCAGACGTTTGAACATGATCAATTCTCCGGCAATTCAGAAAGGCGCGTCGCCCTGGATGGTGGTGCGATACAGCTTGCGGCGCAGATGGCTGGGGCATCCGGCAGCAAGGTGGATCAGCGAACGGTTGTCCCAGAACACCAGGTCATGGGGCTGCCATTGATGGCGGTAGATGTTTTGCGGCAACACGCTGTGGGCGTAGAGCTCGGCCAGCAGTTGTTGGCTCTCGTCCTCCGGCAGGCCAACGATGCGGGTCGTGAACCCCTCGCTGACGAACAAGGCCTTGCGGCCGTTTTCCGGGTGTGTCCGCACGACCGGGTGTACCACTTCCGCGACCTGGGCCAGTTGCTCCGGGGTCAGGGTCGGGCGCCAGTTGCCTTCGAATTTGGTTTCGCTGTAACGCGCCGTGTAGGAGTGCGCGGCCGAGCGGCCTTCCACCGCTTTGCGCAGCGCCTCGGGCAGGTTGTCCCAGGCCTTGTGCATGTCGGCGAACAAGGTGTCGCCGCCCTCCGAGGGCAGCTCTTGGGCATGCAGCATCGAACCCAGGCTCGGCAGTTGTTTGTAGGAGAGATCGGAATGCCAGAACTTGCCGGCGTCGCCCAGGCCGATGTTCTGGCCGTTTTCGACGATGTTGGAAACGATGAGGATTTCCGGATGCCCTGCCAGCAGGAACTGTTTGAGCACGTGGATCTGCAATACGCCAAAACGGCGGCTGAAGTCGATGTGCTGTTCGGGGGTGATGCGTTGGTCGCGGAACACCACCACATGATGGTCCAGGTGCGCGCGGTGAATGCGTGCGAAGTCCTGATCATTGATCGGGCGGGACAAATCGAGGCCGAGGATTTCGGCGCCCACCGCTCCGCTGAACGGGCGGATATCAAAGAATTGTGGCGCGATGCTTGGCGAAGCTGAAGCTGCAGACATAAATCACTCCCACGCACGGCACGCTCAAAGGCGCGCGCGTCGATCAGAAACTCACGGAGGTCCCGTGTTGGTTCGTGTCGTGCGGCGCGCCGATTGGTCGGCAGGTACGCAGGAGATTGACTTTATAGGTATAAGAATTGAAATTTAAATACCGTTAATGAATAACGATATGGCGATTGAAAAGGAACTGCGTGGATTGTGGAGTGACGTTTTTTGTCACTTACTGACAGGATTGTGGTGCTATGACTGACGCCATCGCGGGCAAGCCCGGCTCCCACAGGTTTTTGTGTCAAACACATGATCGTGTTTCAACAAAGAACCTTGTGGGAGCCGGGCTTGCCCGCGATGGGGCCAGTGAATCCACTAAAGATCTAGCGCTCGTGCAGCGCCTCGGCCCGCGCGCGGATGATCGGCTTGAGCAGGTAGCTGAGGACAGTCTTCTTGCCGGTGATGATGTCCACGGAAGCGACCATCCCCGGAATGATCAACAAGGGTTTTTCGTCGGTGCCCAAGTGGCTGCGGTCGGTGCGCAGCTTGATGATGTAGTAGGTGGTTTTCTTGTCTTCGTCGGTAATGGTGTCGGCACCGATCTGTTCCAGCTTGGCCTTCATCCCACCGTAGATGGTGTAGTCATAGGCGGTAAATTTCACCGTCGCTTCCTGCCCCGGATGCAGGAACGCAATGTCCTGCGGGCGGATCTTCGCCTCGACCAGCAAGGTGTCGTCCAGCGGTACGATTTCCACCAGGTCGCTGCCTGGCTGGATAACCCCGCCAATGGTATTGACCAGCAGCTTGTTGACGATACCCCGCACCGGCGAGGTGACCAGCGTCCGGCTGACCCGGTCTTCCAGGGCCTTGCCGGTGGCTTGGGCCTTGTTCAGATCGGTGCGTGCTTCATTGAGTTGGGTCAGGGCATCACTACGGAACTTGCCGCGGGTTTCGTCAATTTTGCGCTGCACTTCCTTGATCGCCGACTCGGCTCGCGGAATTGCCAGGGTGGTGGCGTCGAGCTGGCCACGGGTCTCCGCTTCGGCACGCCTGAGGCGCAGGACTTCCACCGGCGATACCGCGCCCTGGGCCACCAATGGCTCGGACATGCTGATTTCCTGACGCTGGAAGCCCAATTGCTGGCGGTACTGCGCCTGCTTGGAGGTGAACTCGCGCAGCTCCTGCTGACGTTGGATCAACTGCTCCTGCAAACCGCCAATCTCGTCATGCAACTGCTGGCGGCGGCTGATATAGAGCGACTCTTCGCTCTTGGCCTGGCCCGGCACGGCCTTGAGTACATCCTCGGGGAAGTTCAACGGACGATCGTCGACCTCGGCACTCAGGCGCTCGACCCGCAGCACCATCGACAACCGATCGGCCTCGGTTTCTCCGACGTTCGAGGCAAATCGCGTGTCGTCCAGGCGAAGCAGCGGCGCACCGGCGTCGACGATCTGGCCTTCCTTGACGAACAGCTCGGAAACGATACCGCCCTCAAGGTTCTGGATTTTCTGGATCTTCGACGATGGAATCGCCTTGCCATCGCCCTTGGTCACTTCGTCGATGACCGCGAAGTTGGCCCAGAACATCAGGAAGACGAAGAACGCGATGATCGCCCAGATCGTCAGCCGCACCACACGCGGCGCATCTTCGATCAACGCCTTGTTGACCTCCGGCAGCGGCTGGCCCTGGAGCGAAGAAGAGCCCTTGAAGTAGCGAAGGATCGAACCCTTACCCGACTTAAGCAACACTGATCTGCCCCTTCTTCAACGCTTCCATCACCGCAGCTTTCGGGCCGTCGGCGAGTATCTGCCCGCGGTCGATCACGATCAGCCGATCCACCAGCGACAACAGCGATGCCCGGTGCGTCACCAGCACCACGGTCTTGTTTTCGATCACGGCTGCCAGGCGCTGCTTGAGGCGCTCTTCACCGGTGTTATCCATGGCACTGGTCGGTTCATCGAGCAGCAGGATCGGCGGATTGAGCAGTAACGCACGGGCCAGGGCAACGTTTTGCCGTTGGCCGCCGGAGAGGTTCTGCCCGCGCTCGCCCACTTGCAGCTCATAACCCTGCGGATGCAGGCGCGCATATTCGTGGACACCGGCCAGTTCTGCCGCTTGCAGCACCAGTTCATCCTCGACATACCGCGCACCGGAGACCAGGTTGTCGCGCAAGGTGCCGGCGAGCAACTGAATGTCCTGGGGCACGTAGCCGATGTTGTAGCGCAGCTCACTGACGTCGATCTGGCGGATATCCACACCATCGACCAACAGCGAGCCATCATCCGGCTGATAGAGCCCTACCAGCAGTTTGGCCAGCGAGCTCTTGCCCGAGCCGCTTCGGCCAATGATGCCGATTTTCTCACCGGGCTGAATCGACAGATTGATGTTCTTCAGCGCCAGGTTCTGCTGTTGGGGGTACGTGAAATTGAGCTGGCGGCACTCAATGGCGCCCTGCAATATCTTGCGGCTGAGCGGGCGCTCTTCGAAATTGCGCTCCTGGGGCAGTTCCATCATTTGATCGACGGACGTCATGGTCACCCGCGCCTGCTGATAGCGCGTCAGCAACCCGGAGAGCGACGCCAGCGGGCTGAGCGCACGACCACTGAGCATGTAGCAGGCAATCAGGCCGCCCATGCTCAGGTGACCGTCGATGATCTGGTACACACCGAAGACAATCATGATCACCCCGGCCAGTTGCTGGATCAGCAAGGTGATGTTCATCGCCAGGCCGGACAGCATCTTCACCCGCAATTCAAGGCGACTGAGGGTGCCGATGGTCTGTTCCCACTGATACTGGCGTTCGCTTTCGGCGTTGTTGACCTTTACCGCATCCAGCCCGGCCAGGGTTTCGATCAGGCTCGACTGACGCTCGGCCCCCAGCGCCATGGTCCGCTCCATGGTCGCTACCAGGGGTTTCTGCAACGCATAGCCGATGGCCAGGGCGATCGGGAATGCCAGCACCGGTATCCACACCAGATGGCCGCCGAGGATCGCGATAACCATGAAAATCAAAAGGGTGAACGGCAGGTCGATCAGGCTGGTGAGGGTCAGCGAGGCGAGGAAATCGCGCAGACTCTGAAACTCATGGATGTTCTGGGCAAAACTGCCGACCCGTGCCGGCCGGTATTTCATGGTCATGCCGACGATGCGCTCGAACAGCGTGGCCGAGATGATCAGGTCGGTTTTCTTGCCGGCCAGATCCAGGCACAAGCTGCGCAGGCTTTTGAGGATCAGGTCGAAGAGGTAGGCGCCAGAGATGCCGACGGCCAGCACCCATAGCGTCGCTTCGGCCTGGTTCGGCACGACACGGTCGTAGACGTTCATCACGAACAACGGCGCGGCCATGGCAATGATGTTGATCAGGAAACTGGCGGCAATGGCGTCGGCGTACAACCAGCGCGAACGCTTGAGAGTGTCGCGGAACCACGAGCGCGCACGCGGAATCAGCGTGCCGTGATTGACGTCGAATTTGTGCTGTGGCTGGGCAAAAAAGACTTTGCCAGTGTAATCGTCGGCCAGCAGCTCGCGGCTGACCAGGGACTCACCGCCATCGCTTTCGCTGAGCAGCACCCGCGCCTGATCTTCGCCTTGCCAGCCAAGCAGGACGGCACTGCGACCGTCCTTGAGCAGCAACAATGCTGGCATGGCAATCGCCGGAATGTCCTCCAGCTTGCGCTGCAGCACCCGGCCTTGCAGCCCCGCGCGAGCCGCCGCGCGTGGCAGCAGCTCGACACTCAAACGCTGCTCGGGCAGTGGCAGGCCGGTGGTGAGCATGGCCGCGCTGGCCGGCTTTTGGTGCAGCATGCAAAGAGCGAGCAGACCATCCAGCAACGGATCGTCATGCAACGCGCGCGGATCATGAATGAGTTGAACCCGACTGACTTCTGATTCCACGCTCGGCACTCTTGGCTAACAATTGAACAATGAAGGTCCTGCTCAATTCATACCGGGCAATTGGACCTTGGGCTTCACGTCGTTCTGCACAACGGATGCCAATGGTGCGACCACTCCCTGGCTCTTGAGCAACTCGCCCATGGTCGCCTTGATTCGGTACTGAGTAAATAACTGAATGTTCTTGATCTCCACCAGACGGTGAGAAGAGGTGAACAACTCGTTCTCGCTGTCGAGCAAATCGAGCAGAGTGCGCTCGCCGAGGCTGAACTGACGCTGGTAAGCGGTACGCACGGCGGTGCTGTGATCAACGTACTGCTGGGCGATCGGCACCTGGGCATTGGCGTTGTTCAGGGCGTTCCAGGCCAGGCCTAGCTCTTCATTCAATTGGCGCAGGGCGTTGTTGCGGATGTCCAACGCCTGGTTCGACAGGTAGGACTTTGATTCCAGGTCGGCCTTGTTGCTGCCGCCGGCATACAGGTTGAAGCGCATGCGCAGCATGGCCTGCCATTCGTTGTTGTGGCCATTCTGACCATCGATATCGTTGTCTGCGGTGCGGCCCAACTCAGCATCGAAGCGTGGGTAGAAGGTCGACTTGGCCGTGTCGTACTGCTTTTCGGCAGCGGCGATGTCGGATTCGGCCGAGCGCAGGATCGGGCTGTTTTCCAGCATCTGCGCGCGGGCTTCATTCAGGTTGGCCGGCATCAGCGCCAGGAAACTCGCCGGGCGCTCCAGTTGATCGGGCATCTGGCCGACAGCGGAGAGGTAGTTGGTCTCGGCATCAGCCAGGTTAGTCTGTTCGGTGATCAGGTTGTTGCGCGCCTGGGCCATCCGCGCCTCGGCCTGATCGAGGTCGGCGCCGCTACCGACGCCACGCTGGGTGCGCAGCTGGATCTGGTCGTAAATGCGTTGGTGGCTCTTGAGGTTGTCCTCGGCCAGGCGCACGAATTCGCGCCGGGTCAGCACGTCGAGATAAACCTGGGCCACGGTCAGCCCGGTACGCTCGGAAGTACTCAGCAGCGAATAGGCACGGGAGTTGACGGTGGCTTGTTGACGCCCTACTTCGCTGGTCGTCGCAAAACCGTCAAAAACCATTTGGGTCAGTCGCAAGCTCGATTCACTGCGGTTCAGGGTTTCCCAGTGATTGTTGCTGCCGTCTCGCGTCGTCACACTATCGGTGCCTTCACGACCATAGCCGCCCAGCAGGTCGACCCGTGGCAAGTACCCGCCTTTCGCAGCCTTCAGCTGATAATCAGCCGCCAACCGGCTGTTGACACCTGCCTGGACCTCCGGATGGACATCCAGCGCTTGTTGCATGGCTTCTGGTAAGGATTGCGCCTGGACGAAAGACGCGGCGATAGCGAAAGGTAGAGCCATGAACAAAGGCGAACGCATTGTAGGAATTTCCCAGGACTTCTTGTCTTGAATCACGACTGAAAAACGCGCCGTGTCGGAAGATGGCGAGCGGAATGACCGTATGTCGGAAAGCTCAAAAGCGGAACTGGATCACATACCGAGGACAGGGTCACAGCTCAAATATCAATGTGACATTACTGGGACGATTGTTTAGGATGGATCCAAGAAGGTCAATAGTTTGGCATAAGGTTAATAACGAAAAATTATAGCCAAAATATTGACGAATTAGCGCGTCAAATTTGTGCATCTATTTTGCAAAGAACGTCCAGACTGGTCGGCGCAGACGCCATCAGGTCTATGGAAGTCAACTGAACGTGACACCCCGGAGAGTCTTCAATGAGCAGTGTTGTTGCCATCGTCAAAAGCATTGTCGGTCAGGTTTTCGTGGTGTCCCCGGAGGGCATCCGCCGAGTTCTCGTTGAAGGCGACAAACTGTTTGCCGGCGACCAGGTCGATACTGGCCTTTCTGGTGCCGTGTCTCTGGAACTGGCCGATGGCCGTACGCTCGATCTGGGCCGTGACACCCAATGGAGCGCTGACGCGCCGGACTCCAGTGCTGACCTGGCAGCCGCCACTGCGCAAGCCGCGCCTTCGGTAGAAGAGCTGCAACAAGCCATTGCCGCCGGTGCCGACCCGACCAAAGACCTTGAAGCCACCGCTGCCGGCCCGACTGCAGCAGGTTCTGGCGGTGCCGCCGGGGGCGGTCACAGCGTCGTGATGCTCGACGCCACGGCTGGCCGTGTCGACCCGACCATCGGTTTCCCAACCGCGGGTATCAACCCTGCCGGGCAAACGACCCTGGAAATCCCGGGTAGCCAGTCCACCAGCGCCAACGTTAATGCCAACGCCAACGCCAATTCCCCGAGTGAATCAGTCCTCAGCCTCAGTGCCACGCCGACCATCACCGAGGCTGGTGGCGTGCTGGTGTACACCGCGACCCTGACCCAGGCACCACTGACCGACCTGATTGTCACGTTATCCAACGGCGCCGTGATCGTGATTCCCGCAGGCGCGACCACCGGCACAGTCAACGTGCCATTGGCTGCGAACGACACTGTCTATAACGACGCGACCCAAATCGATGTAACTGTCACCGGCACCAGCGGCGGCAGCGGCATTACTGTGACGCCGCCGACTACCCCGGCCGCGACCCAGGTCACCGATACCCTCGACACCACCACGGTCACCCTGACGGCCGGCAACACCGTCACCGAAGGCGGCCAGATCACCTACACCGCGACCCTGAGCAATCCGGCACAGACGCCAGTAACCGTCACTCTGTCCAACGGTTCGACCATCACTATCGCCGCCGGCCAGACCAGCGGCACCGTGAACGTGCCGACCTCGGCCAATGACGTCTATAACAACGGCAGCACCGTCAGCACTACCATCACCGGTACCACAGGCGGCAATTTCGAGAACCTGGTGCCGAACACCGCGCCAGCCGTGACCACCATCACCGATTCCGTGGACAACACCGGGCTGACCCTG